>CAZJSU010000013.1:3234-49771 GCA_964548765.1 uncultured Anaerolineaceae bacterium
AAGGCGGGCGGGGTCGCGCTGGCACAATCGAACGCGCCGGGCAGGTCAGGCATGTTGGCCGCGCCCACACAGTACGGCCAGCCGAAATGCGCCCCCGGCGTGACGCGGTTTAGCTCGTCCAGATCAGGCGTATCGAACAGGCCAGCGCGGGCGCTGTCGGCCACCCATAACGCGCCCTCATGGAAGGCCAGCGCGGCGGGCTGGCGCAGCCCCTCGGCCACAAGCTGGCGATTCCCGCCATCCAGCGCGAAGCTGTAGATCACGCCGCGCCCCGCGTCCGGTTCGCAGAAGTCGCAGTTCGCGCCTGTTGCCACATACAGCCGTTCATCAGCCACCGCCAGCCCGCCCGTCCAGAAGCCCGCCCCGGTGGGCAGGTCATCCACCAGCGTGACCAGTTCGCCCGCCTGCCAGCGGTAGACATGCGCGCCGCCCGCGATGTACAGCGCGTCGTCATGCCACGCCAGCGCGTTGGGCTGCGTCAGCCCGTCAATCTCGACGCGGCTTTCATCCGGCAGGCCGTCGCCATCCACATCGAACAGCGTCATCACCTGTCCGTATAAAGGCCGCGCGGCGTACAGCGTCCCGTCGTCAGCGGCTGCCAGCGCGGTCAAGCCCAGTTCGCCCGCGCTCTCGTCCTGCATCACCTGCTCAAGACAGAACAACTGGCCGTTGACCCAGGGCGGGTCAATAAAGCGCTCACGCTCGAAACACGGCGGCAGTTCCTGCGCGTGGACGGTGGGAAGCAGCAAAACAAGACAGATAAACAGGATAATGGAGCGCATAAGCGGTACTCTGGGGCGGGCTTGCCTGATATTTAGATTATGTTGTTATTTGACCTTTTGACGGTTTTTTTGTAGGGACGCGATACATCGCGTGCGTCTGCCATCAGCATTCAAGCGTAGGGGCGGGTTTGAAACCCGACCGTGAAACCTCACCCCGCCTGGCCTGCGGCCATTCCCTACGAAAATGAATTCGCCAACACCAGCCCGAACCCGGTCAAACCTGACAGCTAACCACTGAGTATATAGGGTTATGCTTAAGCCTGACAGCGCAATTTTGTTAAGATTTCTGAGTTTGAAAATCTGCTTGTGCCGAAAACCGCGTATTAGGTTAAAATCGTATAAGAAATGTGAACAGGTGTGCATGAGTTTATGCACCAGCGCCAGAAGGATTCATCCAGTCTTACCGAGGGCATAACATGAAGGTTGTTCCGGTTCTCATTTTAGTGTTCGTGTTGACGGCTGGTTGCAGCGTGTTCCCCGGCCTGCGCGTGTTAAGTGGCGAGGCCTCGTCGCCCGAAGCGCTCTCGGCAGAAGTGGTCGAACGCTCCGACCTGGTCATGGCCGACAAGACTGGCCGCAGCGACCCGTCGCTGATGTCTGCCGCCGACCGCATCGAGGTCGCCTCGCAGAATGTAGACATTATCGAAATCCGCAAGAACGAAGCAGAAGATGTCTTTGTCATTAACATGCTGTTCCAGCCGCCACAGGATGCCGACCCCGCCACCCAGCAGGGAATCGTCAGTCTGTATTCCGCCATCCAGCGCGCGATGGAACTGGCGTGGCAGGGGACGATGAACGAAAGCGACGGCATCAGCACCCTAAAGATCAGCTTCATCGTACCGCAGGATGTGCCAACGCTGGACAACGGCGGCCTCAGCTTTATCGGGGTGGTACAGCTTAACGCCGAGATTGACCGCTCCGACGCGATCGCGTACCTCTCTGGCCCGCGCGGGCTGGCAAATTTCCTTGACCTGATCGCCACCGGAACGCTGAATTACGCCAGCCCGGAAGCGACCGAACTCTATCAGGGTGAACCCAATCACCCGCTGTTTATGCTGAATTAGTGCGCGCGTCCCCATGCAGGGGCGAGCCATACACCGCCCCCGCAGTAACCACCCTTTACTGTCAAGTTATGGTTTAGAGGAAAACTGTTATGAGCCTGACACCCTACGACGCACAGCGGGACAAACCTGTCGTAGAACGCCGTCGTTATGAGTGGGAAGATGAAGAGACCCTGGTAGAACGGCGCAAGCGCCTGCGTTATCGTCTGGCGCGTTTCTTCAGGCCGCGCCGCGTGATTATCGTTGGCATCATCCTCACCGCGCTGCTCGACCCCAATGTGATGAGCGGCATCCTCCAGATTATCCCCTTCGCCTTCCAGCTTGCCTTCGCCGCCATGTACATCGTGCTTCAGTTCATCGTGCTGTTCTGGTGGCTGTCGCGCCCGCGCATGTACACGATATGGCCGGGGCAGGAAGGCGTGAGCTTTGAAGATTATCGCGGCCAGCCGGAACTGCTGGAACAGGCGCGGCAGGTCGTCAAGCTGCTGCGCGGCGTGCGCGTCTTTGAGGAATCCGGCGGCGAACCGCTCAACGGCCTGCTGCTGGAAGGCCCGCCCGGCACCGGCAAAACGTGGCTGGCGAAGGCCATCAGCACCGAGGCAGGCGTGCCGTTCTTCTTTATTGATGCGTCATCGCTGCAATCCATGTTCTTCGGCGTGTCCCCGCTCATCGTCGGGCGGCTGTATGGCCGGGCGCGGCGGGCGGCGCGTGATTACGGCGCGGCGGTGATCTTTATGGACGAGATTGACGCGGTAGGCTCGCGCGGCGGGGTGGCGACCAAGCGCGAACAGCACACCGAAAGCCTGCTGGCACGCCCCAACCGCCTGCCGATGATGTTCGGGGGCATGGGCGGCGCGGCTGGCATGGTGCTGAGTACGCTGCTGGTGGAGATGGACGGCTTCAGCCAGGAACACGGCTGGCGCGCCCGCTGGAAACGCGGCTTTTACAAGTACATCCTGCGCCGCAAACCGCCGAAGCCGGAGAAGCGCGTGCTGACCATCGGCGCGACCAACCGTATTGACGCGCTCGACCCGGCGCTGCTGCGCCCCGGTCGCTTCGACAAGAAAATCCGGGTAGACGCGCCCGATATGGAAGGCCGCCGCGACATCTTTGAATATTACCTGTCGAAGATGGCGCATGACGACAGCATGGACCCACTCATCCTGGCGGCTGAAACGCACTTCTACACCCCCGCCGACATCAAGTACCTGCTCAACGAGGCGCTGCGCTACGCGCTGTTCGATGGCCGCACCTATATGACCTATCGTGATTTCCGGCTGGCACAGCCAGAGCATGAGATGGGGCTGCGCTCGCCCATCAAGAGCCTGACCGGGGAGGCCAAGCGGCGGCTGGCCGCGCACGAGGCCGGCCATGCCATCGCCATCCGCCTCTACACGCCGCAGTACCGCATCTCGCGCATTACGATCATCCGTCAGGGCGGGGCGTTTGGGCATGTCAGTTACCAGCCTGTCCACGAGGAATACGAGTACATCACCACCTATGACCAGTTGATGAACGCGCTGCGCGTGTCGGTCGCTGGCAAGGCGGGCGAGATGGAATTCTGTGGCGAAGGCGCACAGACGCTCGGCGTGGGTGGCGACTTCATGCACATTCGCAGCGTGTTACAGCGCATGGCCGCCGCCGGGATGTTCGGCCCGATGGGCATCGCCATCCCGGAGCATAAAGAGATCGAGAAGCTGATGGAAGAGACGTTCCTCATGGTGCTGGACGAGGTGCGCGTCGCGCTGCGGGTACACCGGGAGATGGGCGAAGAACTCATCCATCTGCTGCTGGAAAAAGACGAGATGCTGTCCGATGAGGTCAAAGCGTTCTTTGATGGCTACGGGCTGTTTACGCCCACCGTAGACCTGGAGCGCTACCGCAAGGCCGAACAACCAGTGCTGCCGGAGGCCAACTGATGACTTTGAAAAATCCCCCCACAATGCCTGAGCCGGGCGTGTACGACTGGGAGAGCGAGGAGACGTTAGTAGATCGTCGCAACCGCCTGCCCAACCGTATCCTGCGCTTTGTGCGTAGCTGGCGCATCTGGCTTATCCTGTTCGCCATCGTCATGGCCGCGCTGCTCAGCCCGGAGATTATGTCCTTCGTCATCAGCGCGGTTCCCTGGGTGCTGCGGCTGGGCTTCGCGGCGCTGTTCATCGTCTTTCAGTTCGTGGTGCTGTTCGGCTTTCTGGCCCGCACCCGCATGTACACCATCATGCCCGGCGCGGAGGGCGTGAGCTTCGATGATTATCGCGGTCAGCCGGAACTGCTGGAACAGGCGCAGCAGGTGGTCATGCTGCTGCGCGGCGTGAAGGCCTTCGAGAGAGCGGGCGGCGAGCCGCTCAACGGCCTGCTGCTGGAAGGCCCGCCCGGTACAGGCAAAACATGGCTGGCGAAGGCTATCAGCACCGAGGCTGGCGTGCCGTTCTTCTATGTGGACACCTCAACGCTGCAAGGCATGTTTATGGGAACAAGCCAGATGAAGGTGAAGGGCATGTTCCGCAAGGCGCGCCGCGCCGCGAAGGAGTACGGCGCGGCCATCATCTTTATGGATGAGATCGATTCGGTTGGGTCGCGCGGCGGCGTGAGCCGTGTCAACGACGGCGGACAGGACGGCGGCATGGGCGGGATGGGCGGCGCGATGGGTGCGATGGGTCTGCTCAATACCCTGCTGAACGAAATGGACGGCTTCAGTCAGGAGCAGGGCTGGCGCTTCAAGCTGCGCGCGTGGTTCTACCGCAGCATCCTCAAGCGCAAAGCGCCCAAGCCGGAGAAGCGCGTGCTGGTCATCGGCGCGACTAACCGCATCAGCGCGCTCGACCCGGCGCTGCTGCGCCCCGGTCGTTTCGACAAAAAGGTGCGCGTGGATGTGCCGGACATGGAAGGCCGCCGCGAAATCTTCGAGTATTACCTGTCGAAGATGGCGCACGATGAAAGCATGGACCCGGCCATTCTGGCGACAGAAACTTACGGCTACTCCCCCGCCGACATCAAATACGTGCTGAACGAAACGCTGCGCTATGCGCTGTTCGCCGGGCGGCGCTACATGAATTACAGCGACTTCCGGCTGGCACAGCCAGAGCATGAGATGGGGCTGCGCGCGCCGCTGAAGCACATTTCGCCAGAAGCCCGCAAACGCCTTGCCTACCACGAAGCCGGCCACGCGGTCGCGGTCAGGCTGTTTATGCCCGATCACCGCATCGCGCGTATTACCATCATCCGGCAGGGGGCGGCCTTCGGGCATGTGTGGCACTACCCCGCCCGCGAAACGGTGCATGGGCTGCGTACCAAAGAGGAACACTTTGGCCGCCTGTGTGTCTCCATCGCCGGGAAAGCCGCCGAGATGGAATTTTGCGGCGCGGAAAACCAGACTCTGGGCGTGGCCGGGGACTTTGCCAACATTCAGGCGATACTGCTCAGCATGGCAGCAGCCGGGATGCTCGGCACGCTGGGCGGCGCGATGCGCTACAGCTACGACATCTTCACCGGGCGCTTTAACGGCCTCACGGCGGAGCAGGCGGCGGGCATTGAGGAGGCCTACCAGAAAATCCTCAAACAAACGCGCGAGACGCTGCGCGAGAACGCGCACATCGTTCACGCGCTGGTCGAGCGCCTGCTCGATCAGGAGGAGATGCTGGCCGACGAGGTACGCGCCTTCTTCGACCAGTACGGCCTGCCTACGCCAGACCCGACCGTGATTATTGATGGCGAGGAGTTCAGCCTGCTGCCGCCCGCCAGACAGGGCGCGGGCAGCGAACTGCCCACCGGGGCAAGCGGCGATTAAACCAGCGTGTTCATCCACAGGGGCGGGGCTTCAAAACCTCGCCCTTATTACTACGCCAGACTTAACAACCCTGCCCCAACACAACCCTGAAACAATCTGTAATAATTTCTTCCACCGCAAACCGTCGCACAGGCATTATAATTGTTATTATCATCGGGCGCGGCAGGGGGATACACATGCCACACGTCGAACAGTCTATCGTTATTCAGGCACCAGTCGAAGCCGTGTTCGGCCTCATCGCGCACCAGCCAGAGCGCATGGCGGAATGGTGGCCGCCGATCGAGCTTCAGGAGCGTGTCACACCCGCGCCCACCCATGTCGGCTCGGTGGCCCGCTATGTATACAACATGATGAACGTCAGTATTCGCGGCGAACACCGGGTCATGGAGATGACCGAAAACCAGCGCCTGACGGTGGAAACCACCAGCGGCATTGACAGCCGTTTCATGTTCGACTTTGAACCCGCCCCCGGCGGTACAAGGCTGACGATTCGCGTGGATTACAGCCTGCCCGGTTCGATCATCGGCCAGCTTATGAACCGCGCCATCATCGAGGAACGCAATGTCCGCGATTTGCAGGAAGGGCTGCACAACCTCAAGCGCATCCTTGAGCAGAACACGCGCGTTTGAGTGAGGGTCATTCGTACCGCATTTTATCGTTCACCCTGCCTATTTCTTTCCCTGCCGACTGCCGTTATAATGGCGCGACTTGCCCCCAAATTTACCGAAGGGGCTTTTTCCGTGAGGATATAACACATGACAGATCGTATCACCGACGGCATGGTGGTCAGCCTGGCTTACGTGCTGACTGTGGACGGCGAAGAAGTTGAGCGTACCGAGGCCAGCAGCCCGCTGGAGTATCTGCACGGCGCGGACAACATCATCCCCGGCCTCGAAGCCGCGCTCACTGGCAAGCAGGCGGGTGATCGTGTGCATGTCACGCTGCCGCCCGACGAGGCTTACGGCGAGTATGACGAGGACGAGATCGAGGAAGTAGACCGCAGCGACATGGCCGATGCCGGCCCGCTGGAGGTGGGAACCCTCGTTGAAGTGGAAGACGAAGATGGTTTTGTCTATCTGGCGACCATTGCCGACATCAATGACGATGTGGTAACGCTGGACTTTAACCCGCCGCTGGCAGGCAAGACCCTCACCTATGACGTGCAGGTTGTGGCGCTGCGCCCGGCCAGCGAAATCGAACTGGATCACGGTCATCCTCATTCGCTGGACGGCGACTACGAGGATGAGTTCGACGAATAAGCCGGAGGCAGTCCCCGTATGACCGCCTTCATTCTGGCCTCCAGCTCTCCCCGGCGGCGTGAACTGCTCGCGTCGCTGGGGATCACCTTCACCATCCACAAGCCCGATATTGACGAAACCCAGTTCCCCGGCGAGCCGCCGCTGGACTATGTGCGCCGCCTCAGCCAGCAGAAGGCCGCGCAGGTCAGCGGGCAGGTGGCCGCCCCGGCCTACATTCTGGCCGCCGACACGGTGGTGATTCACGCGGGCGACATTCTGGGCAAGCCCGCCGATGCTCATGAAGCGCGCCAGATGCTGCGCCGCCTGCGCGGCGAGACGCACCGCGTCTGCACGGCGATCACGCTGGGCGCGCCACAGCACCCGCCCCTGACCGAGATCACCTGTACCGAGGTCTTTATGCGCGCCTACAGCGACGCGGAGATCGAAGCCTATATCGCCAGCGGCGACCCGTTTGATAAAGCGGGCAGCTACGCGATCCAGCACGAAGCCTTCGCCCCGGTCGCCAAAATCGAAGGCAGTTATAGCAACGTGGTCGGCCTGCCGCTGGAGACGCTGCGCCAGATGCTGCCCAAAATAGGCTGGCCTTCAGGCTAAGTTTCCCCTGTCCAGATGGTCTGCTTGCGTTAGAAGGTTGTTATCAACACCGATCAGGCCTAAAAGTCACATAAGAATAGCGACTTGACCTATATTCAAATTTTGATTTTTCCATTATCCTGATATTGACACTCGATGATGAAGGGGCTACAATGCTAGGCATCTCCAGGGCCTATAGCTCAGCTGGGAGAGTGCTTCAATGGCATTGAAGAGGTCAAGGGTTCGAATCCCTTTAGGTCCACTGGCTAATACCCCTCCAGACTCGATAACGGCTGTAGGGGTTTTTTTATATCTCACATCGAGGATGAACCCCCACCAATATCGGCTTAATACCTGAAAGGCTGTATGATGGCGAAAAGTGAGCGGAGCATCCTGGATGACGTGGCACGGCGTGTACGCGACGTGGTGAAAGAACTTGAACAGATGCTCAATCCACAGAAGCCGCAGCGCGTGCCAGTCCCTGTGCCTGTGCGCCAACCCCAACCTCCCCGGCGCGGCCCACATCGTTAATAACTGCTGAAAGCGGCTCGCCCATCCCACAACCCGTTCATCGGTAAAAATGCTGACCACAGCGTCCTTCTCGCCATGTACATGACCTGTGCCTGCGGCTGAACAGCTTCGTCAAACCTTTTCGCGGCATCGCGGGTAAGTAACACAACGTCACTTCCTCTGGATTTAAGGAGCGCCCCATGAAATTTTATCTCCTGCTGCTCGCCGCCCTGCCGCTGCTGGCCTTCCACACGCTGGCGCAGGAACCGATCACCCTCACCCCGTACACCGATGACACGTTCAACGTTTCCGGCGTTGCCCCGGAAGGCTGGACAAATATCGCGCCCGGCGTTTACGCGCGCCGTGCCAGCGCCACCGATACCACGCTGATGGCGCAACAGGCCGCGCCTGTCACGATGGAGCAGCTCTGGACTTCGCTGCTGCCGCAGTTGGGGCTGGATGAAGTGCCGGAAAGCACCGAAACGCTGCAAACCGAAGCCCTGCAATGGACGCTGTACCAGGTGAATGTGCCTGTCGGGGACATGACCATTGCCGTAGATGTGGCGGTGGCCGAGAAGGAAGGCACCAGTTACGTCGTGCTGCTGCAAACCAGCGCGGACGAATACGAGGCGCTGCATGAGCAGGTTTTCCTGCCTGCGGTCAACGCCTTCACGCCCGCCCCCGCCGCCGAAGCCACGCCTGAAGTTACCGAAGAAGTCCCATACATTGAGGAAGAAGTCACCTTTGAAAACGGCGACATCACGCTGGCAGGCACGCTGACGCTGCCAGAGGGCGAAGGGCCACACCCGGCGATGATCCTCATTTCCGGCAGCGGCCCACAGGACAGAGACGAATCGCTTGAGCCGATCGCGCAGATCAAGCCGTTCCGCCTGATCGCCGACCACCTCACCCGGCATGGCGTGGCGGTGCTGCGTTACGATGATCGCGGTGTAGGCGGCTCTGGCGGCACTTTCGCCACCGCGACGCTCACGGACTTCGCCAGTGATGCCGAAGCCGCCATCGCCTACCTGCGGACGCGCGACGACATCAACGGCGAACAGGTCGGCATCCTCGGCCACAGCGAAGGCGGCATCATCGCGCCGATGGTCGCGCAGAACGCCGACGCGGCCTTTATCATCGCGCTGTCCGGCACGGCGGTCAGTGGCACAGACATGCTGGTCAAGCAAAACGAGCGCGTTTACCAGACACAGGATTACGATCAGGACACCATTGATGACCTGCTGGCGAAGCTGCGAACCTTTCTGGAAGCGGTCATCGCTGACGAGCCGGATGAAGCGACCGTTGACGCAGCGCTTTACGCGCTGGTGCTGGGGCAGCTTCAGGCGCTCCCGGCAGATCAGACAGCGGGCATAGAGGACCTTGAAGCGGAAGCCCGCAACCTGACCGATCAGCAGATCGCGGGCTATGGCAGCGAACAACTGGAACAACTGCGGATGCTGCTGCTCTATAACCCAGCGGAGACATGGGCAGAGATCACGGTGCCGGTGCTGGCGCTGTTCGGCGGGCTGGATGTGCAGGTGGACGCGGAGCAGAACGTCGCCCCGCTGGAGGCCGCGCTGGAAAGCGCTGGCAACGAGGATTACACCATTGAGGTCTTCCCCACCGCCAACCACCTGTTTCAGGATGCGGAGACGGGCGCTGTCGCGGAATATTCAACGCTGGAGCAGACCTTCCTGCCCGACCTGCTGCCGACCATCACCGACTGGCTGCTGGCACGGGTGGATGTCGCCGCGCAGTAGAACACACCCACGCTCATCAAAAATCCCGACCTGTTGTGTCGGGATTTTTGATTCAGGTTACAATCCGCATCGGGTAGGCTTACCCCATCGCCCCGCCCATCGTGCCGCCGTTGCCCCCCATGGTGATCCCGCCGCCCATCGTGCCGCCGTTACCGCCCATGCGGGTGCCGGTCACTTCTTCGCCAGCGGTTTCGCGCGGCAGGAAGGCGTTCACAGGGTTAATCCCGCGCAGCATCATGCCCTGCCCGCGTGAACGGTGCGTGTCTATCGAGGGGCGATCTTCCGGGTCGCGCATCTGCACCAACAGCGTGGTACGGGCTTCGTTGCTGGTGTTCACGCCCGATCCGTGAATGGTCAGATAGCTGAAGAACAGCACATCCCCCGCCTCTGCCGGGCAGGATGTGGCTTCCTCAATCGGGTATTTATCCACAGGCAGGTGGTTGCCTTCTTCGATGTCCGTAATCGGCCCCAGCTTATGGCTGCCCGGCACCACCCGCACACAGCCTTTTTCTTCGGGCGCGTCGTCGAAATGGATGATCGCCGCGATCATGCTGTCATTATCATGCGGGAAGAAGGGCTGATCCTGATGCATCGGGAAGGGCGATCCCTTCTCTGGCGGCTTGATGAACATTTTGGTGTGGTGAAGCTGCACATTGGGCGAGCCGATGATCTGCGCGGCGGCCTCGGTCAGGCGGTCATCCACGATCAGCTTGCTGTAGGCTGCCGAGTAAAACTGCACGTCATGACAGTGGAACAGCTTGGTCTCCACCGCCGTGACTTCACGCGCGCCGCGCCACGTGGGGTCGCTGTGGCTCACGCTGTTCACCCGGTCAATCAGCGCGTGGCCTTCCGCGCGGAAGGCGGCGGCTTCCTCTTTGCTAAACATCCCTTTGACCAGCAAATAACCATTTTCCTGATAAAAAGCGACTTGTTCAGGTGTTAACGTCATGGGTTTACCTCTGCTATCAGCTTTTGCAGACACAGCCGAACAGACCGTCTCTGCCACGGTGTATGTGATTTAGTCTATGCCGGGACGGGGAAAGCGCCTAGAGGACAGCGGGGACAGCTTTGTTTGTAAAACGGACATGAACAACGTGCTGAGTGTCAAGTGCTGAGTACAACGCTCGTTGCTCAGAGCAATGTTTGCAAATGTATGTGACAGCGACATTATCACTCAACCTCACCCCCCAACCTCCCACAGGGACTGCCTTCGGTCGCCCTCTCCAACGCATTGGAGAGGGGGAGGTAGAGCGATGGCTTTTGAATTTATCAAAAAGCTACAGAAACTGCGTGCCGCCGCGCTGACGAAAGGCCGACGGCGTAAGCCCGGTGCGGCGGCGAAAGAGCGTCACGAAGTAGCGCACGTCCCGGTAGCCGCTGGCGTAAGCGATTTCGGTAATGGAAAGCTGGCGGTTGAGCAAAAGCTGCTTGGCGACCTTCAGCCGGAAGTTCGTCAGGTAATCGTTGATCGGTACGCCGATAATCTGCCGGAACAGGCGGTTGGTGTGGCGCTCGCTCAGATGCACCTGCGCGGCGACATCGCGCACCGCCAGCGGGCGGCTGTAATTATCATGCAGGTAGCGCACGATCTGCTGCACAACCGCCTCAGCCGGGTTGTACGCCCCGGCGCTGGTGAGTTCGGCAGGGGGCAGGTCGGTCACGGCGCGCGCGGTATCCAGCAGCAGCTTGCTCACCAGCCCCTCAACAGCCTGCGTGTATCCCGGCTGGCGCAGCGCGATCTCCTGCGTCAACAGGTCTAGCGTGGCCTGCATCGCCGGGGCGCGGTCGCTCACCCACAGGGAAGCGTCGAGAAACGAATGCAGCAGCACGTCTGTCTCGTCTGTGCCGGGGGCAAACTGCTGCGGCGGCACCAGCGTATACGACCAGAAGTAGATGCCGAGGGGGTCATCCTCTGAAGAAATGATCTCATGCGGTTCGCCCGGCCTGGCGACGAAGACCTCGCCCGCGCCCACCGTGTAATCCCTGTTGTTGATGCGGAACAGGCCGCGCCCCTGATAAGCGTAGCAAATTTCGAAGAAGGAATGTTCGTGCAGGTAATTGCGCCACCAGCGCGGCTCGAAGAAGCCCCAACCCAGAATCTCGCTGCGGAAGCTGCCCAGCCGCAGCGCCAGATGCATCATTCGCAGGTCGGTAAACCGTTCGCGGGGGACGGCGGGCATCTCGGTCATGAGTCAGATCAGGTTCAGCGCCTTCGCCCGCGCGATGGCCTCAACGCGGTTACGGACACCCAGTTTGCCGAAGATGTTATGGTTATGCGCCTTCACCGTGCCAACCACCAGAAACAGCCTGTCAGCAATCTCCTGATTGGTCAGCCCGTTCGCCAGCAGCGCCAGAATCTCCACCTCGCGCTCAGAAAGCGTATCCAGCAGCCCATCCTCAAGCGCAAGGCCGCGCTCGCTGACGGGGGGCGCGGCGGCCTCTGCGCGCGCCTGCGGCTGCTCTGGAGGAATTGGCGCAAGCGGCGTTTCAAAGCGGCTCTGCACCGTCACCAGCAGCGCGGGCAGCAGCGTCTCCAGCGGCACATCGGCCAGCAGCGCGGGCGCGTCGCTTTTGATTTCCAGCAGGGCCGCGCCAGCGCTCACCCGCGAGTCGTACTCACTGGCGTAGTGCTGCGCGATGTACAGCGCCAGTTGGTGGGCGTGCTGGTTGTAGCCACAGGCGACAGCGGCCTCTGTAATACCACCCATCACGTCCAGAATCAGCGGCGGGGTCTGCACCTTGTGCGCGATCTCAAGCCCCTGCGCCAGCGCCGCCAGCGCGGCCTGCTGGTGGCCTTCCTTCAGTTCCAGCCGCGCCAGATGCCGCAGCGTGACCGCCATAATCCAGTAACCGCCGATGCTCTCGCAAACGGCGAGGCCGTCGTAATAATGCTGGCGGGCTTCGTCCAGCGCGCCCAGCTCGTGACAGGCGCGCCCCAGATGCACCAGCGCGAACGCCTTGCCCCACAGGTTATGCAGCGTCTCGCACAGGGCGACGCTCTCGGCGCATAACGCGCGCGCCTGCTCATAATCGCCGATGCCGTAGGCCGCCCGCCCCCGGCTGACCAGCGCGACCGCCCGCGTGGTTGGCCCTTCCAGCGCCTGCGCCAGCGCGTCCGCCGCCTCGAAGTGACTTTTCGCCTGATCGAAATTGCCTAGCTTGCACTCAATATCGCCCATCGTCAGCAGCAGCCGCGCCCGGCTTTGCTTGCTGCCAAATGCCTCTTGCAGCGGCAGGCTCTCCTGAAGCAGCGCCCGCGCCTCGACAAAATGGCCGAGGACCGCCGACAGGTCGCTGAGGCGCACCAGCAGATTGACATAGGCAGGCACGTCGTCGTTGCTCTCGCGCAGCATCACCCGCACGCGGTCAAAATGGTCGTGCGCCCGCAGGTAATCGCTGCGCGAGTAAGCGATATTGCCCAGGCAGGCTTCCGCGTTGCGGATTTCCCATTTGGCCTGATGCGCCTTCAGCACAGGCAGACTGGCCTCGACCAACGCCAGCGCCTCGTCGTAATGCGCCATATTTTGCAGACACAGCCCCAGCAGCAAACACGCCCGCGCCTGTGCCAGCGTGAGTTCGCCCGTGTAATCGTCGCTTACGCCGAGCGCGTCGGTGGCCTGCCGGAACATGAGCGAGCCTTCGGTGTAGCGGCTTTGAATATCGTGAATGCGGTACAGCGTGATTAAAAACTGGTCAATCAGCGCCGGGTCGCGCTGGAACAGCGCGTACCCCCACGCCGCGCGGATGTTGTCCATCTCCTGCGCGACGACCACATAAGCGCTGTCAGGGGCGCTGTTGGAGAGATTCCAGCGATGGCGGACGGCAAGCTCGGCATAGTAGGCGCAGTGTCTGGCGGCGGCTTCACGGGCTGCCGCGCCCTGCTCCTCCAGCTTTTCCTGCGCGTACTGGCGCAGCAGTTCGTGCATCTGGTAACGGCCATCGGCCTCCCGGCGCAGCAGCGATTTGTCCAGCAGGCCGGAAAACTCGATCAGCGTCGCCCCGGCGACCACCTCCGCCGCCGCCCGCTCGAACCCGCCGCGAAACACCGACAGGCGGCAAAAAGCGGCCTGCTCCGCCTCGCTTAACAGCGTCCACGACTGGTCAAAGACCGCCCGCATGTTACGGTGACGATCCGGGATGTCGCGCATGTTGGTGTTGAGGAAATCGAGATTGCGCTGAATCTCGTCGGCAATCGCGTCGCACGGCAGCAGCTTCAGCCAGCAGGCCGCCAGTTCCAGCGCCAGCGGCAGCCCCTCCACAAGCTGGCAGATGCGTACCACGCCCGCGTATTCGTCCTGCAAACGAAAATCGGGGCGGATGCGCTGGGCGCAGCGCACGAACAGGCGCACCGCGCCAAAGTCCTCCGGCTCGCCTTCATCCTCTGAAAGCGGGTAACGCAGCCCGCTCATGGGATAGACCCACTCCAGACGCAGATTCAGCACCTCGCGCGAGGTCGCCAGCAGCTTGAGCTGTGGCGCGGCGGCCAGCAGTTCCGTCAGCAGGTCGCCCGCGCCCAGCAGATGCTCGAAGTTATCCAGCACCAGCAGCAGCGTCCTGTCGTGCAGATAATGCAGAAGCTGCCCGGCCAGATCAGACTGGCCGTGAAAGGGCAGCGCGAGGCTGTCGGCGATGGCCGCAGGCAGAAAGTGAACCGAGGAAACCGACTGAAGCGGGACAAAATATACGCCATCGGGGAAGTGGCGCTGTGCTTCCAGCGCGGCCTGTGTCGCCAGCCGCGTCTTACCGATACCGCCCACACCCACCAGAGTCACGAGGCGCGAAGTTGGGTCTGCCAGCATCTCGCACAAATGCGCGAGGTCTTCTACGCGACCTATAAACGGCGTGGGCTGTAACGGCAAATTATGAATGGGGCGTTGTTTTATCATAACCCGCCGAATTTCGAAATGTGTTTTTACAGAAAGGCGCTGTGGTAATCCCTGTGCCAGTTCTCATTGTAACATCTTTTGGGCTGGTGTCGTGCGACCAATGACGGATTTCAGGGTTCATGCGGGGCAAACCAGCCCAGCCCGGCCTCGCGCAGCGTCGCCACCCTGCCGATGACCACAATCGAGGGCGGCTGGATGTTGGCCTGCGCGGCGAGGTCGGCCAGTGTCGCCAGCGTCCCGGTCACTACCCGCTGGCGCGTGGTCGTCCCCCATTCAATACACAGCGCCGGGGTCGCGGCGGGCATCCCGGCGGCTTGCAGCCGCGCGGCGATCTTCTCTAGCTGCTTCACGCCCATCAGCGCCACCAGCGTATCCAGCCGCGCCAGCGCCTCGTAATCCAGCGCCGCTTGCGGGTCGTCGGGGTCTTCGTGGCCGGTAAACACGGTAAACGAGCGCGCGACACCGCGATGCGTGACCGGAACGCCCGCGTAAGCTGGCACCGCCACCGCGCTGCTCACCCCCGGCACCACCTCGAACGGCACCCCCGCCGCGCGGCAGGCCAGCGCTTCCTCGCCGCCGCGCCCGAAAACAAACGGGTCGCCGCCTTTCAGCCGCACCACCATCAAGCCCGCCTGCGCCTTTTCGACCAGCAGCGCGTTAATCACGTCCTGGCTCAGACGGTGGCGGGTGGGCTGCTTCCCGGCATCAATCAGTTCCGCGTCTGCCCGCGCTTCACGCAGCAGTTGCGGCGGGGCGAGGCGGTCATACAGCACCACGTCGGCCTGCCGCAGCAGCGCCAGCCCCTTCACGGTAATCAGGTCGGGATCGCCCGGCCCCGCGCCCACCAGATAGACCTTGCCTGTGTTCATCACCTACCCCCCACATCCCAATCCTTCGCCGCGCTCAACCACACGTTACACGCCTCGGCACAGGGCAGCGCGCCAGCCGGGGACGCGCCCGCAAACCATGTCGGATGCCGCACACAGCGCCCGCAGACCTGCGCGGCCACATCGCCCACAGCGGCAAAATCGGCCAATGGGCGGAACATGCCCACCTGCCGCGCGATGGTCTGTTCCAGCGCCAGCGCGACAAAACGCCCGGTCTGGTGTGCTGACCAGTCGGCTGCTGCGCCGGGGTAGACGGTTTCGACGACCGCGTGCAGTTTGGCGGCGCTGTCCACAGGCACACGCCAGCCGCCGGGCAGGTCACGCGCGGTCGCCAGCGGGCGAAACGGACTTTCACGCACAAGGCTTCGTAACGCCGCCGGGTCTTTGAGGGTGATCTTCGCGCCCGTGTCGCCCGTCACGCTGACCTCGGACGGCGTAAGCGCGAGTTGGCCGAAGGGCAGCACACCCGCCGCCAGCACCGCCCGCATCAACTCATCGCGCCCCGCCGCCGGGAAGCAGTCCCACGCCGAGCCAGGGCGCAGACCGGGCAGCGGCGCGCCCGCCTCCCGCGCCAGCGCCAGCACCGCCTCGACCAGCGACTCGCCCGTGCCGACCGGCTCGGTATAACAGACCTGCCGCCCATGAAGTGCGCCGCGCGTCTGCCCCGGTGACAGCCCAAGCGCTCGCGGCACGTCTGTGGTGGTGTGCGAGCCGAGCGCCAGAAAAAACGGCACGGCGATGATGTTGGGCTGGCGCGTGAGCGTGTACACCTCGTCAATCGCGGGGGCATCATCAAGATAGGTGGCGACCACCTCCGCGACCAGTCCGGCGGCTCGCAGCGCCTCGGCCTGTGCCTGTGCCGCTGCGCGGCTTTCCGGGCTGCGCCGGGTGCCATGCCCGATCACCGTCACCGCTGTCTGTGCTGGCGCGAGGCCGTAATCGCGCAGCGCCGTGACCACCCGCCGCCGCACCACCTCGCCTAAGTACGGATGTTCGCTCAGGGTGCGCGCGTAGCGGATGTGCCGCCCGCCGCGCCCGGTCTGCGCGCCCGCCAGCCGCATCTCCGCCGGGATGACCTCGCGCGTGAAAAAGCCCTGCGCGGTGAACAGCGGCACTATTGTGATGTCGTCGGCGGTCAGGCTGTTAAACACGGTCGAAAACGACGGCGTTTCCTTCCAGAATGCCGCCGTAATCTCATCCGCCACGCCCAGCGCGCGCAGTTGATCCACACAGCGCCAGACCACATCGGCGGTCTGTGGGCTGAGGTGTGAGCCATGCCCGGCCAGCACCAGCGCGGTCGTCATGAGTCCAGCGCCTCGCCCGCCAGTTGGTCGAACAGCCGCCGCGCCCCGGCTTCATCGCCCGCCCGCAGATACGCCAGCACGGGCGACTCGATCACGCGCTGCCAGAAGGCCGCCCGCGCGTCCCGCGTGCCGATGCGCGCCCGCACCACTGGCCGCAGTTCCAGCAGCCACGCCGCCAGCGTGCCGTACTCGCTGCCGATGGCCGCTTCCAGCCTTTGCCGCAGGTGCGCCGCCAGCGCGGGCGACGCGCCGCCCGTACCGATGCCCACCGTGACCTGCCCGCGCCGGATGGCCGCCATCGTGTGAAAGTCGCCCTCGTCGGCATCATCCGCCGCGTTTGCCAGCACGCCCAGCGACCGCGCCTCGGCCAGCACCGCGCGGTTGACCGCCGCTGAGTCTGTCGCCGCGAAGGCCAGCAGCGGGCGATACTGTGCCAGCATCCCCGGCGCATACGGGCGCGGCATGACCTCGATGTCGCCCTGCGCGTGCAGGACGGCCAGCGCGGCACCCAGCAGCGGGCTGATGACCCGCACGCGCGCGCCCGCTTCCAGCAGGCCAGCCGCCTTGCGCGCCGCGACCACGCCGCCGCCCACGATCACGCAGCGTTTTTCATGCAGGCTGAGCAGAACGGGATACAATATCGCCGCCATTCCCCTGATAAACAGGCAAAAAACAGGTAGATCACGCCACTATACACAGCCCGCCGCGTCTCTGTCAAACAGCACTGGCCTTGTGCAAAGTGCTGGTTATAAATTGGTAACTTTATTCATTGGCGAATATAAAAAACCGCGTTACGCTTAAATTCACGTCTGGAAAAGGACAGTTCAACAGCCATGTTTTTTGCAGCCCCGATGTGTTGTATGTGTTGTGCGGAGAAAACCGCTGCGGAGTGTAGACGGGCTGTTTAGTGCTGGCAGGAGCCAGATGTAAGTGAAACGAGTTTCTCAAAACCCCGGTCTGCGCCGGGGTTTTTTTGTTTGCCAGACACGAAGGAGCAAAGCCTTGAGCGGGAAAGAAAGCGTAGAGAGCATTAAGGCTAACAGCGGCGGTTTGCGTGGTACATTACCTGTAGAGCTGGCGAACGCGGAAGACCACTTCAGCGGCGCTGCTAAAGCCCTGCTGAAGTTTCATGGGATTTACGAGCAGCACGACCGCGATAAACGCCGCCAGAAAGACTACTCGTTCATGATTCGCACGAAAGTGCCGGGCGGCCAGCTAACCGCCGAGCAGTACCTCACGCACGACCGCCTCGCCTCACAGTATGCCAACGACACACTGCGTATCACGACGCGCCAGTGCTTCCAGTTTCATGGCGTGCTGAAGGGCGACCTGCGCGAAACGCTGCTGAATCTGAATCAGGCATTCGTGACCACGCTCGGCGCGTGCGGCGACATCGTGCGTAACGTGATCGCCTGCCCCGCGCCCACCCGCGACCCACAGCGCCGGGCGGTGCAGGACTTCGCGCTGCACCTGTCTAACGCGCTTTTCCCGCGCACCAGCGCCTATCATCAAATCTGGATTGACGGCGAGCAGATGATCGAGGATAAAGTGGTGGAAGAGCCGCTGTACGGCCCGGCCTTCCTGCCGCGCAAGTTCAAGATCGCCGTCGCTTACCCCGGCGATAACTGCGTGGACATTTACACCAACGATGTTGGCCTGGTCGCCATTTTTGACGACGAGAACACCCTGATCGGCTTTAATGTGCTGGCGGGCGGCGGCATGGGCATCACCCACAACAGCGAGGAAACCGTCGCGCGGCTGGCCGATCTGGTCGGCTTTGTGACTGTCGAGCAGGCGGTGGACACCGTAAAGGCCATCGTCACCATTCACCGCGACTTCGGCGACCGCGAAAACCGCAAGCACGCCCGCCTCAAGTACATCCTGCATGATCGCGGGCTGGCATGGTTCCAGACCGAACTGCAAAACCGCGTGGACTTCCCGGTGCAGCCCGCGCGCCCGATGCCCGAATTTCAGGTGGACGATCACATGGGCTGGCACGAGCAGGACGAGGGGGTGTGGTATCTCGGCCTGCCTGTGGAGAACGGGCGCGTGGTTGACCGGGGCGATTACCGTTTACGCAGCGGCCTGCGCGCCATCATCGAGCGCTTCAACCTGCCTGTACGCCTCACCGCGCAGCAGAGCATCCTGCTGACAGGCATCACCGCCGAGCATCGCGCCGCAGTCGAGGCCATGCTGGACGAATACGGCATCCGCCAGATCGAGCAGTTCTCCGGCGTGCGGCGTTACGGGCTGGCCTGCCCGGCGCTGCCCACCTGCGGCCTTGCCATCACCGAGGCCGAGCGCGTGCTGCCTGCCGTGATTGACGAATTCGAGGCCGCGCTGCTGGAACTGGGCATCCCGGACGAAGCCATTAACGTCCGCATGACCGGCTGCCCCAATGGCTGCGCCCGCCCCTACGTGGCCGAGATCGGCTTTGTCGGGCGTTCGCTGAACAAGTACACGCTGTTTCTGGGCGGCAGCGCCAACGGCACGCGGCTGGCACGTCCCTTCCTCGACCTTGTTCACATCAACGACCTGATCCCGACACTGCGCCCGCTGCTGGCCTATTACCGCGATGCCCGCTGCGACGGCGAGAGCTTTGGCGATTTCGTCACGCGCACCGGCTTCGACGCGCTGCGTCCGCTGGTCACGCCCGATCACGCCGCCCTCGCGCCCACAGGAGACTAGCCATGCTCAGACCAGATAATCTGGAAGAACTGAACGATGAATTTGACGACTGGCACCCCAAACACATCCTGCGCTGGGCGGTGGAAGAATATGGCGAAAAGCTGACCGTCGTTACCAGCTTTCAGCCCGCAGGCATCGTCATGCTGCACATGCTGCACGAACTGGGCGCGCCCGTGACCGTCCTCACGCTGGATACCGGGCTGCTGTTCCCCGAAACTTACACGCTGATAGACGAGGTAGAAGCGCGCTTTGACCTCAATCTGGTGCGCGTGCGCCCGGCGCTGAGCGTGCAGGAGCAGGAATGGCAGTATGGGCCGGAACTATGGAAACACGCGCCGGATACCTGCTGCCACCTGCGTAAGGTCGCGCCGCTGGGGCCAGCGCTGGAAGGCTTCGATGCGTGGGTGACTGGCCTGCGCCGCGATCAGGCCGGGCGCGCTAAAACGCCGATCATCGGCTGGGACAGCAAATACCAGAAGGTGAAGCTCTCGCCCTGCGCCAACTGGACTGAGCTGATGCTGTGGCTGTACATTGACACCCACGAACTGCCCTATAACGCGCTGCACGAACAAGGGTATCCGAGCATCGGCTGCAACACGCCCACCTGCACCCAGCCTGTCGCCGCCGGGGAAGACTCCCGCGCCGGGCGCTGGGCAAACCACGCGACCAAGACCGAGTGCGGCATTCACGCGGTGACTCCGGCGTTCGACCTTCAGGGCGGGTGCTGATACAGTAGCGCGTATACGGGCGGCCAGCGCTGGCCGCCCGCGCGGCTTGCTAAGCCCTGCGCCGGGCGCGAACCGCTAAAAACAGCAGAGTCCCACTAACAACCAGCAGTACGCCGCCCGCCCCAAGCAGCCAACCGCGCCAGAAGGGGGTTTCGCCCGTATCGGGCAGTTGACCGGGGATGATAAAAACCTGCGACGCGCTGCCGCTGTTACCCTCAGCACTAGCACCCACTAAAGCCAGATTGCTGACATGCACACTGGCATCGGGCGATTCTAAAATCGCCGCGTTGGGAATCGTCTCGCCTGCCTGCAAGGCCGCGATTCTGGCCGAAACGACGATCACCCCTTCTTCATCCGGCTGCAACGTAAAACCGCTGACCGTCAGCGTATTGCCGTTGAAAACCCCCGCGCCGTGCGTTGTCGAAATGAGGCGCAGGTCTGTCAGGCGTTCATCGAAAACATCATAAACCACAACCTGGGTGAGAGGGATTGTCTTGGGGTTGCGGGCGCGAATGGTGTAGGTCACAGTCTGTCCGACTGTCGCCAGCGGGTTATCCACCGTCTTGAGTACAAAATCGGTATCGCCACCTGTCACGGTGACGGTTGTATGTTGGCCGGGGATGGTGACAATCGTTGGGTTGGTAGCCAGGGGATCATCCCCTGTACATTCCAGATCGTAGCTGACTGTCGGCTGTAGAGGGTCATTGGTGGTGAAGGTCATCCGGGCTGTCCGCAGACCCGGTGCTGATGGCGTGCAGATAATCGCTACGTCCTGCGGCGGATTGCCGTCGCCAATGGTTGTCGGCAGGCCAATAATGGTGAAATCACCAGCGTTCGCGCCGCTGATGGCATCAAGGCTAACAACCAAAGCCGCGCCGCCGACCTCGATGATCTCCAGAATGGTGCTGATTTCCGTTCCTACCGCCGTCGTGCCGAGATCAAGCGCCGCGCCCACAGCCGGGGTAGAGTCATAGGCAGGGTCAGGCGAGAACTCAAAAGAACCAATATCACAGTCACCGACCTGCGGGCTGTTGACCGCGCCAACGCTGTTAAAGCCGCGCAAAAAGCCGCGCTGGTCATCGGCAGGGCAGTTGCCCGCATTTGCCGCATCCAGCGCCGGGCTGCCTGCCACAAGCGCATGGGTGAGCGTCGGGCCGTTGTTATCGGCAAGTGGGCTGAGAATTGTCCCAATCGTCCCCGCTGGCACAATATCGGTTGCCCCGGCAGGGCAGCCTCCAGCGTCCCCTCCAGTGCCAAAGATATTATAAGAATCGGCATTTATGACAGTGCCGCCCAAAGTTGTATCATTGAGGCATTGACTGCCAGCAGGCGCACTATTGGCAGCAACAATATTATTGTGCAAAGTCACTGTACCAACGAATGTGTTATAAATCCCGCCGCCGCCAGTTCCCGCAGTATTGTTGGTGACAGTGTTATTACGCATTGTTACCGCAGCGTTAAACCCAGTATGTATGCCTCCGCCCCAAATATTCGCAGTGTTGCCTGAAATCGTACTGTTGATGAGGGTTATATCACCACCCTGAATCCCAATCGCCCCACCAAAATTAGCAGTATTATCAGAAAAAGTATTCCCGACAAGCAGTATGATATCGTCATTAATAAAAATCGCCCCACCATAATTGCTCGCAGTATTCCCTGTAAAACTGCTGTTTCTAATAGTTAAATTATTCGTAGCACTTGTTACTGCCCCGCCAAACCCGTTACCACCGTCAGCCGTGTTCTCACTAAAAACGCTGTTAACGATAGTGAGCTGTCCCCGCGTAAAAACTGCCCCGCCCATTACCCCTAAGCCGCCAGCATCCGCCAGGCCATTTTCGAGTGTTAAATCATTGAGAAAGACATTCGCCCCGGTTGCGATGTGCATAAGCCGGAAAGCCGCTGCCCCGCCGCGACGAATGGTAAAACCATTGCCCTCAATCGTCAGGCTGCTACCGCCATCAGCCAGAATACTCGGCAGGCCGTTCACACCCTCGGTGGTGTTATCTGCCGCAGTCAGCACAATATCAGCCTCAAGGGTAATCACATCGTCTTCGCCATTGCTGTTGGCGGTCGTGATGGCGGCGATTAAGGATGCCGCGTCATTCACCGTAAAATCGGCAGCTTCACTTTTTGGCGTAACGGTAAAAACAAGTACAAACAGCGCTAAAAATAATAAGCGTTTCAATGTCCCCCCTAAAAAGCGTAATGCACTATTTCATGATAATGCGAATTGCAATATAGCGCGATTATATTTGCATGTAGAAATTCATTTTGTACGGCTTCATCAGTCAAGACGCGCGATGTTTCCAATTACTGCACCACGCGGGCGAATGTTCGTTATGGGTCTTGATCTGAAGGGCGTGATATGATTGCATGAGATCATTCGTTCATCACTGGCCGCTGCTGGCCGGGAGTTTATGTCTCATGACATCTGCCACGTCCCCCCTCGTCAAAACGCCTGTGCGCCCCAAAGAGCGCTTTCTGGTCTTCGGCGCGCCCGCCATCGAAGACGACGAGATCAACGAACTGCTCGATAGTATGCGCTCTGGCTGGCTGGGGACTGGCCCCAAGACGCGGCGCTTCGAGGAAGACTTTAAAGCCTATAAAGGCGCGAACGCGGCGATCGCCGTAAATTCATGCACGGCGGCGCTGCACCTGAGCCTGATCGCTGCCGGAATCGGGCAGGGCGACGAGGTGATTACCAGCCCGATGACCTTCTGCGCGACCGTCAACACCGTCATTCACGCGGGCGCGACCCCGGTACTGGCCGATGTAGACCCGGTGACGATGAACATTGACCCGGCAGACATCGAACGGCGCATCACCCCGCGCACCCGCGCCATCATGCCCATCCATCTGGCTGGCCGTCCGTGCGACATGGACGCGATTCTGGACATCGCCACCCGTCACAATCTGGTCGTGATCGAGGACTGCGCCCACGCGATTGAAACGGAATATAAAGGGCAGAAGGCCGGGACGATTGGCGATTACGGCTGCTTCAGCTTCTACGTGACCAAGAACATCATCACAGGCGAGGGCGGTATGGCGCTCATCCGCGATGAGGACGCGGCCTCGCGCCTGCGGATTTTATCGCTGCACGGCATGGACAAGGACGCATGGAAGCGCTTCAGCGCCGAGGGCTACAAGCACTATGATGTGGTCGCGCCCGGCTTCAAGTACAACATGATGGACTTGCAGGCGGCCATCGGTTTGCAGCAGTTGAAGCGTGTGGAGGCGTACTGGCAGCGGCGCGGCGAAATCTGGGCGCGTTACAATGCCGCCTTCGCCGATCTGCCCGTGACCACGCCCGCCGACCCCGAGCCGGACACCCGCCACGCCTATCACCTGTACACGCTGCGGATTGACGCGGCACGCGCCGGGCTGCACCGCGACGACTTCCTGAACGCGATGACCGCGCACGGCATCGGCGTGGGCGTGCATTACCTCAGCGTGCCGGAATACACCTACTACAAGCAGACCTATGGCTGGGAGCCGGAGGACTATCCGCACGCTATGGCGATTGGCCGCGAGACGGTCAGCCTGCCGATTTCCGCCAGGCTGACGGATGAGGATGTCGAGGACGTGATTACCGCCGTGCGGCTGGTGCTGGGGGCGTAGCGCCCCCCAGCCATTCGATGGAGAGTAGGGACGCGCAACGGCGCGTCTGGCACAGTCTTGCGTCAGTGGCTAAAGCCAACTGGCTGACTGACGACAAGCCAAGCCCACTAAAGGGGCTGAATGTGGCGGATTGCGGTTAAAGCGCCTTGAGTGCGATTAACTGCGCGTTTAAATAAAATCGCCAGACAGCGGGTGACATAGTCGCTGCCCCTACAAAATCTTTGCGTCTTATGCCTCTTTGCGCCTTTGCGTTAAGTCTTTTACCTGTTCACCGCATACAGGCCGACGACTTCACCCATTCGTCAGGATATTGTCTACGGCGGCGGCCAGTTCGCGCAGGGTGCTGACCTTGTAAACACAGTCGGCGCACTGGGCGTACTGGTGCATGTCGCTGTCGCCCGTCCCCCACTGCACCTGCGGCTCCGGGTTGAACCAGATCAGGCGGCGCGCCCGCCGCTGCAAATCACCCGCAATATCAATGCGGGGGTTGTTGTAGTTGTTGCGCCCGTCGCCCAGAATAATCATGGTCGTGCGGTGGTCTACCGTGCTGAGATGCTCCTGATTGAACGTGTTGAGGCTGTTGCCCAGATCGGTGTTATAGTGGCCGGGGCGGTTCTCGCTCAGCACGCGCGCCACCGCGTCGCGCGGCTGCTCCTCCTCAAAGATCATGCTGATGTCGGTGATGTCGTCAATGAAGATGAAGCTGTTGGTACGCGCTACCTGATCCTGCAATTCGTACACCAGCGTCAGCAGGAACTCGGCACAGTAACGCATGGACGTGCTGACATCGCAGATCAGCACCAGCGCGGGCTTAAGCTGGCGCGTCTTGTACTTGATTTCCAGCGGCACCCCGCCGTATTTCATGTTGGCGCGCATGGTCTTGCGCGGGTCGGGGTCGCCCACTTTGGTGCGCTTCTGGCGCAGCGATGCCCGGCTGCGCAGGCGCGCGGCCAGCCGCTTGATCTCATCGCGGATCGCGTCGGCCTCGTCCTGCCCCAGTTGGCTAAACGGCACATCGAGCAAGTCCGGCTTGGGCTGTGGCTCCTGGTTTGCCATCTGCTCGGCCAGCGTCGCGCCGACGTACTGCGACACCTGCTCGGCCAGCCCCTCGGCGTTCTGCTGAAGCTGCTCACGAATCTGGTCGCGCGCCTCGGCGCTCATGCCCATCTGCTCAAGCTGCTCCATCAACTGCTCGATGAGCGCCTGCAATTCCTGCATTCCCATCTGGCGGTTCATGCGGCGCTCAAACCACTGGCGCTGGTACATTTCGCCGCCCTGCTGCAAGCCCGCGTCCTGCCCCATCTGCTCTAACTGTTCGCGGCTGAAGGGCTGCCCCTGCAGCAGTTGGTTCAGCAGATCGCGCAGCGCCTGCATGTTGCCCATCAGCGATTGCAGCGCCTGCTGGAGCGTCTGCTGGTCTTCGGGCGACAGGTTGTCCGGGATGTTCTCCATCGGCGGCTGGCCGGAGCCAAAGAACAGCGGGAAGAAATAGTCAAACGTCTTATGGTCGCGTGCTTCCTTCACCAGCGTGGTCTTGAGGGTCGCGCTGAACTGGTCACGACTGCCTACGCCGACGATATCCACGCCGTACATTGCATCCTGACTTTCCGCCAGCGAGATACGCACGCCCGCCGCCCGCAGCGCCCGGATGAAATCCACCATTCGCTTGTCCATAAACAATAAGCCTCTCTCTGCTCGTGTCCTGCTATTATAAGCCGGAAACGTCGAGGCTGCATCCACCAAACGGGGAGGGCAGCGGTAAGCGAAAGCCTACGCTTGACGGTGTTGGCGAATTCATTTTCGCAGGTTCGTAGGGGTGAAGCGGTGCTTCGCCCAGGGCAAGTCACCGACCTGCCCCTACGGATATGATGGTTTTATGCGTTCGCCAACAGCATCACGCTTTGGACAAATCCACTTGCAGGAAGCGCTCCAGCCAGCGCCCACGCCACGCGATTCGCAGCACCAGCATCCAGATCAGCGTGATGAGCGCGATCCCCACGTAGGCCAGCGGCGGCAGCGCCACCATCTCGAAGAAGTCGCGCAGCGGTTCGATGGCGATAATGGCGATGAACAGCGCCAGCATCAGCAGCGCCAGCAGTGTCGGGCGGATGTCGCCGCTGAACTCGTCGCCGCCGACAAAGTATTTGGTGGGCGGCTCGGCAAAGACGATCAGCAGCAGCGCGCTAAAGAGCGAGAACGCGGTCAGCGCGGTCTGCGCCACCAGATGCGCCACTTCCTCCGCGTAGGCTTCGTCGCTGGACAGGGGGACTCCGGCGTATTCCTGAAAGCTGGTGATGTCGCGCGGCGAGATGGGCGACGAGAACACCTCCAGCGCGCCCAGATAAAAGGCGATGATGTACACGATCAGCCCGAAGGCGAAGATGGAAACGGAAGCCGGCACAACAAAGCTGGCGATCTCGCGCAGCAGGCCGCGCCGGGGCATCGGGCCGGGGCGCGCCCACACCGCCAGCCCCAGCGTGGGAATGCCGACGCTAAGAAAGACCAGCAGCGCGTTCTGCTTGGGGATGAACGGAAAGCCGATGCCGATAACGCCGGTGGCGATAATCAGCAGCGCGGAGTACAGCACGCGCGTGAGGAACAGGCGCATGATGTCGCGCATCCCGTTCACGATGCGCTGGCCTTCGGTAAAGGCGGGCGGCAGCGCGTTGAACGAGTCGTTGAGCAGGATCATATCCGCGACCGCGCGCGTGGCCGAACTGCCGCTTTCCATAGCGATGCCCAGATTAGCCTTCTTCAGCGACAGCACATCGTTCACGCCGTCGCCGATCATCGCCACGTACTGCCCCTGCTGGCGCAGCGCGTCCACCAGCCGTTCCTTCTGGTCGGGCGTGATGCGGCCAAAGACGGTCGCTTCGGCGGCCACCTGCGCGAACTGCGCCTCGCTCATCTCGTTCAGTTCCGGCCCGGAGATGTACTTCATATCGTCCGGCAGCCCGGCCTGCTTCGCCAGCGCCGCCACCGTCTGCGGGTTGTCGCCAGAGATGATCTTGAGGCTGATGCCCCCCTGCGCGAACTCGGCCAGCGTTTCGCGCAGCTTCGGGCGCAGTTCGTCGCCAAAGCTGACCACGCCGATCAGGTTCAACCGGGGAAGATGCGGCTCGTCGTCCGCGTCGTGCAGCGTCGTCACCGCCGGGTTATGGCCGAAAACCAGCACGCGCAGCCCCGCGTCCGACCACGCGAGCAGCTTCGCCAGCGCTGCGTCGTCTACGGTCATATACTCGCGCAGCATTTCCAGTGCGCCCAGCACATACGTCCCGCGCAGATGCCCGTCGTCAAAGGCCAGCGCGCTCCACTTACGCGCCGAGGAAAACGGCACTTCGTCGGTGAACGTGCGCTTCGTCCCGCCCAGCCCGGCGATAATCGCATCGCCCGTTTTATTGCTGGCGCTGGCGCTGCTGGCGAAATCGCCCAGAGCGCGTGTCAGTTCATCGCGCGAAATGCCGACCGGCTCCACATCGTGAAAGACGATTTTGTTGGCGGTCAGCGTGCCGGTTTTATCCATGCACAGCACGGTCACGTTGCTGAGCGACTCGACCGCGTTGGACTGCTGCACCAGCGCGCCCTGCCGCGCGATCCGCAGCGCGCCCATCGCATACGCCAGAATGACCATGAAGAACAGGCCGTTCGGCACCAGCCCGGCGATCACAGCGGCCATCTGCACCTGCCGCACAAACGGCATACTCGCCAGCGCGGCGGCGATCAGCAGCATGAAGCCGATGAACAGCGCCAGCAGCATCAGCAGGCGCAGCAGGAAGTTGATTTCGCTTTGCAGCGGGGTATGGGCAATCGTGAATTTGCGCGCGCTGGCGGTCAGTTTGTTGGCGAAGCTCTCCGCCCCGACGCGCGTCGCCTCGTAGGTGGCGGTGCCTGTCACGCAGAAGCTGCCCGAAAGCACTTCGCTGCCCGCCGTTTTCACGATCAAATCCGACTCGCCCGTGAGCAGGCTTTCGTCCACGTCAATGCGGCCATCGCCCACAATCGTGCCATCCACCACGATCTGGTCGCCGGGGCGCACGATGATAATATCGCCCATCACCAGTTCGGACGGGTCGAGCGTTTTCTCCCGCCCCTCGCGCAGCACGGTGACTTTGGGGCGTGTCAGCAGCGCGATCTGGTCAAGCTGGCGCTTGGCGCGAATCTCCTGATACACGCCGACGACCACGTTGAGCG
Organism: uncultured Anaerolineaceae bacterium; assembly: GCA_964548765.1. GTDB lineage: Bacteria > Chloroflexota > Anaerolineae > Aggregatilineales > Phototrophicaceae > JAIOHN01. Next base: position 31,269 of record CAZJSU010000013.1, read on the forward strand.
CGATCACGCCCACGCTGGTCACTGCGTCGCCCGCGCGCCCGATAATCACCATGACGATGCCGATGGTGAACAGGATCACGTTAATCAGGTTAAAGACGTTGTAACGAATAATGTCCCAGTACGAGCGGCTGGTTTCCTGCTTCAGGTTATTGCCCTGTCCGCGCTGGCGGCGGGCAGCCGCTTCGCTTTCGCTCAGGCCACGAATTTCCACAGGCGGCGCTTCCACCTTTTCGATCATCTTCCTCAGTCCCGTTCTGCTTATCTTCCCCACTTGCCTTACGATTCCGACACAGAAAAGTTTCCGGCGCTGACTCCATAAAGGCGACTCGCTGAGTCGCCCTTACAAAATTCTCTATACCTCTGTGTCCTGGCGGTTCTATTGAATCACTTTTAACCGGGCGAAGCTGGCCGCCAGCCGCTTGATGCCGTACAGCCTGAAGGACACCGTCACTTCTTCATCATCGCCCTTGCGCTGACTTTCGATCACCGTACCTTCGCCAAACTTGGTGTGCTGGACACGCATTCCGGTTTTGAACTGCAACTGCGGCTCGTCCATGTTCGGGAACGGGATGACTTTGGAACGGCTGCGTGGCCGCGAGAAGCCGCTTTGATCCCACGTGGTTTCGCGCTGGTAGTTATACGTCTCGCGCCCGTGAGCGTTACCGCTGCTAATCATGCCGTCCACCAGTTCGGCGGGCAGGTCGGCCAGAAAGCGCGACGGGATGTTGGCATCGCTGCCGCCGTAGAGATAACGCCGGAAGGCATAGGTCAGGTAAACCTGATCTTTCGCCCGTGTCAGCCCGACATACATCAGGCGGCGTTCTTCGGCCATGCTCTCCGGTTCGTCCAGCGAGCGCGAATGCGGCAGGATGCCGTCTTCCACGCCGGTGATAAAGACGACCGGGAACTCCAGCCCTTTGGCCGAGTGCAGCGTGAGCAGCGTCACCGCGTCAGCATCGGCTTCCAGCGTGTCCACATCGGCCACCAGCGCGGTTTCCGCCAGAAATTCCCCCAGCGGCATTTCCAGCGCCTCGTTCAGTTCCAGCCGCCCGCGAAGCTCGCGCAGGTTTTCCTCGCGCTCGATAATCTGCTCACGGGTATCGCTGATCTCCTGCACGTAGAAGCGGTATTTCGTCCCCGCCAGAATGCTGTCGAACAGTTCGGTCAGGCTGCCGCCTTCGGCAATCCTGCGCCAGTTCCGCAGCATCATGCCGAACTCGACAAACGCCGCCGCCGCTCGCCCGCTCAACGGCGAGGCGATGCCATCCAGCAGCATATCCAGCGCCTGCCCATACGTCAGGCGCTCCTGTGCCGCCCAGTTCTGGAAATCGGCCAGCGACTTTTTGCCGATGTTGCGCTTGGGGACATTGACGATGCGGTTAAAGCTGACCGAGTCGTCCGGGTTATTGACCAACCGCAGGTAAGCCAGCAGGTCGCGCACTTCACGCCGCTTGTAGAAGCCCACGCCGCCCACCAGACGATACGGCACATTCTCGCGGATGAACGCCTCTTCCAGCGCGCGCGACTGGGCGTTGGTGCGGTACATCACCGCGAAATCGCGGTAAGCCAGCCGTTCGTGGTGGCGCAGCGTCTCGATCTTCTGCGCCACGTAATCGCCTTCCTCGGTTTCGTTATAGGCTTCGTACAGGTAAATCTTCGCGCCGCCTTCGCGGTCGGTGAACAGGTTCTTGGGCTGGCGGTGTGGGTTCTTCTCGATCACGGCGCGGGCTGCGTCCAGCACGATCTGGGTGGAGCGATAATTCTGCGCCAGAACAATCATGCGCGCCTGTGGGTAATCCTGCCGGAACTGCATCACGTTGCGGTAATCTGCGCCGCGAAAGGCGTAAATCCCCTGATCTTCGTCGCCGACGACAAAGATGTTGTCCTGCGGCTTGCCGAATAACTGCACCAACTTGTACTGCGCCATATTGGTATCCTGAAATTCGTCTACCAGAATGTACTCGTACAGGCGCTGGTACTTCTCGCACACCTCGGCGTTATCGCGCAGCAGCAGCACGGTCTGCATCAGCAGGTCGTCGAAGTCCATCGCATTATTGGCGACCAGAATCTCCTGATACGTGTGGTAAACGCGCCCGACAAGCTCTGCAAAATAATTCGGCGCGCTGAACTGGTCAGGCATCACCAGCTCGTTTTTGGCGTTGGAGATGCTGTTGAGGACACGGCGCGGGCTGTAGCGCTTGCTGTCAATCTGTAGCTCGTTCATCGCCTGCCCGACTACGGCCAACTGGTCGTCGGTGTCGTAGATCAGGTAGTCGGCGCGGTAAGGGGTGTGCTGGGCTTCCTTACGCAGCAGGCGGGCGCAGATGGCGTGAAAAGTGCCGATCTGCAGGCCGCGCAGCTTGCCGTCCAGCAGCGCCTCGGCGCGGGCGCGCATCTCGCTGGCGGCCTTGTTGGTGAAGGTCACGGCCATAATCGCGCCGGGGTATACGCCCATCGCCTTCACCAGATAGGCAAGGCGATGCGTCAGCACGCGCGTCTTGCCGCTGCCCGGCCCGGCATAGACGATGACCGGCCCCTCGCCCGCCGTCACCGCCGCGCTCTGCTGTTCGTTCAGTCCCGCCAGTAAATCCGCCACCATAACCCGCTCCTTACCCTTATCACCCCGATTATACCAGCGGCGCTATCAATTACTAAGATGGGGCATGACCGGAATTTCAGGGTATGCTATGGATATAAAGAAAAGTTATTGAAAAGAGCCACGTATGCGAAGCCGACGCGCGTTACTGTTTATGCCCGGTGATGACCGCCGCAAGATCGAGAAGGGGGCAGGGCTGGGCGTGGATGCCATCATCATGGATTTAGAGGATGGCCTCGCCTTCAACCGCAAGCAGGCCGGGCGCGAAAGCGTGGCCGCCGCGCTGCGCGAGGTGGACTTCGGGCGGAGCGAGCGGCTGGTGCGGGTGAACCCGGTGCTGCCCGGCGGCCTGTATACCGAGGACATCCTGCAAACCGCCGCCTTCCAGCCCGACGGTTACGTGCTGCCCAAGGTCGAACACCGCCGTCAGATCGAGGAAGCCTCGCGCCTGCTGGCGCAGATGGAGCGAAAATACAACTTTTCCGCCGGTTATTTTCAACTGCTGGTGATTATCGAAAGCGCGCGCGGCGTGGTCAACCTGCGCCAGATTATCACGGGCAACCCGCGCCTGAGCGCGGTGATCTTCGGCGCGGAAGACCTCGCGGGCGACATGGGCGCGCAGCGCACGCCGGACGGCTGGGAAGTGTTCTATGCCCGCAGCGCGGTCGTCACTTACGCCAAAGCCTACGAGCTGGACGCGATTGACACCCCGTATGTGCATTTAGAGGACATTGATGGCCTGATCGCCGAAACCGAGCAGGCGCGTTACATGGGCTATGATGGCAAGCTGGCGATTCATCCGCGCCAGATCGAACCCATCCAGCGGGTGTTCACGCCGCAGCCGGAGGACATCGCCCGCGCCCAACGCCTGATAGACGCTTACTACAACGCGCAGGACAGCGGCAGCGGGGTGATTGCGCTGGATGGCAGAATGGTGGACTGGCCGATGGTGCGCGAGGCCGAGCTTGTGCTGGAACGCGCCCGCGCCGCCGGGGTCATTTGAGACACCAGTACAAAATGAACTTTTTTGCAGACTGCCAGTACCTTAGCTGAATCGTGTTCAGGCAGTGCGTTCGATGATAAGCGGGCTGTGGCAGGTTATTCTTTTGCGTATTCATTGGACTCTGTGTATGATTCGCGCCACGATATAACATTTCTTAAGGAGAAAATGATGATAAAAAGACGCTTGGCAGTTTTTATTTTCATCCTCGCGCTGCTGGCAGGGGTTTTCGGCCCGGCGGTGGCGCAGGAAGGCAACATCCTGCGGATTGATCTGACGCAGGAAATGGACACACTGAATCCGATCTATACCAATATGTGGTTCTCCACAACCGTGATGGACCTGTATCTGTCGCCCGCGTGGTTTATTGATGACGAGCTAAACCCGGTGCCGGTGCTGGTGACGGAAATCCCCAGTACGGAGAACGGCGGCATCAGCGAAGACGGCACCGTCATTACGCTGAACCTGCGCGATGACATCGTGTGGTCAGACGGCACGCCGATCACGGCGGCAGACTTCGTGTTTACTTACGACATGATCCTCGACGAAGCCAACACCCCCGCCTCGCGCTTCCCGTATGATGAGCGTATCGCCAGCGTGGAAGCCGCCGACGAGCGCACGGTTGTCGTCACCTTTAACGAGCCGTTTGCCCCCTGGGTCAGCTATCTGTTCCAGACCACCGTGCCGTTCCCCATGCATGTCCTTCAGCCCGTGTTCGAGAGTGAAGGAACGATTGACTTTGCAGAATGGAACCGCGCGCCCACCGTTGGCAGCGGGCCGTTCACCTTCGTGGAATGGCAGGAAGGCAGCCACATGCGCTTCGAGCGCAACGAAAATTACTTTAACGAGCCAGCCACGCTGGACGGCGTATTCGTGCGCTTCGTGCCAGATGATGCCACTGTGGTCGCCTCACTGATGGCGGGCGACAGCGACGTAGGCACGTTCATCCCCTACGCCGACGCGCAGGCGCTGGAAGAATCCGGCAATATTAATATCGCGCTGGTCAACTCCAGCTATAACGAAGGCTGGTTCTTTAATGTAGACCCGGAAACCGCGCACCCGGCCATGCTGGATGTCAACGTGCGCCGCGCGATCGTCATGGGCTTCAACCGCGACCAGATCAATCAGGACCTCAACCTCGGCATCACCTACACGCCCGGCAGCTACTGGGAGCAGACCCCCTACGCCCGGCCAGATGCCGCTCCGCTGCCCTATGACCCCGAAGCCGCGCGGCAGCTTCTGGAAGAAGCCGGGTGGGTGGATGAAGATGGCGATGGCATCCGCGAGAAGGACGGCGAACGGCTGACGCTGCGGCATGTCACCAGCCAGCGCCAGATTCGGCAGGACGTGCAGGTGGTAGCACAGCAGCAGCTTGCCGAGATCGGCATTGAACTGGTGCTGGAGTCGTACCCGTCAGAAATCTTTTTCGCCAGCTACATTGACGACGGCCCTACCGCGCGCGGGCGTTACGATATTCAGGAATTCTCGTCGCCCACCGCCTTCCCCGACCCGTCCATCAGCCGCTGGCTCTGCACCCAGATCGCCACAGACGAAAGCCCGGATGGAGTCAACGATCAGGGATACTGCAACGAAGAAGTGGACGCGCTGTTTGCCGAGTCTGACCGCACGACGGACTTTGACGCGCGCGTCGCCCTCTATCACGAGATTGACCAGATCATCACCGACGACGTGATCTGGGCGGGCGTGTGGTACGACCCCGACCTGTGGGCCGTCAGCAACCGCTTCGAGAACACCCGCATCAGCGGCGCAGACCCGCTCTGGAATATCGCCAACTGGACGATTGTGGAATAAACATCTCTTTGCAGGGGCGGCCTGTCCGGTCGCCCCTGTGGTTATCCATCGGTCACAGTTGAGTCGAGAAATTTATTTATGACGAAATACATTATTCGCAGGCTTATTCAGGCAATCCCCCTCTTACTCATCACCAGCAGCGTGATTTTTCTGCTGTTACAGTCCGCCGGTGACCCGCTGGCAACATTGGGCGGACGTGTGCCGCCGCGCCCGGAAGACCGCGAACGCCTGCGCCGCGTCATGGGGCTGGATCAGCCCATCCCTGTGCAGTACCTCTACTGGCTCATCGGCAACGACTGGGTGCTGATTGACCGGGACGGCGACGGCGAACCGGAAACCCCCGGCACGCGCAAGGGCGTGCTGCGCGGCGATTTTGGCATGTCCAGCGTCACGCGCCAGCCCGCCATGCAGATCGTCATAGACCGCCTGCCCAACACGCTGCTGCTGATGGTCACGGCGGAGATCGTCATCATCACAACGGCGCTGTTCATCGGCATCTATTCCGCCGTGCGCCAGTATTCGCTGCTGGATAACGTCCTCACGTCCTTGTCGTTTGTGATGTTCTCCATGCCCATTTTTCTGGTGGCCTTCGGGTTGATGTACCTGTTTGCCGTGAAAACGCGCGAATGGGGGCTGCCCTATTTCCCGACATCGGGCATGTATGACCCGCGCATCGGCCCTACACCCGGCCAGTTGGCGTGGCATCTGGTGCTGCCCGTCGTCGCCGTGTCCATCGTCAGCATCGCCGCCTACAGCCGCTATGTGCGCTCCAATATGCTGGAAGTTATCAACTCCGATTACATTCGCACGGCCAAAGCAAAGGGGTTAAATGAGCGGCGCGTCCTCTTTCGTCATGCGCTGAAGAACGCTTGCCTGCCGCTGGTCACGCTCGTCGGGCTGGATTTACCGTTTTTTCTGGCGGGCGCGGTCGTCACCGAGAAAATCTTCGCGTGGCCGGGCATGGGGCGCTTGTTTGTGGACCATCTGGCGCGGCTGGACTACTCGGTGCTGATGGCGATCCTGATGCTGATTACAGCGGCGGTGGTCCTCTTCCAGATTCTGACCGATCTTGTCTATACATGGCTAGACCCACGTATCCGTTACGGTTAACAGGGAACAGGCACTATGTCGAGCGCAAAGTCAGTCCCCGCTGGTGTCCCTGTGAAACTGGCGGCGGCACACACAGAAAGCCGGACGATTACCCCCGTGCAGCGCGTCCTGCGGCGCTTCCGGCGGCACCGGGGGGCGATGTTCGGGCTGCTGCTGCTGCTGCTGGTGATGGCCTATATCATCGGTGGTTCGATGATCTACAGCGAGGCCGACGCGAACTTTAACAACACCAGCATCCGGCTCAACCCGCCCTCGCTTGAGCATCCTTTTGGCACAGACCGCGTGGGGCGCGACATCCTGACGCGCACGATTTACGGCGGCCAGATTTCGCTGTTAATCGGCCTGCTGGCGGTGATCGTCTCCGTCACGGTCGGCACCACCGTCGGCGCGCTCTCCGGTTATTACGGCGGCATCATCGATTCGGTGCTGATGCGCTTTACCGAGGCCATGCTCAGCATCCCCTCGCTGCTGCTGCTGCTGGTCATGGCGAAGTTCTTCGGCGGGCGCGTACAGGATGTGCAGCTATTGGGGCGCACCCTCAGCGGCAGCGTGATCGTCATCATCATCATCATCGGCCTGACGAGTTGGATGGCGCTGGCGCGTATCGTCCGTTCGACGGTGCTGTCGCTGAAGGAAGAAGAATTTATCACGGCGGCGCGGGCTTTAGGCGCGCCCAACCATCACATCATCCTGCGTCATATCCTGCCGAACGCGACCGCCTCCATCATCGTCGCGGCCACGCTGGGCATCGCCGGGGCGATCCTGGCCGAGGCTTACATCAGCTTTCTTGGGCTGGGCGTACAGGCTCCGACAGCCAGTTGGGGCAACATGCTCACCGAGGCGCAGGAGTTCCAGATCATCGCCAACGCGCCCTGGTACTGGTTTTTCCCCGGCCTGCTGATTCTGATGACGGTGCTGAGCATCAACTATGTGGGCGATGGTCTGCGCGACGCGCTCGACCCGCGCTCGGACAAGAAGGTGTGAGGGGCCTCGCGCTGCGGCAGGTGAATACGGTAAATCACCAGCACCCCGCCCGCCACCGGCCTCAGTGCCGCGCCGTACTGCGCCAGCAGGCGCTCGTGTTCCCGGCGTTCATGGGCTGCGGTAAGGACCGACTCCTGGTAAACCACGCAGACATCGCCCGTTAAATCATGCAGTTCGCCCTGTGGAAAGCCCAACCCCTGCACCGCCTGCGGCGAGAGGCCGTCGGCATAATTATGCGCGCCCGCCCACAGCACCTGTGGCCGCACGTCCAGATAGTAATCGGCGGCAATCTGTACCGGGGTGTTGAGGAAATACACCGCATCCGCGCCCGCGCAGGCAGCGAACTCGCCTTTTAGCGAGGGGCGTGTCGTGCCGTAAAAGACCCATAACGCACTGCATAACGCGACGACCGCCAGCGCGCGGGCAAAGCGCGAGACCAGCAGGGCGTAGCCCCACGCCACGATGAGCGCGGTTACACACGGCAGCAGCGTGCGCGACAGATATACAGGCCGCCACAGCACCGAAACCAGCGCGATCACCACAGGCACGCCGACTGTCAACGCCAGCCAGACCCAACCGCGCCGGCTGCGTAACCAGACGTGACTGTGATAAAAAGCCATCAACGTCAGCAGCAGCGCCGGAACACAAATGCTGAGCAGCGCATTGGTGGGCAGTTTTTCGCCAAGCGTGACATCAATAACAGGCCGGAAAACCTTCGGCAGCACAAGCGGCTGAATCCAGTAGCCGTGCGAGATATCGCGCAGTTGCAGCGGCAGGAAGGGCAGCCATAACGCGCCTGTCGCCCCCGCCAGCCCCACCGCCAGCAGCCAGCGCGGCTGACGATGATAGAACAGCGCGGCCAGCGCCAGCACGCCCAGATAGATATACCCCAGATTATGCGTCCAGCCGCTTAACGCCCCGCACAGGATAAACAGCGGCGGGCGATCTTCCAGCACGGCGATCACCATCCCCAGCGCCAGACAGGTCAGCAGCGTATAGGCGCGGGCTTCACTGCTGAAATAAAGATGCGCGGGCAAAACCGCGACCAGCAGCCCGGTCAGCAAAGCCGCCCGCCGCCCCAGCCCAAGCGCCAGCACCAAACGGTAACTGAGCAGTACCGCCAGCACGCCAAAGGCCAGCGCGGGCAGGCGCAGCGCGGCCTCTGATTGCCCGACGGCGAATTTCGCCAGCCACTCCAGCGACGACCACAGCGGCGGGTGAACATCCCCCTGAAGCATCGCATTCCCGACCTGCCCATACGGCAGGCGGGCGACATAGGCGGTAAACGTTTCGTCGTACCACAGCGGGTCAAACAGGCGCGGCAGGCGCAGCATTAGCGCCAGCGCTGCCAGCCAGAACCAGTCCGGGAGCGCTGCAAACGCCGTAAAGACACTTTGCGGCAGCGACAGGCCGCCACGCCGCCCCGCGTCGGTCATCGTCAGGTAAACACCCGCGCCAGTCAGCAGCCCCAGCAGCGGATGCACCAGCGCCGCGCCCGCCACCAGCACGGCCAGCGTCATGAACTGCGCGGCCTGTATGAGCGCAGGTCGCCCGCGCCCCGCCCACCACAGCAGCCCGCACGCCAGCCACACCAGCGCGACCAGCCCGCCGAACAGCCCGTCATTCACGGGCAAGCGCGTAATCAGTTCCGTAAAACTCTCCAAGCAGAGAGTCCTTCTGGCAGCCTAGCGCCCAAGCGTGTAGGAAATGCGATTCAGCACCTGGTCGGCGGGCAGGATGTCCCCGTCTTCAAGTTGTACATGGGTGATGAGCAGGGTGCCGTCGCCTGTCAGCACGACAGTACCTTCGCCGGGGTGAATCTCGACCACGCGCCCCGGCACACGCCCGATGTAGGCTTTTTGCGCCAGCCGCCGCGCCCCCCAGACGCGCAGCGCCTGCCCGTTGAGGGTGGTGTGCGCGCCGGGGTAGGGCGCGGTTACAGCGCGAATCAGGTTATAGATCGTTTCCGTCGAGTCCTGCCAGTTGATGCGGTAGTCCTCCGGCAGCAGCTTGCAGGTATACGTCACGCGGGACTCATCCTGTGGCGTAAGGGCTGCGGTGCCGCCGCGCAGGTCGGGCAGGTGGCGTTCCAGCAGTTGCAGATAAGCTTCCGTCACCTGTTCAAGCACGGTGGCGATGGTGTCATCGGCGGCGATCGGCACGCGCTGCTGGCCGATGATCTGCCCCGCGTCGAAGTCCTGCACCATCTCGAACAGCGTCACGCCTGTATGGTCTTCGCCGTTGATGATCGCCCAGACGGTGGGCGAAAAACCCCGGTAAGCAGGCAGCAGCGAGTCGTGAAAGACATACGCGCCCAGCCGCGCCCGCTCATAAACGGCGGGCGGGATAATGTAGCGCCAGTTGACCGAAAACATCAGGTCTATCGGGGTGGCCTCCCACAGCGTCTGCCAGCGCGCCGCGCCCACCTGCTTCGCCTCATAGAAACGCGCGTCCAGACGCTCGGCCAACTGGCAGATGTCCTCCAGAAACGGCGGCTCCCAGGGGTCTTCCTTAAAGCTGAACACCACCAGTTCCGCGTCTGGCGCAAGCCGCGCCAGCGTTTCCAGAAAGCGATAGCCGCGCCGGGTGGCGCAAAATAGAGCAATCCGCATGAGTTATTCCGTTTCTGGTGTATGCACAGCCTGTTCGCGCACGACGTAGCTGGGCTTGTCCATCATCCGAAAGTGCATCCGCGCCAGATATTCACCGATAATCCCCAACGCCAGAAGCTGCGCGCCGGAAAAGATGCCGATGATCGAAGCCAGGAAGGGGAAGCCCTCCACAGGCGTACCCTCGATCAGATAGCGCCCGACCACATACATCAGCACGACAAGGCTGAAGAAAGCCATCGCTACGCCGATCAGGCTCGCCAGTTGCAGCGGCAGCACGCTAAAGCCGGTCATCATATTCAGCGCATGGGTGACAAGTTTGCGAAAGGTGTAATTCGACACGCCTATGGTGCGCGGCGCGTGCTGCACCGTGACCGCCGAAAAACGGGTCGTCCCCCATGTGAGCAGCACATCTATCGAGACAAATGGCCCCTGATAGGTGGCGAAAGCGTCGCGCAACTGTGTGCGGAACACGCGGAAGGCGCTTACCTTGCGGGCGGTCTCCGCGCCCATCGCGCTTTGCAGCGCCAGCTTCGTCACCTGCGAGGCGGTGTCGCGCAGGAAGCCGTGTGTTTCCTGCTGCGGCGTGCCATAAACCACGTCGTACCCTTCCGCCAGCTTTGACAGCATCTTGCCGATTTCTTCCGCAGGATGCTGTAGGTCATCATCCATAGTGACGACAATCTCATAACGTGCGCTGCGGATGCCGCACAGCAGGGCGTTGTGCTGGCCGTAATTACGCATCAGATTAAGGCCCCGCACCCATTCCCGCTGCCCCACCAGTTCGCAGATGACCTCCCACGTCCGGTCGCGGCTGGCATCATTGACCAGCACTACCTCGTACTGATCGCACAGGCCGGGCAGTATCTCGGCCAGCCGCTCGATCAGTTTGGGGAGCGAGCCTTCGCTGTTATAACACGGAACCACGACAGAACAGGTAAGCATCGTTTCTTTGGTATCCTGCATGTTGGTCACATAAGAAACCCGATTAATCATAACCCTGTCCCCACAAACGTGCGATTCGGTAACGCGCTGGTCGTCGGCGCAGCCGGCTCGGCGGTCAGCGACGCGATGCCGTAATAATCGGCGGCGCAGCGGTTGATTCCCTCATCCGGCGTTTCATCAATCGTATCCAGCCCGACCATCGCGGCCACGTCGTTTTCCAACGGCGCGACGCTCACCGCCTGCAAGCCCTGCTCGGCATCCGCCCGGATTTGCGCGTCGCGCGCGTCCCACTCGGCAGCGTAAGCCTGCATCGTCGGGGTCATCTCAACCGCTTTCCACGCCCCATACAACGGCCCGGCAGCCAGCAGAATCACAATCCCCACCAGCGCCCACAGCGGTAGCGGGCGCTGTGGGTTGGCTGGCAGCGCTTTTCTGAGGCTAACTCCCATGATATATCCCCAGCAGGCCGCCCCACTCATCAGGATAAAAATAGGGATGATGAAAACACGGGCAGGCGGCGCTTGGCCGGTGGCGTATACGCCGGGTGTCATAGCGCTGCCGATGAGCGCGCCTGTCCCCAACGCCACCACCAGCAGCAGCAGGCGCACCCGTGAACGGCTTAAATGCCCGATAGCCTGCGGCGGGTCAATGAGGTAAGCCATGATCCCGGCGAAGATCAGCGTCACCAGCAGCGCGAGGGGCGCAAAAATAAGCGTCGAGGTGGCAAGCAGGCTTAAAGTCGCCGTCACCGTCTTGAAAACCAGATCAAACAGCGAGGTTGGCGAGGTGTAATGAGCCTGACGTACCTCGTTGCCCGGCGCGGTTAAAACCAGCACCAGCGCCAGTGCCGCGCCCACCATACTCGCCAGCAAAAACAGCAGCGCGCGCCGTCTGTGCGCCGGGGGCAGACCAAACGCCGCCAAAAGCAGCAGCACGACGATGAGCGCCAGTTGCACCGTCACGTAAACTTCAGACAGGCCGCCCGCGATGAAAGCCAGCAGCGCCCCACCGATCATCGCGCCGACAGTCAGGCGTTGGCTGGCGGGCTGGCGCAGGGAATAAACCAGCATTCCCAGATAAAGGGTCATGAAGATCAACGGGAAACTGTAAGGCACAGCGCCGCCTGTCCAGTAAAGCGACTGGACAATGACGGGCGTTCCGGCCAGCGTGCCGCCGATCAGCAGCAGCGCGAAGATAAACGCGGTCGCGGCAGGCCGCTGTACCCGGAGCGCGCGGGCGACCTGATACAGCGTCCACACCGCCGCCGCCAGCCACGCGGCCACAGTAAGCACGGGCAGCAGGCCAGCAAAGCGCGGGTCAAAAGGCGCAATCGCGCTCTTAAAGGCAAAGTTGGTGTAAAGCCCTGCCCAGTTCATGTACCAGTGGCGCATTCCGCCGAAAGCCCCTTCAGCGATACCGATGGCGGCGGTGCAGTAATCATCGGCGATCAGGCGGCTGAAGGTGCCGTTGTAGGCGTGCGCCAGCAAGGGCAGCAGCAGGGCAGCGGCCATGATGCCGTACAGGATGCGGACATTCCGGGGGGATAAGCTCACAAGCACCTCGCGCGTACTAATTGCTTCTCCATCATCCTACACTGTTATGCCCCCCGCAAGCATAAAACTTCGGCATGGTCGTTCTCATACGGCTTTAAGCAAAACTTTACGCAATCGCCAAACAGCTTTTTTACAGTAAATTCCAACGGTTAAGGTGTATTGGAACAGCAAATTAAGGAGGTTATATGAACAGTCAGAACCGCTGGCGGATCATCATGGTTGCCGCCGTGATGCTCGCTTCGCTGACGCTGTTTACCTTTGCCAGCGCTCAGGAAGACAGCCCCACGCCCTTTTTGGGGATTAATTTTGACACCGCCGACGAGGGTGTGCTGGTGACTTACGTGCTGCCAGACAGCCCTGCCGACGAAGCCGGTCTTGAAGCAGGCGACATCATTACCGCGCTCAACGGCGAGACAGTGACGGCTGACGAACTGGCGGAGGCGGTGGGGGCGTTGGCCGTTGGCGATACCGCCGCGCTCTCCGTGCTGCGCGATGACGAGACGCTCGAACTGGAAGCGACCCTTGCCGAGCGCCCAGCGCAGCAGCCCAGGACGCGCCGGATGCCGTTTGACATGCAGGGTGAGTCACGGCCTTATGTCGGCGTTGCGCTGGAAGAGACCGACGACGGGATCATCATTCGTGAAGTGGCCCCGGCCTCCCCGGCAGCCGAGGCAGGTTTACAGGTGGACGACGTACTGGTGAGCGTTAACGACACAGAGGTCAGCAGCGCTCAGGAAGTGGTTGACCTGATCCGCGCGATGAATGTCGGTGATACCGTCATGCTGAATATCGAGCGTGATGGCGAGGCGCAGAGCATCGAAGTCACGCTGGGCGGGGCGACTGCCCGGTTCAGCGGTGAAATCCCCGCCGACATCATCATTTACACGGGCGAGGGTTGGGCGGTGTTCAACCTGACCGAAGAAAGCCCGCTGTATGAGGCCGGGCTGCGCCCCAACGACACCATCACCGCCGTGACCATTGACGGCGAGAAAGTCGCGGCTGAGGAACTGGACGACGTGCTGGCCGAGGCGGACGACGCTGCCGAAGCCACACTGACCATCAGCCGCGAAGACGAAACTCTTGACATCACCGTGCAGGCCAGCGACCTGAACGTGCTGCATCCCTTCGGGTTCCTCGGCGGGCGTGGTCAGGGGCGCGGCGGTATGGAAATCATCCCGTTTGGCCGGATGCCTTTCGGCGGTTCCGCGCGGCTGGGGGTCACCTTCACCATCGTGGATGACAACGTAGCTGCCGAAAACGAACTGGATGTCACCGAAGGCGCGCTAATCACCTCCGTACAGGAAGACTCCCCCGCTGCGACCGCTGGCTTGCAAGTGGGTGATGTGGTCACAGCCGTCAACGGCGAAGCGGTCAACGCTGAGCAGACACTGCGCGATCGCCTGTCCGCCTATGAAGCGGACGATACGATCACGCTGGATGTCCTGCGCGACGGTGAAACGCTGTCGCTGGAAGCCACTTTAGGACAGGGCGGGCCGGACTTGAACCTGGAAATGCTGCCGTTTGAGTTTGACGGCAGCTTCCCGCGTCGTTTCTTCTTCGGGCCAGATGGCCGCTTCCGTTTCGAGATTCCCGATATACCGGGCTTGCCGGAAGCCAAGCCAGAGGCGCAGCCGAACATCTAGTCACTATCAACGTGAGACGCGAAATCAACACCCTCAGATGCGCTCGGTCATTGTGAACCGGGCGCGTTTGTTTTATGATGATGCACAAGCTACCAGCGTTTAGCACAGAGCTGTTAGTTTAAAAAAAGGATGGTGTGTTACAAACAACATAGCAACATAATGCTGATCGCTTATCAGGAAGTTCACTATTCGTCATGACTCTTGTTGAGGTTTTCCCCCCGCTGCCGAAGCTGGAAGCCACGTTGGTGAGCCTGGTGCTGGAACTGCTGCGCGCCTCTGCCACTTATCCCCAGCTTGTCCTCAGCCAACCTATAGACACACGCGGCGAAGTCTCGCCGGACGCGGTACGCTTCACCCATCATTACGTGACAGCGCTGCAAGCCTTCGGCTACCAGCTTAAGGATGCGGAACTGGAAAACGCGCTCGGCTGGTTTATGCTGCCGTTCCCGCGCGACCAGTACACCAGCATTGACCCGGCGGAGATGAACAGGCTGGAGGCGCTGCTGGCGCTTTGCCCGCCCAATGCCGACTTCACGCGCCCCGAACTGGTCGAATATATTCAGCCCCGGCTGGAATGCCTGCTGCGCCAGCGCAGCGCGGGCGACGATGACGAGGGCGGCCATTTCATGATTCACAGCGACAACCCGGCTTTCGACAACCTCTGGGCGATCAAGGTGCTGTGTATGGCGCATGAGCGCCACATCCTGCGCCCAAACATGATGGAAGAAAGCACCCTCAAGCGCTGGCTGGATGAGCGGCTGATCGGGGATTATTACAAGGACAAGGACCTGTCGCTGGCGCTGCGCCTGCGCTACCAGTACCTTAGCAACACCTTCAAAAAAAACCAGAAGCGCCTGCTTGACCGCGTGGTAAAGCACGGACGTAGCAACTTCGGCGTGTGGGATTTGCGTGGCAACCTCACCTGGCTGGTGCATCACATGCACCGTCAGGAATTGCAGATTGGCGACGTGGCCGAGAACGCCGAGGCCTTCCGCGATATGATCGTCAGCACCTGCTACGTCATCGAAAACCTGATGCCGATGGTGCCGACCTACCCGCAGCTTGTCGGCGCGGTGCAGGAAGCGATGGAACTGTGGTGGAGCGCGTTTCATGGCGAAGACGCGGCGGAGAAACTGCGCGGCCTGTTCCCGGAGCCATACGATTATCTTCAGGTGCTGACGCGCACCATCGTCGCGGTCTGTGCCTACGTCGGCGCGTATTCCGACAAGCCGCTGTCCGAGCGTGTGATGCCGCACGTCTACCGCACGCTGGCCGGTAATCATAACATCGAGAATTCGGGGTCGCGCGTCCAGCGCAACATCCAGCGGGCGCTGCACGAATGGGTGCCGCTGGATACAGACGGCGAACCGCAAAAGCTGACGTTAGGGCTTTCCGGCGCAAATGTCGTGCGAATCAAACCGCGCCTGCGTAACCCGCTGAACCCGGAATTCACCCTGCAATTCGTCGATTCGCTGATCGTCAAGTATGGCCCGGCAGAAATTATTGACCTTGAGCGAAAGAATTACGCCCGTCTGCCACAGGGTATCCGCGACTGCTTCGTGAATATCCCGCAGGACAGCTACATAGACAGCGAGGAAGACCGCGCCTATGTCATTATGGCCGACCTCGCCCACTACATCACGCTCTACGAGCGCCTGCCCACCCTGCACCAGATACGGGACGACATCGTGAACGAGCTTGGGCCGTTCCTGCTGAAGATGCACCGGGGTGGCGAAACCCAATCCCCCAAGGATTATCGCGGGCTGTTATGGCAGGCGTATCTGATTCCGATGCAGGAGTACGTCGGGCGCTGCTTCTGGCTGCTGCGTGAGCAGCCGCTGCTGGGGCAGGACGACCTCAATTACGCCTTCCGCCTGCAGGACGACCTGAACGCGCTGCTCGGTACGCTGGTACAGCAGCAGCTTAAGCTGGGCGAGTTCCCCACCGCCTACATGCACGGCGATCTGCACAGTCGCAATATCATGCTGCGCCAGATTTCGCGCTGGGAAACCAACGGCAGCGGCAGGCATCTGGATTTTAAGCTGATTGATCTCGAAAAGTTCGAGAGCGCGGGCGACGCGGCGGTGGATGCCGGGCAGTTACTCATTGACCTTGAACTG
This sequence comes from uncultured Anaerolineaceae bacterium, assembly GCA_964548765.1. Classification (GTDB taxonomy): domain Bacteria; phylum Chloroflexota; class Anaerolineae; order Aggregatilineales; family Phototrophicaceae; genus JAIOHN01. Next base: position 47,641 of record CAZJSU010000013.1, read on the forward strand.
GCACGGCGCAAGATGAGCCAGGGCGACTTCGCCTATGCCTCGCTCAGCCAGCTTATGGAGCGGCTTGCCGACCAGTACGAGTCGTTTGGGCAGGAGCGCGATGATGAGATGTTCCCGGCGCGGGTACAACTGGGCAAGGCGCGGGCGCTGCTGCGTATCGCCAAGGGGCAGACCAAAGTGGCCGAGGCGCGCCTGAAGGAAAGCCGCAAAGCGCCAGCCATAGACACCGCGCGCGAGATCGTCAACTTCGCCACGCAGGCGATGCGGCATCTGGAGGCCGCGCTGGAAGCCACGCAGGGCCGCCAGCCCTCGCTAATGGATTGAACGCGGGCGGCTGACTCTCTAGTCTTATGGTTGGTGGCTTATGCTATACTGAGGCAGTAGCGGTCCTATGAGCAGGTACGGATTTTGAACACAACTCACCTCGCCCCTTCGGTGCTTAACACGGCTTTCAGACAACATCACGCCATCCTGTTCCCATTGTCCCTCTTTATCGTATGGCGGGTGGTTACAGCGCTGGTGGCGCTGTTTTTTGTCCAGCTTATTCCGGTGGAGACACCGGTCAGCATTTACGAGGATGCTGCCGGGCAGGTCTATCATCAGGCGCTGCCACCGGATTCCCCTCTGGTAGGACTTGTCGAACCCTGGCATCGTTTTGACACAGGATGGTACATCAAAAATGCGATCACAGGTTATCAAGCAGATTACGGCATTGTGTTCCCGCCGCTGTATCCACTGCTCATCCGGCTGGTCGCTGTTTTTTGTGCCGGCAACTATGTGCTGGCCGCACTGTTGGTCAGCAACACTGCCTGCCTAGTTGCGTTTATATTGCTTTACAATATTATTCTACGGGAATTTAATGACGACGCACAGTTGGCGCAGCGCACCCTTATCTTGTTGACGACCTTTCCGACAGCATTTTTCATGCTTAGCGGTTATGCCGAAGCGCTGTTTCTGGCATTGATTCTGGGTGCGTGGCTGGCGGCACTGGAACGGCGCTGGTGGTTCGCGGGATTGCTCGCGCTGCTGGCTACGCTCACACGTGTGCAGGGTATCGTGATGCTGTTCCCACTCGGCTGGATTGCCTATGTCCGGTATCGGGAGGTAGGCTGGCGCGCACTGCTGGCGCGCACACCTGTGCTTCTCGGTAGCCCGTTGGGCTTGGCGCTGCACATGGGCTATTTGCGAATAAACAATCTAGGTGATATGCAAGCGACCTATAATGCTGGGTGGGGAAGCAACATGGGATTACCCGGTCAGGGCATCCTGCTTTACCTGAACCGCTTACTGAAAGGCGAAGCCTTAAGCTATGAAACAACCAATTTCATACTGCTGCTGATCTTCCTCGGCCTGAGTCTGGTGATCCTGCTGCGCTTCAGGCTGTCCTACAGCCTGTATTTATGGGCAACACTCGGCCTGCTGTTGCTGCGCAACTACGACACATCACAGTTTAAAAGCACCTTCCGTCACTTCCTCATGCTTTTCCCCTGCTTCATCCTGCTTGGCATGATGCTCAAGCGCCCTTGGATGCTGATGCTTTATAGTTTCATTGGCATCTGTTGGCAAATGTTACTTATTGCTGCCTATACGCATTGGGGATGGGTCGCCTGAGTTTCTATGGAGGTAGGATTTCCGTGTCTGCGGCATAATAGACGTTATCTATCTGCACACGTCAGGAGGTAAAAAGATGGCTCAGCCGCAAAATTCGGTGATCTTCGAAGTCAAGGAATACATGGTGATTCTGCGCCAGTTGGAGATAATGAACTTTCAGGGGACGGAGATTCGCCTGCGTGGGATTGTGCGCTGTCATGGCGACGACTACACGCTCGACGTTTACATGCTGGACGATGCCAGCACCTATCCCGCCCCTGTCATCGAGCTGGATAACAGGCGTGGTTATATGTTCCTGCCCTTCCGTGACATCAACATTCTGGTAGACCTGCTGCGTAACGAGCATCCGATCTACGCGCACCTGCGCGGCGACCGGCCAGAATGGACGAGCATCACCACCACCAAAGAGCCAGTTGGTGAAGGCGAAGCTGGCTAGGCGACCCGCAGTGGGGCGCAGCCTTCTGCGCCCTTAAACCATATCCTAACCCCCACTAACGTCATTGTTACACCCTTCATATAT
>CAZJSU010000013.1:49871-55001 GCA_964548765.1 uncultured Anaerolineaceae bacterium
TGGCCTTTAGGCAGGCGTATCACCATCGGCAGCACGTGGCTCATCCTGCGGCGCGGGTCATAGCCAGCGCCCAACCGCCGCGAGTACACGCGCCAGACGGCTTTCATGCAGGTAGCCGTTTTCCAGATACCACTGGTACGTATCGCGCAGGCTGGTGAGCATATCCACCTGCGGCTCGCCAAATGCTGTCCAGGCCTTGCGGTAATCGAAGAAGATACGCCGCCTGCCCAACCGCGCCTGGTCAGCATCCACAGGCAGCGTGACCCCGACCTGACGCAGCGCCCTCACCAGCCACACCAGCGGCGGCAGCGCCACGCCGGGCAGCGGCAGAAATGGATGCCGAACGCCCACGACATCCGCCACCATCGCGTACCAGTCGCGGTAGCTGTAATTGGCCGCCCCCAGAATGTAACGCTCCCCGGCGCAGCCGTGTTCGGCGGCGGCCAGATGCCAGCGGGCGACATCACGCACATCCACCACGCCCACGCCGCCCGTCGTGACAGGCACAAGCCACTGCAACCGCGCGACCTCGGTGATAAACCGCCCGGAAATCATGTTCAGGTCGCCCGGCCCCAAAATCACGACAGGATTGACGATCACCACGTCCTGCCCATATTCGCGCACCGCGTACCGCGCCACATCCTCCGCCAGTAACTTGCTGTAGCCGTAGGGGAAGTGATGGGCAGACAGGTTAAAGCGGGTGTATTCATCGGCGGGCTTGCCGTCCCAGCGATACCCAACCGAGGCCGCGCTGCTGGTGAACACCACGCGCTTCACGCCCGCCGCACGTGCCGCCCGCAGCACCCGCCGCGTGCCTTCGATGTTCACCGCGAACATGCGCGTCTGGTCAGCCTGCCAGTAGTCGGCCACTGCCGCGACATGAAACACCCAGTCACAGCCCGCGCAGGCTTCGCGCAGCGCGTCTTCTTCCAGCACATCGCCCAGCGCGGACTCAAAATCCTGCCCCGCCAGCGCGTCCATCCTCGACGACGCGCGGTGCAGCACCCGCGCCTGATGCCCGGCCTCGTTCAGCGCCCGGACGATATGCGACCCGACAAAGCCCGTCCCCCCTGTCACCAGCGCTTTCACCATCGGCTGCTATTCCCAACGGATGGGCATAAGAAACTGCGCCCGGCCACTAGCGATCGCCCGAAAGTTGGCGCGGGCGTAGCGCAACCACGCCGCCGGGTTCAACCGCTCGGCCACCTGTGGCGCAATCGGCTTCGCTTCGCCTTTCACAATGCTGAAGCGCGCATCACGCGGCAGCCCGGCCAGTTCTCGCGCCTTCGCAATCGCCGTGTGCAGGTCGCCAAGCTCGTCCACAAGGCCGTTCTCCAGCGCCTGACTGCCCGTCCATACACGTCCGCCGCCCACGTTATCCACCGCTTCAGGGGTCATCCGGCGGCTGGCCGCCACCCGCGCCACGAACTGCCCATACAGATGCTCGATAGCCGCACGCATCTGCGCCCGCTGGTGGTCGGTAAACGGCTGGCTGTCGCTGTAAAGGGTGGCGTTTGCGCCGCGCGTGAGCGCCATACGATTAATTTTGAGGTTCTCGTACAGGCCGCTGGTGACTACCTTGCCCATAATCACGCCGATAGAGCCGGTAATCGTCCCCGGCTGCGCCACAATCCAGCGGGCCGGGGTGGCGATATAGTACCCGCCAGAGGCCGCCACGCCGTTCATATAGGCCACCACCGGGCGATCTTTCGCCAGTTCATCCAGCGCCGCCGCCATCGCCTCAGAAGCCGCAGCCGAGCCGCCGGGGCTGTCAATCCACAGCACGACGGCGGCGGCATCCTCGTCCTCCATGAGATGCCGCGCCTGCCGCACGACGGTAATGTCCCCCAGCCGCCCATCGCCGACAATGGGCAGCGGAACATCGCCGGGGGGCGTAGCGCTCTCGCCCTGCATGATCGCCCCGTTCAGCGGCAGCACCGCGACATACTGGCTGCTGCGCCGCTGCCACGTCCTCAGCAGCAGCGGCATGGCCTGCTTCAATGGGACCAAGTGTTCCGCGTTAAGGTGCCTGCCCAACTGCTCCTCGTTCAGCACCGCGTCCACATAACCCGCTTCCAGCGCGGCGCTGTCCAGGTGCGGCGCGCCGTCAATCATCGCCCGCACGTCGTCACGACTGCCCCCTCGCCCCTCGGCGATGCCCTCAACCACCATCTCATAGCGCGAGTCCAGCAGCCACTCCATCTGCGCCCGGCCTTCGGGGGAAATATCCTCCCGCGTGAGGGAATCGAGCGCGCCCTTAAACGGCGAAATCGCTACCGAGTCCATCTTTACGCCCAGCACATCGAGCGTGTTTTTCAGAAACGTGGGCTGCAAGACCATGCCGAGCGTATCTACCATGCCGCCCGGTTGCAGGATGATCTCGTCGCCCGCGCTGGCGAGGTAGTAGGTGGCGTTATCATACCCCTGTGCATAGAACACCACCCGTTTACCCCGCTGGCGCAGGCGAAACACACTGTCGCGCAGGGTTTGCAGGTCGGCCAGCGTCAGTTGCAGCGCGCGCAGGGTGATAATCACGCCTTTGGGGCGCGGGTCAGCGCCGATCTTCTCGAAAAGCTGATGCAGCTCCAGCAGGCTCATGCGGGGCTTTCCCAGTATCCGCTGCTGAAGCCAGGGGCGTTCTTCCGGCAGAGCCGGGATCGTCTGCGGCAGAGTCAATAGGATATAATCCAGCTTACGGGAACGCCCGCGCCACCAGTTACCCAGACGATTCAGAACATAACCGATAACCCGACCGGGTTTAATGTTCGCCGCTAACCTTCTTAACTGCCTGTACATTAAATCCTCGTCCCAAAACTAGATTACGCTCAACACCTGTTTCTTATATACAATGAGATCACATCAGGATGGCAATCACCGCGCCAGAAATCTGAGGAAAACTATGCGGGATAGCTCACAAAAGCCTGCTGGGGATGTATTATCGCACATTTTTCAGCGCCTTACAGCCCCTCACCCCTCGCTGCAACAGATTGAAGATCGGCGTAAAGCCCAGCTTCTCGCCCGGTTGTTTGTCGTGCTTATCCCCGTAACCATCTTCTCCATGCCGCTCGTTTTTCTGAATTACGGGGTGGGCGTGCTGATTGATGATGCAGGCTTCGCTTTTATCCTTGTGGTGCTGCTGCTGAGCGTGGCGCTTTATGCGCTCAGCCGTTCGCCGTATTACGTCGTGGCCGCCGCGCTGTCGGTCGCCATCACCTCCATCGGGGTCTTCGGGGTTACTTTTTTCAGCAGTGTTTACGAGGCGTACTTTCTGGGTTATCTCATCATCCCGGTACTGCTCTCGAACATCTTCCTTTCCAGCCGTTTCACCCGCGTGCTGCTCATCTTTTATGTGCTGACGCTGATCGTCTTTTCCAATCTGCTGCCCCGGCTTTCCCTCTTAAACCTGCTGACTGGCCCCATGCTCATGGTGGTGGTGCTGTCCGTCATGCTGATGATTACCAACCGCTATCGTAATCTGCTGGAGGAAGATCGCCGGTCAGCGCTGGAGCAGAGCGAAAACCGTTACCGCCTTGTTTCCGCGTCGGAGCGTGAACAGCGCCTGCTGGCCGAAGCGCTGCGCGATACCGCCGCCATCCTCACCAGCACCCTCAACCGGGACGAGGTGCTGGATCGTATCCTCGCCGGGATCGCGCAGGTGATCCCGCATGATCGCGGCAATATCATGCTGATTGAAGACGGCAATATCGCGCGGATTGTGCGCTATCACAGGTTTGGCGATTTTGAGGTGGACACGCCAGAGCGCCAGCTAACATTTAACATCCAGGAAACGCCCACCTTCTGGCAGATGTACACCACCCGCAAGCCGCTGCTGATCGGAGACATCAGCACCTTTCCCGACTGGCAGGATTACAGGATCGCGCACTGGATTAAATCCTATCTGGGGATGCCCATCCTCAGCGACAACCAGGTGATTGGCTTCCTCAATCTGGACAGCAGCCGTACCAATGGCTTCACCGAGAAGCACCTGGAACAAATTCAGGTATTCGCGCATCAGGCCACCATTGCCATCCGTAACGCCACTCTGTACGACGAGATGGAGCAGCGTGTCGCCCGGCGCACCGCCGAGCTGGAAAACGAACGCAGGCAGCTTCAGGCGATCCTCGATTCGATGGGCGAGGGCGTGTATTACACCGAAGACGGGCAAATCCTTTACACTAACGCCATGATGGCGCAACTGACAGGCTACACGGTTGACGAAATCACCCACCTGACGTTCTCAGACCTTTTCAGCCAGAGCAACCCGCAGTCGCCGGACGAGATTCGGCAGGAGATGCGGGCAGCGCTGGCGGAGGGGCCGATCTGGCGTAAGCAGGTGAAAATGGCTGGCAAGGCCGGTTACGAGTTTGACGGCAGCCTGGCTGTCGCGCGGGTGAGCGAACCGGGCGAGCGCCTGCTGCGCGCGGTGACGGTGGTGCGCGACATCAGCGAGGAGAAGGCGCTGGAAGACCGCAAGAACCGCTTCATCTCCCAAACCTCTCACGAACTGCGAACCCCTATCACCAACATCAGCACTCGCCTCTATCTCATCCAGCGCCAGCCAGACCGCTTCCCGGAACACCTGAAAGTCCTTGAAGAAGTCACCGAGCGCATGAGAAATCTGGTCGAGGATTTACTCGATAAAAGCCGTTTGGAGCATGGGCAAATGCAGCTTAACGTGCAGCCCACCGTGTTTCAGGATTTAATCATGAGCGTCGCGCGGGTGCAAAGCGCTCAGGCGGAACTCAAGCGCATCAGCCTTGTCGTTAACCTGACCGATGAGCCGCTGCGCGTGCTGGTTGATAGAGAACGCCTGATACAGGTCATCACTAATCTGGTTACTAACGCCATTAACTATACGCCTGAAGGCGGCACTGTCACCCTATCCCTCGAACCAACCGCCCGGCAGGCGATGCTGAGGGTGCAGGATACGGGCGTGGGCATCGCGCGTGAGCATCTGCCGCGCGTGTTCGACTCGTTCTATCGCATTGACGAAAAAGTGCGCGGCACCGGGCTGGGCTTAAGCATCAGCCGGGAAATCATCCGCCTGCATCACGGCGAGATCACGGTGGAAAGCACACCGGGCAAGGGAAGTCGTTTTACGATTAAGCTCAGCCTGGTTGATGTGTAGGG
>CAZJSU010000013.1:55101-58571 GCA_964548765.1 uncultured Anaerolineaceae bacterium
GGGCTGGGCGGCACCGGGTCGCTGCCCGGCGTAAAGACCGGAATAGACGCGCGCTGGCCATCGCTTAGCTCAAAAAGCTGCGCCAGCGCCCAGCCTTCCATATCTTCGTACCACACGTACAGCCAGCGCCCGTCCTCGGTCTGGGCGATGGGGGTGATGTCGCTGTTAAACGGGACGATACCGACCACAGACGCGCGCACTTCCGGCGTAACGCGCAGCCGCACGTTGTAGCGCGTGGTCGCCAGTGCTGAGGGGGGGACGAGTTCGGTGTTGCTGCCATCTGGCACACGCACGGGCAGCGCTGCCGGGTCGCCGCTGACATTGACCGTAAAATAAGCCACCCAGCCTGTAAGCGCTTCCTGCTCAATATAGAGCCAGTCGCTGTTATGGTTGCTGCGTGCCAGCGCCGCTGCTTCTTCACTCTCGTTCAACTGGCCGACCACATCATATTCAATGCCCGGCCCGCTGCGGACGTTCACCCGCCCGTAAGCGCTGACGATCACGCTGGTTTCCTGTGGGTCTTCGGCTGCGGAGTCGCCGCTGCTGTCTTCCGGCGGCGTGTCCCCGATGATGGGAAGCTGCGCCGGGTCATCGGCCAGCATGACCGAGAAGGCCGTGATCCACCCATCAGCGACTTCTTCTGTTTCTTCCAGCCGCACATGCAGCCAGCGCGTGGCCTCGCTTTCGCGCCCGTCTACCACCACTTCCTGCCCGGCTTCCAGCTTCGCCACAATCTCGTACTGTGTGTCCGGCCCACTGCGGACGTTCACGGTCTGGTAAACCGTCCCGGTGAGCGTAATCTCCTGCACAGCCAGCGCCGCGTTACCCAGCAGCACCAGACCGCCAATCATCGTCAACATTGTCAGATAGCGCATGTTTTTCCTAACAACTCCAGATGCACCTCTGCATTATAGCATTCTCTCCGTAAGCGCCTGTGATAAAGACGCATAAGACCCAGCTTAGAAACTCCATAACCCGTCCATAAAGAACCTCTATGACCTCTTTTCAACCGCTGCACATTGAAAAATGCGCTGCGTTGTTTTATACTTACACCATTCGCATAGAGACTAATCACCCACATGAATGAAAAAACTTTGCAGACACTAGAGCTGCATAAAGTGCTGGACAAACTCGCCGAATACTGTACGTTCACTGCCGGGGCAGACCTCGCGCGTGATCTGTTCCCCAGCGGCGATCTGGATGAGGTCAAAACATGGCAGCGCGAAACTGCCGAGGCGCGGCTGCTGTTCGAGCAGCGTCAGACCGTCAGCCTGGGCGGGGCGCGCGACGTGCGCGATGCCGCCGCGCAGGCCACGCGCGGCATCATGATTGACCCGCAAACCCTGCTGGACATCCGTTACACGCTGCGCCGGGCAACCACCCTGCGCCGGACGATTGGCCGCATGAAAGGCCAGTACCCGCTGCTGTCCGACATCATCAACGAGGCCGAGGAATGTAACGCGCTTCAGGAAGAGATCAGCAAGGTGCTGAACGACAACGGCGAAGTGATGGACAGCGCCAGCCCCCGGCTGGCGACCATCCGCCGCGACCTGAAGGTGAGTTATGACCGCCTGATGCAGCGCCTCAACCGCATTATTACCAGCAGCGCCAATGCCCAGTTTTTGCAGGACGCGCTGATAACCACCCGCAACGGGCGTTACGTCGTGCCGATCAAGGCCGAGTTTAAAGGGCGCATCCCCGGCATCGTGCATGATTCGTCGTCCAGCGGGGCGACGCTGTTTATCGAGCCGCTGGCGACTGTCGAACTCAATAACGAATGGCGCGAGCTTCAGCTTGAGGAAGAGAAGGAAATCCGCCGTATTCTGCTCATGCTGACCGAGCTTGTCGGGCAGGAGAGCGAATATATCATCCGCACGGTCGAGGTGCTGGCTTATGTTGACCTCGTGCTGGCGAAGGCGCGTTATGCCGACGACATGAGCGCGGTAGAGCCGGTGCTGCTGCCCTTCCACCCCACCGACGACAAGCCCGGCAGCACCATTCGCGTTAGCGGCGCGCGCCACCCGCTGCTCAGCGGCAACGTCGTGCCGATTGATGTAGAGCTGGACGGCGACACATGGGTGCTGGTCATCACCGGGCCGAACACGGGCGGCAAGACCGTTTCACTAAAGACCATCGGCCTGATGGCGCTGATGGCGCAGTGTGGCCTGCACCTGCCCGCCGAGGATGCCAAGTTAAGCGTCTTTCGCGGGATTTACGCCGACATCGGCGACGAGCAAAGCATCGAACAGTCGCTTTCCACCTTCTCCAGCCACATGACCAACACCATCCAAATCCTTCAGGAAGCCGACGAGCGCTCGCTGGTGCTGCTGGACGAAGTGGGCGCGGGGACAGACCCGGCAGAAGGCTCGGCGCTGGCGCGGGCGCTGCTCACGCACCTGCGTAACCGCCGCGTGACCACCATCGTCACCACGCATCACCCGGAACTGAAGATTTACGGCGTGGAGACACCCGGCGTGCGGAACGCCAGCGTGGAGTTCGACCTTGAGACGCTGCGCCCCACCTACCGCCTGATTATCGGCCTGCCGGGGCGCTCTAACGCGCTGGCGATTGCCGGGCGGCTCGGCCTTGACCCAGAGATCATCGAATCCGCCCGCGCGATGGTCACGACGGAAGACCTTGTGGCAGACGACATGCTCGACGAGATTCAGCGCACGCGCGAGGACATCCGCCGCAGACAGTCCGGCATCGCCGCCATGCAGGAGGACATCGAGGAACAGCGGGCAGAGTTGCAGGCACGGCTGGACAAGATTGAGGACGAGCGCCGCGACATCATCGCCAGCGCCCGCCGCCAGGCCGAAAACGAACTGAAAGACCTACAGCGCGAGATGAAGCGGCTGCGTAACGAGATGCGCGCCGCCAGCCTGCCGCTGGAAGCGCTGAAAGAAGCGCAGGAAGCCGCGCAGGCGCTTAACGCCGACATCCAGACCCCCATCGAAAACGGCACCGACAGGCCAGAAGTGACCGACTGGCTGCCGCGTCTGGGCGACACGGTCTGGCTGCAAACGCTCAACGCCGAGGGCGTGATTACCGAACTGGATCAGAACGAGGCGCAGGTGCAGATCGGCTCGCTGCGCGTCCGCGCGAAGCTGGATGAACTGCGCCAGCGCCCGAAAAGCGAAACCCGCCAGCGCAAGCGCGGCCACAAGCGCGAGTACGAAAAATCACCCGACCCGATTGTGCCGAAGGGCAAGTCGCCGGGGCTGGAGCTTGACCTGCGCGGCCAGCGCGTCGAGGATGCGCTCGCCCGGTTGGAGACGTATCTCGATCTGGCTTATACCGCTGGCCTGCCTTTCGCGCGCATCATTCACGGCAAGGGGACAGGCGCGCTGAAGAAGGCGGTGCGCGAACGGGTAGAAGCACACCCGCTCATCAGCAAAGTGACCGAGGCGCACCCCAACGAAGGCGGCGGCGGTGTCACCGTGATCCATATGGTGCCGATCACGTAAAAG
>CAZJSU010000014.1:0-9676 GCA_964548765.1 uncultured Anaerolineaceae bacterium
AAACCCGCCCCTACACATGAATGCGGATGGAAGACGGACGAGATACATCGCGTCCGTAACATCATACAGATACAAAACGTCAACAGAGCCTCGCCAACTGTAGCTGCTTACTGCGGCACGAGCAGCGAAATCTCCATGGTGGTATCCGTCAGCACCAGCGACTCCAGATTATGCTCGTCGCCCAGACGCGCATCCAGCAGGCTGTCCAGCACATCCACCATCATCGTGAAGAACTCGCCACCCACCACTGCCAGATACCCCTCCGGCGGCTCGGCAGCGTTCATGCGAATGTCGCCAATGGAAATCTGCACGAAGCCGCCCGCCACATCAAAGGCCACCAGCACCTCGCCTGTGGTGAAGGCCGCCCCGCCCAGCGCGGTAAGCTGCACCTCGATACCCTCTGGCACGAAGTCCACCCGCGCGGTCTGGATGGAGTCAATGCCTTCGACCCGGCGGCTCACTTCTTCCTGAAACTCGCGCTCGGTAATGACCACATCGGCCATCACCTGCGGGGCGCGGCCATCCCCGCCGGGCGCGGGCGTGAGCGTGGAGAAGCGCGGCGCGTTTTCCACCGCCCGCGTCTGCGTCACGGCAACGTTAGGGGTCGCTGTCGGCAGCGGCTGGGTGGGGACGCGCGTATCAGGTGGGATCGGCGTGAAGGTCGGGCGGCGCGTGGGCGTATCGCTCGGCGCGGGCGTAGTGGTAGGCGCGGGGGTGTCCGTCTGCGTTGGTGGCAGCGTCGGCGCGTCGGTGGGCGCGTCTGTCGGCAGCGCGGCCAGTGTCGGTAGGTCGTCGCCTTCCTGCGCGGCAGGCTGGCAGGCAGCGAGGATCAGCAGAAGCAGCAAAGCAAATTTTTGCATAGGGAAACGGCACATGGTCAATCCTTGCATTGGGTTGTGTAAGGGGCGACACTTCCAGTATTCCCTTTGGTCACCCGGTGTGTCGCCCCTACAATTGTAAGCTCATTTACACGAAAAAGTCGTGCAAACAAAAACAGGCGGCTTCTGTAGAGAAAACCGCCTGCGCGTAAAAAAGGTTATGAGGACGCTAGGCCCACTGCTCCAGGTGCTGCTTCAGCGTCATCATGAAGGCATCCGCCCCTGCGCCATCGGCCACGCGATGGTCGAAGGTCAGCGAAACGTAGCAGCACGGGCGCACCGCGATCATGTCGTCAACGACCTTCACGCGCTTCTCGATAATGCCCACGCCCAGAATGCCGACCTGCGGCTGGTTAATGATCGGCGTGGCGAACAGGCTGCCGCTGACCCCGTGATTGCTGATGGTGAACGTCCCGCCCTGCACATCGTCCGGCTTCAGCCGCTTCTCACGCGCGCGCACCGCCACATCATTGACCGCCCGCGCGATGCCCATCAGGTTCAGGTCCTGCGCGTTTTTAATGACCGGCACGATCAGGCCGTTCTCGACCGCGACCGCAATCCCAAGATGAATCGGATGATGCAGGAAGATGCCATCGGAGCGCCACTGGGCATTCAGGTACGGGTGCGCGCTTAAAGCCGCGACGGTCGCCGCCGCGAAGTAGGCCGTCAGCGTCAGGTTTACGCCCTGTCTGGCGAAGTCGTCCAGATGTGCCGTACGGTGCGCCATCGCCGCCGTCATGTCTACCTCGAACACCGTCGTCACGTGCGGCGCGGTTTCCAGCTTGCTGCGTACCATATGCTCGGCGATGGATTTACGCAGCGGTGTCAGCGCCACCAGTTCGCCGGGGGTGCCATTCGGCACAGGCTCTACAGGATGCGGGCGCTGTGCTGCGGCGGGCTTTGGCTGTGGCGGCACAGCGGCTTTCGCGGGCGGCGCAGCCTCTGCGCCATACTCCACCGTCGGCTTGAACAGGTCGCCATCCATCGGCTGTTCCCACGCGGGGACTTCCGGCGCTGGGCTTTCCGCCGCGCCCTGCCCTTCGAGGTACGCCTCAACGTCGCGTTTGGTCACGCGCCCGCCGCGCCCTGTCCCCTCAACCTGCGCCAGATCAATGTCATGCTCGGCCACCATCCGCGCCACTACCGGGGTGACGTGTCCGCTGTGCGCTTTGGCAGCGGCGGCGGGCTGCGCCTCACGATGATGGCCGTTGCCCGTGCCGTGCTGTTCACGCTCGGCTGGCGCGTCATCCCGGCTGCCGCCCGCGCCCGGCTCGCCGATCTCCGCCAGCAGAGTCCCGGCCTGCACGGTTTCGCCCTCGTCCACGTAAATATTCAGGACGACCCCGCTGGCCGGGGCGGGGACTTCGGTATCCACCTTATCCGTGCTGACTTCCAGCAGCGGCTCGTACTCCTCGACACGCTCTCCCTTGCGCTTCAGCCACCTGCTGACCGTGCCTTCAACCACGCTCTCGCCCAACTGTGGCATTATCACTTTGGATTTCATAGAAATTCCCTCTTGGTTTTGAACCGCCAGGACGCAGAGCTTAAAGAGGTGTACCGAAAATAATTTTAAACGCTGCGTCCTCCGCGTCTTGGCGGTTTATTTTAATAAGCTGCTAACTCACGGATAGCGGCAGCGATTTTGTCCGGGTTGGGCATGAAGTATTCCTGCATCGGATGGCTGAACGGCACAGCAGGTATATCTGGCCCGGCCAGCCGCTTCACCGGCCCGTCGAGATGTTCAAAAGCCTCGTCGGCGATCACCGCCGCGATCTCCGCGCCATAGCCAAGCGTCAGGTTATCCTCGTAAACAATCAGCGCCTTGCTGGTCTTTTTGACCGAGTTCAGCACCGTCTCTTTATCCAGCGGCAGCAGGGTACGCAGGTCAATCACCTCGGTGTCAATGCCATCCTCCCGCGCCACCTTCTCCGCCGCGATGAGCGCGTAATGCGCCATCATGCCGTAAGCGAACAGCGACACATGGCGGCCTTCGCGCGCCACCCGCGCCGGGCCAATCGGCACCGTGTACTCGCCTGTTGGCACCTCGCCCTTGATCGCCCGGTAGCCCTTCTTCGGCTCGAAGAACAGCACCGGATTCGGGTCGCGCACCGCGCTTTTCAGCAGCCCTTTCGCGTCATACGGCGTGGACGGAATCACGACTTTCAGCCCCGGTACATGGGCAAAGAACGCCTCGACGCTCTGGCTGTGATAGAGCGCGCCGCTGATGCCGCCGCCGTAGGGCGCGCGAATGGTCAGCGGGACGCGCCACTGGCCGTTGGAGCGGTAGTACATCTTGGCGGCTTCGTTGACGATCTGGTTAAAGGCGGGGTGGATGAAGTCGGCAAACTGAATCTCGCAGATCGGGCGCAGTTCGGCCAGCGCCGCGCCGATGCCAACCGCGACAATCGAGAGTTCGGCCAGCGGCGAATCCACCACACGCTCGCGGCCATACTTCTCGTACAGGCCCTGTGTCGCGCGGAAAACCCCGCCGCGCGGCCCCACATCCTCGCCCGTAATGAACACGTGCGGGTCATGCGCCAGTTCTTCGTCCATCGCCGTGCGGATCGCTTCAATAAGCGTTATCTCGGCCATCGCTTAACCCTCCAGCGGCGCGTAAACATCACCCATCGCTTCTTCCGGCTCTGGGTACGGCGCTTCTTCGGCGGCCTTGTGCGCTTTGTCCACTTCGCTGCGCGCGCGGCCTTCGTACTCGTCAATCATGGCCTGTGTCAGAACGCCCTGTTCCAGCAGATGCCGCTGGTAAAGCGTGATCGGCCCCTTCTGCTTCCACATCTCGACTTCCTCGCGCGAGCGGTAGCTGCGGTCATCGTCGTCGGACGAGTGCGGCGTAAGGCGGTAGGTCTTGGCTTCTACCAGCGTCGGCCCGTCGCCGTTATAGGCGCGTTCGGCGGCCTCTTTCATCACGTCGTACACCGCCAGCACATCGTTGCCGTCCACGACCACGCCTTTCATGCCGTAAGCCTCGGCGCGGTCGGCCACGTTTGCCACCGCCATCTGCGACTCCATCGGCACCGAGATAGCGTAAATGTTGTTCTGCACCAGGCAGATAAACGGCAGGTTATGCACCCCTGCCCAGTTCATGCCCTCATGCCACTCGCCCTGACTGGTGCTGCCCTCGCCCAGCGTGGTCAGTGCCAGCCGGGGCTGGGTGTCGTCGTCGGGGTCTGCCAGCCCCACCTGCTGGCGATACCTGATCGCAAAGGCCAGCCCCGCCGCCTGCGGCACCTGTGTCGCTACGGGCGACGAGCCGCTGACGATGTTCAGGTGTCTCGCGCTGAAGTGGCTGGGCATCTGGCGCGCGCCGCTGTTGGGGTCGCCCGCCTTGCCGAACAGGCTGAGCATGAAGCCTGTCGGGGTCATGCCGATCGCCAGACACAACGCCAGATCACGATAATAAGGATGGACATAATCCACACCGCGCTGGATAGCGAAGGCGGCTCCCACCTGCGCGGCCTCGTGGCCCATCGCGCTGATATGAAAAGCAATCTTGCCCTGACGATGCAGCACCCACGCGCGTTCGTCCAGGCGGCGGCTGAGCAGCATGAACCAGTACATTTCCAGCAGGCTTTTTTCGCTCAAGCGCGCAGACGGACGCACTACTGTTTTGGTCGCCATCGTAACTCCTCAAGTAAAAATTTTCTGTTTTTACGCCGGGGCGTTATGTTGATTATACGACAGAATGCCTTACAAAAGAATTTCTTGTAGGCTTTGCACAATGAGAGTTTGCATAGTTTTGGGCAGATTAACCCGAAAACTCGGTCTTATGGCGGAGCGTCCCTTACGGGAAAACAGGTTATAATGACAGCAGTCTCTCTATACAGATACTCATCTGTAGAAAGCAGGTCATGCCATGCGCGCCATGGTCAGCCTTTAGAAACCGCGAATCGTCACCGTCCTGCGTGGGGCATCATGCCCGCGCGTTTTTGATTCGCCGTTTCTATTTAGCAATCAGCGATCAGGTTTCAGCAAACAGCTAAAACCAACCGCTGATAGCTGACTGCTGGCAATGGAGCATGTCATGTATAAACGTCACTTTACCGGGTTGTGGCAGCACCCGGACTTTATGAAATTGTGGACAGGCCAGACCATCTCCGAGTTTGGCTCGCGCATCACCCGCGAAGCGCTGCCGCTGGTCGCCGTGATCGTGCTGGCGGCCAGCCCCGCCGAAATGGGCATCCTGACCGCGATAAGCGCGCTGCCCGTGCTGCTGTTCAGCCTTGCGGCAGGCGTATGGGTAGATCGGGTGCGCCGCCGCCCGGTGATGATCGCCGCCGACATCGCGCGGCTGCTGATTTTACTCTCCGTCCCATTCGCCGCGCTGACCGGGACGCTCACCATCGAACTGTTATACCTCGTCGTCGCGCTGACCACGCTGCTGGGGCTGGTGTTCGAGATCGCCTACCGCGCGATCCTGCCCTCGCTCATCAGCCGGGAGCATCTGCTGGAAGGCAACACCAAACTGGCGACCACCGACTCGCTGGCCGAGATCGGCGGCCCGGCCATCGCTGGTCTGCTGGTGCAGGTCATCAGCGCGCCGGTGGCGATCATCTTCGACGCGGCTTCCTACCTGTTTTCAGCATTGAGCTTCGCGCTGATTCGTGCGCCAGAGCCGCCGCCCGCCCCGGCCACCGCTGCCCGTAACGCATGGGCTGAAATGCTGGACGGCTGGCGCTGCATCGCCGCCGACCCTATCCTGCGTGTGCTGGTGGCGGAGCTGTGCATCGGCAACTTCTTCGGCAGTTTTTACGCCGTCCTCTATGGCTTGTACGCCATCCGTGATCTCGGCCTATCGCCCGCGCAGTTGGGGCTGGTGGTGGGCGCGGGCGGCATTGGCGCGCTGCTGGGGGCGCTGGTCGCCGGGTGGGTGCCGCGCCGCTATCGGCTGGGTCAGGTGCTGACCACCTGCATTCTGTTCGGCGCTGGTTTGAATGTGTTGATCCCGCTGGCGGGTGGCACGCCGATCTTCGCCGCCGCTGTCCTGATCACCGCGCAAATTCTGGGGGATGGGGCGCGAACGGTCTACGAGATCAACGCGCTCAGCCTGCGCCAGAGCCTTGTGCCGGATCGTCTGCTGGGGCGCGTCAACGCCAGCATCGGCTTTCTGGCACACGGCATCGCGCCTGTCGGGGCATTGGTGGGCGGCGCGCTGGCAACCGCGCTGGATGCGCGTACCACGCTGTTTATCGCCTTTGTCGGGCTTTTCGTCGGGGCGCTGTGGGTAGCAAGGTCGCCTGTGCGGAAATTACAGGCTTACGGGGAGGTCGTGCAGGTTTAAGCGTGGGCTTCATGTGGTGGGCGGGTTGCAAGCCCGCCCATACACACAATATTGGTGGCGTGGTTAATCCGCCGCGACGCTTTTCTCCGGCAGGCGCTCGGCCACCAGTTCAACGATGTCCTTGATCTCCGGCCCTTCGCCAATGACCGACTGCGCGCTGGTGAACATCTGCATACAGAACGGACAGCCCACCGCCAGCGTCCCCGCGCCCGTCGCCGCCGCTTCTTCATAGCGCTCGATGTTGACCGCCTTCGCGCCGTGTTCTTCCTCTTTCCAGAACTGCGCGCCGCCCGCGCCACAGCAGAAGGACGCTTTGCCAGAGCGCGGCATCTCGATCACATCACGGGCGACCGCGCCCAGCACCGCGCGCGGCTCTTCGATCACGTCGTTATGCCGCCCCAGATAGCACGGGTCATGAAACGTGACGTTGCTCAGGCGGTTGGGGCGCGCGCTGGCCGGCACGCGCCCGGCGGCGATTAGTTCCTCGATCAGTTCGGTATGATGCACCACTTCGTACTGCCCGCCGAACTGGTGATATTCCTTGCCGATATTGTGAAAACAGTGTGGGCAGGTGACGACGATACGCGGCGGATTGACCTCGTTCAGCGTTTCGACATTGGCCGCGGCCATCTCGGAATACAGGAACTCGTTTCCGGCGCGGCGCGCAGCATCGCCTGTACACCGCTCGGCCTCGCCCAGTACGGCGAAGTTGACCCCGGCGTGATTCAGCACCTTCACCAGCGCGCGGGCAGTAAGCTGTGCGCGCGGGTCATAGCTGGCCGCGCAGCCCACCCAGTAAAGCACCTCAAAGTTCGGGTTTTCGTCCACTGTCGGCACCGGGAACTCCAGCCCGTTTGCCCAGCGGAAGCGGCTCTCGCTGTTGCCCCAGGGGTTGCTGGCGGCGCTTTCCATGCCCTTGAAGGCGTTTTGCAGTTCCGCCGGGAAGTCGCTCTCCATCATCACCTGATTGCGGCGAATGTCGAGGATGTCGAACATCGGCTCGTTCCCCACCGGGCAAATATCCACGCACGCGCCGCAGGCGGTACACGCCCACACCGCCGACTCGCTGATGGCGAAGTTCATCAGCGGATGATAAGACTCCTCGCCAGCGGCCAGCCCGCTCATCTGGTCTTTAATCATGAAGCGCTTGTTCACTTCCAGCGCCGAGGGCGACAGTTCCTTACCGGTAATGTAAGCCGGGCATACATCCTGACAGCGGTTACACATGATACAGGCGAAGGCATCGAAAACCTGCGTCTTGGTCAGGTGTTCCAGCCGCGCCGCGCCGAACTGTTCCTTATCCTCGTCCTCGAAGTCCAGCGGCTCCAGTTCGCCCATTGAGGTGCGCTCCGGGCGGGTGAGGTAATTCAACGGGGCCATGAACAGGTGGGCGTGTTTGGTGTAGGGGAAGTACGGCGTAAACAGCAGAATGCCGCCCAGCGCCAGCCACCAGAACAGATGCCGCAGCAGTTCCAGATTATCGGCGCTCGCCCCGGCGAAAAGCCCGGAAACCAGCGTGGCGAACGGCATGGCCGCGTCTGGCGCGGTCCCGGCGATATGCACCGCCTCGCCCAGAAAACGCGCCCCCACGTGAACCAGAATGAACACAGCGACGATCAGCGAGTCGCGGCTGATCGCGCCTGTTTTCACCTCCGGGTGCAGCAGCACATTGTCGTGATACGTCAGGTCGCGGCGGTTGGGCAGGTAAAAGCGGCGCACCATAAAATACACCACGCCCACCAGCACCGCGATACTCAGCAGGTCGGCCAGCAGGCGGTAGCCCTCGTAAATGAGGCCGCTGCCCTCCAGAAAGCGGTACTCTGGCAGGAAGCCTTGCAGCACATCGCCCAGATTAACGAGGAAGTAAAACGTAAACCCCCAGACCACCCCCAGATGCAGCAGGCTGGTCAGGCGGCGAAATTTTAACGTCGGGGTCTGCGCGATGTATACCTCAAGCGCTTTCCAGACACGGGCGGGCAGCTTGTTCCAGTGTAGTTGGCCTTCGCCCCGGTTGATAATCAGATACATTTCACGAAAGCCGCTGTAAGTCGCACCGAGGGCAAACAGCGCCAGCAGGATAAACAACATTTGTTCGACAGGGTGCAGCATAAAAAAATCCTCAGTCGTCAGTTTTTGGTCAACAAAGCTTTAAAGACGGTAAGTTTACCATTGGCGCGGGGAAAGACCAACTCGCACAGCACAAGCCACCAGATCATGCCAAAGGCGAATTTATGCTGGTGGAGTGACGCTCCGCAGCGCCTCAGATGAACAGCTTCAGCTTCTCGAAGTCCTTACGCAGGATGTCCTTCTGGCTGGCGCTGTACAGCACCACCGCCGGGTGATACAGCGGCACGACATGCACCTCGCCATACGGCAGCCGCGCCTTCAGCAGCTTGCCGTGCAGGTTGCTGATCGTGCTGCGCTTCTCCGGCACATCCAGCTTCTTGAGCAGGTACTGCATGGCAAAGCGCCCCAGCGTGACGATGACCGCTGGCTGGATAATGTCAATCAGGCGGTCTACAAACGGCGCATAGAAAGCGATTTCCTCCGGCAGCGGGTTGCGGTTGTCCGGCGCGCGGTCGAGCAGGATATTAGTCAGGTACACGTCCTCGCGCTTGAGGCCGATGCCGCGCAGCATGTCGTCCAACACCTCGCCCGACGGCCCGCAGAAGGGCTTGCCGCTTTCGGCCTCGGCCTTCCCCGGTGACTCGCCGATGAAGAAGATATTCGCGTCCGGGTGGCCTTCGCCGATCACCGGGAAGTAACGGTTCTCGATGCGATACTGGTACAGTGGCGACTCCGTCGCGTCCACCAGTTCCAGCCGCAGCGCCTTGATCGCAGCCTCTTTCGTCCGCAGCACTTCGTCGTCCTGCGCTTTCAGCAGCCCCTTCTCCGCCAGTTCGTCCCGGCGGATAGCGCTCACCAGCTTTTCCACATCGCGCGCGAAATGGCGGTGATGCAGTTCGAGGGCGTTGCGCCGCGCCAGCAGCAGGATGTCCTCTGGCAGGTCGGTGGGCGCGGGCATTCTCGCCTGCCCCACCAGCACCGGGATCACCTTCTTGCCCTGCTTCAAGGCGCTGGCGATTTCGATTCGCACAAAGTCGTTCCACTGCGTCAGGCGGCGCTGGCCTTCACTGTCGGTGATGCTCACCCACTGCGGCCCGATGATCGCCAGCAGCACATCGCAGGCCGCCACCGCGTCTTCCAGCACCTGCACGAAGTCCGCGCCGGGTTCGATGCTGTCCACATCCATAAACACATCGTCCGGCGGGAAATGCCGTGTCAGGTGGTCATACAGGCGGCCAACATAGCCCTCGCTGTCCTGCCGGCGATAGTTGATGAAAATGCGGCTCATAGAGGTGGCTTTCCGATTTGTGATAGTGTTATGAAGGATATTGTACTGAAATTACCTGCTATAGTGGATTAAGTTAACACTCGCACAGCCATTCACTGTCATTGTAGTAACAGGATGCGGTATTTTCAGGTGATTTCCAGCGATACC
>CAZJSU010000014.1:9776-13762 GCA_964548765.1 uncultured Anaerolineaceae bacterium
TACCCTAGCATCGCCTTCACCGCCGCATGGGTTACGCCGGGGCCGGGCAGGTCGTCCTGCCCTCTCCATATAACTGACCTTATTGTACGCCAGTCTCCGCAGGCGCGGCAACACCGGCAGCCTATGGAATGTTATGAATTCCGAACGACGAATTCCTTGACGAAATGAACACACGTTCTATAATTGATTGGGTAGAATATATGTTTCATTTCTGAGGGGGGGTTGATGAGCCAGAGTACCATGAAGCGTCTTTATCTGATGCAGGTTGGGTCTATGCCGGAATACGAGATTCCCATTGTGTGCTATCTGGTGCAGACGGATGATGGCAAAAATATCCTGATTGACAGCGGCCTGCCAGAGATCATCCCTGAAAGCGCGGGAGAGTTCGAGAACGGGCAGGACGTGATCGAGCAGTTGGCGAGCATTGGCCTAAAACCGGACGATATTGATACCGTCATTTCGACGCACTACGATCTCGATCATGCCGGAAGACACGCGGCTTTCACGAAGGCACAATACGTGGTTCAGCGGGCGCATCATCTGGACGCGGCGAGCAACCCCCGTTTTGCCGACACGCGCCCCCAATGGGATCAGCCAATGGCGCGCATTCGGCTGGTGGACGGAGACACGGAACTGCTGCCGGGGCTGGAGCTGATTGAGACGAGCGGGCATGTGCCGGGGCATCAATCGGTGCTGGTGCGGCTGCCCAAAGCCGGGGCGATCCTACTGCCGATTGACGCTGTACCCTTCGGCGAGGGCTTTACCCGTGACGGGCAGGCCGACGGGAGCGACCCGGATGCCGAAGCGACCCGCGCCAGTACGATTAAACTGCTTGATCTGGCCGAACGGGAGCATATCGGGCTGGTGATTTTCGGTCATGACACGGAGCAGTGGCAAGGGCTGAAAAAGCTGCCAGCGTATTACGAGTGAGGATGCCAGCACCCCCTTCCCGGTTCGGAGTGCCGCTAGAGACAGAAGGGATGTTTGTCATAGCACCGCCGACCCTGCAACCACTCACTACCCTATAGGATAGACCCAAAACGGAGGGATTAAAGATGCCTCATGTGAAGTTCACCAAAAACCTGCAACGCTTCTTCCCCACACTGGCCGACACCACCGTTGAAGCGTCCACCGTCGCCGAGGTCGTAGCCGCGCTGGATGAGCGCTGGCCGGGGCTGGCATCCTACATCGTGGATGAGCGCGGCGCACTGCGCCAGCATGTCAACATCTTCATCGGTGACAGCATGATCTACGACCGCGAGGCGCTGCGCGACAGCGTGAACGCCGACAGTAAAATCTTCGTCTTTCAGGCACTTTCAGGGGGGTAAAAATGGACATTCTTCTAGGGACACGTAAGGGCTTGCTGATTATTGACGAAGCAGGCAGGATGCATTGTGAGTTTCAACCAGGCGCGCCCGTATCCTACGCCTTCCGCGACCCGCGCACCGACACCCTGTGGGCGGCGATGGATCACGGCCACTGGGGGCAGAAGCTGCATCGCTCCACCAATCGCGGTCAGACATGGGACGAAATCCCTTCACCCAAATATCCTGAAGGCGCGGAAATGCCCGATGGCAAGCCCGCGACCCTGAGCTACATCTGGTATATCGCCCCCGGCGGCGCAGACCAGCCGCAGCGCCTCTACATCGGCACCGAGCCGGGCGGCCTGTTCCAGAGCGACGACGGCGGCGAAACGTTCCATCTGGTAGAGCCGCTGTGGGATCACCCCACCCGCAAGGAATGGTGGTTCGGCGGTGGTCGTGACCACCCCGGCGCGTGTTCGGTCATCGTAGACCCGCGCGACAGCCAGCACGTGTATGTCGGCGTGAGCGTGGGCGGCGTGTTCGAGACGCACGACGGCGGCGAATCGTGGCAGGTGCGTAACAAAGGACTGCTTGCCAACTACCTGCCCGACCCGCACTCCGAAGCCGGCCACGACCCGCATTTTATGCTTGCCAGCCCCTCTAACCCGGATGTCCTTTGGCAGCAGAACCACTGCGGCGTATTCCGCACCGCTGACGGCGGCCAGAACTGGCAGGACATCTCCCAGAAGAACGGCGGCCCGGTCTTTTTCGGCTTCGCCATCGCGGTAGATGCGGAGAACAGCGATGTCGCGTGGGTGGTGCCGGGCATCAGCGACGAAAAGCGCATGGCGGTCAATCATGGGCTGTGCGTCTGCCGCACAGACGATGGCGGCCAGACATGGCAGGACTTCCGCGCCGGGCTGCCACAGGAAAACAGCTACGATGTCACCTTCCGTCATGCGCTCGATGTGCGCGGCGACACGCTGGCCTTCGGCACGACGACAGGCAATGTTTACCTCTCAAAGGATCGTGGCGAGTCGTGGCGCTGTTTAGGCAACAACTTCGCCCCTGTATATTCTGTCCGTTTTATGGAGTAGCCCCTGATGATTGCACAACCCGTGCGTGATCTTTCCAGCCGCCTGCACGGCATTCAACACGCCTTCGAGCAGGAGGACGCTTTCGACGTGCTGATCCTGCTGCAACGCCTGACCGCCAGTAAGTGCGAAGCGCAAGGGCTGTCGCTAAGCGACCTGTCGTACCCGGAACGGCTGGTGTCCTACGTGATGTGGTTTCATACCGAGGTCGCTAACGGCCTGCTGGAACAGTTTTTACGCAGTGAGCATGGGGCTTACGCGCAGGAGATACTGGAAGCGCTGGATATGATCGGCGCGGCCAGCAATTATGCGATCTTCGAGAGCGCGCTGTCGGCCTTTCCCCTCAGCCGCCCCAGTCGTGACCACCAGCAGCGGCGCGGGCAGGTCGCACGGCTGGGGCGAGAGCGTCGTCTGCTGCTCGCCGCCCTTGACCGCGCCTATGCCTACGAGTCGGAGGACGCACCGACGCTGGCTGTCGAGTACCTCGAAGCGCACAGGCTGGATTTTGTGTAAGCCCGCTTCTCAGGTCGGGCGTTGTTTCACTTCCTCATGCCGAAAGCAGTCTGTGGTATGGTCGTTCACCAGACCACAGGCCTGCATCATGGCGTAACAGATAGTGGGGCCGACGAATTTAAAGCCGCGCTGGCGCAGGTCCTTGCTCAAGCGGCGCGATTCGTCGGTCTGCGCCGGGACTTCAGCCAGCGTACGCCAGTGATTATGCACCGTCCTGCCATCCACAAACCCCCACAGATAGCGGTCGAAGCTGCCATACTGCGCCTGCACGTCCAGAAACCTGCCGGCGTTGTTGATGGCGGCCATAATCTTCAGGCGGTTGCGGATGATGCCGGGGTTCGCCAACAGTTCGGCCACCTTCGCCTCATCGTAGCCCGCAACGATCACCGGATCGAAGCCGTCAAACGCGGCGCGGTAATTCTCGCGCTTACGTAGAATCGTCAGCCAGCTTAAGCCCGCCTGCGCCCCCTCTAAACAGATGCGCTCAAAGAGCGCGCGGTCATCATGCACAGGCACGCCCCATTCTTCATCGTGATAGCGCACGTAGAGCGGGTCGGCGCTGACCCAACCGCAGCGGGTAATCATCGCGGGTTTCGCCTTTCATCATCAAACAGCCGCCACGATTTTATCACATCCCGCCTGTTTTATGCCTGCCCGTCCATCATCTCCAGCAGTTCGTCCGCCGCCTTTTCGATATCGTGGTAGTCATACTGCGCGGCGCGCTGCTTGGCGGCGATCACCCCTTCGCGGTGAACGCGCTTAAAGTCGCCATACGGGAAGTTATGATGCCCCTTCGTTTCTTCGTTCTCGTCCGTATCCAGCCCCAGATACCACTTGCCATATTCCTTCCAGTCGTGCTGGTCGAGGAAGCGGTTTTCCTCGTCAGCCGAGGGCTGGCTTTCGCCCCAGTCGGTATCCTTGACGTATTTGCCATCCCTGACCAGCTTCTTCGCGTGTTCCAGTGCCTGTTTGTTCAACTTCATGCTTCAAACCTTTCACACCACATTACACCGCGAGTCTAATCGAGACGTGTTAAAATGACATGAGTGCCTGCGGCAGGTTTGCTTTGAGTGAT
>CAZJSU010000014.1:13862-16989 GCA_964548765.1 uncultured Anaerolineaceae bacterium
TGATTGAAGACGCGAAACGCGCGTGGTTGGAAACCGCGCTCTCAATGGGAATACCTATTCCTGAGCCAGAGATAGAGCGAGAAGCCCACTGATTAATGACGTTGTTGACGAATTCAGATGTAGGGGCGAAGTGGTGCTTCGCCCAGGGCAAGTCACCGACTTGCCCCTACAGGATGACATACAGTTTCCGGGTCGCCAACAGTACCATTAATCTCACGAAGTTTCGCCGCCCCCTCGCGGCAACGTAAGTTCCTCGTCGCTCACCGCCTCAATAGGGTGAACTTTGACACAGGACATCCTTGGGAGACGAAACGTGATTATTGATTTTGCCCCTGTAAAAAGCGGTGAACAGAAAATCCTCGAATACTCGACGCAGTTCACCGTAGAAGACCTGCGCAGCGTGACCCACGCCAGCATCAATTACCTGCTTGACCTTCTCGCTGGCCTCAGCGATGCCGACGTGACCTTTGACCCGGAAGACCCGGAAGCCAATGACCCCCACGCCGTCGCGGGCGAGGAACACATCGGCTGGAGTCTGGCGCATCTGGTCGCGCATGTCACCGCCACCTGTGAGGAATGGGCCGCCTACAGTTCCGTGCTGGCGCGTGGCATCCCTTACCCGGCAGAGCCACGCCTGCGCTATGAAACCCCCTGGCGCGAGATAAAGACCTACGCGCAGTGTGTGCAGCGCCTTGAGGAAAGCCGCCGCATCCGCCTCGGTTATCTGGACACGTGGCCGGACACGCCGAACCTGCATATTTACCGCCAGCTTTCGCCCCGCTTTATCGAGCGCGTGGGCGAGATCAACGCGCCAGCGGCCTTTCTCTACGGGCTTCAGCACGAAGTCGGCCACTACGAGCAGTTCCGCGAGGTCAAGCAGCAGGCGCTGGCGGCGAAAACGTTGCAATCCGGGGACTAGTTGTTTAAAATACCATCATGCAGGGACACCTGACATGGTGTCCTTGCAACATGACGATAGAACAGGGTTGGCACAGTCATGCTTTTCCATCATCATTTAATTGCATATCGCTGTTAGCCAACGACTGATCCGAAAATCGAGAGCGCAGGCCGTTGGTCTGCGCTTTTTATTTTGAACCGCCAAGACGCAAAGCACACAAAGGGGAAAAGACAGTGAGTACCGTCAAGATTCAGCCGCGACTGCCCAAAGGGATGCGCGATTTCCTGCCGCAGGAAATGCTTAAGCGCGAATACGTCTTTAACATTGTGCGCGAGGTGTTCCACACCTACGGCTTCGAGCCGCTGCAAACCCCGGTGCTGGAGCTGCACGAGACGCTGATGGGCAAGTATGGCGAGGACGCGGAAAAGCTGATCTTCAACGCGCAGCACCCCGGTGGTAAGGAAGAACTGTCGCTGCGTTATGACCTGACCGTGCCGCTGGCGCGGGTGGTGGCGCAGTACCAGAACGACATCACGCTCCCCTTCCGCCGCTACCAGCTTTCCCCGGTCTGGCGGGCAGAGCGGCCACAGCGCGGGCGCTACCGCGAGTTTTACCAGTGCGATGTGGATATTGTCGGCATCGCCGGCATGAGCGCCGACGCGGAGGTTCTGGGCGTGGTGGTGACAGCGCTCAAACGGTTGGGCTTCCCGCAGTTCTCGGTGAAGATCAACAACCGCAAGCTGCTGACAGGCATGGGGCAGTATTCTGGCGTGCCAGACGCGCAGCTTGGCGACCTGTACCGCAGTGTGGACAAGTTCGACAAGATCGGCGCGGAAGGGGTGCAGAAGGAGCTGCTGACGCGCGGCATTGATAACGAGGTCGTCGTCCGCATGATGGACCTGATCCAGTCCCGGCAGGAAGGGCTGGCAAACCTCGACTACCTGCAAGGCGTGATGGGCGACATCCCCGCCGCCGCCGAGGGCATCCGCGAGCTGCGCGAACTGGCGGGCTATCTGGAAGATGCCTATATCTCGATGGAAAACTACGAGTTCGACTTCACGATGGTGCGCGGGCTGGGCTATTACACCGGGCCGATCTTCGAGACGGTCATCACCGAGCCAAATCTGGGCAGCGTGACGGGCGGCGGGCGTTACGATGATCTGGTCGGCCTGTTCCGCAAAGAGAGCCTGCCCACCACTGGCACCTCGCTCGGCATCGAGCGCATCATTGACCTGATGGACCTCCTCAACCTGTACCCGGCGCAGTTCGGCGGCACTGTCGTGCAGGTGCTTGTCACGGTCTTTGGCGACGACACCCGCCGCGAGGCCGCGAAGCTGACGGCGGAACTGCGCGCGCAGGGGATCAATACCGAGATGTACCTTGAGGATAAGAACCTCGGGCGGCAGTTCCAGTATGCCGACAAAAAAGGCATTCCGCTGGTCGCCATCCTCGGCGGCGACGAGATCGCGCAGGGGGTAGTCAAGCTGAAGCGGCTGGCCGATGGCGAGGAAATCACGGTTGAGCGCGGGCAGGCCGCCGCGCAGGTGCAGAAGCTGCTGGCCTAAAAATAAACGGGCGGGGAAACACTCCCCGCCCACTCAGGCGCTTGCCTCTTCATCTTCCGGCGTGAGCCAGTATTTCCCGCCGCCGCGCTCTCGCCGCAGGAAGCCGAAATCCACCAGTTCACGGCGCAGCGTGGCGAAGTCCTCATGAACCTCGCTGATGATCTCGTTCACCTCTTTCTCGGTGTATTTCACATCCGGCTGAAAGTGGGTCGCCAGCCAGCGCAGGATAATGACCAGCTTCTTCTGCCGGGCCGGAATCTGCGTCAGGCGGCCTGCCTCGGTGTAATCACGCATCACCTTGAATTCTTCGCTTTTCGTGTCCGGGTACACCGCCGTGATCCACGTCAGATCATCAAGCGTGCTGGCCGCTGCCTGATTTTCAATATCGGCCACAAGCTGCTTGAAGCGCTTCAGCCTGTCCACATTCAGGCGACAGAAGCGCTGGTTGCCGCTGACGCGCAGATTAACCAGCCCGGCCTGCCGCAGCTTCGCCAGATGATGTGAGGCGGTCGGCTCGCTTATGCCAAGCTGCGCCGCCAGATCACCGACGCGGTGTTCATCCTCGTTCAGCAGCCCCAGCATCCGCAGGCGCTTTTCATCGCCCAGCACTTTGATAAACACCAGCAGTTCCCGCTGCTCCCTTTGGGACAACATAGACCGTTCC
>CAZJSU010000014.1:17089-20292 GCA_964548765.1 uncultured Anaerolineaceae bacterium
TTTGATAAACACCAGCAGTTCCCGCTGCTCCCTTTGGGACAACATAGACCGTTCCTTAATTTGATAATCATCTAATTTGAAGTATATAGAAATTGCATTTGGTGTCAAGCACGAAAAATGGTGTGGTTTCTAGCGAACTGGCCTATACTCTATACAGGCGATAACAAGTGTGATCGAGGGATACGGTGGCTGTACAAATTGAACTGACCGCAGAGGAATTTCTCACCTTTGCGGAGCAGCACCCGGATAAACGTTTTGACTTTGTAGACGGGGAGATGGTCGAAGTGTCACCCAAACCGCTGCATGGCCGCATCCAGTCCGCGTTTGTGGTGGCACTGGCGGCCTATAACCAGCAGCACCCTGTCGGCGTGGTCTATACCGAAGTGCTGCACGTATTGGATGGCAGAAAGTTCATCCCCGATGTGTGCATCAACCACGACAGCGATGCCGACTACCTGACCACCCCGCCGCTGGTCGCTGTTGAGATACGCTCGGACTCGCAATCCAGAGCCGCGCAGCGGCGCAAGGCGCAGGATTACATCGGGCATGGTGTACAGATGGTCGTGCTGGTGTTCCCGCGTGAGAGCGTCGAGGTGTATCGGCTGGGGCAGGAAACGCTCGTCCTTTCCGCAGACGAAGTGATTGATGGCGGTGACGTGCTGCCGGGCTTCGCGCTGGCTGTGCGGCAGATTATTGGTTGATACCCGCCCTCTGGTACAATACCACCCACAACCGACACCCAAACATAAACCGGACGAGGCCATGACCGACACCAAACCCATCTTCCCGCGTTCCAGCGGTGTACTGCTGCACCCGACCTCCCTGCCCGGTCGCTATGGCATCGGCGATCTGGGCGAATACGCCTACCGCTTTGTGGACTGGTTGCACGCCGCCGGGCAAACCGTCTGGCAGATTCTCCCCCTCGGCCCCACCAGCTACGGCGACTCGCCTTACCAGACGCTCTCGGCCTTCGCGGGCAACCCCAACCTTGTCAGCCTCGATATTCTGGTTGGGGAGGGCTGGCTGACGCATGACGATCTGGCGAACGCGCCAGACTTCCCCACCGACCGCGTGGATTATGGCTGGATCATCGGCTATCACAACGACAGGCTGCACGTGGCTTACGAGCGCTTCAAGGCCAGTGGCAGCGCCGCGCAAAAAGCCGAGTTTGACCAGTGGTGTGAAACCAGCGCCTACTGGCTGGAGGATTACGTGCTGTTCGCCGCGCTCAAGGACTCCTACGGCGGCAGGCCGTGGGTCGAGTGGGAACTGGGCGAGGCGCTGCGCGAGGAAAGCGCGCTCAACGCGGCGCGGTCACGGCTGGCGGAGCAGATGGACGAGCGCCGCTTCCGCCAATGGGTCTTTCATAAGCAGTGGTACGCGCTCAAGGCTTACGCCGCCGAGCGTAACGTCCGCTTCATTGGCGATATTCCCATCTTCGTCGCGCACGACAGCGCCGACGTGTGGGCCAACCGCGAGCGCTTCTATCTGGATGAGCGCGGCAATCCAACAGTCGTCGCCGGGGTGCCGCCGGATTACTTCAGCGCCACCGGTCAGCGCTGGGGCAACCCGCTTTACCGCTGGGATGTGATGCAGGCGCACGATTACGACTGGTGGATCAGCCGCTTCCGCGCCACCCTGAGTATGGTGGACATCGTGCGTATTGACCATTTTCGCGGCTTCGATGCCTATTGGGAGATTCCCGCCGAGGAAGAAACAGCGATTAAGGGCGAATGGATCGCTGGCCCCGGCACCGCCTTCTTCACGGCTGTGCAGGCCGCGCTCGGTGATCTGCCGATTATCGCCGAAGACCTCGGCGTGATTACGCCCACCGTTGAAAAACTGCGCGACGACTTCGGCCTGCCGGGGATGAAGGTGCTGCAATTCGCATGGAGCGAGCCGCGTAACCCCTTCCTGCCACACAACCACTCGCCCAACAGCGTCGTCTACAGCGGGACGCACGATAACAACACTACCCTCGGCTGGTGGAACAGCGAGGTAGATGACAATACACGCCGCTTTATCACCGATTATCTCGGCCACGAGGTGCATGAACCACACTGGACGCTGATTCAACTCGGCATGAGTTCGGTGGCGCACACGTTCGTCGCGCCGCTGACGGATATTCTCGGCCTGGGGGCAGAGGCGCGGATGAACACGCCGGGGGTCGAATCCGGCAACTGGACATGGCGCTTCACAGCGGCGGCGCTGGATCACCACGCCGTGCGTGACCGTCTGGCACACCTGACATGGCTGACCATGCGCCGCGCCGACCAGCAGGAACGGCTCTACGGCGACGCAGCGGTGCAGTAACGTGCTGAGTTCTGAGTGCTGAGTCATGTTACAATCTAAGCAGTTTATAGCCGAGGTGTGATAATGGCGACGATTATTCTTCACGGCGTAATTACGCCCGATGGTCGGCTCGAAGTTGACCTTCCACCAGATATGCCCGCTGGCCCTGTCGAAATCGAGATCAAGCCGCAGCGGGTGGAAGGCATTTCAGCAGCAGAAATACTGGAGTCTGATTTTGTCGGAATGTGGAAAGATCGAGAAGATATTGAAGACAGCGTTCAGTTTGCACGTGAACTTAGAAAACGTGCCTCAAGGCGTGACAACCCCTGATGAAAATTGACGCTTTACTTGATACCAACATTCTGATTGATGTCTCACGTGAATACCAACCTGCGTTGACATGGCTTAGCAATAATCCAGGCTTGGTATTCGCCATTCCATCACCTG
Source organism: uncultured Anaerolineaceae bacterium (assembly GCA_964548765.1). Taxonomy (GTDB): domain Bacteria; phylum Chloroflexota; class Anaerolineae; order Aggregatilineales; family Phototrophicaceae; genus JAIOHN01. The sequence continues at coordinate 19,829 of CAZJSU010000014.1, forward strand.
TTCGCATGGAGTTAATCTTAGGTGTCAAGAACAAAGCGGAACAGGAAAAAGTGGTTAAACTTCTGCGTCCCTATGCCATAGTCTACCCTACAGAACACGATGCAAAGTGGGCTATGGAACAGTTCGAGCTTTATTTCTTGACCTATCAGGTAGAAATCCTTGACTGCTTTATTGCTTCAGTCGCTGTAGGTCTTCATCTGCCGATTTATACCCGTAATGTCAAGCACTTAAATCTCTTTGAGGGCATTACGATTCATACTCCCTACTAATTTCACCTATGACCCAACCCAGAGCGTTAACCAATACGCAGATTGCCCGCGCCGCGCTGGTGGTGCTGGTGGGCTTTCTTGCCAGCGGCGTACTCGGCCTCGTGCGTACTGCCATCATCTCCGCGCGCTTCGGTACAGGGGGCGCGCTGGATGCCTTCTTCGCGGCACAGCGCCTGCCCGAAGCCGTGTTCGTGC
>CAZJSU010000014.1:20392-41262 GCA_964548765.1 uncultured Anaerolineaceae bacterium
GGCGCGCTGGATGCCTTCTTCGCGGCACAGCGCCTGCCCGAAGCCGTGTTCGTGCTGGTCGCGGGCGGCGCGTTGGGGTCGTCGTTTATCCCCATCTACGCCCAACTGCGCGACGAGGACGAGGCGCAGGCGTGGCGACTCGCCAGCGCGGTCATGACGCTGGCGGCGCTGGCAGCGGCGGTGCTGGGCTTCGTGGTCGCGCTGGCCGCGCCCTGGCTGGTGCAGACCATTCTGCTGCCTGCCTCGTCACCAGAGGCGCAGACGCTCACCGTCAACATGATGCGGCTGATGATGGTCACGCCGTTCATCTTCAGCATCAGCGGCCTGCTCATGGGCCTGCTGCAATCTCACGGCCTGTTCCTGCTGCCCTCGCTGGCGATCAGCATGAACAGCATCGGCATCATCATCGGCGCGCTGTTCATCGCCCCAGCGCTGCCGCCGCTGGATGGGCTGGGGCAGGTGGGCGAAAACAACGTTTACGGGCTGGCGATCGGCGCGGTGCTGAGCGCCGTGCTGCATCTGGTGGTACAGCTTCCCGGCCTGCGGGGCATTCAGTCACGGCTGCGCCCCCTGCCAGACTGGCGCACACCGGGGGTGCTGCGCGTGCTGGCGCTGATGGGACCACGCGTGCTGGGATTGGCGGTGGTGCAGGTCAACTTCATCGTGAACATCATCCTCACCGACCCGATGGCGGCGGGCAGCCTCTCGGCGCTGACCATCGCCTTTAACCTGATGTTCTTCGCGCTGGGGGTCATCGGGCAAAGCGTCGGCTCGGCGGTGTTTCCAACACTGGCCGCGCTGGCGGCGGCGGGCGATATGGACGGCTATAAGGACAGGCTGGCAAATGCCGTCCGCAGCGTGCTGTTTCTGGCGCTCCCGGCCACTATCGCGCTCATCCTGCTGGCCGAGCCGCTGGTGCGCGTGATCTTCGAGCGCGGTGAATGGACACCCGAAGATACACAGGCCACCGCGTGGGCGCTGGCGCTCTATGCCACAGGCATCGCCGGCTTCGCGCTGCTGGAGGTGCTGTCGCGCGCGTTTTACGCGCTGGCCGATACGTGGACGGTGGTGAAAATCGGCATCGCGGCCATGCTCTCCAACATTGTCCTCAGCCTGATCTTCATCCAGTTCATCGGCCAGCCGGACGATCTGGCACGGGGGGCGTTCGGCGGGCTGGCGCTGGCAAACGCGCTGACCACGCTGCTGGAAGCCGCCGGGCTGTGGTGGCTGCTAAGCCGTCGCATCGGCGGGGCGAACGACCGTTACATACTGGACGGCGCAGGCCGGACGCTGCTGGCTTCGCTGGCGATGGGCGCGGCGCTGCTGGTGCTGCTGAACAGCCTGCCCGGCGTGAACACACCGCTGCTGCTGGTAGCGTGTGGCGTGGTGGGCGCGGGGGTGTTCTTCGGCCTCAGCATCGCGCTCGGCTTACAGGAAGCCCGCGCTGTCCCGCTGCTGGTGCTGCGCCGGATAAGGCGTTAAGAATCAGCCTTTACTTTCCAGTTCGGCTTGAATAGCTTGCATAGACAGACGAAGCGCTGGCAGTCTGTCCTCTACCAGTTGCCATACGGTATTTAGGTCTACACCCAAGTAGTCGTGTACCAGCACATTCCTGAAACCGGATAGGCCACGCCAATCTACCTCAGTGTGTTTTTGCTTAATTACGTCTGAAAGGCGCTGCGTAGACTCCGATAATGTCTGAAGGTTACGAAGAACGCCATCCTGAATGAGTGTCGATTCCATGAACGCTTCGCGCCCGTCAGTGGTATATTTTTCTATTCTTTCAAGACACTCGAGGATATGCGTGAGGTAAAGCTGGTCATCCTTCATAACGGCACAGCCTCGGCCAGCACTTTGTCACGAATAGACCAGTGTAAACCCTGATCGGTCACGACATCCACTTTGCGCCCCAGCAGTTCCTCAAGATCATGAATTAACGCCACGTGGTCAAACAAGCTGCGATCAAAATCAAAATCAACCAGCAGATCAATATCACTGTCACTATGTGCCTCGTCCCGTGCAACAGAGCCAAATACGCGCACATTGGATGCCCCATGCCGGGCAGCAATCCGCAGAATCTCATCGCGCTCCTGGTGCAGTAATGCTTTAGGGTTCATGTCACACTCCTCTACGCAATTATACTGCACAATCCGCAGTGAACGGGTATGATAATCCGTCTGACATAAGATTCGTTGACAGGGTAGCTCATGACCACGTATCACTTTAAACTCGGCGATTTCCAGTGCATGGTGATCAACGAGGAATCATGGCGGATGGACGCTGGCCGGCTGTTCGCCAGCCGCACCGCCGAGGAGCGCGAGCAGATAATGGGGGCGGAGATTGCGCGCGAAGGCGTTCCCGTATCCACCAACATCCTCTACATCAACACCGGGACACAGCGGCTGCTAGTGGACAGCGGCATGGGTACAGAAGGCAGAATCGTGCAGGCGCTGGCCGCTGAGGGCATCCAGCCGGGGGATATTGACCATCTGCTGATTACGCACGGGCATATAGATCATGTCGGCGGGCTGGCCGATGTGTCTGCAAAGCGGTTGATCTTCCCCAACGCGCGTTATGCCATCCCCCGCGTGGAGTGGGAATACTGGACAAACGAGGAAAACCTTCAGGTACTGGAAGAAACCCGCGCGACCATGTGGCGCGCCCTGCGTGAGCTGCTGGCCGGAAAAGTTGACCTGTTCGAGCCGGGCGACGAAATCCTTCCCGGCATACAGGCAGTAGACGCTCACGGCCACAGCCCCGGCATGATCGCCCCGCTGTTCGAATCACGCGGTGAGCGCCTGCTGCACATTGCCGACGCGGCGCATCACCCGTTCCAGATCAGACACACGGACTGGGCGCTGCGCTTTGATATGGTCCCGGAGGGCGCAGTCCAGACGCGACAGCGGCTCTTTGCGCGTGCCGCCGCCGAGAATCTGCTGGTGATGGCCTTTCACTTCTCGTATCCGGGGTTGGGATACGTGCGCGGGGACGGCTGGCAGCCTTTGGGATAACGCCATTTATCCCAAGTTTATCCCAAATTTGCGATAAATCGCGCGATTTTACGCCAGCGGGCGCAGATCACCGTTGTCGCTCAACTGGTTCACGCGCAGTTCGGCGTTGTCCAGCAGTGTTTGACAGTGCGCGGCCAGCTTGCGCCCGCGCTCGAACAGCGAGACCGACTGTTCCAGCGGCATCTCGCCCGATTCCAGTTGCAGGATAATCGTTTCCAGTTCGGCATAAGCCGTCTCAAACGGCATGTTCTGCATATCGCTCATTGGCTATCCTTCCACTCGTGTTTTAATCTGCCCATCGTGCAGCCGCACATCCAGCACCTGCCCCGGCTGTGCGGCTTTTGAAGACTTCACCCGCTCACCTGTGTCCGCATGGCTGACGATGGCGTACCCGCGTTCCAGAATGGCCTGCGGGCTGGCGGCATGGAGCGCCGCCGCGCGGTTCGCTACGCGCTCTCGCAGGTGGCCGAGATGCTGCTTCTGCTGGCGCAGCAGGCGCGCGTTCAGGTCGTCCACGCGCTGGCGCTGGCTGCCGATCTGCCGCGCGGGCGAGATATGCCCCATCGTGCGCTCTATCGCGTTCAGGTCGGCGCGCGCCCCCTGCAGGCGATCACGCATCAGCGCGGCCAGCGTTTCGTGATACAGGCGCACGTTATGGCGCAGGTCGTCAATACTCGGCGTGGCGATCTCGGCGGCGGCGGACGGGGTGGGCGCGCGGTAATCCGAGACGAAGTCCACAATCGTAAAGTCGGTTTCATGACCGACCCCGGTAATCACCGGAATCGTGCTGGCGGCCACCGCCCGCGCTACTTGCTCATCGTTGAACGACCACAGGTCCTCGATGCTGCCCCCGCCCCGACACAGCAGAATCACCTCCACCTGCGCCCGGTTCAGCCGTTCGATGGCGGCCACGATATACGGCGGCGCGGTGCTGCCCTGCACGGGTGTGGCGCTGAGGATGATCTGCGCCAGTGGGAAGCGGCGGCGCAGCACATTCTGAACATCCTGAAAGGCGGCGGCCTCTGGCGAAGTCACCACGCCGATGGTCAGCGGGAAGCTGGGCAGCGGGCGCTTGCGCGCATAGTCGAACAGCCCCTCGGCCTCTAGCCGCGCCTTCAGTGCCTCGAACTGCGCGTACAGGTCGCCCACGCCCGCCGGGCGCAGCGCGTCGGCGTAAAGCTGGTACTCGCCGCGCGGCTCATACACGCCCACCCGTCCGTGCGCCGTCACCGCGTCGCCGTTCTGCGGGACGAAGCTCTGGCGTTCCGCGCTGGAGCGCCACATGGCGCATCTTAACTGCGACTTGCTGTCCTTGATCGTAAAATACCAGTGGCCGGAGGAAGCCCGCGTCATGTTCGAGATTTCGCCCGTCACCCACACATCCTGCAGGTGATCGTCCTGATCGAACATCTCGCGGATATAAGTCGAGAGTTCGGCCACGCTGTACGTATTGGTCATTAGTCGTTTTACCCTTTGGCGGCTTGGCTCCCGCATTATACAATTAACCTCTGGTTTGAGTCATTCTGAAAAGGGCATTTTGTATGGCATATCTGACCAAAGAAGAACGTGAAAATCTTGAAAAGGAATTAAAGGGCTTGAAATTCAACCAGGCCAACGGGCGGGTAAGGGGCATGGACTCGCATGGGCGGCTGATGTATTACCGCAACGCGCAGCGTGTCGGTGAATGGTGGACGCGCTATGAGTTGAAGAGTCTTGGCGTATTTGTGACGTTAATCGAAAAACACTGGGACAAGGAAACCGATAGGCCAGACCGCGAGTTGGCGAAGTTTGAACTGGTAGACGTGAAGGTTGAACCGACACCGGATAACCGCCTGTAACAGATCGCTTTAACTGACAGCGATTAGCTGGTGTTGACATTTGATTTTTGGGGTTGTTTTCACAGTGGACGTGTCCCTACAAAACCCATACGGTGTAGGGACGCGATATATCGCGTCCGTAACAGAAATTACCGCCAAACAAAAAACGTCAACACAACCCGACAGCTAATCGCCCACCCGAAAGGAAGATTATGCTTCGTACATTTCCACAGATACGCGACCATTCGTGGCTGCACCGTCTGGCCGGGGCAGCCCTGTTTACCGCGCTGACCGCGATTGCCGCGCGCATCAGCATTGAGACAGGCGGCCCGGTGCCGTTCACGCTGCAACCGCTGGCGGTGCTGCTGGCCGGGCTGGTGCTGGGCGCGCGTGATGGCGCGTTGAGCCAGTTGGCCTACCTCGCGCTGATCGCGGCGGGCGCGCCGCTGGATTCGCGTCTGTTGGGCGCGGCGGCGCTGTTCGGGCCAACAGGCGGCTTTCTGCTGGGCTTCGTCGTCGCGGCCTTCGTCACAGGCTGGCTGGCCGAACACGGCGCGAGCCGCGTCTGGCAGCGCTGGCTGGCTGGCGTGGCGGGCATCGTCGTGCTGTATCTGTTCGGCGTGGTGCATCTCCGCTTCTACACCGGGCTGGATTGGGGCGCGGCATGGGCAGCGGGCGCAGCACCTTTTCTGGCGCTCGATTTACTCAAAGCGCTGATCGCGGCGGGGCTGGCCGAAGCCGGGCGCGCGCTGCTGCTGCGTAACGTCTGACACGAGGCCGCCCACATGAACCAGCCGATCACCATTACTATCGTTCCCGAACTATTGTGTACCGGGTTTATTCTGGTGCTGGTCGGTGGCAGTCTGGCCGGGCTGCTGGTGCGCGGCGGGCGGGCTACGGTGATCGGCAGCCTCGCGGTAGGGGTTATCGGCGCGGTGCTTGGCGCGATGGCCGGGACACTGCTGCAAGTCGAAATCCCGGAAGCCATTCAGGGCGGCCTCTCCCTTCGTTATATTGATCTGGCGTTTGTCTTTGTCGGCGCGTTGGTGGCGGTCATTTTTGACCGCCTCATCCGGCGCGATCCGCCCGCCAAAAGCGGCAATTAGCCGCCGGGGCGCGGTTGTCTCGCGCGGCAGCCTGCGCTACGATAACCTTTTCAGCAGGTAAACAGGGACAGCCTAACGTGAAAATTTACACCCGCACCGGAGACGACGGCCAGACCAGCCTTTTCGCCGGAGGCCGCGTTGCAAAAAGCGATCTGCGTGTTGAGAGTTACGGCACGGTGGATGAACTCAACTCACTGCTGGGGCTGGCACGGGCGCACGGCCTGCCTGCCCAGGCTGATGAGTGGGTCGAGCTTGTGCAGAATGAGCTTTTTACCATCGGCGCAGACCTCGCCACCCCGCTGGACGCGAAGGCCGATTGGCTGGTGCGGCTGACCGAGGAGCCAGCCGCGCGGCTTGAACAGCACATTGACCAGATGACCGAGCAGCTTGCCCCGCTTCAGAACTTCATCCTGCCCGGTGGGACAGTCGCCGCCGCCACGCTGCACGTCGCGCGGACGGTCTGCCGCCGCGCCGAGCGTCTGTGCGTGGCGCTGCGTGAAGCGGCGGTCATCAACCCGGCGGTCATCCAATATTTAAATCGGCTTTCAGACTTTTTGTTTGTCCTCGCCCGTTGGGTCAATGCCCAGTCCGGCGAAAACGAGCAGAAATGGGCTGTGCGTGGTTAGGCATCCATAAGATCGTGACGAACCGCCCAGGCAGCGGCTTCCGCTCGGTTACTGACGTTGAGCTTGGTCAGTATGTTGCTGACATGCTTCTTCACTGTTGACGTGCTGACCACCAGTTCGGCGGCGATCTGCGTATTGCTCAACCCCTGCGCGACCCACTTCAGCACTTCAATTTCACTGGGGGTCAGGTGATATTCCGGCTCGGTGGGCTGGTGCAGGGTTTTGATGATCGCCTGCGTGGCGGTGGGGGCAAGTGTTGGCCGTCCGCGCACCGCGTCCTGAATGGCTTTGACCAGTTCGCCGGGGGTCACGTCCTTCAGCAGGTAGCTGATCGCGCCCGCTTCCAGCGCCAGCCGCACCGGAGATTCCCCGGTATAACTGGTGAGCGTGATGATGCGCGCATCACGGTAGCGCCCGCAGATCGTCTTGGTGGCCGCGATCCCGTCCATTTCCGGCATCAGAATATCCATTAACACCACATCAGGGCGATAGCGCTCGTAAAGCTCCACTGCCTGAACACCGCTGGAAGCTTCGGCAACCAGATGAAGCTCATCCACGCCCTCAATCAACATCTTTAAACCCATCCGCACCAGATCATGATCGTCCACGATCATCACCGTGATCACGTTAGAATTTGATGTCCCATTGGTCATTTCAGCCATCTCGTTATCCCTAATGTGTATATATTTTACGCCATACAGCCATTGTAAGGTTTCTCGTAAAGTTGACCAAACACCAGAAAGCCATTTTTCTGTGGGTCAAGTGGGGGGTTTAGAAAATGAAACAATACTGTGAGTGACACTCTTCCTAACGGGGCATCACCCATAGTGATAAGGCGATAACCCCCCACCCGACGGAAGCCTACATCCACTGGCTTCCTCATTCCCCGCTGCCCTTCCGGGCTTATACTGAAACCAAATGTACGACAAACCCTGTGAAGGGCGCTTTCGTATGCCCGTTTTCCCCGCGCCGGCATTTTACGCTGCGCGGCAGTGAACGCAGGATCGCTGGTCGGCAAATAAGGAGAAATGACGATGGCAGATATGAGTATCGAGACTTCTGAAAGGCGCTTTTCCAATCGCCCGGTCGGGCGCACCGCCGCTGTGACAGAGCAGTTGACAGTCAGCAATCGCGGCATTTCATGGAGCGCGGTGCTGGCGGGCGTGGTGATCGCGCTGGTCGTTCAGATCGCGCTGAATATGTTCGGCCTCAGTATTGGCGCGAACACCATCAACCCGATCTCCGAGACGAACCCGATAGAGCCGGGGTTGGGGTCAGCCGCCGTCCTGTGGCTGGCGGGCAGTATGCTGCTCTCGCTGTTCGCCGGGGGCTGGGTTGCCGGGCGCATGTCTGGCACATTTGATGAAATGCACGGCTTGATTCATGGGCTGGTGACATGGGGGCTGGTGGCGCTGGTCACTTTCTTCCTGATGACCTCGACCGCCAGCAGCATTCTGGGCGGCGTGACCAACGCGATTGGACAGGGGGCATCGCTGCTGGCGCAGGGCGCGCTGCAAGCCGCGCCTGCCGTAGCTGATAACCTCGACCTGAGCAGCACCACCATGCAGACGATCCAGAACGAACTCGGCGGCCTGCTTGCCCCGCCTGCCGATGCCGACACGACTACCGGCACGACTGGCACCAGCACGACGGGCGCGGAACAGGACCCGGCGGTAGCTTCATTCTCCTCGCTGGAGGACATGCAGTTTACCAACCGCGTCGTCGCTTTCCTCAACAGCGACCAGTCCGACACAACCGCCCGTGAGGAAATCGTCACGATGCTGGCCGAGCGCACCGACATGAGCGCGCAGGAAGCCAGCGCGCAGGTTGACCGCTGGACAGCGGCCTACAACGAAGTGCGCGAGGATGCCGAAGCGACCGCCAGAGATGTCGGCCAGCAGCTTACCGACACGCTGGCAGCGGTGGCGGGGGTGCTGTTCGTCTCCCTGCTGACAGGCGCTTTCGCCGCTGGCATCGGTGGCTGGGTCGGCACGCCAGAGCGTGAACGTGTCGTCCCGGCAGCGGACCTCGATTAACCGACAGGCTGCCTGACAGCGGCTTACGGGGAGGGGCGGCCTGCCGCCTCTCCCATACATACATCGCACAGCCTCGTCTGACGCTGTGCGCTTCTACTTCTTTCGGTTGTATTTCAGCACCTTCTGGCCTATCGCTGCCTCACCCTATATTGTAATGCAGATTGAACCATATCACTGATGCAGGGCATCAGCCGATTTGCTACGCTTGAAAAATCGGAGATGAGTTCACCATAAGGAGCAACTGATGGACGCTTGCAGCCTTTGCGGAAACCACTACGACAAGGCCTTTAAGGTCGTCGTGAACGACGAGACCTACACGTTCGACTCCTTCGAGTGTGCCATTCACATGCTTGCGCCCCATTGCAGTCATTGTGACTGTACCATCATCGGTCACGGGACAGAAGCCAACGGGCAGTTCTTTTGCTGCGCCCACTGCGCCCGGCAGATGGGCTTTGACGAGATACAGGATCGTGCCTGAACGCCGTCCAACGGCAGCACATCAACAGGCTGCCACATCAGAAAACGAGGAAAAAGATGCCACGTCCACTGCATGAACAGGTTGTTATCATTACCGGGGCCTCATCCGGCATTGGCCGTTTGAGCGCTTTACGCTTCGCCCGCGCGGGCGCAAAGGTGGTGCTGGCCGCGCGCAATGAGGAAGCGCTGCAAGCGCTGGAACAGGAGATCACCACCGATGGCGGGACAGCGCTGGTCGTCCCGACAGATGTTGGCGATTGGGAAGCTGTTCAGCATCTGGCGAACACAGCGGTCAATTATCTTGGCCGCGTTGATACGTGGGTCAATAACGCCGGGGTCGCGCTCTATGGCACCCTCGAGGAAACCCCGGTCGAAGAGTTTGAGCGTGTCATGCACGTCAATGTCATGAGCCAGGTCTACGGTGCGAAAGCCGTGATCCCCCACATGAAGCGGCAGGGCGGCGGGGTTATCATCAACGTTGGCTCCGCCCTGTCGAAGCGCAGCGTTCCGCTTCAGGCGGCGTACTGCGCCTCCAAACACGCCGTCAAGGGCTTTACCGACTCGCTGCGGCTGGAACTGAAGCGCGACGAGAGCAACATTGACGTGGTGCTGGTGATGCCTGCCTCGATGAACACGCCGTTTTTCACCCACGCGCGTTCGCATATGGGCGTGAAGCCGATGCCCATCGCCCCGGTTTACCCGCCGCAGGATGTCGCGCGGGCTATCTGTCTGGCCGCCGTTCACCCGAAGCGTGATATTCACGTAGGCGGCGCGGGGGCGTTATTTGCATGGATGGAATACCTCATGCCCGGTCTGGTAGACCGCGTGATGCTGGCGCAGGGTTATATGTTCAAGCAGCAGAAAACAGATGAGCCGGACGACGGCATAGATAACCTTTACACGCCTGTGCCTGTGGATGAAATGCCCGCGCGGGTAGAGGGGGAATTTGCCGAGATGACCAAACCCAGCCTTTACAACCGTCTGATCGCCTTCCGCCCCACGTGGCAGCAGGCGATGATGGTGCCGCTGCTGGGCGCGGCGGGGCTGTTTGGCAGGCGGATTCTCTCGCGTTAAATCTTCCCTAATGCCAAAAGCAAAACGAGCGGCGCGGCTGCCGCTCGTTGTTTGTTCAGATAGTGCAGTTGATGTATGGCTGCCGGATACTATTTATCCTGCCACGCTCTGGTGGAGCGCCCGGCGGCTTCCGTGCTGTCGGAGCTAAGGGAACTTGGCGCGTCCAGATGCGCGTCGTCGTCCACGCCAACCCGCAGGCGATAGACCAACTCCCCGCCCAGCCAGCCACTCAAGAGCGATATAGCCATCCCGGCGAACGACAGCAGCAGCGCCAGCGTCTCTGGCCGCACCGGGTCGTCACGGCGCAGCAGCCAGCTTACAAAGAAAAGCACCATGACCACCACGTTCGCCAGCGCGTGCCACAGGCCGATGCGCTTCGCCCGGCTGTCCGGGATGGCGACCCAATCCCAGAAGCCGAACACCGCCGCGACCAGCCCACCGATCAACCCGGCAGCGATCAGATAAAAGGACATCGTAGACCATATGCTGCTGCCGCCCAGCAAACGTATCACGTCAAAAATAACAGATGTCCCCAGCAGGCCCAGCGGAAAGACAATCAGCATCGGGTGGATGGGATGACCCAGTAACTTTGCGCGGCTTTCCATAGCACTTTCCTCCGAACAGTATTTGATTTAATTTCCATTGTAACGCTCCATGCCGAAAACATAGCCGCTGGTTGCCCTAACTTCCCGGTGCATTTATGCCTATCTCTTTAAGGCACACGGACTATGCCAACCTTAGCCGAATGGCTACTATCAAATTCCTTCCAGTGTGGGATTAAGTGGTATGGTCATCCCCTTTATACTGGTTACTATTATGCTGAAAAGCTGCCTCGCCCCACACTCAAGCCTGTTCTGATATGCTGAAGGAATGCTGTCTATGACCACCTTGACTGAAATGACTCAGACGCGGATGGAGAGAATCAGACGCAGACACCCCCCTGCGACCATGCAGGCAGCAGTCATTACAGCGCCCCAACAGCTTGAGATTGTTTCGATCAAACGGCCAGAACCAACCCCCGGCAAAGTCCTGATTCGTATGGAGGGTTGCGGCATCTGTGCCACCAATCTGGCGGTGTGGGAAGGCCAGCCCTGGTTCCAGTACCCATGTGATCCCGGTACGCCCGGTCACGAGGGCTGGGGCGTGGTGGAAGCTGTGGGCGACGGCGTGCGTAAGTTCATTCCCGGCGACCGGGTCGCCTTCCTCAGCTATCACGCCTTTGCCGAATACGACATCGCCGCTGTAGAGAACATGGTGCGCCTGCCCAACGCGCTGGCGAACCAGCCCTTCCCCGGCGAGCCGCTGGCCTGCGCGCTCAACGTCATCAAGCGCAGCCGCATCGAGCCGGGCGAAACAGTCGCCATCGTGGGCATCGGCTTTTTGGGCGCGCTGCTCACACAGCTTGCCACACAGGCGGGCGCGCGCGTCATCGCCATCACGCGGCGGCCCTGCGCGCTGGAAGTCGCCAGGCGCTTCGGCGCGGCGGAAACCGTCGTGCTGGACGATCACTGGAGCGCTATCGAGCAGGTGCAGGCGCTGACCGGGGGCAAAGGCTGCGATTGTGTGATCGAGGCTGTCGGCAAGCAGGAGCCGCTCGACCTCGCCTCAGAGTTAACGCGCGAAATGGGGCGGCTGGTTATCGCGGGCTATCATCAGGACGGAATGCGTCAGGTAAACATGCAGCTCTGGAACTGGCGCGGGCTGGATGTGATTAACGCCCATGAGCGCGAGCTGGACAACCATGTTAAAGGCATCCGCGAGGCCATCAAGCACATCCTCGGCGGCTCGCTCGACCCGTCCCCATTGTACACACACTGCTTCCCCCTGCACCAGCTTGACGCGGCGTTGCAGGCGACGGCAGAACGCCCTCCCGGCTTCATGAAAGCGCTGGTCACATTTCAATAACTGGCGACTCCCTAAACTATAGCGAGAGACTATGACCCAGATCGGTTATCACTGTTCGCACGAGTGTTATAAACCCAGCGCCCTTTTGCAGCATATCCAGCTTGCAGAGCAGGCGGGCTTTGAAGCGGGTATGTGTTCCGACCATTTCCACCCCTGGAGCCACGAGCAGGGCGAGAGCGGCTTCGCGTGGTCATGGCTGGGCGCGGCGCTGCAGGCAACAAACCTCTCTTTCGGCATGGTCTGCGCGCCGGGGCAGCGTTACAACCCGGCCATCATCGCGCAGGCAGCGGCAACCCTGGCCGAGATGTTCCCCGGTCGCTTATGGTGCGCCTTCGGCAGCGGCCAGTTCCTCAACGAACACATCACCGGCGACCCCTGGCCGACAAAGGCCGAGCGCAACGCCCGCCTGCAAGAGGCCGCCGAGGTCATCCGGGCGCTGTGGGCAGGCGAGACTGTCACCCATCGCGGGCGCTTCGTCGTCGAGGAGGCCAAGCTCTACACCCGTCCCGCCCAGCCCCCGCTGCTGCTGGGCGCGGCGCTGACCGAAAAAACGGCGGAATGGGTCGGCAGTTGGGCAGACGGCATCATCACCGTCGCCAAACCGCAGGACGACCAGAAGCGTTTTATCGAGGCCTTTCATCGCGGCGGTGGGCAGGGCAAGCCGATGTATTTGCAGGCGCTCCACGCTTACGCCAAAGACTTTGAAACCGCGCAGCAGCAGGCGTGGAAGAACTGGCACATCAACATCTTCGGCAGCCCGATTCAGTCCGACCTCAAAATGCCTGAGCATTACGAAGCGGCGGGCAGCCGGGTACGCCCGGAAGACATGGCCGACGTCGCCAGAATTTCCGCCGATTTAGACAAGCATGTCGAATGGCTGCAAGGCGATGTTGACCTGGGCTTCGAGCGTATTCTGGTCTACAACGCCGCCGATGATTCCGAAGGGTTTATCCGCGCCTTCGGCCAGCACGTGCTGCCACACATCCAGCGCTGAACCCGCTGTCTGAGCCGTCTGGACTTTCCCTGTAAGGCATGGGTCAAAGGGACACGACTTTGTGACTTTGTGGCTCATGCCAATCCCACGCATCGTTTCTACACTGAAAAACAGGATAAAGCACCGGATTAAGTGAGGCATTATGGCGAAGCGTGCATCCAGCTCGCAAGAGCGCATCCCCTTTAAACTATTCGCACCTTATAACAAAAAGGTTGCGTTAATTGGTAACTGGAACGGTAGTGAGCCGATTCCGATGAAGCGTAATAAAAAAGGCGAATGGCAGGCCGAGGTTGAACTGCCAGACGGCCAGCACGAATATAAATTCCAACTGGTGTCCAACAGCGACTTTGCCAAAGGCAAGACCATCACGGTGACTGACCCTGAAGCGGTGCAGTTATCCGCCGATGGGCGTGAGTACGCGGTCGTGACCGTGCGCGATGGCAAGCCCGTCCTCACCACCTACGAATGGCAGCATGACGACGTACCGCTGCCGCCCAACGAGCAGTTGGTGATCTACGAGATGCACCTTGCCGACTTTCGCGGCGGCCCCGGTGATGACAGCGACGCGCCCGGCACGTTTAACCGCGTGATCGAAAAGCTGGACTATCTGGCCGAACTGGGCATTAACGCGATCGAACTCATGCCGCTTAACGTCTCCACCAGCGGCAATCACTGGGGCTATTCACAGTGCAGCTTTTACGCGCTGGAGGACAGTTACGGCACGCCGGACGAGTTCTGTCGGCTGGTGGATGAATGTCATGCGCGGGGCATTCGCGTGTTCCATGACGGCGTGTATAACCACACGGCGGAAGATGCGTTTCTGGCGCAGATAGATCACGACTACTGGTATTACAGGCACAACCCTGACGAAGAGGATTTACAGTTTGGCCCCAAGCTGAACTACGAATTCTGTGATGAAAAACTGGGCATCTGGCCTGCGCGTGAGTACACCATCGGCGCGATCCAGACATGGGTGCAGCAGTTCCATCTGGACGGCATCCGTTTTGATATGACCCGCGCGCTCAAAAACTTTGATCTGATGCACTGGTTTAACCACGAGTCGCATAACCGTACCGGGTTCAAGCCGTTTTACACCATCGCCGAACACCTGCCACAGGACCCGGCGGTCACTGGCCCGGACGGGCCGCTGGACACCGCCTGGCACGATACGTTCTACCGCCAGATGGCAAGCACGATACTGGGTGTCCCCCATGATGAGCGGATGCCATACACAACAGACGATGTTCTGAGCGCGATGGATGGGCGCAGCGACGGCTTCGCCTCGCCTTATAACACCGTTCACTATCTGAATAACCATGACCAGGAGCGGATCATGTATCTATTAGGCAGCGCCGCTGGTGTCTTTGATGACGCGGCCTTCCGCCGCTGCAAGATGGGTGCGTCACTGCTGTTCACCGCCCCCGGCATCCCCATGCTGTGGATGGGCGAGGAATTTGGGCAGGCCAACCGCAAAAGCGAAGAGCGCGAGCCGCTGGACTGGTCACTGCTGGAAAACGAGCGCAATCATGGCCTGTGGCAGCATTACCGCCACCTCATCGGCCTGCGTAAGGCCAACCCCGCCCTGCACAGCGAGAACTTCGAAGTGCTGGCGAACATCCCCGACCGCAGGCTGATTGCCTACAAGCGTTGGGACGAGGCCGGGAATGTCGTCGTGGTCGCCGCCAACCTCACCGACCAGTACGCGGGCGAGTTTGAGATCGGCGTGGCGGGCGAGGGCGGGCGCTGGCGCGAAGCCATCCACAACTATGAGGTTGAATTACACGACGAGAAGTTAACCGACACCTTAGGTGAAAGCGAAGTCAAGGTTTACATCAAAGCCGGTTGACAGCAGATCAGGAAAGGGAGAAATCATG
Organism: uncultured Anaerolineaceae bacterium; assembly: GCA_964548765.1. Taxonomy (GTDB): domain Bacteria; phylum Chloroflexota; class Anaerolineae; order Aggregatilineales; family Phototrophicaceae; genus JAIOHN01. Next base: position 35,313 of record CAZJSU010000014.1, read on the forward strand.
AACAACCAGACCTATAACAATGGTAAGCGGCATCACAGTTCTGCCCACAGCGCAGGGTCTTCAGAAATGATTAACGTCGGCAAAACGGAGCGCGCGGTTTCGCTGGTGAGCGGCGCAGCGCTGACGACTGTCGGGGTCATCTTTGCCCTCGCCCGTCGCAACCCGATTGGCGCGTTGGTCGCGCTGCTGGGCGGTGGGATGCTGTACCGCGCCGCCACCGGTCATTCGCCTACTTATCAGACGTTAGGAGTAAATACTGCCGTGGAAACCAATAAAGACAACGTGAGTGTCCCGCACGAACAGGGTGTGCATGTCACCTCAACCGTGACCATCAACCACCCGGTCGAAGACCTGTACCGCTTCTGGCGCAACCTCGAAAACCTGCCGCGCATCATGTCGCAGTTGGCATCGGTGGAAGTGCTGAGCGACAAACGCTCCCGCTGGACAGCCAAAGGCCCCGCCGGGATGTCGGTAAGCTGGGAATCGGAGATCATCAACGAAGTGGAAAATGAGGTCATCGGCTGGCGCTCGCTGGAAAATTCCCAGATCGCCAACGCCGGGTCGGTGCGCTTCAGACCAGTCGCCAACGGCCAGCAGACCGAGGTGAAGGTCGAACTGGAGTATGTGCCGCCTGCCGGGAATGTCGGCGTGGCTGTTGCCAAGCTCTTTAACCAGGACCCGCAGCAGCAGACCGACGACGACCTGCGCCGCTTCAAGCAGCATGTCGAGTCTGGCACGATTGCCTTTGAGCAGACATGGCATCCTACAACGGGTAACACGAACTCACGATGAACCTTGAAGCATCACAGTCACCGGGGCCGCCAGAGGCCCCGGAACTTCCCCGAAGGCTAAAGTTCTGGCCGCTACAGTTGATCGGCGTACCGATCATCCTGCTGATCCCGCTGCTGGCGCTGGCGGGCATCTTTGACCTGCATATCGCGGATGTGCAGGCCACAGGCGAGCTTGCGCTCAGCGTGATCTACCCTACCCGCAGCCGCTACGACACCTTCAACGAAATGATTATCGCCGTCACCAACACCACGCAGTCCCCGCTGACCGAGGTGGTCGTTCAGCTTGAGCGCGCCTATCTCGATCACTTCGCACAGATCAGCGCCAACCCTGATATAAGCAATATCTCCGAAGCGTTTTACGAGATCACGCTTGGCGAGCTTGCCCCCGGTGCGACACAGGTCATCACGCTGGATTTTCAGGCCCATGAGCAGGGAACCCATGAGGGACGCGCCAGCGTTGTCAGTGCCGAAACCGACCCCATCGAGGTCAGCCTGAACACACTCGTTCTGCCCTGAAGCCAACAGCGAGGAACCCCGTGGAAACCGTCATTCGTGTCTTTATCATCTACGTGCTGATAATCGCCGGACTACGTGTGATGGGCAAGCGGGAATTCAGCCAGCTTACCCCGCTGGAACTGATTACCCTGCTGCTGATCCCGGAGATTGTCGCGCAGGCGCTGGTCGGGGAGGACTTCTCGCTGGTGAACGCGATTATCGGGGTCGCCACGCTGTTCTCGCTGGTGTTCCTCACTTCGCTGCTGGCGCAGCACAGCAAGGCCTTTGAACAGGTGATTTCAAGCTCACCCACGCTGCTGGCACATCACGGCCAGTTTATCGAAGACCACATGAATAAAGAGCGCATCACGCCGGATGAAATTTACGCAGAACTCCACAAAGTCGGCCTGTATGAACTGGCGCAGGCGCGTTGGGTGATCCTGGAGGCAGACGGCAAAATAGCCATAATCCCGGAGGAGCAGACGGGCGAGACACACAATTCGCCAGATGCCAGCGACTCGCCAGCCTGAGCATAGGTAAGCCTTACCAGCCTGCATGGGCCAAAAGGATAAACTTTTTCAGAATCGTTTGGGCGGCATTGTAAAGTTCGTTAGCATTACGTTGATTATTTCGCCCCAAAGGAGACATTGTTGTGACACTGCCGAAGGCACGCCCCAGTATGGCAACGCCCGGCATCCTGCGTCTGTCTCTCCGGCAAGGCTGGATACCCATTGCGACCCTCGCCAGCGCCGTGCTGCTTGGCGGCTGCGCCGGGGAAACCAGCATGTTTAACGCCCAGGGACACGGCGCGGCACAGATCGCCAATATCTGGTGGTTCATGCTCACCGTCGCGGCCATCGTGTACGTGGTGGTCATGGGGCTGCTGGCCGTAGCCCTGCTGCGCCGCCGCCAGTCCGAGCCTGATGTCCGCGTGAAAGAAGTCCCTGCCGGAAGCTACCCCTTCATCCTCATCATGGGCGTGGCAATCCCGGCGGTGATCCTGTTCACGTTGTTTATACTCACCCTCCAGACCGCGCGCGCCCTTTCCTTCCCCGAAACCGACGGCACACTCACCATCGAGGTCACAGGGAAACGCTGGTGGTGGGAAGTGCGCTACGCCGATTATGACTTCGTAACCGCTAACGAAATCCATATCCCTGTCGGCCAGCCTGTGCGCCTGCAATTAATGTCCGACAACGTGATTCACAGCTTCTGGGTGCCGGAACTGCACGGGAAGATGGACCTGACCCCGGGCCTGACGACCACGCTCTGGCTGCGGGCAGACCGTGCCGGGGAATATCTCGGCGTGTGCGCCGAATACTGCGGCCTGCAGCACACGCGGATGCAGTTCTACGTGGTGGCGCAGGAACCCGCAGACTTCGACCAATGGCTGGTGAACGAGCAGCAGCCCGCAGCAGCACCCAGCGGCGGCAGCACCCAGCGCGGGCAGGAAGTGTTCACCAGCGCCAACTGCGTCTACTGTCACACCGTTCGCGGGACGACCGCAGCGGCGGACGTTGGCCCAGACCTGACGCATTTCGCCGCCCGTCGCACCATCGGCGCTGGCACAGCCCCCAACACGCGCGGGCATCTGGCAGGCTGGATTGTCGATTCGCAGGCTCTAAAGCCCGGCAACCTGATGCCGCCAGTAGACATCAACGCGGAGGACTTGCACGCCCTGCTGGATTACCTCGGCACACTGCGCTAACGTAACGAAAGGAACAGCGCCCCGTGGCGACAACGACAGCGCCCTTATCAGAGGATCAACCCGGCTACGTTTCCGACGACCGTTTTGAAGAAATCTGGAAGCCGCCGCCCGGTCTATGGGGCTGGCTGACCACCGTGCAGAACGGCTATCTGGGGATGCGCTTCATCGCCATGTCGCTGCTGTTCTTCGTCCTCGGCGGCATCGTCGCGCTGCTCATGCGTACCCAGCTCGCCGTGCCGGAAAACACCCTGCTCGACCCGGAAACGTACAACCGCTTCTTCACCATGCACGGCTCGACCATGATGTTCCTGTTTACCATCCCGCTGGTTGAGGGCATCGCCACGCTGGTGCTGCCGCAGATGCTCGGCTCGCGCGAGCTGCCCTTTCCGCGCCTGACAGCCTTTGCCTTCTGGTCGTTCCTGCTCGGCGGGCTGATCTTTTACGCCAGCTTCTTTTTCAACGCGGTGCCGGATGGCGGCTGGTTCGCCTATGTGCCGCTGACCAATACCGAATACTCGCCCGACCTCGGCATGGATTTCTGGCTGCTGGGGCTGAACGTGGCCGAAATCGGCGCGATCGCCGGGGCGTTCGAGATCATCATCGCCTTCTTCAAGATGCGCGCGCCGGGTATGACCCTCAGCCGCATCCCCATTTTCGCGTGGGCGATGATGGTTACCGCATTCATGATGATCTTCGCCTTCACGCCGCTCATCGTCGGCAGCCTGATGCTGGAGATTGACCGCAAGTTCGGCACCAACTTCTACAGGCCAGAGGCGGGCGGCAATCCGCTGCTGTGGCAGCACATTTTCTGGATTTTCGGCCATCCCGACGTGTACATCCAGTTCATCCCGGCGGTGGGCATCGTTTCCACCGTCGTGCCTGTTTTCGCGCGGCGGCGCTTGATCGGCCACAACTTCGTCATCGTCTCGCTGGTCGCTACAGGCTTCCTCAGCTTTGGCCTGTGGGTGCATCATATGTTCACCACCGGCCTGCCAGAACTCTCGCTGTCGTTCTTCACCGCCGCCAGCATCATGATCGCCATCCCCAGCGGCGTTCAGGTCTTTGCGTGGATCACCACCATCTGGAACGGCAAGCCTGTCTGGACAACCTCGTTCCTGTTCATTATCGGCTTTCTGGTGAATTTCGTCCTCGGCGGGTTAACCGGGGTGATGGTGGCGGTCATGCCGTTCGACATGCAGGTACACGACTCGTATTTTGTCGTGGCGCACTTCCATTACGTGCTGATCGGCGGGGTGGTCTTTCCCATCTTCGCGGGCATTTATTACTGGGCCCCCAAGTACATCGAGCGCATGTTGAGCGAACGGCTGGGCAAGATCAACTTCTGGCTGGTGTTCATCGGCTTTAACCTCACCTTCTTCCCCATGCACATCTCCGGCTTTCTGGGGATGCCGCGCCGGGTCTACACCTATCAGGAAGGGCGCGGGCTGGAGTCATGGAACATGCTCTCGACCATCGGCGCGTATGTGCTGGCGCTCGGTATTCTGGTGTTCATCATCAACTATATCTGGACGATGCGCTCTGGCGAAAAAGCGCCCGCCAACCCCTGGAACGCCGACACGCTCGACTGGGCAACGCCCACGCCCATGCCGCAGTACGGCTTCCGCACCCTGCCCATCGTCCACAGCCGTTCCCCGGTGTGGGATCAGGAGGCGCTGAGCAAAGGCGATGAACGCACCGAAAAGCTGGTTCATGCCCTCGCCCGCTGGCCGATAGACTGGCGCTCACAGCTTGTTACCTCGACGCTGGATGCCCACCCGCAGGAGGTCTTCCGCGTGGCTGGCCCGTCCATCTGGCCGCTGGTGGCTTCGGCTGGCCTGATGATGTTCTCGTTTTTCCTCATCTTCGACCTCATCACCCCGGCGGCGATCTCCATCGCCATTACCGTGATCGGGCTGCTCGGCTGGCACGGGCAGGATTACGGCGTAGTCACCCGGCACACGCAGCGCGACGAAGAATTCGAGCGCGAACACGGCATCCCGGTGCGTGCCGAGGGCAGCCGGGGGGTCAGCCGGGCAGCGATGCTGCTGACCATCGCCACCGTCGCCACCGGCACGGCCACGCTGCTGTTCAGCTACCTCTACCTGCGCCTCGACCAGCCACAGTGGCCGCCGGAAGGCATTCCGCTGCCCAACATCCCCCTGCCTGCCGTCGCGCTGGCCGCGATTGTCTTGGGCAGCGTGGGCATGTGGTGGGCGGCGCGCGGGGTGCGGCGCGACACATGGGGCGCGGTGCGCGGCGGGCTGGCGGTGGCGGTGTTAACCGGGCTGGTCTACATCGCCCTACAGCTTTACCACCTGACGCTGGCAGGCTTTAACCACCAGAGTCAGGCGTATGGGTCGCTGTATTTCATCATCACCATCGTGCAGGCCGCCGTGATCGGCGGGGGGCTGCTGGCTGTCGGCGCGACGCTGTTCTGGGCGCTGCGGAGCAAGGGCAGCGCCAGCGAGCAGAACTCCGTCACCGACCTTTCGCTGTACTGGATTTACGGCGGTGTGTCCAGCGTCCTCGTTTTCGTGACGCTGTATGTACTGCCGTATGTGATTTAAGGAGGCGCTGCCATGAGCGAAACACTGTTTGGCAGGCCGCTCCTCAGCGGGTTCTGGCTGTCATTCAGCTTTATCAGCGGCCCGGTCATCTGGTTCTTCCACTTCGTGCTGATCTGGGCGATTGGCGAGATGGGCTGTATGGCCGGGCTGGATCAATGGCTGACGCTGGGGGTGAACGCTGTCCCGGCGCTGGTCGTGCTGGCGACGATTCCGGCGGTTGCGCTCACGCTGTTCAGCCTGTTCATCGCCTACCGCAACTGGCGGCGGCTGCGCGAAGTGGATGATGAAGTTCAGACCAATACCGAAGGCCGCCAGCGCTTTATGGCGTTCGCGGGCATCGTGCTTAGCGCGTTATTCACGGTCGTGATGCTCGTAGAACTCATCCCGAC
>CAZJSU010000014.1:41362-46379 GCA_964548765.1 uncultured Anaerolineaceae bacterium
TACTGGCGCTGCTCCTGCTGGCCGCCTGTCAGGGGCAGGGCGCAGGCACCACCCGCAGCACATGGAGCAGCGGCAGCCCGGAAAACGGCAGACGGCTGATTCAGGTGTACGGCTGCGGCTCGTGTCATGTCATCCCCGGCGTTCCCGGCGCGGACGCGCTGGTTGGCCCGCCGCTGACCGACTGGGCGCGGCGGCATTACATCGCCGGACATCTGAACAACACGGTGGAGAACCTCGTGTTCTGGATTCAGTTTCCGCAGGCCGTCGAGCCGGGAACCGTCATGCCCGACCTCGGCGTGACCCGGCAGGACGCGCACGACATCAGCGCCTATCTGTACACGCTGGGCGGTGATCGCTAACATGGAGAACAGCCGATGAGCAAGCCCTCTACCCCCCAAATCATGACACGCCGCCGCTTCTTACAGCGGATCGCGCTGGCGGGCGGCGCAGACGCGCTCTATCACACCATGCGCGCGACCGACCTCATTCCCGACTCCACGTATCAGGGGCCGCTCGATCTGCAAGGCAGCGGCGAGGGAACGCGGGTCATCATTCTGGGCGCGGGGCTGGCCGGGCTGACCGCCGCCTACGAAATGGACAAGCTCGGTTACGAATGCGTCATTCTGGAGCCGCGCCGCCGCGCGGGTGGCCGCTGCTGGACAGTGCGCCGGGGCGACCAGGAAACCGAAGTTGGCGGCGCGCACCAGATGTGCGAGTTTGACGAGGGGCTGTACTTCAACCCCGGCCCCTCGCGCATTCCTTACCATCATCGCGGCATCCTGCACTACTGCAAACAGTTCGGCGTGGAACTGGATGTCTTCGTCAACATCAACCGCCGCACCTACTTCGACAACCGCGAGGTCAGCGGGCCGCTGGCCGGGCAGCCTGTCACCCAACGGCAGGCCGCCGCCGACTTTCGCGGCTATATCGCCGAACTGCTGGCGAAGGCCATCACCACCGACACGCTGGAGGCCGAACTCACCCCTGAAGATCAGGAACGGCTGATCGTCTACCTTAAAGAGTACGGCGACCTTTCTGAAGACCTGTTCTACCAGGCGACAAGCCGCCGGGGGTACATCACGCCGCCGGGCGCGGGAATGCAGCCGGGCGAACTGACCACGCCGTTTGACCTGGGGGCGCTGCTGGATTCTGACGTGTGGCAGTATTTTCACACGCTCTGGGGCTATAACGAGCAGACGACCATGCTCGCGCCTGTCGGCGGTATGGACCTGGTGGCGGCGGGCTTCGTCGAGCATGTCGGCCAGCTTATCCGCTACGACTCAGAAGTGCGCGGCATCTTCCGCACGCCCGAAGGCGTTCGCATCATTTATCACGACCTCGCGGCGGATGAACCGCACGAAATGACGGGCGATTACTGCATCTGCACCATTCCGCTGCCCGTGCTGACCTATATCCCGTCAGACCTGCCGCCCGCCATGCAGAACGCCATCCGCAACGTGTCCTACGGCACAGCCGTGCGGCTGGGGATGCAGTTCTCGCGCCGCTTCTGGGAGGAGGACGAGGGCATCTACGGCGGCATCACGTGGTCAGACCAGACTTACCAGCAGATTCATTACGACTCGGTAGACTTCCAGCGCGAAAAAGGCGTGCTGCTGGCCGCGTATCCGTTTGGCAGCCGCGCCTTCGAGCTGGCCGGGTTATCGCCAGAGCAGCGCCTCCAGCGCGTGCTGGATGAAAGCGCGCGTGTTCACCCGCAGTACCGCGACACCTTTGAAACCGGGTTCTCTGTCGCGTGGCACAAGATTCGCTACAACCTCGGCTGTTACACCGCTTACTCGACGCTGGCGCGGGAGAGCTTCTATCCCCTGCTGATGGAGTCCGACGGATACATCTATCTCGCCGGGGAACACATGAGTTACCTCATCGGCTGGCAGGAGGGGGCGATCCTCTCCGCGCTGGAGACTGTGCAGCGTGTTCACGAGCGGGTGCAGCAGGAAGGGAATTAGAAGGGCAGGAAACATGCCGCAGACCACAGCACTAAAGGGAGTCGGGTTTGTCCTGTGCAGCCTTCTACTGGCCGCAGTCGTCGCGGGCTGCGCGGCAGATGCCGCCGCTGGCGAGCAGGCCACGCCCGGCGCAACCCCCACCGAATACTGGTTCGCCCATTGGGAAGCGCAGGGCGAGGTCATCTACGAGGCCAACTGCGCCACCTGTCACGGCTTCGAGGGCGAGGGACAGGGCGACATTTTCCCGCCGCTGGCGAATAACGATGTCGTGCGCGGCGCGGAAGGCACGGTGATCGTGCTGCCGATGTACGGGCGCGGCGCGATGCCCGGCTTCAGCAGCCTGCTCACCGACGAAGAGATGGCGATGGTGCTGTCCTATATTCGCACCCGCTGGGGCAATAATGCCGAGCCGATCAGCCCGGCGCAGATCGCGCCCTTCCGCCAGCCGGATATTGATCCGCCGCTGGAGCCGATTCTGGGCGGGGCAGCATAGAGGAGCAAAGATGACGCATTCAGACAAGCAAGGCGGCCTTTCCAGACGGCAGTTTCTTCAGGGCATGGCCGCTGCCGGGGGCAGCGCGATGGCCTATCAGGCGCTCTATACGCTGGGGATCACCCCGCCGTCGAGCTATAAAGCGCCGCTGCGCCTGCAAGGGCAGGCCAACGGCCAGCGCGTCATCATCCTCGGCGCAGGGCTGGCCGGGCTGACCGCCGCTTATGAACTGAACAACGCGGGTTATGAATGTGTCGTGCTGGAGGCGCGAGGTCGCGCGGGCGGGCGCTGCTGGACGGTGCGCGGCGGCGACGAGAGCGAGGAAGCCAACGGTGACCAGCAGGCCGGCGCGTTCGACGACGGCCTGTACTTCAACGCCGGGCCAGACCGCATCCCGCAGGAACACCGCGCGGTACTGGCCTACTGCAAAGCCTTTAACATTCCGCTGCGCAGCTTCGTCACGCTCAACACCGCGACCTATTACTACAACGAAGGCGTAGGCGGCGCGCTGGACGGCCAGCGGGTGCGGCTGGGGCGGGCGTGGATTGATATGGAAGGCTACGTCACCGAGTTGCTGGCGCAGGCTGTCCATCAGGGCGCGCTGGGCGAGGCGCTTTCCCCCCGGCATCAGGAGACGTTTATCGAGGCGCTCATCAGCATTGGCGATCTCACCAACGACCTGCGCTATACCGGGTCATCCCGTGCTGGCTTCAGCACCCCGGCAGGTGCGAACACTGCCAGCGGCACACCGTTAGAGCCGCTGGCACGCCACGACCTGCTGCAGGCGCAGTATTGGCCGTACTTCCCGATAGACTGGGACTTATACCAGCAGCCGAACCTGCTGCATCCTGTCGAGGGGATGGACAGCATCGTGCGCGCGTTCGAGGCGTACATCGGCCAGCTTATCCAGTATCAGGCGGAAGTGCAGGAAATCCGCCGCGAGGCGGACGGCGTGCGTATCGTCTATATGGATCACGCCGCCGGGGAAACACAGGCGGTCAGCGGCGATTACTGCATCTGCACCATCCCGCTGCCCGTGCTGGCAGGCATCGCCAGCGACTTCCCTCAGCCTGTTCAGCAGGCCATCGCCAGCATCGCCTACGTGCCAGCGGTCAAGGTGGGGCTGCAATTCAGCCCGCGCTTCTGGGAGGACGTGGATTATATTTACGGGGGCGGCACCTTCACCAACCTGAGCATCGGCCAGATATGGTATCCCTCGCACGGCTATCACACCGCGAAGGGCATTCTGGACGGCGCGTACACCATCGGCGAGGCGGCGCGGTCATTGGGCAACCTGTCGCCAGCGGCGCGCGTGGAGGAAGCACTGACGCACGGCGCGAAAATTCACCCGCAGTATCCAGAGGCGTTTGAAACCGGCTTTTCGGTCGCGTGGCAGAACATGCCCTACAGTCAGGGCGCGTGGGCGGTCTACAGTGCCGAGCAGCGCGCCGATCTTTACCCGCTGCTGTTCGGCTTTGATGAACGCATCCACCTCGCGGGCGACCACATGAGTTACCTCAACGGCTGGATGGAGGGCGCGGTGCTTTCTGCACACGCCGTTGTCGAGCAGATTCACGCCCGCGCCACTGCCTGATCCCATGCGTTAAAACGCGGGCTGTGCCACCTGCCTCATCCCCCCCATCAGCGGCGTGCGCTGTTCCAGCCGCTTGGCTGTGTCGGGGTCGTGCGTGGTCAGGTAAATCAGCGCGGTCTGCCGCGCGAACCTTATAATCTGTTCGCGCGTCCGTTCAACTTCGTGCGCGTTGAATGAGGGCGCGTCCATGATTCCGTCGAGCAGGCTGGCCTGATCGAACGAGGTATCCCCGGCGAAGAAATACGTCAGGCCGTCATGGTTGAGGATCACCGACTGATGCCCCATCGTATGCCCCGGCGTAGGCACCAGCCAGACATCGCCCGCCTGTGTCAACCTGTAGCTTTCCTGAAAGGTGCCAATCGGTTCGGGGCTGTAATGGACGATCTGCTCGCGCAGGCTGGCAGGCCACTTGGCAGGAAAGCCAAAATGCGCCGAGCGGTAGCGGTGAATATCGTCATGCTCTTTCTGCGTCATCAGCACCGGCACGTCCGGGAAATAATACAGCGCGCCTGTGTGGTCAAAGTGGGTGTGTGTCAGCACCAGCCAGCGGGTTTCCTCCGGCGGCAGGCCGAGCTTACGCATCTGCGCGCCGATCTCATCCTCCGGCTCCACCACAAAGCGGTACTGCGTCAGCCAGTACGGGCGCTGTATCGCGGGGAAGTAATCTGGTCGGGTCATCTGCGCGGTTAACCCGGTGTCCACCACGATCAGCCCCTCCGGGTGTTCGATCACCCACGTATAGACCGGGATAGGCATAAACCGGGAATCCAGCAGCACGCTGGATAAGCGCATCAGCCGATTGCTGCCTTTCGCGTCATAGTAGTTATGCTTGACATGGATGTACCCTGTATTCAGCGCATGAATACGCATCTTACGCTCCCTCCAATCAGTAACCGACTGATCGCTGCTGGTTTACAACGGGTTTACTTCAGCATCTGCTCCACACGCCCCATCTGCTTGCCA
>CAZJSU010000014.1:46479-51550 GCA_964548765.1 uncultured Anaerolineaceae bacterium
TGCGCCTCACCCACAGCCGGAGTCCTGCTTTCCAGATCAAAGCTGTCGCCGTCGCCCAGCACATGCAGCCTGACCCCATAGATGCTGAGAACGCCCTCAGCCCTTTTCTCCGAAAGGCTGGAATAGCTGATGTCCGCGCCGTCCACCACATACACCGCGCCAGAGCCTAACACCCGAAAGCGCTGCTGCGCCTCAGCGATAATCGCGGTGTCCTCGTCAATACCGATGCCCAGATTGGCCGGGTTCTGCGCCACCGCGCCAAGCAGGCGGCCTATACGCCCGCGCTCGGCAAAGTGCGAGTCAATCACCACCCCGTCAATCAGGCCGAGGCCGGGAGCCATCCCCAGCGCGGAAATCCGGCTCGACTCATCCCCCGCCCCGCTGACCAGCATCGTGGCGGGCATGGCCGCCGCCCCGGCAGACGTGCCTGCAATCGTCACGCCCTTGTGATAAAGCTCCTGTACACAGCGAAACACCGGGGAATCAGCAAGCTGGCTGGTAATCCGCAGTTGGTCGCCCCCCGTGAAAAAGATCAGCCCGGCATCTTTGAGCTTTTTCAGGCGGCTGTCACTGTGGCCGTCCTCGCGGGTGCGGATGTCCAGCGTCCTGATATGCCGCACCCCCAGCTTTCTAAACGCCGCGTCGTATTTGGCCGCAAGCTCTTTTGGAAGCTCGGTCGCCACTGTCATGACGACCAGCACGCCATCCTCGATCACACAGGCAGCCACTTCCTTCAGGATCGCCTGTTCATCGTGTGTATCCTCACGCCCGCCGATGATAATCAGCTTGCCTTTGGGCCTTGTCATCGTCAGCGCTCCTCCGGCCTAGGCATCCAGCGCGAACATATCATCATGCGATAGCGGCAGCACGCAGGCGGCCTCCTCGTGGTCTGCCTCGTGAAACGCGCGGATCGTGGCAATCGCTTCTTCCACTTCGTCCGCCGTGATAATCAGCCGGTCGCCGGGGCGTAACTGCTGCCACGCCTTACGGATACCCGCTTCCTGGTCGGCCACCACTTCGCAGGGAACCCCCGCCGGGACATGCTGGCGCAGCAGCGCAGGCACCTCGTCCGGCTCGCGCTCCCGCCTGTCACGCAGATCGTGCAGGATGTAAGCGTCCACCACAGGGATCGTCGCCTGGAAGGTGGCGATCAGGTCTTCGTCGCGGCGGTCGCCCGGCAGCCCGATCACCATCATCGTCCAGCGCTTGTCCAGCCCTGCAACCGCCTCAATCAACGCGGCCATCGCCGCCGGGTTGTGGCCGTAATCCAGCACCACCTGCACACCATCCACGTCCATCAGGTTAAAGCGACCGGGAGCCATATCCGCATCACTTCTGAAGGTCGAAAGCGCGCGCACAATCATCGCCGGGTTTAGCCCTGCCGCCCATGCCGCGCCTGTGGCCGCCAGCGCGTTCTGCACCTGAAAGCGGATTTTGCCATTGGCGGTAAACGGGACACGTTCCAGATCAACCAGTTCGGTGCGCCCTTCTCCGGTCGCCAGCACAATCGTGTCGTCCTCCACCAGTACCGCCCAGCCTTCCTCGGCCAGATGCGCCTTAATCACCGGGTTATCCGGGTTCATGCTGAAGTACACCACGCGCGCATCCGTCGCCGCTGCCATCTCCGCGACGTAGGGATCGTCGGCGTTCAGCACCGCTGCGCCATCCGCGCGTGCCGCCTCCACCACCACCTGCTTCACCCGCGCCAGATCGTCTAACGTCTCAATCCCGCCTATGCCCAGATGATCGGCGCTGATGTTCGTCACCACGCCCACGCTGCACGAGTCAAATGCCAGCCCTTCGCGCAGGATGCCGCCGCGCGCGGTTTCCAGCACCGCCACCTCCACCTGTGGGTGCAGCAGGACGGCCTGCGCGCTCTTCGGGCCAGAGCAGTCCCCGGCCATAATGCGCTCTTTGTGGATATAGGTGCCGTCGGTACAGGTCATGCCCACCACCCAGCGCGCGGTGTCGTACATATGGCTGATGAGGCGCGTCACCGTCGTCTTGCCGTTCGTCCCGGTGATGGCGATGATCGGAATGCGCGAGGGCGCGTTATCCGGGTAAAGCATGTCAACAATCGGCGTTCCCACGTCGCGCGGCTGGCCGCTGGTCGGGTGCAGGTGCATCCGCAGCCCCGGCGCGGCGTTGACCTCGACCACCGCCCCGCCCTGTTCGTGCAGCGGGCGGCTGATGTCCTGACACAGAATGTCAATGCCAGCCACATCCAGCGCCAGAATCTGCGCCGCCAGTTCTGCCATGCGCGCGTTCTGCGGGTGTACCTCGTCGGTCACGTCCGTGGCTGTCCCCCCGGTAGAGAGGTTGCAGTTGGTACGCAGATGAACCACCTGCCCCGCCGCCGGGACGGACTCCTCGTCCATCCCCTGCTGGTTCAGCACCAGCCGCGCCGCGTCGTCCAGCGTGATGTACGTCAGAATGCTGCTGTGACCGGGGCGGCGGCGCGGGTCCTGATTGGTCTGCTCCACAAGCTGGCGCACGGTCTGCGTGCCATCACCGATCACCTGCGCCGAGTCGCGCCGGGCGGCGGCCACCAGCTTGCCGTTCACCACCAGCAGGCGGTAGTCGCTGCCTTTAATATAGCGCTCGACCAGCACCTCGGTGCGGAACTGCCGCGCGATGTCATAGGCTTCGCGGATGTCGGCCTCGCTGGTCAGGTTCACGCTCACGCCTTTGCCCTGATTGCCGTCGGCGGGCTTGACCACCACCGGCAGGCCAATGCCCTGCGCGGCCTCCCACGCTTCCTCTGCCGAGCTAACCGCGCGGCCTTCCGGCACAGGCACGCCCACCGACCGCAGCATCCGGTTGGTCAGCGGCTTCTCCTGACACATCTCCACCGCAATCGAGCTGGTAATCGAGGTTTCCGAAGCCAGAATACGCTTCTGGTACACGCCATAACCCAACTGCACAAGGCTGCCCGTCGGCGTGAGCCGCAGCACCGGGATGTTACGCGCCTGCGCCGCCTTCACGATAGCCCCCGTGCTGGGGCCGAGGCGGTATTCGTCGGCAATCGCCAGCAGCCTTGCCAGTTCCGCCTCAATATCAAACGGCTCGTCGTGCATCGCCGCCAGCGTCAGCCGCAGCGCGGTTTCAAAGGCGGCGCGCGCGGGTTCTTCCTCTTTATACGCGATCACGACATCATACACACCGCGCTCGCCTGTGCCGCGCGCCCGCCCGAAGGCCACGTTAAAGCCCATCAGTGTTTGCAGTTCAATCGTGATGTGTTCCGTGATATGCGCCAGATACGTCCCGCGCTGCAAGCGCTCGACAAACCCACCGGGGCGCTTCAGGCTGCACTCGTGCTTATGCAGCCCCGGCAGCCATGTGGTAATGCGCTCCACAAAGCCGGGAAAATCACTGCTCGGCTGTTCTTCGTAGGGGCCTATATCCATGACGATGTGCAGCACGCGCATATAGGCATAGAGGTTGGGGCCGCGCAGGGCGCGGATTTTACGGACGTTAACGCCGTGAGTGTTCATGAGTTGTGGTAAGCCCTTTTCATGAAAAACGTAAATCTTCACATAGAGTGTAAGCATCATACGCTCGCTTCAACGGCGCTGCATGGGCTAGTCAGGGGGTTTCGGCTTATCCAGGTGGACAGCACAGGCTGGTAGATTTTTGGTGAATTTTTTATGGAGCTTGTTAGTCAGATCACGTACAATAAGAGGATATGACCGCGAATGAACGTCAGGAAACGTCATAATGCAGGGAACACTGATGCCTATCGGCGGCGCGGAAGACCGTCGCGCCAGCCGCCTTATCCTCACGCGCTTCTTCCAGCTTTGCGGTGGCGGCAGCGCCCATATTCTGGTCATCCCCACCGCCTCCAGCTTCCCGCGTGAGACAGGCGCGACTTACCAGCACATCTTTACCCAGCTTGGGGCCGCCCGCGTGACCACGCTGCACCCCGCCGACCGTTATCAGGCCAACGCCGCAGAGCATGTGCGCCTGCTGGACGACGTGACCGGGGTTTTCATGACAGGCGGCGACCAACTACGGCTGGTCGGCACTCTCGGCGGCACACGCTTCGCCAGCGCCCTGCACAGGCGCTTCAAAGAGGGGATGCACGTCGGCGGGACGAGCGCGGGCGCTTCTGCCCTCAGCCGCCAGATGATCGCCTTCGGGCGCAGCGGCCTTGCCCCCTCACAGCGCATGGTGCAGATGGCCGCCGGGCTGGGGCTGGCGGACGACCTGATTATTGACCAGCACTTCGGCCAGCGCCACCGCCTCGGGCGTTTGATGACCGCCGTTGCGCTGCATCCCGGCAGCGTCGGTGTCGGTGTGGATGAGGACACCGCCCTCATGATCGCACCCAACGGCGACTGGGAAGTGCTGGGCAGCGGCACCGTCACGCTGGTGGATGGCCGCGACATGGAATACACCAACATCCACGCGGTCAAACAGCACAACCCGATTGAAATGGTCGGCGTAAAGGTCGAGGTGCTGCCGCCCGGCATCTACGCCCCGACAGAACACAACCGCCTCACCGCCTGACAAGTGGCTTAACCGGAATGGTCGCTTTCAATGCCGAAAGCGATCTTCACGGTGGCGCGCCAGCTTACAATCTGGTTGTTTTCCACCTGCGCGGTCATATTCGTCACTTCCACCCCGGAGATATGACGCAGGGTCTTGCTGGCCTCGCTCACGGCCTGCTGCACCGCGTCCTGCCAGCTTGACGAAGAAGTCCCTACCAGTTCGATCACTTTGGCGACGTGTGCCATCTTTAGAACCCTCGCAGACTTTCGTTCGTTAAAGAAAACGATTTTTCCTCGAAATAATTAAATTCCCCATTGGCCTTAAGAATATTTTTGCTCTGGGTCAGTCGGACACCTTTAAACCCGTCTACTATGCACTAGAGGCGGGCTGGGGCGCGGGTTAGAATCATAACAGAGTACGTTACACGAGGAGATTAGAAGATGTCTGAGAGACGTTGGTATAGCGACCGTGAACGTGATAATGATTATGAAGATGAAGAGCGCGGCTGGCTGAACCGTGATTCCCGTTCTGGCCGTGGTCAATACCGGGGTCAACAGGGCTTCCAGGGTGACTATGAGCA
>CAZJSU010000014.1:51650-56144 GCA_964548765.1 uncultured Anaerolineaceae bacterium
GGCGCGGCTGGCGCAGCCGTGAGTCTGGCTATGGTCGTGGTGATTACGACCGGGGTTATGGCGGCTGGCAGGGCGGTGAGCGTGGCTATGAAGGCCGTTCACAGTCTGGCGAGTATGGCCGTGACTATGAAGGGGGTTCACAATATGGCGGCTATGGGCAGACCTATGGCCGTAATTATGGATCGCAGTATGGCGGTCAGGGGCAGGGCTTTGGACAGGGTTCACAGTACGGCGGCCAGGGCTACCGCCAGCAAGGCATGAGCGGTTCGCAGTCTGGTGAGTGGAGTCCGTACAGTGGTCAGAGTTATGGCTCACAGCAGTCTGGCCGCCGGGGTTCACAGTCACAGTACAGCGGCGAATCAGATTATGGCTATCAGGGGCGCTACTCCGGGCGCGGGCCACAGGGCTACCAGCGCTCCGATGAGCGCATTCAGGAAGATGTCAACGAAGCCCTGATGTGGCACGGCGATGTGGACGCGAGCAACATCACCGTGCGCGTCAGCGGCGGCGAAGTCACGCTGGAAGGCACCGTAGAAGACCGCTGGCAGAAACGCGCGGCAGAGTATGCCATCGAAAACCTGCGCGGCGTGAAGGACGTTCATAACCAACTGCGCGTGCAGCAAAGCTCTGAAGGCCAGAGCAGCAGTGGTACGCAGCAGCGACAGGGTAACGGCACATCGCGCAGCCGCAGCAGTAGCAGCGGCCAGAGCGAATCGCAGTCCACCACGAGCAGCCGCCAGCGCAGCAGCTCGCAAAACAGTTAAGCAAATTCCCGCAGGAACTCCTCCTATCCTGACGCTGAGCGCTCTGTTTGTACAGAGCGCTCAGTGCGTTCATGCACCACGCTGCGTCCCCCTATTTGACAAAGTGCCACTCGCGCAGTTCGATCTGCGCCGCCTGAAGCTCCTCAAAAAACGCTTTTTCACTGGCAAATTGCAGCGTCTTCAGCCGCCGTGTTTCAATCGAAAAACGGATTTCGTCTTCTTCCAGCACCCAGGGGTCAAGCACCACACTGCCGTCCTCGCGCTGCCCCACGCGGATCATCGTCCCGTCCGGGCCGGGCGCGACATCCAGAAAGCGCCCGCGCTCCGGCAGTTCCCGGCGGCACAGGATGAGCGAGAGGCTGTCGCCCCAGCGCAAAAAGGCATAAGCCTGCTCGGAAGCCGCCTTCGATAAGCCAAGCTGCCGCCGCCAGTGCTTCTGGTTATCCCGCTGCTGGTCGAGAAAGGCATCGAGGTTGTCGTCCTGCCCGCGCAGCGGCTCGTAGAGAAAGCTGTTGTGCATCGAGATCAGCAGCGCAATCCAGATGCCCTGCCGATAGGCGTTTTCGATCACCGCGTTCGCCTGTATTTTGCTGGTTTCCAGGTCGGCCTGCGTGAAGTCCATCGGCGCGCCCAGATCAGTCAGATGGGTGGAGTTATCCCAGAACATCTCCTGATCGTCATGCTGCGCGGTGGCGATGATGAGTTCTGTCCAGCGCGGCACGTGATCCTGCCTGCGCCACGCCGCCACCAGCATCGCCGCCAGATTAGCGTGAGAACGCTGGTAAATCACCTCCCAGCCGTCCTGTAGCGAGTTCACAATCATAAGCGTCAGCCCCCAGCCTGCATCAACCGCATGAATACCTGCTCCTCCGGCTGTAAGCCGTAAGGCGAAGCGGGCGGCTTCTGCTTCGCCAGCAGGGACTGCATCGGCGTTTCAAGATGCGCCTCGATGATGGCCGGGTGCAGATAATACTTGCGACACACAGCCACTGTATTGCCCAGTTCCGCCGCCACCTGCCGCACACTCTGGTTCACCTGCTGCTCGGCCTCGCGCGCGGTTTCCGCCTCCGGCTGTTCGCCCAGCAGGCAGATCAGGCGCGACGACGCGCCCCACGTGCGGAAGGTCTTGGCGGTAAAATACTCGCCGGTAATTTCCTGCAGGTAAGCGTTGACATCGCCCGATTCCACCGCGCAGCGCTCGCCCGCGTCGTCGAAATACTGGAACAGGCGCTGGCCGGGAATATCACGACAGCTTTTGACCGCCCGCGCCAGCCGCCTGTCCGCCACGTCAATCAGGTGTTCCTTGCCGCTCTTGCCCACAAACTCAAACGCGATCCTGCCGCCGTTCACCGTCACATGATCGTCCATCAGCGTGGTCAGGCCGTAGGTGTTATTGTGGTGGGCGTACTCGCGGTTGCCCACGCGGATGAGCGTTTTTTCCAGCAGCCGCACCACCATCGCCAGCACCTTCTCGCGGTTGAGGCTGTGCTGGCGCAGGTGTGCGTCGGTCACTTCGCGGATTTTCGGCAGGTGGTCGCCGAACGAAATCAGACAGCTAAACTTGTCTTCGTTTCGCAGCGCCTGCCAGTCCGGGTGATAGCGATACTGCTTGCGCCCGCGCGCGTCGCGCCCGGTTGCCAGAATGTGGCCGTTGGCATACGGCGAAATCCACACGTCCTCCCACGCGGGCGGAATCACGATGGAGTCGAACCACGCGCGCAGTTTCGGGTCGCGCACCGTCCGGCCTGCCGCGTCACGATAGGTGAAGCCCTTGCCGTGTCGCTGGCGGGTATAACCCGGTTCCTGCGTCGTCACATAACGCAGCCGGGCGCTTTTTAGCTGCTGTTCTATCTGCTCATCTGCCATAAGGCTTTTGCCAGGGCCTACCCCTCGTCGCTGCTCTCCGAGTCATCAAACAGGCGGCGCAGTTCCTGCTCCCAGACATTCCCCAACGGCTCGAACAGCACTTCGGTGAAGTCCTCGGCAAGCTGCTCCATATACTCGCGCACGCCAAGCTGTGGCGCGAGGCTGTCCAGTTGATCCACCTTCGCGTCCAGCACTTCGATCAACTGCTCGCCGCGCTGCTCCAGTTCGGTCAAATCGAAGCTGGTTTTCAGCATGTAATTGATCCGGCGCATGATGGTGTGCCACGCCATGAAGTCGTTCTCGACGCGAATGGTGCTGCCCACCTGCTCCAGCCCGGAGAACTCGTAGGTCGGCACGAAGGCGTAAAACGAGACGTACTCCATGTCCCGGTCGCCCGCCTTGCGGCAGACATACGAGCCGATGCTCGCGCCGCCGTGATAATCCGACAGCGTTACCGCGTAACTGCTGACCTCGGTTTTCAGGCGCGGCAGGCTGTAAATGGACGAAATCATGCGCTCCTTGTTGTAGGGCAGTTCGCCATACACGCCGCCCAGCCCGATAATCCGCTTCACCTTCAGCGCTTCCGCCGCGTCCAGCAGCGCATCGGTATAACGATCAATATCCAGATGCGGCTCGTCCCCCAGGAAGATCACCACACCGCGCTGTTCATCGCCCGTGTAATAAATCTCGTTTTCGCGCGTTTCCAGCGACGCGGGATAGCCTTCCTCAAACTCCACCACCGGGCGCACCAGTCCGTGCGTACCGGGAATCTGGAACAGGTAGAAGCCGTCCGGCGAAATCTGCCCGATCTTGCGCGCCTCGCTCTGCTCAATCAGATATTCCGGCAGGCCGGAGGATACCGACCCACCATCTGCCCACTGTCGCCACCCGGCGATCATATAAATTTCCTGCGCTTCTGGCCGTTCCCACAATTCAAGTGCGTCCGCCATCATAGCCTCCTCAAACATTATTCACTGCGCTCATCAATCAGCGCACAGGGTATCATACACGACTAACGTAACACTTCCATTAGATTATGTCTGGTTCATCGCGGCTTACTCATGCCGCACCCATTTTCACGCACCACGTTATAATAGCGGCAGGCGCGGGTTCACAGCCCGCCCGCTGCAATGCCTGACCCGCAGGGACACAATCCCCCCACCATGAGAGCGATGCAAAAACCGTGAACCAGCTTGCGAACAAAACCATGCTTATTACCGGAGCCAGCAGCGGCTTTGGCCGGGCGATTGCGCTGGCCTGTGCCGAGGCGGGCGCAGATGTGGCGCTTATCGCCCGCCGCCGCGACGCGCTGGCAGAGATCGCCGCGCAGATCACCGATACCGGGCGGCGCGCCGTCGTCTGCCCGGCAGACATCGCTGACGAAGCGCAGGTACGCGGCGCTGTCGAGCAGGCGCAGGCCGAACTCGGCCAGATTGACGTGCTGGTGAACAACGCTGGCACCAACTTCGCACAGCGCGGCATTATGGAAACCGCGCCGCAGCAGTGGGCAGAGGTTCTCAACGTCAACCTCAGCAGCGCCTATCTGTTCACGCACCTGCTGCTGCCGGATATGATCGCGCGGCAGGCCGGGATGATTATCAACGTGTCCTCTATTGCCGGGATTCAGCCGCGCCTGCGCTCTGGGGTGGCGTATTCGGCCTCGAAGATGGGCATGGACGCGCTCAACCGCATCACCAACGAGGAAGGCAACCCGCACCGCGTCCGCGCCTGCCTCATCTGCCCCGGCGACAGCAACACGCCGCTGCTGGACAAGCGCCCCGCGCCGCCATCACAGGAACAGCGCAGCCAGTTTTTGCAGCCGGAAGACATCGCGCAGGCGGTGGTTTTCGTCGCTGGCCTGCCG
>CAZJSU010000015.1:0-1355 GCA_964548765.1 uncultured Anaerolineaceae bacterium
GCGGCTTCTTCCACCGCCTCATCAGGCGCGAAGTCGGCAGCGGCGGGCGCTGCTGAGATCGCGTCCACCTGCTCGGTCACAACGGCCAGTGTCGGTATATGCGCGACCTGCGGCGCGGCGCTCATCGGTGGCGCGGCCTGAAAGCTGGAGCGCGTGAGAAAGTAGCCGCCGAACAGGAACAGCACAACCGCAGCGGCAGCGCTGAGCGCGCTGAAGGCGGCAGGGAAGGCGAGAATGCGGCGCGTTGGTGCTGCACGGGCGAAGCTGGCATCCAGCGTGAAATCGCGCGGTGCTTTGAGCAGCGGCAGTTGGTTAACGAGCGCTCTGGTCTGGCGCAGCGAAGCCAGTTCGCGGCGCAGGTCTGGCTCGGCCTGCAGGCGTGCCTCTAACGCGGTGCGCTCGGCCCCGGTCAATTGGTTATCAAGATAGGCCGACAGCAGTTCGTAGTCCTGGTCGGTCAGGTTCGGGTTCGTAGCCATGCGGATTCCGGTAAAATTTCAATCGGTTGGTTCATTATTAAGACGATATTCCGATGGTAAAAGTTCCTGCACGCTTTGCAGACAGTCGCGGACGGCGACCCGCGCCCGGCTGAGGCGTGACTTGACCGTGCCAAGAGTCGCGCCTACGATCTCGGCGATTTCCTGATAGCTCAGTTCTTCCACGTCGCTCAGCACCAGCACGGCGCGCTGGTCGCTGCCGAGCGCGTTGATGCAGTCCTGAATGGCGTGATGCAGTTCGCTTTGCTGGACGCTCTGTTCTGGCGAAGGGTTGTTATCCGGGATGGGCGGCTCGTCGTCGCTGTCCACGCCGGAAAGATCATCGAGCGAGGTGGCCGGGCGGCGCTGGCGGCGGCGCAGTTCGTCGTAGCTGGTGTTGGTGACGATACGCAGCAGCCACGCGCGGAAGCTGCCGCCGCGATAGGTTTCCAGCCGCCGATAGGCCGTGATGAACGCCTCCTGCGTGATGTCGCTCGCGCTGGCAGGGTCGCCCATGATGCGGTAGGCGGCGTTATAGAGTCTGTCCTGATAGGCCAGCACGAGCGTGTTAAAGGCGTTGACATCGCCCCGCTGTGCCTGCCGGATAAGCTGCTGCTCGTCACTCGCCATTGACATTTGCGCTGGTTGATTCTATGATAAGTGATAACAGTTTGTTGCTATCATACAAAAACTATACTGTTAATGCCGGTGTGACGGAACTGGCAGACGTCCGCGACTCAAACTCGCGTGCCTTCACGGGCGTGTGGGTTCGACTCCCACCACCGGCACAGAAAAGTCAGGTTAATCAGCCTGACTTTTTGCTTTCTAAAACCAGCCTGCATATTATACAACTCAGGGATGAAAGTCAACTTGAGGCAC
>CAZJSU010000015.1:1455-51328 GCA_964548765.1 uncultured Anaerolineaceae bacterium
TTTGCGGGCAGGGTGGCCGTTGTCACGGGCGGCGCAAGCGGCATCGGCGAAGCCATCACGCGGCGTATCGCAGCCGAAGGCGGGCAGGTCGCGCTGTTTGATCTCTCCGGCGGGCGCGCGACCTATTAACCCCGCCAGATGGGTTGTCGGGCGCGCGGCGAGTCCTCACCTTTTCCTACAGCGGCTTATGGCGCATAATAAACAGATTGAGTGAAGGGTATCAACGAAAAGGTTGGCATGGTTCGATTTGTCGTATCACTGGCGTTAGGGCTGCTGCTGGGGTTGGGGATCGGCCTGTATCTGGGATGGGTACAGTTCCCACGAGAGTATATCAACAGCCCGGCGCGTGATCTGGCTGAGGCGTATAAACACGAATACACCGTCATGATCGCCACAGGCTGGCAGGTGGATAACGACCTGCAGGCGGCGGTGGAGCGCCTGCGGGTGCTGGGCGTGGAGAACATCCCCCAGTACGTGCAGGATGTGGCCGAGCGCTATATCACCACCTCGCGCGATGTCGAGGATATTCGCGTGCTGGTGGCCTTTGCCGAGGCGCTTGACCGCCTGACCCCGATCATGGAGCCG
This sequence comes from uncultured Anaerolineaceae bacterium, assembly GCA_964548765.1. Taxonomy (GTDB): domain Bacteria; phylum Chloroflexota; class Anaerolineae; order Aggregatilineales; family Phototrophicaceae; genus JAIOHN01. The sequence continues at coordinate 2,041 of CAZJSU010000015.1, forward strand.
TACCGTCGCCTGAATCTGGCGGAGCAGCCATCATGAGCCGCCGCCAGCGCACCCCACGCCCACCCAGGACGCTACCGGAGGAAATGCCGCCGCCGCGCAGCCGCTATAACCGCCCGCGCCGCCCGTTTTCCGTCTGGGGGCTGGTGATCGGCCTGATTCTGGGGGTCAGCGCCGGGCTGGTTTACGCCTGGACGATCAGCCCGGTGGTCGAGCTGGCGACAGAGCCATGGCAGCTTCGCGCGGATGACCGGGCGCAGTACATGGTCGGGATTACGCTGGCCTTTGGCGGGGACAGCAACCTCAACCGGGCGGTGAACCGCCTGCTGAGCTTGCAGGCGGAATGGGAAACGGGCGACCCGTTCCAGCAGGTTGCCGATACCGCCTGCCGCCTCGCCTCGACAGGTTATGTAGACAGCAGCAGCGGCCTGCGGGCGATCCGCAGCATGATGACCTTTTACCAGTTACAGGGGCGCACAGGCTGTGCCGACACGCTGCTGCCCGCCAGCAACCTCCAGCCGACAGCCGTCGTGCAGGTGGAACTGCCCACGCCGACGCTGCTGCCCCCGGCCACCAAAACGCCCACGCCCGCTGGCTCACCGAACCCGACCGCCACGCAGCGCGTTTTAGTGGTGCCGACCAGCGTGCCGCAGCGCGATTTCGTGTTGGCCGACATCGCCACGTTCTGCGATGCGGATATTTCCGGGGTGATTGAGGTCTTCGTGCAGGATTTCGGCAGCGTGGGGCTGCCGGGGCAGCCTGTGCGCGCGCGCTGGGATGGCGGGGAGAGCCGCTTCTTTACCGGGTTAAAGCCGGAGCGCGGCCCCGGTTATGCCGACTTCCAGATGGAAGAAGGGCGGGGGTACATCGTCGAGATGCCGGGGCGTTCCGACCCATCGCAGCCGCTCACGGCGGGGCCATGCACCGCCGAAAACGGCGAACGCGCGATCACTTCCTACCGGGTATTCTTCCTGCCTGCCAGTTAGCCGCTTACGGCGGGGAGCCGAACCGCAGCGAGGCGACTTGCAGGTCTGCCGCGCCAGCAGGCTGTGGCTGCGCCCACGCCAGGTACAGATAACGCGCCTGATCCACATGGAGCGTGGGTGTGCCGATAAGCTGTGCCGGGGCGATGGTCTGGTAGCCTTGCGCCTGCCCGCCGTGAAAATAAACCACTGCGATTTCGTCGCCAAACTGCGCCGCGACAGGCAGGTTATCGAACTGTCCCCTTAACGGCGCGACCCAGCTTAACCAGCCCTCGCCGCTGTAGGTGGCAAGGGTAGTGCCGCTGTTGAAATTGGTTTGGTAGTAGCCGGTTTCCTCGGCGTTGACGATGCGGGTGATCCCCAGCCTGACCGGGACAGACCACATGCTGCCACCAAATGCCCGCGTGGTCATCCATGACTCCTGGCCGCCAGCGGCGCGCGTTACGTTCCAGAACAGGTAAAAGTGGCTGTTGTCCAGCGCCGCGTTAAGGCTGTGCAGACGGTCTCCGGCCTCAAGCGCTGCGTGATGGGCGAGTGCCTGTGTGTTGAGCAACTGCTCGTTATGGAGCGTGGCGTGGTGTAGCTGCCCATCGGACAGGCGCAGCCAGAACAGATGCAACGAGCCATCGCTGGCGCGGATCAACGCAGGCCAGTCGGCATCGGTGACAAGGGCTACAGGTGGGCGCGGGCGGCCTGCGCGGTCAACGGTTTGCAGGTAAAGGGCCGGCTCGGCCAGCAGCCCGCCGCTCCAGACGATCAGCAGTTCACCATCACCGCCGGGCAGCGCGCTGTAGCGCCGGGTTTCGCGGTCGGAGACAGGGGTAGGCCCGCGCGTCACCCTTAACTCCGGGGACAGCAGGGCGGCGTACAGGCGATTCTCCGACGTTTCGAGCGCGTCCAGCCAGAGCAGATGATGCTGGTCATCGGCAGCGGGATGCATTTGCTGCTCGAAAGGGTGCGCCGGGGGCAGCGGCAGCACCACCGGGTCGCTCAGCGCATTGGCGCTCAGCAGGCGCGCGTCCTGATGGATGCCGCGCTCATCCGCGCCGATCCATGCCGCAGCGATGCGATCATCCGCCACCGACAGCGCCGGAGCGCTGGTTTGCTCGGCCTGCGCGATGGTGATAACCCGTCCCCAGTAGGATAACGGCGCGTTTGCAGTTGTCGAAAGCGGCGCACAGCCTGCCAGCAGCGCGGCGAAAAACAACACCCCCCAGCGGCGCATCAGCGGGTTACAGGGATCAATCCGTCCGGGCCTGTGTAACGGACGGGGTGCGGCGCGTAATAGGCGATGGCGCGCAGGAGATAACGGGCTTCCTCAAGCGAAATGTCGTGCAGCACCGCCTCGCGGAAGCCGTAGTACAGCGCGACATGGTAGCGGTCTGCGCCGCCGTGTGCGAGGCGTTTGACCAGCCAGCGCATCGGCCCAACCACGCCCGGCGCTTTCGCCACTTCCACTTCTTCGATCGCGCTCCATGCGATCACTTCGCCGTCTATCATGACTTCGCTGCCGTAGGTGTCGAAATGCTCGTTGAGGTGGCGCTGGTCATGCGCTGAAAGCTGTTGAGGGTCAGGATACTCTCGAAGGCGCTGTAGGTACGACATAGGTCCTGTACTCGTCTGTGAACGCTGCGATCATGATACACCAGCCGCGCGTTTTTGTCCCCGTGCCTTATGGGGTAAACTAGGATCTGTTGACGTTTTGTATTTGCAGGGTGTTTCCTGTGACGGACGCGATGTAGTGCAGATGCGCCTGTAGGGACAGCATACATGCTGTCCGCCGTTCGATACGTAGGGGAGGGTCTGTGACCCTCCCGCAGGCCAGGCGGGGTGAGGTTTCACGGGCGGGTTTCAAATCCGCCCCTACGCCTGAATGCGGATGGCGAAAGGACGCGCCGTTGCGCCTCTCTACAGGCGTATGCGGTGTTTGTAGGGGTGCAGCACGCTGCGCCCTCATAGATGCCGTTCGCTGCAAAAACACCAAAAATTCAAAGGTCAACACAACCTGGCGGGTGTCTGGATTGGAGTGATATGTGCGTATTGATGTGCTGACGCTGTTTCCCGGCATGTTTCACGGGACAATGAACGAGAGCATGATGTGGAAAGCACAGGATCGCGGCCTGCTGGAACTTTATGTTCACGACATTCGTGATTACACAACCGATAAGCACCGCAGCGCGGACGACACCCCGTATGGCGGCGGCGGCGGGATGATTATGCGCCCGAATGTGGTTGTGCGCGCTGTCGAGGCGCTGCACCAGCCGGGGACTCCTGTCATCCTGATGTCGCCACAGGGGCGGGTTTTCTCGCACCAGATCGCGCTGGAACTGGCCGCGCATGACCGGTTAATGCTGCTGTGCGGGCATTATGAAGGCATTGATGACCGCGTGCGCGAGCTGGTCGTGAGCGACGAGATCAGCATCGGCGATTACGTCCTGACCGGGGGGGAACTGCCCGCGATGGTGGTGATGGACGCGGTGGTGCGCCAGCTTCCCGGTGTGCTGGGGGCGGAGGGCGCGGTAGAGATCGAAAGCCACGCCGACGGCGTGCTGGAAGGGCCACACTACACGCGCCCGGCGGTCTTTCTCGGCTTGAGCGTGCCTGAAGTGCTTCAGCAGGGCGACCACCAGAAGATCACGCGCTGGCGGCGCAGGGAAGGCTTGCGGCGCACATGGCACAGCCGCCCCGACCTGTTGATGCGGGCGACATTGAGCGAGGAAGAGCAATACTGGCTGGCAGACTTTGCCGATGAGGACGCTGCCCGCATAAGGCGGCAGGTCTAAATGTCTGCTGGTGGCGACCCGTGTTATGATTCGCATGGAGCCGCATTGGGAAGATAGTACGTTTTGTATTGAGACGGCTAACAAGTTCGGCTATACTAACCACGCCTTACATTTGATTTGTCACGTTTGATTTTGACCTGCATGTGCCGCGAGAAGAGGCTGCTCTATGGCTCAGGAATATAGAGATGAGAAGTTGGAAAGTACCCTGAAACAGCTTCATGTCGCTGTTGAGGGTGTGAAGGCATCGGTTATCGTGAATGTGGATGGCTTACTGGTAGCAGCTTTTCCTCCGGGCGATGAAGAAAATCCTCATGAAAACCCGACCAGCAGCCCACAGGTCGCGGCTATGTCTGCCACGTTGATCGGGCTGGCGGAGCGCACGTTAGGCCGTCTGGCGCAGGGTGATCTGGAGCGGCTGCTGATGGAAGCCGAAGAGGGGGTGATGGTCGTTTACCCCGCAGGGCGCGCTTCACTGGCGGTATTGGTCGAGAAAGACGCGCATATCGGTCATGTGCTGTTCGCGGCCAAAAAAGCCGCTGCTGAAGTTGAGGAGATTCTCAGTTACTAGGCCGGTCGCCTCAGGGCGTACTTTTGCCCGAAGACTGGAAAAACAGGCGCAGCACCATTTGTCCCAGCCGAATCTCATCGCCGTCCCGCACCAGATAAGCGCGGTGAGGATTCAGGCGTGTCCCGTTCAGAAACGTCCCATTACTACTGCCCAGGTCCCATAAATTAAGTTCGTTATTCTCTAACCGCAGCGAGGCGTGTTTACGGCTCACGCCCATGCGATACCCGGCATAGGGGGTTAAATCCACTTCCGGGGTTGCGCCGGTGGTGGGGTCGCGGCGGCCAAGAATCATGTCGTCGGTTTGCGGCTTCAGCAGGATGGGCGTTGCGCCACCTTCGATCTCGATACGCAGGCTCATGCTGGCATCAAAAGCCGTCGCGCCCGCGCTCTGGATCGCCTCCGCCTGTTCCTGGTTCAGCGAAGGCATGAGGCTGGTTTGTGGCTGTTCCTTGCCGCTGTCTGCGGGTTCACGCAGGTCGCGCGTTCCCACGCCGGACTGCTGCCCGGTCGCCAGGTTGGTGCCGCAGTTCTCACAGATCAGCACCCCCGGGCGGTTCAGGTGGGCGCAGGTAGGGCAAAGCTGGGTAGAGGTCTTGGCTGTTTCGGCCTTTTCCTTGCCTTCGGGGTTCAGTTTATCGGTCTTGACCTTGTTTTCCGGCTCTGGTGCGCCTTCAACGGCCTGCTGTTTCACCTTCAGCGCTTCAGCCGATGCCGCAGGAAAATCGCCAGTGTCTTTTTCCTCTTTTCGGGTAAGTTTTTTAATAATAAAATCAGCGTACCAGCTTGACCAGTCGTCATCCTTCGCGCCGAGAAATTTTTCATACTCTGCGTGGGCCTTCTGAGCCTGTTTCAGCAGGGTAGCGAGTTCGTCTTTGGTGAGCGAGTTTATGTTCATAGTTCTTTCGTGCCAGTGGTGCCGACGCTGATCAAAATGCCAATCTACAGTTTACGGAAGTTAGCAATTACAACTATTCTACTGTGTTATAAATGGTCAGTGCAAGCTTTGACCCTGTTTCCTGTCATTACAGTTTAGTTTCCATCAGCCATGAACCGCGCTTATAGAAACCCCCGACTGCCCCTTAGCGTGACGCTGTTCATGCTGTTGGCGTTCGCCGTCCGGCTGTATCAGATAGAGGCGCAAAGCCTGTGGTTCGACGAAGGCTGGTCAGCTTACGCCGCTGTCCAGCCGACTTTACAGCAGGCGTGGGACGCAGATACCACCAATCCCCCACTTTACTATGTGTTATTAAACATCAACACCCGCTTTTTTGGGGATAGTCCTTTTGGACTGCGTTGGTTTTCGCTGATGATGGGAATGCTGGCTTTACCGCTGGCGTACCAGTTGGGGACGCGCTTGTTCGGCAGGCGTGCCGGTTTTTACGCGCTGCTGCTGACCGGGCTGTCGCCGCTGTTGTGGTGGGCGGCGCAGGAAGCGCGGATGTATACGCTGCTGGCGCTGCTGGTGCTGGTGGCAGCGTTGGCGTGGCATCAACTGTTGGCGCGTCCGGCGCGTTGGGCATGGCTGGTGCTGTGGGCGAGCGAACTGCTGGCGCTTTACGCGCATAACACCGGGCCAGTGGTTGCGTTGTGGCTGAACGCTGTAACCGTGCTGGCCTGGCTGACGCGCCGCAGCCTGAAGCGCCCGGACTGGCGCGTCTGGATTGCCGGGCAGGTGGGGGTGGGTTTGCTGTGGCTGCCTTATCTGGTGACACGCTTTGCCGCCCTGCAAAGCGCCAACAGCGCGCTGGTCAGCCGCCCTGAAATCAGCCCGGAACTGCTCGGCCAGATATGGCAGGCGTTCTGGACAGGGCCATGGGCGCTGGTCGGGCAGGAGCCGATCATTGCTATCGCGGCAGGGGTTATATTCGTGCTGTGGCTGTGGCTAATCCCGTGGCGGCAGGCGGGCGCGCGCTGGCTCGTCCTGCACATGGCTTTGCTGATCGTGGGCTTAGTGGCTGGCCTGAGCATTCTTGGCAACGAGCTGCACGGGCGCTATCTGGTGATGCTTGCGCCGCTGCTGCTGGTGCCGTTGGGGGCGGGCATCGCGCGTTTGCCTTCTGCTGGGCTGCGTAGGGGGGTCGCGCTTGGTTTTGGCGCGCTGCTGCTGGTGAACATCTACTACGCGCAGCAGCCACAGTACCAGCACGACGACGCGCGCGGCATGGTGGCCTATTATGCCGAGACGCTGACCGCCGAGGATACGGTGCTGGCGTGGTCGTATGCTGACCGTTACGATTTATGGTACTACTGGGACAGGCTGGGGGTGCAGGCGCGGCGTGTCACGCTGCCAGAGGGGGCTGATCTTGAGGCTGTCGCGCCGCTGCTGCCGCAAAGCGGGGATGTCGCGCTGAACGTCTGGTACACACAGCGGGCGGATTACCGGGGCATGATGAACTGCCTGCTCAGCGCCGGGACGACGGGCCTGCCTGCTGAATACGATGTATACGGCATGAGCAGCCTGTTGTATGAAGCGCCGCTGCTGCGGCTGCCCGTGTTGCAGCCTTTGGACGGTGGGGTGCTGTATGGCGGAGTAGAGGTTGCGGCGTTTGCCTCGGCGGGGGTGCTGCCGCAAACACAGGCGCATCAGGCCGTTTGCCTGCCCGTCACGCTGACGCTGCGCCAGCCCGTGACGGGCGATCTGAAAGCCGCTGTCGTGGTATATAACGCGCTCGGCTGGGAAGTGGCGCGGGCGGACGCGATCTTTGCAACCGCCAACCAGCGCACCACCTCGGCGCTGGACGCGGGCGAGGCTGCCAGCGCGTATGCCCTGCTGCGTCTGCCTTACGGTGCGCCGCCCGGTGCGTACAGCGTCGCCTTGCGGGTCTATGACGAGCAGGGGATGGTCGAAGGTTATGACCTGCGCGGGGCGGATGATGCCATCAGCAGGGAACTCTCGCTGACGACATGGACAGTCACGCCCGCAGACTGGTCAGCGGTGCCGCGCGCTACAACGCTGCCGCATGAGGTTAACCTGCCCGTAAACGACCGCCTGACGCTGCTGGCGCATGATCTGCCGCAGGCGCAGCGTATTAATACAGGCGAAAAGGTGCGGCTGTCGCTGCTGTGGGCGGGGCAGGGCGCGGCCCCAGACCTCACGCTTGCATCGGTGGATGACGCATGGCAGGCCACCCTTCCGGCGGACAGCCAGCAGGTCGAGCGCGTTCTGCTCGACTGGCGCGCGCTGCAAATGCCGCTGGATGCGCCCGCCGGGTTGGCCGAAGTGCGCCTGCCGGATGGAACAGCGCTTGCATCACTGGAAATCATCTCGCTGCCGATGCTGCTGGAAGCGCCGGATTATGCTGTGCCTGTCGAGGTGGAAATCCCCGGTATCGGCACGCTGGTGGGCTTCAGCGCCGCAGCCCCACCGATTGACCGGACGCAGCCGTTTGAGGTAACGCTGGTCTGGCAGGCGGGCGATGTGCCGATAGAGGTGAGCTACACCGTTTTTATCCAGCTACTGAACGCCGATGGCCGTCTGATCGCGCAAAGCGACGCGCTCCCAGCGCAGGGCAGCCGCCCGACTACGGGCTGGCGCGCAGGCGAATACATTGCCGATACACACGCGCTGACGTTTAACAGCGCCGCTGCCCCCGGCGAGGCGTATCTGATCGTCGGGCTGTATGACCAGCGCACGAACCAGCGAGTGCGGATCGGCGAGGCGGACTTTATTCGGCTGCCGGGCATAATCGAGGTGAGCTAGGCAGGGGCGCGTACTGGCCGCGCCCCTGTGGTGAAGCTGCTTTTAAACGTTGCCTGTCGGGATACCGAGGCCGACATGGAAGGCGATCATATAATCGCCAAAGGTGGACTGCTGGTAGCTGGTCATCAGGAAGTTGAGGAAGTTGGAGTCCGGGTCAGAACTCAACTCATAACCGCTGAGTGGGATGGAGAGCATGGCATCCGCGCCGAAGCCGCCCAGCCGCCGCCCGCCGCCGCGCGTGACGTAGGAATTCGCCAGCGAGGCCGACTCGCCCCAGCACAGGCTGGTGCTGCCCGCATCGTCACAGTAGATGCGGTTATTGTTGGTGTCGTACACCGCGCTAAAGTCGCTGTATACGTGCGAGATGAGGGGGTCGAGGGCGGTAGTCACAGAGAACATATAGACCGAAAGCGGAATGCCAGAGGCGACCATGCCGGGGGTCAGGCGCACCGCGAAGGGATCGCCCGCGCCATCGGCGCTGGTTGCGGCCATGCCTTCCAGCAAAAGGACGAATTCGCCTGTAGTATTGCCGACACTGCCGACCACCAGCGAGACATCCGCCATGTTCTGGCCGCTGGTCTGGCTGAAGCTGACCTGCGCGCTGGTGTTCGAAGCGGGGACGAGTCCGGTGGTGGGCAGGTCTACCGAGAACGACGCGGCATCCGCTGTGTTGTCGGCGCACAGGCCGCGCCCATCGGCATCCAGCACGGCCAGCACCGGGTCGAAGCCGTTCATGCCAACGGCGGTAGCGGTGTAAGTGAAGCCCGCGCGCATCTGTACGACCATCACCTCAACGCCATTATCAAAGCTCGCGCCGTTGTCACACGTCACGCTAACCCCGGAAGCCGCCGAGCCACCTCCGCCGTTGTCTTTGGGGGGCAGCGTGGGGAGGGGGGTGGCCTGTTGAGTGTTTGGTGTGCCTTTGGGGGGCAGCGCTGTGTTGGCCGTCCCCGCGTGGATGGCGACCACATAATCGCCAAAGGTGGACTGCTGGTAGCTGGTCATCAGGAAGTTGATAAAGCGCAGATCGGGGTCTTCGTTCAACTGTGTACCTGCCGTCGGCAGCGAAAGCATGGCATCCCGGCTGAAGCCGACCAGCCGTTCGCCACCGCGCCGGGTCACATGTGCGTTGGTCAGCGAGGACGACTCGCCCCAGCAGAGATCAGCGTTTCCGGCATCATCACAGGCCACCGGATCACCGTTGTTATCTGTAAGCTGGTTGCGGCTGCTGTCGGTAATGGCGATGAGGGGGTCGAGGGCGGTGGTGACGGAGATCATGTAAACCGAGAGCGGGACACCCGAAGCGACCATGCCGGGGGTCAGCCGCACCGCGAAGGGGTCGCCCGCGCCGTCAGCGCTGGTCGCGGCCATGCCTTCTAAAATAAGCACGAACTCGCCATCGGTGCTGTTCACACTGCCGACCACCAGCGAGACATCCGCCATGTTCTGGCCGCTGGTCTGGTTGAACTGAATCTGCGCGCTGTTGCCGGAAGCCGGGACACTGCCGCTGGTGGGTAAGTTGGCGGTATAGCCAGCGGCTTCACGAGTGTCGTTAGAGCAAAGCCCGCGCCCGTTTGCATCCAGAACCGCCAGCACCGGATCATAATCGCCGATGCCGATGGCGGTGGCGGTGTAGGTGAAGCCCGCGCGCATCTGCACGACGGTCACTTCCACGCCGTTATCAAAGCTCGCGCCGTTGTCGCAGGTGACAGCAACTCCGCTGCTTTCCTGCGCGCTGACAGACATGCCAAGCATAAGCATGAGGGCCAGAAATAAACCCAGAACCGTTGTTGAACGGTGTTTCAACATCACGAAATTTAACTCCTGAATTGTAATCAACGATGTGAGTATCGTACATCAGCACACGCATTTATACGAATTAATCCTGGTCTTAACGGCAGGACAGTGGTACGCCAACCAGCGCCGATATGCCTTTGCCCGACCTGTGCTATGCTTGATGAAAAACAGTGGAGGGAATATGGCTGAGCAGCAGGTGCAGTTGGTAGCGGTGGTCTCTCAGCAGACGGTGGGCGAGGTGCCAGATGTTCAGCAGTTGCTGGAGGAACATCTGGTGCAGAAATACGAGTTTTTACGCCAGCGTTTCCAGACCGCTCTGTTGTACGCAGCGGTGGCGACAGCGGGCGTAATCGTCGCGCTGGTGGTGGCCGCGCTCTTAAACCTCTTTAATATGCGCGGGCTGCCGGGGTCGTACAGGTTGTATGCGCCGTTTCTGGAATGGCGTACCGAAGGGGCGACCCAATATCCGGTTTGCGCGTGGGGCTGCGAGATTATCACCCAGTCTACCCGGCTGCTTTCCGCCGCGTCGGATATTGCCGCCTCGGTGGTTGCTGTTAATGGAAAGGGCAGCGTGGCCGGCATTGCGCGGCTGTGTACGCTGACCTCCGTGTTTTTCGCGGTCTGGTTTACCTATCGCAGGCAGCTTCCGGCACGCTACACCCTCAACGGGCAGGTCGCACAGCACGAGGATTTTGACCAGATGCCCCGCTGGCAGTTTCATCTGAGCCGGGCGCTGTACACCCTTGCGGCGCTTTTTGGCACTTATGTGGTCGTCTCGCTGCTGTGGCTTGGGCTGTCATTGATCTTCAGGAACATGACATTAACCGGCTTCAACGCCGCGTTGATTATCGTTCTGTTTACCGGGGTGACGACGCTGGCCGCGACCTATGGCGCGCTGGCGGTAACGACCCGCGAGATTCTGCTGCTGGGGCTGTTTACTTTTGTGATCGGGTTTTCGGCCAGCTTTGCCTTAGCGCAGCCGACGCAGGAACGCCAGTGGTGGGAAGTCGCGGTCAGCAACGCCGGGCAGTTGAACCCTTCGGCCTCGCTGTTTACCGGAACGCTGCTGAGCGGAGCGCTGGCGCTGGTCGTACTGTGGTTCGATATTGACAGCATCCTGCATAAAATGGTCAGCGATGGCGAGGTGCGCCTGCTGAGCGCCAGCGCGTGGATGTGGGTCGCCCGTTTATTGTACGCTGCCCCCATTTTAGGGCTGCTTTTTGTCGGGTTCATCCGCGTAGACGAGATCAATCACCCATCGAATACTCTGTTTCACGCAGGCGGCGCGGTTCTGGCTATTGTCAGCGTGGTAATCTCTGGCATACTAATCCGTAAGCGTCGGTTTCACCCCTGGTACAGAATCTTCTCGGTTCACATCCTGCTTGGGCTGACAGCAGGGATGGCTGTTTTCGGTAGTCTGAAACTTGATCCTTTTGCGATAGTCTTTCCCGGTACCGGGCTTATCAGCCTGACGGTCATCGAACTGACGCTTTTTGGATTAATCGGCCTGTGGGTATACATCACGGTGGATAACCTGCTGGGACAGGCAAATATCAACGCCTTTGATGGGCAGGTGGTGCTGGTGGCGCAGCAGAGCCGCCCCGGCTAAAAGATGCATTTTCTGGTGAAATGAAAATCGTAAGAGATAACGCCCGTATAGTATAATGACCCGCCAAAGTTCTGTGCAATTCAGTTTGACTTGCTGAATAGTCGTTCAGGTATTAAGGATAGTAGGATTATGAGGCGTTGGCTTAACGATACTCCTCTCACCGACCCTGTGGAGCGCAGGCTGGCTCCGCTGCTTCAGCTTGTGCTGATCGCGCTGGGGGTCACAATCCTGATTGCGCTGGCCTTGCGGCAGGTTATCACCGGATTCGCCCCAATCCCACTTGTCAGCCTGGTCATTACCTTTGGATTTTTGCTTGGGCTGGCGGTTATTCTGATGATTGTGCGTCGTGGATATTTTAAAGCAGCGACGTGGATGCTGGTCGCCCTCATTTTCTTCCTCTCGGCGCGCAGCGTGGTCAACGCGGAAGGGGCGGTTGGTGCTTTGATGATTTTGTTTGTTCCGCTGGTGATCGTCGGCCTACTGCTTAATCGCTGGATGCTATGGACGATCTTCCTCCTCAGCGCGGCTGTCATCGCCACGATGCAAAGCTCGCAGACAGATATTGCGGTGGCTGCCCTTCAGTTTGTTCTGATTGGCGGGCTGGTCACTTTTCTACTGGATCAGATGGGCGGGACGCTGCGCGAGGAACTGGCCTCCTCCCTCGGACGTAATCAGGAGCTTGAACAGGCGCGTAACACGCTGGAAACCCATGCTTCTGAACTCTTTAAAGCGAATGAAAGGTTAACTGTTACTCTGAAAAGTATTGGCGATGGTGTAATTACCACAGACTTTAACGGTCGTGTGATGCTCATTAACGATGTTGCACAGGAACTCACGGGCTGGACGCAGGCGGAAGCCTATGGACAACCCCTGTCCGAGGTTTTTCGTATTATCAATGAATACACGCGCGAGCCGGTTGAAAGTCCGGTAGATCGGGTGCTTCGTGAGGGGATCATCGTCGGGCTGGCGAACCATACGCTGCTGATTACAAAGGATGGACGAGAAATCCCGATTGATGACAGTGGCGCGCCGATCCCGGACCCCAGCGGGGGGATTTCCGGTGTGGTGCTGGTGTTCCGCGACATCATCCAGCGCAAGCAGGCCGAAAGCGTACAGGCGCGGCTGGCCGCTATTGTCGAGTCGTCGGATGATGCCATCATCAGCAAGACGCTGCAGGGCGTGATTACAAGCTGGAACTTTGGGGCGGAGCGCATCTTTGGCTACACGGCGGCGGAGGCGGTGGGCCAGCCTGTAACCATCCTGTTTCCGCCGGAACTTGTGGACGAAGAAAAGCACATCCTCGCGCGGTTGGCAGCGGGCGAGCGTCTGGCCCATTATGAGACTATCCGCGTGGCTAAAAACGGCCAGCATATCCCGATTTCACTGACCATCTCGCCGATGAAAGACCCCAGCGGCCAGGTCATTGGCGCGTCGAAGATCGCGCGCGATATCACCAAGCAAAAGGAAGCCGAAATCAGGGAGCGCGAACTGGCAGCCATCAACGAGCGGCACCGCCTCGCGCGTGATCTGCACGATGCTGTGAGCCAGGTCCTCTTTTCGGCCAACGTCATCGCCGAAAGCCTGCCGCGCTTGTGGTCACGCAGCCCGGAGAAGGCGCTTGAGCAGGTGAGCCTGCTGCATCAGCTTACGCGCGGGGCTGCGGCGGAGATGCGAACCCTGCTGCTGGAACTGCGCCCGGAGAACATCGTCAGCACGAAACTGTCGCTGCTCATGACACAGCTCTGCAACGCCATACAGGCGCGCAAGTCCATCACCGTTTTTTCGGTCATCAACGAAGACGAAGACCTGACACTGCCTGAAGATGTTCATGTAGCGCTGTACCGTATCGCTCAGGAGAGCTTTAACAACATCGCCAAGCACAGCAGCGCCCAGCAGGCGCGTGTGCGGCTGACCAGCCAGCCCAATGAAGTAGAGATTGTCATTGTGGATAATGGCCGGGGGTTTGATCCCGGCAACGGCTCCTCCGGCTTTGGGCTGACCTCGATGCAGGAACGGGCGGCGAGCATCGGCGCTTCGCTGCTGATTCAGAGCAAGGTCGGGCTGGGGACGCGGGTGAAGCTGGTATGGAAGGGCGAAGAAACAGAAGAAACGCTGGCGTAAAAAAGGGGCATGACACAGCATCACGCCCCTTCTGCTGATGTGGCTAACCGGCAAGCCCGGCGAACAGCGGCGCGAGGGATGGATCAATCTGCACCGCGCAGTCAATATACTGGCGTAGATAGCCGATGATGTTGTCCTCGGCGCTGGCGGGGGGGATGTCTGCCGCGCACCCCTGATAAGCGCTGGCGAAGGTTTGCGCGTCCTCCAGTTCTATCTGTAAATCCGCGTCTTCCAGCACATAACGGTCAAACGTCCGGTAAAGCCAGATGGTGATGAGCAGATCACCGATGCTGTTGAGGTCGGTCGCTGCCTGGAAGCTGGACGGGATGAGGATGGTGTTGGGCTGCTGCATAAGCCTGTCCATCGCGCTGTAGAAATCCGCCGCCGCCTGCCCCTGCGCGGTAATCAGTTCCGGGCTGGTGAGTTGGGAACGGCGGACGGGCATCCCCTGAGTGAACAGGTCAGGCTTGTTGGCGATAGCGCTGATGAAGCGATAGCACGGCTCGATGGCTGGTGTGTTGGCGCTGATGTACGCCGCGCCCAGATCATAACTGACAGCGGAATACTGCGTCCCCTGTGGGAAGGTGGCAAGCTGGTAAGCGTCTGTCTGGTCGTCGTCTCCCCCCAGAAGCAGCGCAATACTGTTGAGCAACTGGCTGTACATAGCGATTTCTCCTGCTGATGGCGCGCCGAAAGAAATCGCGGTTCCCTGGCTTGCCAGCGGTTGGTACTCGATGTAGCCGTTTTTCGCCAGATCAAGCACCTGCCGGATGGCATCTACCGTAGCCGGGTCGGTGAAGTTAATCGTTACCGGGTCGGTACGGTAATCCAGCGGCAGGCCGCCATACGCCGCGATGAGGACCAGCAGATGCGAACCGTCCCCATTGCGCGAGACAAACGGCGCGGCATCGTCCGGGTTGACCTTCAGGGTACGCAGCGCGTTTTCAAAGTCGGAGACTGACCAGCCTTCAAATGGTGGCTGCGCGCCGCTTTGCTGGAAGACCTGTGGGCTGTACCACAGCACAAGCGGCTGGAGAGTGAGCGGCATCGCCCATATCTGGTTATCGCGGCGCACCTGATCGAGCAGGCTGCCCACGATGTCGTTGGGGCTAAAGCTGAGGTCGCTGGAAAGCAGCGGGTCCATGCTGCGGAGCAGGCTGAGGTCTGCGCCCGGCACAAGGTTGTTCGGCATGTAGAAGCAGTCGTAATCCTCGGCCATGCCTTCCAGCGAGACACTGGGGAAGGGCAGTTTTACATCCAGATTGACCTGTCCCACTTCAGGGTCGCTGGCGACGAAATCGGCGATGAGCTGATCCCATTGGTCACGGTTGGAAAGCTGCGGCATCAGGGATGTGTAACCGAACTCAAGGACGACACTGCCTGCGCCCGTGATGGGTGGTACGGGTGTCGCCACCCCCAGAACCGCCGTTTCGCGGCGGGCGGTGGCGGTCTGCAGGCGCTCAATCGCCCCCTGCTCAACCTCCTGCAAAGCGCTTTGCGCGTCCGTCCCTGTGTCGTTCATCCTCTGAAGCGCGACGTTAATGTAATGGGTAAAAAGCGCGTCTGTGCCGGGAATAGCGTTGTTCAGCGCTTCATCAATGGCCGGGCGCATTTCCTCCGGCACATTCAGCAGGAAGCCTAACGGGTTGTCAGACTCCACGCCGATCAGGCTGCGGCGTGCCGGCGTGATGCCAAACGAGGCGCTGGCAAGGTTGGCGTTGGTGGTGATGTATTTTGCCAGTTCGTAGGCTGCATCGGGGTACTGTGTGCCTGCGCTGACCGCGACACCATTCGCCAGCAGCCCGGCGCGCCCACCCGGCAGCAGCGCGATCTGGCGTTCGCCACCACCGCCGAACTGCCCGGACGTGGCGATGAGGCTCTGGCCGATGAGCATCGGGATTTCGTTAAAGTCAAAACCGCTTAGCGGCGTAGTCAGCAGCCCGTCATCGCGGATCGCCTGCCACTGATCCAGAAGCTGCACAAGCTGCGGGTTGTCGAAGCGTGGCAGCGCGGGCTGGCTGGCAAGGTCGAACATTGGCCCGCCGCCGATCAGGCTGTGCATGAGCAGATTCAGGTTGCCTAGCTCCAGCATGGCAGGCGCGGAAACATTGCCTTCATCATCATACTGGGTAAGGGCGCGGATAGCGGCTTCGAGGTCATCCAGCGTCCACTGTCCGCTGGGGTAGGGCTGCCCGGCGGCATCAAACGCCTCTGGGTCGTAAATCATCACGACGACATCCGCCGAGATCGGCAGCGCCCACTGCCCGTTGTCCCACTGGAACGCTTCGAGCATTCCGGGCAGAAAGTCGCCGTCGTCGAAAGCCGGGTCGGTGCTGATGAGCGGGGCGAGGTTGAGGAAGTAACCCGCGCGCGTGGCTTCCGGCGCGATCTGGTTCGACGTGATCGCTACGACATCGGCCAGTCCGACATAACTTTCGATTCTATCGAGGTAGGCTTCAACATCTTCACCGGGGTTGTAGAACACGTCGTTGGGGGCGGCGACAATTTCCAGCCTTACGCCGGGGTGGGCGGCCTCATACTGTTCGACCAGTTCAGTCTCTATCAGGCTTTTGAGGAACGCCGGAACCGCCAGCCGGAGCGGGGTTTCGCCCTGTGCGCTGGTCGGCGTGAGGCTGATAAGCAGGGCTGCCATGATGAGCAGCCCAAACGGCTTTCGCAAATGCATATAAGTCCTCCTCTAAGACGTTCATTAATCCGTAGTTTCAGGTAACGTGTAACTGTAGTGCCAGTACGTAATTTCAAGGCAGATGTTGCTGTATTGGCAGGCGCTAGCGCGGGAGGCTAATATTAGCCTCATCACGGATGTGCGACAACTAAGGGAGTAACCATGAATTACCGGGAATTGGGGCGTACAGGCTGGCAAGTCTCTGAAGTGAGCTTTGGCGCGTGGGCGCTGGGCGGGAGTTGGGGAGAGGTCAACGACGAGGAGTCGCTGGCCGCGCTGCACAAAGCGATTGACATGGGCGTGAATTTCATTGACACCGCCGATGTTTACGGGGATGGCCGCAGCGAACGCCTGATTGGCACGCTCCTGAAAGAGCGCAGCGAGACGATCTACGTGGCGACCAAGGCTGGCCGCCGCCTGAACCCGCACGTCGCCGATGGCTTCACGAAAGAAAACCTGACCGCATTTGTAGAGCGCAGCCTGCAAAATTTGCAGGTGGAAGCGCTGGACATTCTCCAGCTTCACTGCCCGCCCACCGAGGTTTACTATCGCCCGGAGGTTTTCGGCGTGCTGGATGATCTGGTGGCGGCGGGCAAGCTCAAGCATTACGGCGTGAGCGTGGAAAAGGTGGAGGAAGCGCTGAAGGCGATTGAATACCCGAATGTAAAAACCGTGCAGATTATCTTCAATATGCTGCGTCACCGTCCGGCAGGGCTGTTCTTCGACGAGGCCAAACGGCGCAAGGTGGGCATTCTGGCGCGTGTACCGCTGGCAAGCGGCCTGCTGACCGGCAAGATGACCCGACAGACGCAGTTCGAGCCAGACGATCATCGCAACTTCAACCGTCATGGCGAAGCGTTTGATATGGGCGAGACGTTTTCCGGCGTGGATTACGAGACAGCGCTGCAAGTGGTGGAGGAACTGCGCCCGCTTGTGCCGGAGGGCGCGACAATGGCGCAGTGGGCGCTGCGCTGGATTTTGATGTTCGACGCGGTAAGCTGCGTGATCCCCGGCGCGAAGCGGCCACAACAGGCGGCGGATAACATCGGTGCGTCCGGGCTGCCGCCTTTTAGCGAGGCGCAAATGGCGCAAATCCGCGAGATTTATGACAAATACCTGCGCGAGCAGATTCATCACCGCTGGTAAAGGCCATCGGCTGAACCCGCAAGACAAAAGCCGCCGATATTTCTGGCGGCTTTTTACGTGAAACCTACGCAGACCGGGTACGCTGGAATTTTCGATCTGCGAGGGGATATGGCCGGGACGCGCATTTTGATTGTGGCGGATAACTTGCTGGCGCGGGCAGGGCTGGCCGCGCTGCTGGCAGAGCGCTCTAACAGCGATGTCGTGGGGCAGGTGGCCGGGGGCGAGACGCTGGCCGATGATGTGGATGTCTACCGCCCGGAAGTGCTGGTGTGGGATTTTGGCTGGCAGCCGCAGACAGCGCTGGAACGCTTCGGGCTGCTGCTGGATGAACTGGGCGATGGTGACGCGCTGCCTGTGGTGGTGCTGCTGCCGGATGAAAGCCGGGCGGCGGAGGTCGCGGCGCTGCTGCGTACCGTGCGGGCGGGGGGCATGTTCCTGCGTGACACCGATACCGCGCATCTGATCGCCGCGCTGCCAGTCGTGGCACATGGGCTGCTGGTCATTGACCCGGCGCTGGCTGACCGGGTGCTGCCGGATGGCGAAGCGCCGCCGGAGAGCATCAGCGAGGCGCTGACCCCGCGTGAACAGGAAGTGCTGCAACTGCTGGCCGAAGGGCTGCCGAACAAGACCATCGCCCGGCAGTTGGGCATCAGCGACCACACCGTCAAGTTCCACGTGAACGCCATCATGAGCAAGCTGGACGCGCAAAGCCGCACGGGGGCTGTCGTCAAGGCGACCCGGTTGGGCCTGATTATGCTTTGAATTAATTTGTGGTTTGCTGCTGGGCAGGATGCTACACTTCTGGACATGGTAATCCTGCATAGGAGTAAAACTTGATGCCCCGCGCTTTTGTGATTGATACGGATACCGCCTCTGATGATGCCGTCGCGCTGATTATGGCGCTGCGCGCGCCGGATGTGGAAGTGAAGGCCATCACCGTCGTCTCTGGCAACGTCAATGTGGACATCGGCGTGCGGAACGCGCTTTACACGGTGGAACTGTGTGGCAAGGATGTGCCGGTTTACCGGGGGGCGGCACGACCGCTGCTGCGCGAACCACAGCGCGCGGAGTGGTTTCACGGCGAGGATGGGCTGGGCAACCGCAATTACCCCGTGCCGGAAGGCCGCGCGGCAGAAGGCCACGCCGTAGACGCGCTCATCGCAACCATTAAAGCCAACCCCGGCATTACGCTGGTGACTCTGGGGCCGCTGACCAATGTAGCGCTGGCTGTGGCACAAGCGCCGGAGATCGTCCCACTGGTGAGCCGCTGTGTGGTGATGGGCGGGACGGCCTGCACGGTGGGGAACGTGACCCCGGCGGCAGAGTTTAACGTGTGGCACGACCCGGAAGCGGCGCGGATGGTCTTTCTGTCCGGCCTGCCTGTGGAGATGGTCGGCTGGGAATTATGCCGCTTCGAAGCGCTGATTAGCTCGGAGGAGATGGCACATATCCGGGGGCTGGATACCGCGCTGGCGCACTTCACGGTAGATTGCAACGAAACAGCGATCGAGGCCATCCGCCAGCAGTCCGGCGAGATCGGCATGTCACTGCCCGACCCGGTGGCGATGGCTGTCGCGCTGAACCCGGCTGTCTGCACCCGTAAGAGCAAACATTGGGTGGATGTGGAAACCCAGAGCGAACTCACGCGCGGCATGACGGTTGTGGATCAACTGGGCGTTGCCGATGACGGGCGTAACGGCCTGTTCTGGAAGCCGGTGATCGAGCGCTCCAACGTGACCGTCTGCTGGGAGATTGACGTGCCGCGCTGGAAAGAAATGCTGTATCGCGCGCTGGTTTAACAGGTTCTGCTGACGATGATAAAGCCGACAGATGGGATGGTCATTACCGAAGACACCTTGCTTGAACCCGGTGTTTATTTCGTGCCAAACGGTATTCGTATTATCGAGGATGGCATTACGCTGGATGGTAACGGCGCGACCATCATCGGGCGGGCGCGTGATGGGCGCGGGATACAGGTGAAAGACCAGCAGGGCGTGACGATCAGGAATCTGAAGCTGCGCGATTTTTATCATGGGATTTACGCGCGCCGCTGCAATGACCTGACCATTACCGACTGCCAGATCACCTCCACAGCAGAGGTTGCGGCAAACACGGTCTTCCTCGACATCTGGCTCGATGCCGAACGCGCCTATGGCGGCGGCATCCTGCTGCAGGAGGTGGAAGACAGCGCCGTCAGCCGGAACGACCTTCAGCACCAGATGAACGGCCTGCTGACGTATGACTGTAAGCGGCTGACCGTGCGCGAGAATAACGCCAGTTATTGCAGCGCTTTCGGTATTCACCTGTACGGCACCAGCGACAGCCTGTTCGAGGAAAACTTCGCCGATTACTGCACGCGCTGGCAGCCGCGTGGTGGGCGCGGCGGCCACATGGGCGCGGATGCGGCGGGCTTTCTGGTGGTCGCCGGGGCATCGCGCAATATCTTTCGGCGCAATTACGCCCGCATGGGTGGGGATGGCTTTTTCGTGGCCGGGCTAAACCCGCGCTTCGAGTTCCGCCCGTGTAACAACAATCTGTTTGAGGAGAACGATGTATCCTACAGTCCGAACATCGGTTTTGAGGCCACCTTCTGTGCCTCCAATATTTTTCGCAGCAACACTGTTCATGCCTGCAATTACGGCTTCTGGTTGGGCTTTTCCGCCACCAATGTACTGCAAAACAACACGATCAACCACTGTATTCAGGCCGGAATCGCGGTGGAGAACGGTTACGGCTTTGTGGTGCAGGAAAACCGCCTGTTCGGGAATACACACGGCATCCTGTTATGGTCGAAGCATATCCCACAGTTTGACACCATCGTGCCGAAGAACACCACCAGCTATAACTGGCGCATCGAGCGCAACACGTTTCAGCGCCACGACAAGGCCATTCGTATCGCCGCCAATCAGGATCACGGGGTACGCGGCTACCCGGCAGGCGGTCAGCGCCCGTACAATCACCTGATCGAGGCCAATACCATTACCGATAACCGCATCGGCATTGAACTGGTCGGCGTGGAGCGCACGGTGATGCAGCACAACAGTCTGTCACAGAATGTTGAGGCCGATGTGCGCGAGTAGGGGCGAAGCACCGCTCCGCCTCTACGGATATGATGATTGTTGTATGCGTTGACCAACAGCATCCCAAAGTGGTCTGCTTGGCCGTAAGCGTCAGCCGCGTCATATGATATAACTCATCTGGGCAGCGTGCCGCTGGGCGGCTGCTCTTTTGGAAGTGACGTGTAATGAGTGTATCCTAATGGAATCCCTTCGCAAACTTTTACCACATCTCAAACCCTATCGCTGGCATATGCTGATCGTTATCCTGGCGACGCTCGGTGTGACCGCCGCCAACCTCACGCATCCTTGGCTGATTCGCCAGTTGATCGCCATTCTCAACGGCGGCGAGCAGGACAGCGCCGTGCTGGGGCAG
This sequence comes from uncultured Anaerolineaceae bacterium, assembly GCA_964548765.1. Classification (GTDB taxonomy): domain Bacteria; phylum Chloroflexota; class Anaerolineae; order Aggregatilineales; family Phototrophicaceae; genus JAIOHN01. The sequence continues at coordinate 22,863 of CAZJSU010000015.1, forward strand.
GAAGTGACCCGGCTGGCGCTGCTGCTGGTAGGTGTTTACAGCCTGCGCGCGCTGGGGGCATTCCTGAAAAGTTATGTCTCGCATGTTATGGCGTGGAGCGTTGTCGGCGATCTGCGTGTGGTGCTGTACGCCCATTTGCAGCGGTTGTCGCCGCGCTTCTATGCTGACCGCCAGACCGGCGAACTGCTGACGCGCGTGATTAAGGACACGGGCGATATTGAACCGCTGATCGCCCACTACATCCCCGATTTAATCGTGAATGTGCTGGTGCTGTTCGGCATCGCCGTGATCCTCATCAGCCTGTCGCCTGTGCTGGCACTGCTCACGTTAATCCCCATGCCGCTGCTGGTGGCCGATATTCTGTTCTTCGGGCGCAGGATGAATCACGGCTTTCGTGAGGCGGCGCGTGGCCTGGGGACGTTAAGCGCGGTGATTCAGGATAACCTGACTGGCATCAAGGAAATTCAGATTTTCACGCAGGAGAACCGCGAACACGGGCGCGTGAATGACCTCTCGCAGACCAATACCAACGTGCGCTTACACGCGCTGAAGATGATGGGCATCATGAACCCCTCGATTGAGTTTCTGGCGGCGGTGGGGGTCATTATCGTGGTGTGGGTCGGCGGCCAGTTGACCATTATCGGCGAGTTAGCCATTGAGGATGTGATCGCCTTTATCCTGTACCTCAGCCTGTTCTACCAGCCCGTCACGCAGTTGGCGCAGATGCACGAGCAGCTTCAGCTTGGACTGACCGGCATCGAGCGCGTGAACGAAGTGCTGGATTTGGAGCCAGACGTGAAGGACTCGCCGCGCGCGGTTGATCCGGGTCGTGTGTCCGGGCGCGTGGTGTTCGATAACGTCAGCTTCGATTATCAGCCGGACGCGCCCACGCTGCGAAACGTGTCGCTGGTGGTGGAGCCGGGGCAGACGCTGGCGCTGGTGGGGCCGACAGGCGCGGGCAAAAGCACGATTGCCAGCCTGCTCCCGCGCTTTTATGACCCACAGTACGGCTCGATCATGATTGACGGGCTGGACGTGCGCGACATGAAGCTCAATGCGCTGCGCCGGAATATCAGCATGGTGTTGCAGGACGTGTTCCTGTTTAACGGCTCGGTGCGCGACAACATCCGCTACAGCAACCCGACCGCCAGTAATGACGAGGTGATTGCCGCTGCGAAGGCCGCCAACGTGCATGATTTCATCGCATCGCTGCCGGATGGCTACGATACCCAGATCGGGGAGCGCGGTGTGCGGCTTTCCGGCGGGCAGAAGCAGCGTATCGCCATCGCGCGGGCGGTGCTGAAGGACGCGCCGATTCTGATTCTGGATGAGGCGACCTCGGCGGTGGATACGCAGACCGAGATCGAAATTCAGGAGGCGCTGAACAAGCTGATGGTCGGGCGTACCTGTGTCGTCATCGCGCACCGCCTCTCGACGATTCGCAAGGCCGATCTGATCGCGGTGCTGGATGAAGGCCGCGTGATTGACCGGGGGCGGCACGAGGAACTGGTGCAGCACGAGGGGCTTTACAGCCGCCTGCACGAGGCCAGCCTCGCCGTCTGAGCGGCTGGGTTTAGCTTTTGCTAAAAAGATTGACGCTGAAGCGGTGGTGTTCTATGCTGGAAGCCAGCCAGAGTCGCCCTGGTCAGGGCTGTAGTTGGTCATTCGGGTAAGGCGATTAAACGATGGTGTTGGCAAATTCATTTTCCTAGGAGCGAAGCACCGCCTCACCTAGGGCTGCCCCTACGGATGTTATTATTTTATGAGTTGACCAACAGCACCGTTAAACGGGTTGCTGCCTGCGGCCATTGAACCATTAGGGGTGAACTGTGTATTTAAGTAGTGGTTTTGGTCGGGGATAAAACATCACTAAAAAATTGGTGGTGGACTCCCTTAAAAGCAATATCCACGCTTTACTCCTTTAGCAGCCCCTCTCGCATTCTCAGTCATTATGTGAGGGGGGTTATGTTTAGGGAGTTCACCACCTGCCCATTAAAAACGTTTATACAACGATTTTGAAAATCTTATCGTGCTTAGCCGGGCATTGCAAGTTTATTCAGCGGGTTGCATGAAGAATGCGCCCAAAGTGTAGTGAATTTACACAAAGCGCAGGAAACAGAAACACGCCCGGTGGCCGGGCGTGTTCTTCAGAACGCTACTCCGCTTCAATTTTTTCCAGTGGTTGGGCGTTGCCGAACTCAGTCGGCGAAATCTCGTCCGGGGCTGCCCACATCACCCCGTTGTAAATGACCTGCTGCACTTCGGGCTGGTAGTAGGTGGGGTAGGTCTCGTGGCCAGGGCGGAAGTAGAAGATTTTGCCCTTGCCGCGCTGGTAGCAGCACCCGCTGCGGAAGACCTCGCCGCCCGTGAACCAGCTCAGGAACACCAGTGTTTCCGGCGCGGGGATGTCGAAGCGCTCGCCGTACATTTCCTCCTGTGGAATTTCAAAATAGGGGGGCAGCCCTTTGGCGATGGGATGGCCGGGTTCGACCACCCAGATGCGCTCCTTATCACCCGCCTCGCGCCACTTCAGGTTACAGGTCGTCCCCATCAGCCGGGTGAAGATTTTGGAGAAGTGGCCGGAATGCAGCACGACTAACCCCATGCCGTCCAGCACGCGCTTGTGAACGCGGTCAACGATCTCGTCCGAGACATCCCCGTGCGCCATATGCCCCCACCATGTCAGCACGTCGGTGTTGGCAAGCACTTCTTCGGTCAGGCCGTGTTCCGGTTCGTCCAGTGTGGCGGTCTGCACCTGTAGCCCCTGCTCACGCAGCGCGTTAGCAATAGGAATGTGCATTCCTTCGGGGTAGATTTCAGCGACCTTTGGGTTGCGCTTTTCGTGGCGATATTCGTGCCATACGGTAACTCGTGGTGATGCTGTCATAATTGATGAATCCTTTTGTCTTACGATTGCAGGTTAATCAGTGTGCCGCCCTGAGCGGCAGACGCTTGAATCGCGTCCCACAGCCGCGCCATCCTCATCCCGACTTCCGGCGGGCAGGGATTATCCATCACGCCATTACGGACTGCCAGGAACTGCTGCCATGTCCCCAGTGACGGCGGGACTTCAACAGGCTTGAAATCATCATCCCCCACCAGGCGCGCCTCCAGAAAGCCGCCCCACACGCCTGTACGCAGCGCGCCTTCCGTGCCGAACACGCGCACGTCAGAGCCGCCGCCGATGGTGTCGCCGCAGCCGTGCATGGTGACCAGTACGCCGGATTTCAGCCGCCCCATGACCACGCCCTGAATGTCTACCGGGCGCTCGCGGTTATCCAGCCACGCGGCGACCTCGACAAACTCCTCGCCTGCAAGGTCTACGACGGTGTTGAGCATGTGCGCGCCCGTGTCGAACAGGAAGCCGCCCCCGGCGATCTCCGGCTGCTGCCGCCATGTGTTGACCGTGAGCCGGTTCCAGTTCTGCCACACAGTGGCGCTGATGGTGAGCATCTCGCCCAGCCTGCCAGAGCGCAGCATATTGACCGCCGCGCGTACATAGGGCGACATGCTGCCGTTGAAGGCCACTACCAGCAGCTTGCCCGTGCGGTTGCGGATGTCAATCAGGCTTTCCGCCTCTGCGCCGTTCATCACCATCGGCTTTTCCAGCAGGACATCCAGCCCGGATTGCAGGCAGGCGGCGGCCTGATGATGATGTTGGGCGTGCGGGGTGACGATGAGCGCGACATCCAGTTCGCTGGCATGATCGGTCAGCAGCGTTTCCAGATCAGGTTCGTTGGGGGGTGCTTCCATGCCTGCCTCTAAAAACACTTCCGCCGCCAGTTGGTACGCTGCCGGGTTTGGCTCGCAGACGTAAGCGATGTGCGTGGTCTCGGCCTGCTTCAACATGCCGCGTATGTGCGCCCGCGCCATGCCCCCAGTGCCGATCACAGCTACTCGAACAGGGTTTATAGTTGTCATCAAGGTGGGCGATCTCCAGCGTGGTGCGTAGTTTGCGGGTGAAGGATTATTATCTATATTTTAGCGTAAGCCCGGAAATGTGAAATAGACTGTACAGTGCCAGTTGAAACAGGGCAGAGTCACCAGCCAGCAGCGAGAGGAAAGATCATGACCGATGTTTTGTTGCAGTTCGCGCACATCAGCGATACCCATCTCATTATGCCCGGCCAGCAGCGCGATTACAGCGATATTGACCCGGAATGGGCAGAGTACGCGCGCCAGATTCTGGCGCTCCCCTACACCGCGCTGGAAGCGACCAAGCGTCTGGTAGAGGAAATCAACGCGCTGCCTGTGCATCTGGATTTTGTGCTGCACACGGGTGATCTGGCGGGGCAGCTTACCGCGCCGGAGGATTACGCTTATATCGGCGGCGTGTTCGCGGGCATCCGCTGCCCGGTGCATTACGTCCCCGGTAATCATGACGTGGGCGCGGCGTTCCAGCGGGTGCTGCTGGGGCGGGAGGGGGCTTACGATCATGCGTTTGAGCTGAACGGTGTACAGGTCGTCTGTGTGGACAGCAACGGGGCGCACCCCGCGCATTCCGGCTGGCTGGATGAGACGCAGCTTGCATGGCTGGAGCAAATCTGCACCGCGCCCGACGACCGCCCGCTGATTGTTGCGCTGCATCATCACCCCATCCCGCTAGGGGTTTCGTGGATGGACGAGGTAGGGCTGCTGAATGGCGAGGCCGTGCATCAGCTTTTGCGTACAGCACGGCATCGTCTGCGCGGCGTGTTTTACGGGCATGTGCATCAGGGGGTAGACCTGCTGCGCGATGGCGTGCTGTACAGCAGCGCGGCCAGCGCATGGTGCCAGTTCGCCGCGTGGCCGGGGGCTGCCCGCGCCGCGCTGGATACAACCGCGCAGCCCGGCTTCAGCCTTGTGACCATCACGCGGGAGGACACCATCGTCCGCCGCCATAGCTATCCGGTTCACGTAAACGGTGCATAATTGTCTACTTTTCACCTGTCTCCATTTGCTGTAAGCTGAAGGGACGGGTCTTGCGATGGAAGGAAAGTTTGCGTCATGCTCTATCAACCCGGCCAGCGGGAGCCGGTGATTCCACTCTCTCACAACTTTTCATGGCAGCAGTTCGCCCGCGAGTGGCTGAGGCCGCTGCTGACAGTGATCGTCATCGGTGTGGTGGTCAACCTCTTTTTCCCACGTTATTACGTGCAGGGTCACAGCATGGAGCCGCAGATTCATGAGGCGGACTGGCTGTTTACCAGCAATCTGGACGCGCTGACCAACTCCATCAGGCGCGGGGACATCGTGGTGCTGGTATCGCCGCACGATGATGAACTGGCGGTGAAGCGCGTGATCGGCCTGCCGGGTGAGCAGGTCAACATCCATGAGGGGCAGGTCTATATTGATTACGCCCCGCTGCATGAGGACTACATCGAGGAAGCGCCCGGTTATTACGGGGAGTGGGTGATCGGCCCGGATGAGTATTTCGTGCTGGGCGACAACCGTAACCGCAGCCTGGACTCTGCCGATTACGGCCCGGTCGCGGCCAGCCGCATTCGCGGCGCGGTGAAGCTGCGCCTGTGGCCGCTGACCGATTTTGGCGTGTTGACCCCGCCCGACTATACCAGTGAGCAGCCCCAATGAAGATTGTTGCCTTCTCGATCAACCCATTATTCCCGGACTTTGTGATGGGCGGCGCGCCCAAGCATTTACAAAGCGTGATGATTCATCTGGGTGAACTCGGCCATCAGGTGACGGTGCTGTCTACCCGGCGCGACGACAGCAGCGCGCCCTTCCGCTGGCACGAGAACGTTCAGGTGCTGCCGCTGCTGCGTTTTCACCAACCCTTCCCACAACCCTACGCCGCGCCCGGTTACGATCTGGCCGCGATTTTGCAGGATGTGGGCGAGCATCTGGCGCAGGCGGATCGTTTCTACATGCACGATGGCGAGTTCCTGTTTCCCTACGCTTACGCGCATATCCCGACCGTCGTTTCGCTGCGGGATAACGTTTACCCCGAAACGCTGCAAGGTAGTTTTCTCTTTCAGGGCGACCACCTTATTCTGATTTCTGAATATTCGCGCCAGTTCTTTTTACAGACCGCCGGGCGCTTCTTCCCGGATTACGAAGCCCGCACCACCGTGATTCACAACGGTCTGGACTGGGATCACTTCCAATACACCGAACCGAAGGAAATCCTCGACGTAATCCCGGTACAGCCGGGAGCCTATCCCATCGTCCTGCACCCCCACCGCCCGGAGTCCACCAAAGGCATTCGCCAGACCATCGCCGTCGTGGACTTGCTGGTGCATCAGTACGGCTTTACCGATCTCAAAACGCTGGTGCCACAGTGGCTGGATGTCAGCTTCTCGGCGGATTTGCGCGCGTTCTATGAGGACATTCAGGCCGAGATCGTACAGCGCGGGCTGACCGAGAACTTTGTCTTTCATGGCTGGATACCGCAAAGCCTGATGCCGCAGTATTACAGTCTGGGCAGCGTGACGCTGGCGCTGGGCAGCTTTGTCGAGTCCTTCGGCAACACGGTTTACGAATCGCTTGGTTGTGGTACGCCTTCCATTCCGGTGCGTATTTCATCACACCGCGAACTGCTGCCGGAGCATCTGGTTAACAAGGTGGATTACGACGATGTGGAAAGCGCGGCGCGGATTGCCGCAGACATCCTGCGCGAAAAGCGCCGCACCTCGCCGGAGACGATGGCCTACCTGCATGAGCATTACTCGGTGCAGAAGCAGCGGGCAGCCTATGCCGATGTCATCCTCAACGCGCAGCAGCGTGGCTCCCTGCGCTACGCGCTGAAGCCCATCAACGACGAAACCCGCTTCCGGCTGCCTGTCTGGTGCTATCCCACCCAGACGCGCGGTATTTATCACGATTTCCGCATGGACTATCAACAGTCGGACGAGTTTAACGACCTCCTCGCGGCCTATCCGCAGGGCTTTACCTTTGCCGAGGCGCAGACCTGCAACATCCCCCGCGACGCGGTGCTGGCATGGTATCGGGATGGCTATCTGGTGCCTGTTGGCTAGGTTCTGTTGATGTTTTGCGGTGGGGTTGTGCTTTACATCACAGGTGTGGTGTAGGGACGCGCAGCGGCGCGTCCGCCGCCCAAAACAAAAACCCCTCTTTCACCGAAGTGGAAGAGGGGGTGCAGATAACGGATGAGCTTGTTTGTTAGGATGCCACTGCGACTGGCTTAAGCCCAAACCGCTCTGCGACTTCGGGGGTAATCAGCCCCAGCAGCGCATAACCCAGACCTGTGATGACCGCCCCCAGCAGGGCAAACCCCAGCCCGAGTGCGATAGCGCCGTAGGCGAGGCCGATAGCCATCGCGGACAAACTCAGGGATGTCACCAGACCAGCAGCGGTCAACTGGGTATTGCGTGCCTGGTTCGCTACCGGGTTGCCGGCTGTGTCCAGCAGCGCCTCGTCCGCGCTGTTTGTCCCGGCAGGATCACCACTGGGTACGGCGAAGCGGCCCATCTGCGCGTAGGTCAACCCGTTGCTGCCTGCTGCGGCGTGATGTTGAATAATGTCCGCCATGCTGAGCGCGGTCGGGATGTCGTTCACTGGCGCATTGGGGATCGAAGCGTCACCCGGCGTAGTGATGTTCTGGACAGCGAGCTGCTGGACGACAAATGACTGGATGTAGATGCCTGCGCCCGCAGCGACCAGCCCGGCGATGATAAAAGCGATACCGACAACCATGACGACCTTCGGGAAGACCTTGACTCTGTTCACTTTGTTCTCCTTGTTGTTTTTCTTTTCTGATGATGCTGTAATCATACTTTCAAGTGCCTTTGCTGCTCAGTACCGTTTGTCACCCCCGTGTTAAACGAATGTCATATCGCAAATGACAGCCAATGATTGCGCCTTATCGGGGCGTTTTTCTGCGCGGGTTTTAAATCTGTCACAGCGAAAATTCGGCCAATTGGTGGCCGAAGCGCCCATCTTGGAGTAAGGTAGAGCGTGTTTCGGGGCATCTGTTATATAAAGCCAGCCGTGCAGACAGAAGGTGCTGGCGCAGCCTGCCTGTTCAATAGGAAATCAGGAGAAAACACGATGACAAAAATCCACGACCTGGCAAAACTCGGCCAGTCTGTCTGGCTGGACTATATCCGGCGCTCGTTTATCACATCGGGCGAACTGCAAAAGCTGATTGATCTGGGGGTGCAGGGCGTAACCTCTAACCCGGCGATCTTTGAGAAGGCTATCGCGGGCAGCGATGATTACGACGACCAGTTGCAGGAACTGATACTGTCCGAAAGCTCGATCAACGACATTTACGACGCGCTTGCCATACAGGACATCCAGCACGCGGCTGACCTGTTCCGCCCGGTATATGATGCAACGCAGGGCGCGGACGGCTTCGTCAGCCTTGAAGTCAGCCCGGATGTGGCAAACGACACGCAGAAAACCCTGGAAGAAGCGCGGCGCTATTTCAAGACGCTGGATCGCCCCAATCTGATGATTAAGGTCCCGGCGACAAAAGAGGGTATCCCGGCCATTGAGCAGCTTATCAGCGAAGGGATAAACGTCAATATCACGCTGATGTTCTCGATGGCGCATTACGAAGCGGTGGCCGAGGCGTATATCGCCGGGCTGGAGAAGCGGGCGGCCAACGGCGGCGACGTGAGCAGGATTGCCTCGGTCGCGTCGTTTTTTGTCAGCCGGGTGGACAGCAAGCTCGACCCGATGCTCGAAGCAGCGGGCGCGCCAGAACTGAAGGGCAAGATCGCCATCGCTAACACCAAGCTGGTCTACCAGCGCTTTAAGGAGCTTTTCAGCGGGGAACGCTGGGAGCGGCTGGCGGCGCAGGGCGCGCGGGTGCAGCGGCCTCTATGGGCCAGCACCAGCACCAAAGACCCGGCATATCCCGACACGCTGTATGTGGATACGCTCATCGGGGCGGATACCGTCAACACGCTGCCGCCAGAGACGCTGGATGCCTTCCTCGATCATGGCACCGTCGCCCTGACCGTTGAGGAAGGGCTGGACGAAGCGCGGGCGCAGCTTGCGCGGCTGGCCGAATTGGGCATTGATCTGGACAAGGCCACCGAGGAACTTCAGGAAGAAGGGGTGGAGAAATTCAGCAAGCCGTTTGCGTCGCTGCTCAAGAGCATCGCCCAGAAGCGTGATGCGCTGCGCACGACGGGATAAGCGATGGCCGGGATAGGGCAGTATCAAAATCTGGTGGATGACGCGCTGCGCTCGATAGAGGTCGAACGCATCATCGAGCGCATCTGGCAGGGTGATCACAGCGTATGGCGGCCACAGCCGGACGAGATCAGCAACCGTCTGGGCTGGCTGGACATCGCTGAGCGCATGTCCGCCGAACTGGACGACATCAACGCGCTGGTGCAGGCGGCCCGTGATGCGGGCTATACCCACGCGCTGCTGATGGGCATGGGCGGCAGCAGCCTTGCGCCAGAGGTCTTCCGTATGACTTTTGGCGTACAGCAAGGTTATCTTGACCTGGCCGTGCTGGACAGCACCACCCCCGGCGCAGTGCTGGCGCATGACAAGCGGTTGAACCCGGCGCGCACGCTGTATATTGTCTCGACCAAATCCGGCGGAACAGTCGAAACCCTGTCGTTTTTCAAATACTTCTACAACCGTGTGGCGGCGATGGTCGGCGCGGAACACGCAGGCGATCATTTTATCGCCATCACCGACGCGGGCAGTTCGCTGGAGAAGCTGGCGCAGGAATACGGTTTTCGTAAAACCTTCCTCAATGACCCGAACATCGGCGGGCGCTATTCCGCGCTGTCACACTTCGGCCTCGTCCCGGCGGCGCTCATCGGCATGGACGTGCGAACGCTGCTGGAACGCGCAGTCACGATGCAGCAGCGCTGCGCGCCGACGCATCAAGCGAGCGATAACCCCGGCGCATGGCTGGGCGTGGTGCTGGGCGAGCTGGCGAAGGCCGGGCGCGACAAAGCCACCTTCGTAACCCCGCCAGCGGTCGCCAGTTTTGGCGACTGGGTGGAGCAGTTGATCGCTGAAAGCACGGGCAAGGAAGGCAAAGGCATTCTGCCCGTCGTGGGCGAGCCTTTAGGCACGCGCGAGGTCTACGGCGATGACCGCGTGTTCGTTCATCTGAAGCTGGAGGGCGACGACAGCCACACAGCCGCGCTGCAGGTATTAGAGCAGGCCGGGCATCCGCTGGTGACTCTCTCGCTCAGCGATGTGTACGATCTGGGCGCGCAGTTCTTCCTGTGGGAGATGGCGATTGCGGTGGCAGGCCAGCGCCTCGATATTCAGCCCTTCGACCAACCCAATGTCGAGAGCGCGAAGGTGCTAGGGCGCAGGATGGTCGCGGCTTATGCCGAAACAGGCGCGCTGCCCGCGCAAACCCCGCTGCTGACCGAGGACGGCGTAGGCCTGTACGGCGAGGTAAGCGGCGACAGCTTGCAGGGTGTGTTGGCTGCTTTCCTGCGGCACGCGGGCGCGGGGAGTTATATCGCGCTGCAAGCCTATGTCCCCCCGGACGAGGAAACCGACGCGGCGCTGCTGGCGCTCCGCACGACACTGCGCGACAGCCTGAAGGTGGCGACAACTGCGGGTTATGGGCCGCGCTTCTTACACTCCACCGGGCAGCTTCATAAAGGGGATGCCGGGAACGGCCTGTTCATCCAGTTCACGCACGACCCGCCCGCCGATGTCGCCATTCCCGACCGCGCAGGCCAGCCCGACTCCAGCATCACCTTTGGCGTGCTGGCGCTGGCGCAGGCTTTGGGTGATGCCGAGGCGCTGCGCGAGAACGGGCGGCACGTGCTGCGGCTGCATCTGCATGATGATGTTGTCGGCGGGCTGCGGGCGATTACGGCGGCGGTGTAGCCACTTTTTGCGTATCGGACATTCGAGGAGTGCAGAGGTTTGAGCGACGACATCACACGCCTGAAGCAGCAGGCCGCCCACCACGCGGTGGAATTTGTCGAATCGGGGATGGTCATTGGGTTGGGCGAGGGCAGCACGGCGATCTGGGCGCTGCGGCGCATTGGCGAATTGTACCGCGCCGGGACGCTGCGCGATATAATGGGCATTCCGGCCTCGCGGCACATCGAGAACGAGGCGCGGCAGTCAGGTATTCCACTGACCACGCTCAACGAGAAGCAGGTGATTGACCTGACGATAGATGGCGCAGACGAGGCAGACCCGGCGTTTAACCTGATTAAAGGCGGTGGCGGGGCGCTGCTGCGCGAGAAGATCATCGCGCAGGCCAGCAGGCGCGAGATTATCGTAGTGGACGAGTCCAAGCTGTCTGACCAGTTGGGGACGAAGTGGGCTGTCCCTGTGGAAGTGGTGCCGTTCGGCTGGATGTCGCAGCGCCTTTATCTGGAGTCGCTGGGCGCGGCGGTGACGCTGCGTATGAAAGACGGCGCGGAATACACCACCGATCAGGGCAACCTGATTCTCGATTGCAACTTCGGCGCGATCGCGGACGCGGCGGCGCTGGCCGAGCGCATCAAGGCGCGGGCGGGCATCGTCGAGCATGGCTTGTTCATCGGCCTGGCGACCGATGTGATTGTGGCGACAGCAGCCGGTGTGCGCCATCTGGAACGGCAGTAACCGCAAGACAATAGGGCTTAACAGCACAGGGATGATCCCTTGCGACATAAACAGGAGAGTAAACGATGAAGTTAGGACTGGTCGGCCTCGGCAGGATGGGCGCAAACATGGTGCGCCGGATGGTAAAGGGCGGGCATGAGGTGGTTGTCGCCAATCGCAGCCGGGGGCCGGTGGATGAGCTGGCGGCAGAAGGTGCGATTCCGTCCGACTCGCTGGCCGATCTTATCAGCAAGCTGGAAGCGCCGCGCGTGGTCTGGCTGATGCTGCCAGCGGGCGACGTGACCGAAGATCACATTCACCAGTGTATGGATCTGCTGGAGCCGGGCGACATTATCATAGATGGCGGCAACAGCAACTTTAACGACACCATGCGCCGGGCGGAGATGGTGAAGGCGCGCGGGCTGCACTTTGTGGATGTTGGCACCAGCGGCGGCATCTGGGGCATTACCGAAGGCTACAGCATGATGGTCGGCGGTGAGAAGGAAGCGGTGGACGTGCTGCGTCCGGCGCTGGAAACACTCGCGCCCGCGCCCGATCTGGGCTGGGGACATATGGGGCCAAGCGGCAGCGGCCACTTCGTCAAGATGGTGCATAACGGCATCGAGTACGGCATGATGCAGGCTTACGCCGAGGGCTTCGAGATCATGAAGGCGCGTAAGGATTTTAATCTCGACATGCACCAGATTTCGCGCGTGTGGCAGCATGGCAGCGTGGTGCGCTCGTGGCTGCTGGATTTAACAGCCGACGCGCTGGAAGAAGATGTTGATCTGAGCGCGATCGCCCCCTACGTGACCGACAGCGGCGAGGGGCGCTGGACGGTGTTCGAATCGATCAACCTGGACGTGCCTGCGCCTGTGATCACGCTGGCGCTGCAAATGCGCTTTGTCAGCCGCCAGGAAGACAGCTACGCCGCCCGCCTGCTGGCGGCCATGCGGCGCGGCTTTGGTGGACACGCCGTGAAAGCGGCCAAATAAGGAGCAGCGCATGAGCCAGTCCACCAGTATTTTGATTTTTGGCGCGTCGGGCGACCTGACAAGGCGCAAGCTGGTGCCAGCGCTGTACAACCTGTACATCAAGGAGCGCCTGACTGGGGATTTTAATATCGTGGGCAACTCACGCTCGAAATTCAGCCATGAGGAATGGCGCGCGCGGGTACTCGAAGGGGTCAGGGAGTTTTCGGACAACTCCTTCGACCAGCGGGCGTGGGCGGCGTTTGCCGAGCATCTGTGGTACGTGCCGGGCAGCGCGCAGGATGTGGACGACCTCACCGGGCTAAAGGCGTTTCTGGAGGAGAAGGAGGGCGGCGCGGCTAACCGCCTTTACTATCTGTCCGTCGCCCCCAACCTCTACGTGCCGATCGTCAAAAATCTGGGCGGGCTGGACATGGCGCGCGACGAGGGCGGCTGGCGGCGGATTATCGTCGAGAAGCCTTTCGGGGTAGACCTGCGTTCCGCGCGTGAACTGAACGACGAAATCCACACCGTCTTTGACGAAAATCAGGTCTACCGCATTGACCATTATCTGGGCAAGGAAACCGCGCAGAACATCATGTTCCTGCGCTTTGCCAATGCCATCTTCGAGCCGATCTGGAATCGCAATTATGTAGACAACGTGCAGATTTCGGTGCTGGAACAGGTAGATGTCGGCCATCGCGGCGGCTATTATGACGACTCCGGCGTGCTGCGCGATATGTTCCAGAATCATCTGCTGCAACTGCTGACGCTGATCGCTATGGAGCCGCCGTCCTCGTTTGAGGCCGATGCTGTCCGCAACGAAAAGACCAAAGTGCTGCAGGCGGTGCGCCCGATTGACCTGTTCGACACCCTCTGCGCGCAGTACGAAGGCTACAAAGACCTCGAAGGGGTCGTGCCGGGGTCGCAAACCCCGACCTACGCGGCGCTGAAGCTGAACATTGACAACTGGCGCTGGCAGGGCGTGCCGTTCTACCTGCGCTCTGGCAAGGCGCTGAGGCGCAAGGTCAGCGAGATTACGGTGGTATTCCGCCAGCCGCCGCACTCAATGTTTAACAACCGTGAAAACGGCGGCAACTTTACCCCCAATATCCTCTCAATCTGCGTGCAGCCGGATGAAGGCATCCATCTGAGTTTTGAGGCCAAAGTGCCGGATTCTGCCCGCAGAACCAAGTCGGTGAATCTGGAATTTCACTATGCCGACACCTTCGGTGAATGCGTCATTCCAGAGGCTTATGAGCGTCTGCTTCTGGACGCGCTGCTGGGCGACCCCGGCCTGTTTACCCGCAGCGACACGATTGAAGTCTCGTGGAAGCTGATGGACCCGATCATCAGGATGTGGGAGACGGACAAGGCGCGCCCGCTGGCGACCTACGAACATAATAGCTGGGGGCCAGTAGAGGCCGATGAATTGTTGGCAAAGGGCGGCCACATCTGGCGATTGGGCTGTCTGCACGAGTAAGGCGGTGAGCGATGTTTGAGCTGCGCGTTTACCCGGACAGCGGTCTGCTTATGCGGGCTGCGGCAGAGCGTTTCGTAAGCCTGTATGAAGCGGCCTCGGCAAGGCAGGGGCATTTTAGCGTCGCGCTGGCGGGCGGCTCCACCCCTCAGGGGCTGTATGGGCTGCTGGCCGATGAAATGTTCTCGCGCTATATAGACTGGTCACAGGTGCATTTCTTCTGGGGCGACGAGCGCTGCGTGCCGCCCGACCATGCCGACAGCAATTATCGTATGGCGCGGCTGGCGCTGTTCGACCACGTGAATATACCGAGCGGGAATATCCACCGCATTCATGCCGAGAAAGACCCCTTTCAGGCCGCCGATGAATACGAGGCCGAACTGTATCAGTTCTTCAAGGGGCGGGGCGATCAGGTGCGCCTCGATCTGGTGCTGCTGGGCATGGGCGAGGACGGGCATACCGCGTCGTTATTCCCCGGCACGGCGGCGCTGGAAGAAACTGAGCGGCTGGTGGTGGCGAACGAGGTTCCCCAACTGGCGACATGGCGCATCACCCTGACCGCCCCGGTGCTGAACGCCGCGCATAACGTCCTGTTTCTCGTCTCTGGCGCGTCCAAGGCGGAAACGCTGCACGCCGTCATGGAAGGCGGCTACAGGCCGCACGAACTGCCCGCACAGTTGGTCGAGCCGCCCGAAGGTCAGATGGCATGGCTGGTGGACGAAGCGGCGGGAAAGCTGCTTACCCGGAAAGGATGACCTGTGCTGATGCCGCCTGATACAGAGGCTTACGACAATACCGTATGGCTCATCGTGTGGCAGGTGCCGCGCGGGCGGGTGTTTACCTATGGGCAGATCGCCGACATGATCCCCGCGCCGGAGGGCATCGCCCTGCCAGACTATGAGCGTATCGCGCCGCGCTGGGTGGGGTACGCCATGAACCGGGCGATGGGGTCAGCCATCAACGCGCCGTCAGACCCCGACCAGCCACACATCCCCTGGCAGCGCATCATCAACAGCAAGGGCGGCATCAGCCTGCCTGAAGGCAGTCATTCCGCCAGCCAGCAGCGCGCCCTGCTGGAGGCGGAGGGCGTAGTGTTTAACGAAAAGGGGCTGGTGGATTTTAACCAGTACGGCTGGGACGGGCCGGACGATGCTTGGCTGGCAGAACACGGCTTCTTCAAGCCGCGCTCCATGCGTAAAGGCCGGAAGTCCGAGGACGATAACTCAACGCAATTGAGCCTGTTTTAGCTCCGGTTAAGCACGGTACTGATTGATCTGGTCACGCAGGCGGCCAGCCGCTTCGCCGGGGTTTTCGGCAAAGATCACGCTGCGCGATGCGCTGATAATCAGGCCAAGCCCGGCGCTGTTAAGCCCGGCGCGCACTACTTCGCCCACTTCGCCGCCCTGCGCCCCGACACCGGGAATCAGCAGCGTCATATCGCCCGTGATCGCGCGTACCTGCTGGATCGCCGCCGGGTACGTCGCCCCCATCACCAGCAGACAGTTGTGGTTGTCGTTCCATTCATGCGCGGCTTTTTCCGCCACCACCTGCCACAGCGTTTTATCGTCCACCTGTAAATCCTGCAATTCTCCGGCGGTGGCGTTAGAGGTGCGGCAGAGGATGATGCAGCCTTTTTCACGCCGATCAAGAAACGGTTGCAAGCCTTCGCGCCCCAGATAAGGGTTAAGTGTCACCATGTCGAAGTCGAACCAGTCGAACACCGCGCGGGCGTAGGCCGCGCTGGTAGACCCCATATCGCCGCGTTTCGCATCGCAGATCGTCACGATGTCCGGGTGATGTTCGCGCAGGTACTCCAGCGTCATCCGCAGCGAGGCCAGCCCACGATCGCCCCGCGCCTCGTAAAAGGCTATGTTCGGCTTATAAGCGCTGACATATTCGTGCGTCTGCTCGATAATCCAGCGGTTAAACGTAAATAATGGAAATTCGTAATGGATGAACGCTTCTGGTAGTTGGTTGATGTCACTGTCCAGCCCGACGCACAGCAGCGAATTGGCCGCCTGTGCGCGCTGGTTGTACTTTTCAATCGCATTCATAGGTTTATAATGGCTGCCTCTCGCTCCAGCCGTGTGGGTCGTGTAACCAGTCCTCAATCACGCGCATTTCTGCCTGCCCAAAATAACCCTGCCGCAGCGCTTCTTCGGCAATCACGGAAAACGACACCAGCGTGTGCAGCCGCACTTTGGCGGCGGCGAATGCGATGCGCGACATTTCAAAGCCGTAGCTGGTAATCGTCAGGCAGTCCTCGACCACCGCGCCGCTTCCCCGCAGCGCAGCGATGCCGGAAAGGCTGCTGCCGCCGCTCGTTACCATGTCTTCAACCAGCAGCACCCGTTTTTCGGTGACATCGCCGCCTTCAATCCGCTGTTTCTGGCCGTGTTCCTTCGCCGCCTTCCGCACAAAGACCGACGGCACAAGCAGGTTATAGGCCAGCACCGAGCTGTGCGGAATGCCTGCTGTTTCGATGCCCGCGATGACATCATAGTCGATGCCTTCACGGGCGATCAGCGCTCGCAACTGCTCAATGATCAGGTGCCATTGGGCAGGATGAGCGATCAGACGGCGGTTGTCTACGTAAACTGGCGAGAGCATCCCGGACTTGAAGGTGACGGGTTCGTGTGGGCTAAAGCCGACTGCGCCCGTTTCAAGCAGCGCCTGCGCGATTTGCTGTTCAGACATACGTGTTCGCCTCGTTTGCGATGATGGCTGCGGCCAGCGGCCCGCGATAGATGAGCGCTGACCAGTATTGCACCGCCTGAATACCCACGCGCTGATACTCGTGATAGGTCAGGCCATCCTGTACGCCGCCACAGCCGATAATATCCACAGTATACCCATGTTTGGCCTTTTCGCGCATGAGCAGGGCGGCAGTTTCCAGCGCCGCGAGGTGCAGCCGTGCGCCGCCGACCCCCGCCATGATACCCGGCTGCCCCGGCGCGGGCTGCGCCAGTGTATTGGTCGCAATCACCGCGCTTACGCCGGTCTCGGCAAAGACGCGCATCAGGATTTGATACTGGTCCGGCGCGAGGCCGGGACTGACCTTCACCCACAGCGGCGCTTTGCCTCGCAGTTGGGCGCTGACCGCCGCGCACAACTGGCGCGTTTGCGCTTCGGTCTGGTGGCCGTGCGGGTCGTCCTCGGTGTTGGGGCAGCTTATATTGAGCGTGAACCATGTGGGGAGGATGTCCTGAGCAAGGAAAAATGCGAAGGATTCTTCTACTTCCTTCTGCGCCTGTGCCGGGTCGTCCACGCCGGGGCTGACCGCGATATTGACCCCGAACACAGGCGGCAGCGTCGTGCGATGCTGCGCCAGAAAGGCCGCCGCCGCGCGCGCGCCGGGGTTCTTCAGCCCGACCCGGTTCTGGGTGGAGCGGTTTGGCACATCGCGCCAGAGGACGGTGCCGGGGTTGCCTGTTCGCGGCCAGCGGGTGAATGAGCCGAACTCGACCAGCCCGACCAGCGCGGGCATGGTGCGCCAGCCGGGGATGATGTTCTGGCCGCGCAGCACTGCCGCGCACGCCTCGTCCTCGCTGGCGAACCCCGCGCCTTTGACGAACCCTGCCGCCAGCATCAGCGGATACGGCAGCGTCAGCCCGCCGACCTCGACAGGCGCTCGCCTGAAAGCTGCCCGGTGCAGCGCCCGCATGATAATTTGCGTGTAGTCAGACGCATCAAGCCCCCTCAGCGCGCCCATCATCTGCTCATGAGCGGCCTGTGCGGACGCGCGAAACAGCAGCGGGCGCGCTGCGCGGTAGCCTCCATCGCTGAGTGTGAGCAGCGCTGACCTAAGCATACAGATTACGCCCGAACCCCTGCGTCACAGCCACCTGCTCGCCATCGTAAGCCAGCACCCCGCGAATATAGACCGCGCGTACCCGGCCATAGACGCGCATCCCCTCAAACGGCGACCAGCCGCATTGTGTGTGCAGCCCGTCGCGTGTAATGGTATAAGCCGTGTCAGCCTCTACCAGCGTGTACGTTTCATCCGGGCAGGTTAAGCCCCAGATGCGGCGCGGATTAGCCGCGACCAGCTCAACCACGCGCTCCAGCGTCAGCCGCCCCTCATGAACCGCCAGCAGCAGCAGCGGCAGCGTGGTTTCCAGGCCGGGAACACCATAGACCGCCTTGCCGGAATATTTTTCGTCCAGCGTGTGCGGCGCGTGGTCAGACTCCACTACGTCCACCACGCCGCTTTGCAGCGCGTCCCACAGCGCTTGCCGGTCGGCGCGGGTTTTCAGTTCCGGCTTCATCAGCCCTAATGGGCCGAGCGCTGGTAAATCGTCCTCGGTCAGATACAGGTGATGCGGGCAAACCCCGATCGTGATCGGCAGCCCCTCCTGCCGGGCAGCGGTGAGATAGCCGATTTCTTCGGCAGTGCTGATGTGGCAGAAGTGGGTCGGTTTGCGGTGCTGGCGCACCAGCGCCAGGATGTCGCGCACGGTCGCGCCTTCGGCATGAACGGCGATCACTTTGCCCGCAGGCCACGCGGCATAATGCTGCTCCCGCACCGCCTGATCGTCAATCAGCAGCGTTCCGGTGGTCTGGTTATTGTAGATTTTGAGGCCGCACACCTCCCGGCTGACCTCGGCATAATAACGCTGGTTGCCCTCTGCCGACGCGCCGAAATACACGCCCCAGTCACACACGGCCTGCCCGCCGAACTCGTCCAGCTTGCGCCGGAGCGCGGGCGGGTCAATAGTCGAGGGCAGGGTGTTGGGCATGTCCAGCACCGCCCAGTAGCCCCCCGCCAGCGCGGCGGCAGTCTCACTGGCGAAGGTGCCTTTGTGCGCCCAGTCCATGCCGCGCAGATGCACATGCGGGTCTACCATGCCGGGGATTTTGATCTGCATTCGTCTTCCTTAAACCTTGAAATCCTGAACCACAGAGAACACAGAGCTTTCAGAGAAAAGAATCTCTGCGTCCTGGCGGTTCAGACGTAAACTCCGCGCAGGACTTTTGCCAGCAGCGCCATCCGCACGATCATACCGTTTTCCATCTGCTGGAAGTACACCGCGCGCGGGTCAGCATCCAGTGCGTCATGATCTTCTCTATCGCCCATTTCATGCTTGCGGGGCAGGGGGTGCATCAGGATGGCATCCGGCCTGGCTTGTGCCAGCACGGGCGGGGTCATGATAAAGCCGTCTTTGATCGCCTCGTACTCGGCCTTGTCGGTGAAACGCTCTTCCTGCACCCGCGTCCAGTAAATCACGTCGCTGTCGCTGATGACTTCGTTCAGGTCGCTGGTTTCATGCACGGTGATGCCCTGTTCGCGCAGCCGCGTGATGATCTCGGCGGGCATCCGCAGCGACTCTGGCGAGACGAAGCACATGGAGACGTTCTGCCCCTCGAAGCGGGCGATGAGCTTGGCGAGCGAATGGACGGTGCGCCCATGCCGCAGGTCGCCCACCATCGTGATGGTCTGCTGGTCAATGCCGCGCTTCATCTCGACAATCGTGAACATATCGAGCAGCGCCTGTGTCGGATGCTCGCCGATGCCATCGCCACCGCTGATGACGACCGGCTGCCTGCCGATCTTCTCGCGCAGGATGTCCAGATAATACGCGGCTTCATACGATGAGCCGACCTCCGGGTGGCGCAGGACGACCACATCAGCATAACAGCCTGCCGCGCGCACGGTGTCCGCCAGGTCTTCGCCTTTATAGACTGACGAGAACCGCACGCCGTTGCTCGCGCCGATCACCTCGCCGCCCAGCCGCACCATCGCCGCCTGAAATGACATATCGGTTCGTGTGCTGGATTCGAAGAACAGCATCGCCATGACCTTGCCGCTGCACAATTCCACCACGCCGCGATCACTCTGGCGGATGCGCTTCTTGAGCGAGGTGGCCGCGTCGAAAATCGTTTGCAGGTCTTTGCGCGTGAACTGGTCTACGGTAATGATGTGCTTGCCAACGAAGTCCCCGTTAATCTGTGGCGGCTGGTAGTCTTTTACGTAATCGCGCGCGCGCCAGAGTTCGGTGGTGCTGGTTGTAGACAAGGTTTCCTCTCCTGTATAACATGAAAAAGCCACCCGTTTAGGTGGCTTTTGCTGCTTTTTTGCGTGTGCGTCTTTCGTAAAGAAACTGCTTAATGGCCTTAAGCAGGATAAAGCGCTCGCTCAGGTGCATCCGCTCGACGAAGCGCTCCATATCATCGTTGGGTGTCAGGGGAACCACAATCTGCCGGATGACCTCGCCCGCGTCCACTTCGGGGGTCACGTAATGCACGATGCAGCCGCTGTAAGGGATTTCGCCGCGCCCATAAGCCTCAAACGCGCGTTCAATGGCGTTCGCGCCGGGGAACTTGCCCGCCAGCGCCGGGTGCAGGTTGATGACCCTGCGCGGGAAGTGGTCGAGAAAGGCGGCACTCAGGATGTGCATCCAGCCCGCCAGCACAATCAGGTCTGGCTCATAGGTAAGCAGCTTCTTCGCCAGATCA
This sequence comes from uncultured Anaerolineaceae bacterium, assembly GCA_964548765.1. GTDB lineage: Bacteria > Chloroflexota > Anaerolineae > Aggregatilineales > Phototrophicaceae > JAIOHN01. The sequence goes on from CAZJSU010000015.1 coordinate 43,266, forward strand.
GCGTCGTATTCTTCGCGCGTTTTTCCGGCATCCGTGTACGGCTTGAGCGGGAAATACAGCGTTTCCACCCCGGCCTTCGTCGCGCGTTCCAGCCCGCGCGCATCCTGACGGTTGGAAACCACCAGCTTGATACGCCCTTCCTTCAGTTCGCTTTTCGCCTGCGCGTCGAGCAGGTGTTGTAAGTTTGTCCCCTCACCGGAGATCATGACGATAATGTTCGCCATTTCTCACCCCCTTGTCACTTTAACTGTATTATCCCCTTGAACGATTTCTCCGGCAATCCTTAATTCAGGGGCGGCGGCCTGGGCCAATGCCACCTGCGCCGCTGGCACGATCACCAGCATCCCCAGCCCCATGTTGAAGACGTGAAACATCTCGTCGTCGCTAATCTGCCCGTGCTGCTGGATCATGGCGAAGATCGGCGGCTCAGGCCATGTGCCGCGCTGCATGACCGCGCCTGTATCCGCTGGCAGGATGCGCGGCAGGTTGTCGGTCACGCCGCCGCCGGTAATATGCGCCAGCCCGCGAATGTCTATCCCCGCCGCCTGAAGCGCGCGGACAGGCTCAAGATAGCAGCGGTGAACCGCCAGCAGCGCCTCGCCAATCGAAGCGCCAAGTTCGGGCTGTGGCGCGTTCCAGTCGAGGTCGGCCAGCACTTTTCGCGCCAGTGAATAGCCGTTGGTGTGCAGGCCGCTGGCGGGTAGGGCGAGGATGGCATCGCCCGGCTGGATGCGGCGGCCATCAATGATACTGCCGCGCTCCACCACGCCCACCACCGTACCGACCAGATCAACCTCGCCGGGTTCGTACACGCCGGGCATCTCCGCCGTTTCGCCGCCCAGCAGCGCGCAGCCCGCCTCGCGGCAGCCCTGCGCCACCCCGCTCACAATGGCCGCCACCTGCTCCGCGTCCAGCTTGGAGGAAGCCACGTAATCGAGGAAAAACAGCGGGCGCGCGCCCTGCACCAGAATGTCGTTAATACAGTGATTGACTAAATCGCGGCCTATGGTGTCCCATTTGCCCAGTTTGGCCGCGACACGGGTTTTCGTCCCCACGCCGTCCGTCGAGGCGACCAGCACAGGCATCTCCATGTCCTTGAGCGCGCCCGCCGCGAACAGCCCGCCGAATGATCCGGTATCTGACAGCACTTCCGGCGTATACGTGGCACGCACCGCCGCTTTCATCAACTGCGTGGCGCGGTTGCCTTCGGCAATGTTCACGCCCGCCTGTGCATAGGCATCATTTGTGGTCATCGTTTAATCCTGCGTTGAGCGTCGTTAACCAGCGCTCGGTATCTTGTGGTGATCGAAAGCGCAGCACCTGCAAATGCGCACATTCCGGGCTTTTCAGCAGTTGGGTATAGTCACGTCTGTAACGGTGATGGCTTTTCAGCACCCAGAGCACCATTGATTGACGGCTGAAAAACTGCTCCCGCCACGTTTCCCGGTTGCCCGTTCCCCATAACTCTTCTTGTGTGATAATGCGTTTTATGCTGCGCTTAAGCACCCGCCATAAGCACACTAGCATCGGGTAATCGAGCCAAATGAGCGTGTCTGCGCGATTCAGGATAATGTCACGTACCTTGCCGAAATTCCCGCCGATAACCCACTGGTCACCTGCCAGCGCTTCGCCCACCCGTTTCCGAAACACAGACGCTGGTACGGCCTGCCAGCCCGGCTGCCAGTAGAGCGCGTCCACTTCGACAAACGGTAAATTCAACCGGGCGGCCAACTGCTCGCCCAGCGTTGATTTTCCGCTGCCGGGTGTTCCCACAATCGTGACACGCTGCATTAGTGTTTGCCTATATCGCGCCGATAGTGCATTCCCTCAAAGTGGATGTGGCGGATGGCCGCGTAACTGGTACGCAGCGCGTCGTCCAGTGTTGCGCCTATGCCGCTGACCGCCAGCACGCGCCCGCCAGCCGTGATGTATTGATAATCAATGCGATCTGTGCCTGCATGAAAGACCAGCGCGTTTTGCTCTCCCGCCGCCTGCTCCAGCCCGGAGATGAACAGGCCCTTTGGATAATCGCCCGGATACCCCGGCGAAGCCAGCACAACCGTAGCACAGGCACCCGCCCGCCATTGAATCGCCTGTTCGCTCAGGCGGCCTTCGACACAGGCGAGCATAATGTCCAGCAGGTCGCTTTCCAGCAGCGGCAGGATCACCTGAGTCTCCGGGTCGCCAAAGCGACAGTTAAATTCCAGTGCTTTCACACCGTCCGCCGTCAGCATCAGCCCGGCGTACAGCACCCCGACATACGGCCTGCCTTCTGCGGCCATGCCGTTAATCGCGGGCTGCAAAATATCGCGCTCAATCTGCGCGATCAGCTCCGGCGTAACCCCCGCGACAGGCGTATAAGCGCCCATGCCGCCTGTGTTTGGCCCCTGATCGCCATCACAGGCGCGTTTATGGTCGCGCGCCGGGGGCATCACCGCCACCGTTTTGCCATCACTGAAGGCCAGCACCGAAAGCTCCGGCCCGGTCAGGCATTCCTCAATCACCACCTGCGCGCCCGCCGCGCCAAAGGCCGCCTCCTGCATCGCCTGCTTCAGCGCGGTTTCTGCCTGCGCCGTATCCGCGCACATCAACACCCCTTTGCCCGCCGCCAGCCCATCAGCCTTGACCACCAGCGAACAGTTCTGCGCCTGTACATAGGCCAGCGCCTGCTGGCAATCGTTGAAGGTCGCGTAGGCGGCGGTGGGGATATGGTGGCGGCACATGAAATCCTTGGCGAAGGCTTTCGAGGCTTCAAGCTGGGCGGCGGCCTGCGTCGGGCCAAAGACCTTCAACCCCGCCGCCTGGAACGCATCCACAACGCCCGCCGCTAACGGCGTTTCCGGGCCAACAACCGTCAGATCAATCTGCTGCTCCCGCGCGAAGCCGACCAGCGCGCGGGTGTCCTCGGCGCGGATAGGCACGTTCGACGCGACCGCCTGTGTGCCTGCGTTGCCGGGCGCGACGTAAATCTGCCCCACCTGTGGCGAGCGTTTGAGCGCCCACGCCAGCGCATGTTCACGCCCGCCCGACCCAATGACCAGTACACGATACTTGCTCAACTGCCCCACACCCCCTCTAGTAGCAACTTGTCATGATCTTCTCGAAACAGCGCTTCCGGCACGCTGACCGGGTACTGGCCGGAGAAACAGGCGGTACAGTGGCCGTGTTCGCGCCCATGAATGCCTTCCCGCACGGCGGCGGTCATCCCCGGCAGGCTCAGGTAAGCGAGGCTGTCCGCGCCAATCGCCTCACAGATTTCGTCCACATCCAGCGTATGCGCGATCAACTGCCTGTAAGTCGCCATATCCACGCCCATAAAGCACGGGTGGCGCACCGGGGGCGACGAGACGCGCACATGCACCTCCTTTGCGCCACCATCGCGCACAAGCTGCACCAGCGGGCCAGCAGTGTTGCCGCGCACAATCGAGTCGTCAATCAGCACCACGCGCTGGCCTTCAAGGTTGGCCGTCAGCGGGTTAAATTTTAAGCGCACACCATCGCGCCGCAGGCTATCGTCTGGCTGAATGAACGTGCGCCCGATGTAGCGATTCTTGGTCAGCCCTTCGGTGTATGGCAGGCCGCTTTCCTGGCTGTAGCCAATCGCCGCTGGCACCGACGAGTCCGGCACCGCGACGACAATATCAGCATCCGCCGGGGCTTCCCGCGCCAGTTGCCGCCCCATGCGCTGGCGCACACTGTGAATGACCTGCCCTTCCAGCGACGAGTCTGGCCGGGCGAAATAGACGTACTCAAACACGCACAACGCCCGGCGTTCTGGCGTGCGCCCGGTGATCGAGGTGATGCCGCTGGCATCCAGTCGGACGATCTCGCCCGGTTCAACCTCGCGGATGAACGTCGCGCCGATGGTCATCAACGCGCACGACTCAGAGGCGACGACGTATCCGCCATCCTCCAGACTGCCGAGACACAACGGGCGCAGGCCGTAAGGATCGCGCACCGCGTAAACGCCGCTGCGGGTGAGGATCGTCAGCGAGTACGCGCCGTCGGCCACCTGCATAAACGCCCGGATACGGCTCTGCCACAGGTCGAGGTTATCGCCTTCCACGTCAATATAATCTCCATCCATCCACACATCCGGCGGGGCAGACAGCATCTGTGTAATCACTTCGCTGTCGGTGGTGGATGCCAGCCCCACGCCGCGCCGCAGCAGCATGGGGCGCAACTGCTGCGCGTTGGTCAGGTTGCCATTATGGGCGACCCCCAGCGGGCCGTGAACGGTCTCGATCAGATAGGGCGATGCATTACGCAGGTGCGATGAGCCAGTGGTCGAGTAGCGGTTGTGGCCGATCGCCATGTCGCCTTTTAGCGGGGCGAGGTTGCTCTCGTTGAACACCTGCGAAACCAGCCCCATGTCCTTGTGGATGTAAGCCGCGCGTCCGTCACAGGTGGCGATGCCCGCGCTCTCCTGCCCCCGGTGCTGCAAGGCGTAAAGCGCGAAAAACGCCAGACGAGCGACATCGCGCCCCGGCGCATACACACCGAACACCCCGCATTCCTCGTGGGGTTTGTCGTCCTGATGAAAGGGTGTGATTGTCGAATTCATTTGTAATGATTGCTCTGTTTCCCTAAAGGCAGGATGGATGAGATTTATGTCCAGTGACCTAGCCAGACTACGTTCTGAAAGTGGGCTCTAACGGCATTAACGAGTTTTTCGTCAGCCGTCACAAATGAACAGTTTTCGCGGATGCACAAGGCCAGATACAGCATATCGTATACAGTTCGGCTGTGAACTGTGGCAAGGGTATAAGCATCATTTACCAGGTCAACTGAGGGCGTTATTCTGAGGGAAAGTGTAGAGAATGCTTGTATGATCTCCTGCCCATCATTTGTATCAAGCCCCTGGAACTTCTGCTTTTTCCAGATAATGTTTCCAAATTCTGAGTAGATGAGGTCTGGCGCGAGAAGCGTTGTTGTGCCTTTGTCATATTCCTCAAGAATCGAAACTGCCTGAACTGAGTACGGTTCAACCACAAACCATTTGACGGCGACACCGCTGTCTACTACCAGTGCAGGCATCCGCTATCTCGCCCGATCTTCTTGCAGCAGGTCAACACTGTCTGGCATTTCACCATATTTCTTGTGTAACTTTTTACGCAGGTTGTTGATTCTTTCTACACCTTCTGAACGTGTTTTGGCCTGTTCTTCCTCTGTCAGCCAGATTTCGAGCATCTGCTCAATGCTGTTAAAGCCGTGTTTTTGTGCTGTGATTTTTAGCTTGGTGTGCAGCGCATCCGAAAGTATCAACGTATGTGTCATGGCTTTATTCCTCGTTTATCAGGAATGCTTCACTCATAGTTTAGCATGTTCTCGATGATGCGCGCCCCGGCGGGTTGAGTGCCGGGGACGAAGCGCTCCCCGGTAAGGCGTTCATAAGCGGCGATATAGCGCCCGGCCACCTGCGCGACGATCTCGGCGGGCATCGCAGGGGGCGTACCCTCGCCCCGGTATCCCTCTCCGGCAAACCACAGCCGCAGGTATTCCTTGTCGAAGTTCTCAGGTGCGTTCGCCGTACCGTAAGACTCCTGCGTCCAGTAGCGGCTGGAATCGGGCGTGTGGATTTCATCAATAATCACCAGGTCGCCGTTCAGCAGGCCGAACTCGTATTTGGTGTCCACCAGAATCAGCCCGGCCTTTTGCGCGACTTCCTGCCCGCGCTGGAAGATCGCCAGCGCCGCCGCTTCGACCTGCTCCCACAGCCCCCGTTCCACCAGCCCGCGCCCAATCACCTCGTCGCGTGTCAGGCGTTCGTCGTGCGCGCCATCAGTCGCTTTGGTCGTCGGGGTGATGATTGGCTGGGGCAGCGGGTCATTTTTACGCAGGCCGTCGGGCAGGGGAATACCGTAAGGCTGGCGTTCCCCGCTGGCGTACAGCGTCCAGAGCGAGGTACTGGTCACGCCCGTGATGTAACCCCGCACGACGACCTCAACGGGCAGCGCCTGCACCTCATGGGCGAGGGTCACATTCGGGTCGGGGATGGCAATGACGTGATTCGCCACAATATCCTGCGTCTGCGTGAACCACCACGCGCTTAACTGGTTTAGCACCTGTCCCTTATACGGTATCACGCCCAGCACACGGTCAAAAGCCGAGACGCGATCCGTCGTGATGAGCAGGCGCTCACTGCCGCGCTGGTAAATATCGCGCACTTTGCCGCTGTGTTTCGCGCCCCATCCCGGCAGCTCCACCGAATGCAGGGCGTGCGGAATGGCGGCGATCAGTTCATCCTGCGTCAGCATCTTCACCCTCGCTGCCCAGCCGTTCGCGGATCACGGCGGCCATCTGGCGGGCGCGCTGCGGCGCATCACCCACATAAGTGTCGGCGTGCAGCAGTTCAAGCACACGCGCCAGCGGTACAAAGCGCGTGATTCGCTTGTCCGAACACAGCGACTCCACCAGCGGATTCGGCTTGCCTTCGCGCAGCCTGTCCCAGGCGAACAGGCTGTGTTCACGGATGACCTCGTGTAGTTCCTGACGATCACCGCCCCGGCGCGCCGCTTCCATCAGCAGCCGCTCTGTCGCGGCGAAGGTGCCGTAAACGTCCAGATTGCGGCGCATGGCGTTCTCGTCAATCCGCAGCCCTTTGAGGATGCGTGTCGCGCGCAGCAGCGCTTCTTCAGCCGTGAGGAAGGCTTCCGGCAGGGTCACGCGGCGGTTGGCGGAGTCGTCCAGTGTGCGTTCCAGCAGGTTATGCGCTGCGTTGTCCCATGCGACACGCGGCAGCGCCGCCAGATAGCGCGTGAGGCTGTCTATATTTTCGGCGTTGATCGGGTTGCGCTTGAACGGCATGGCCGACGAACCGACCTGCCGTGTGCCGAACGGCTCCGCCCATTCGCCGAAGGGGGGCGATTGCAGCAGTCGCAGGTCAAACGCCAGCCTGTAGAGCGTCATCCCCAGCCCGGCAAGCGCGGTCAGCACCACCCAGTCCTGCCGCCGGGTGTAGGTCTGTGTGGCGATGAGAAAAGCATCAAGGCCGAGCGTCTGCATGATATGGGCTTCCATGTCCGCCGGGGTCATCGGTGTGCCTGCCAGCAGTTCCGCGTAAGAGGCGGCTGTCCCCACCGCGCCCTTAAAGCCCTTGCCGCGTATGCTGTCGCGCGCCTGCACTAACTGCTCATAATCGGCCAGCAGGTCCTGTGCGTAAGTCGCCAGCCGGTAGCCAACGGTGGTCGGTTCGGCGGGCTGGAGATGCGTGAAGGCCATGCATACCGCTTCGGACTCGGTATCCGCCAGGTCTGCGATGTACAGCAGCAGCCCGCGCAGGCGGTCAATAATGATCGTCAGGCTGTCGCGCAGGCGCAGCGCGTCGGCATTGTCCTCTACGTCCATGCTGGTCGCGCCTAAGTGGATGATGCCGCCGCCTGCCGGACACTGCTCGGCATAAGTTTTTATCTCCGCCATCAGGTCATGGCCGATGGCCTGCTCGATCTCATGAGCGCGGTCAATATCCACATCGTTCATGCGCGCCTGCAAATCCGCGACCTGCTCGGCGCTGACCAGCCCGGCCTGCTGCTGCGCCTGTGCCAGCGCGACCCAGATACGCCGCCAGATGCGCCGCTTGTTGGCCTCTGACCAGATGTGGCGCATCTCGTCGCTGCCATAGCGCCATGTGAACGGGCTAAGGAAGGTATCATGCGTGTAAGCCAGCCCCTCCCGGTGATTATGCTTGTGCTGCGCCATCAACTGCTCCTCGTTTTTATGCATATTTCACCCCGTTCTGGAATAGGCGCAGGCCGATCATGCCGCGCTCGCCACGATGATAGCGCGGGTGCTGCCACGCGAAAATGTGATTCTCCGGGTGTGGCATAAGGCCGAAGACGTTGCCCGCCGGGTTGCACAAAGCGGCGATGTTCAGCTCAGAGCCGTTGGGGTTAAACGGGTAGCCCGCTGCTTGATGATGGTTATCCACATACGTCAGCGCGGCCAGCCCATCCGCCCATAGTTGGTCAAGCGCGGCCTTGTCTTTTGCCATCACCCGCCCCTCGCCATGCGCCACCGGGCAGTAGATCGGCTCATCAAGCCCCTGTGTAAACAGCGATGCGCTG
>CAZJSU010000015.1:51428-56070 GCA_964548765.1 uncultured Anaerolineaceae bacterium
ATCGCTTTATGCAAAGCACGATATGTGTTCATCGCGTCCGGGTTGGGCTGTGGCACCGTACCGCCTTCGATGCCGTGCAGCAGGTGATAGTGACTGCCGCCCATCTCGTCGCGCGTTTCCCCGATGACATACAACAGGTTACGCGGTGCTTTCAAATCCATGGTGACCGTTTTTGTCACATCCGGCACAATCCCCACCGCCGAGATCACCAGCGTACCGGGGATGGGGTGGCGTTCACCGTCTTCCCCCAGATATTCGTTATTGAGGCTGTCCTTGCCGCTGATGAACGGCGTACCATAAGCCACCGCCGCGTCATAACAACCCTGCGCCGCCCGCACCATCGCGCCGAGTCGATCCGGCAGGCTGGTATTGCCCCAGCAGAAGTTATCGAGAATGGCGATCTGGTCGGGGTCTGCGCCAACCGCCACCAGATTACGCACTGCCTCATCCACCGCCGCCCAGGCCATCGCATACGGATCAATCGCGCCGTACTGCGGACAAAGCCCATTCGAGAGCGCGACAGCTTTCACCCCCTCGCCCTCTGCATTCAAGGGGAGGGGAACAATCACCGCCGCATCACTCGGCCCGTGATTATCCACGCCCACCAGCGGCTTGACCGCCGTGCCGCCCTGCACCTCATGATCGTAACGGCGGACGATGCTCTCCTTGCTGCGAATATTGGGATGCGCCAGCAGTCGCAGCAGGGTATCGGTCAGGTTGGATGCGCCAGCGCGGGAGGGTTTCAAACCCACCCCTACAGTGGCGGGGGGTGAGGGGGGCGCTTCCCACACTGCCCGCAGGTGCCAGCGGGGAAGGCCATCATGCAGGAAGCGCATGGCAACGTCGCCCACCGGTTTTTCGCCATAGTACAGTTGCAGGCGGCCAGTCGGCCTGAACTCACCGATCACCACCGCCTCGATGTCCTGCCCGTCGCAGATGGCTTTCAGCCGCGCCCAGTTTTCCGGCGGCACCGCCAGCACCATCCGCTCCTGCGCCTCGCTCAGCCAGATTTCCCACGGGCGCAGGCCGGGGTACTTGAGCGGGACGGTGTTCAACTGCACCCACGCGCCGATCTTCTCGCCCATCTCGCCCACCGCCGACGACAGCCCGCCCGCGCCGCAGTCCGTAATGGCGCTGTACAGCCCCTCGTCGCGCGCGCGCAGAATGGCCTCCATCGCCTGCTTCTCGTGGATCGGATGGCCGATCTGCACCGCGCCGCCGGAGACGGTGCTGGTGTGCTGGTCAATCTCCATGCTGGAAAACGTCGCCCCGCGCAGCCCGTCGCGCCCGGTGCGCCCGCCGATGACGACGATCAGATCACCCGCCTGTGCCTGTGTACGATGCGCCCCGCGCGGCAGGATGCCCAGACAGCCGCAAAACACCAGCGGATTCGCCGTGTAGCCACGATCATAAAAAATCGCGCCGTTCACGGTGGGAATGCCCATCTTGTTGCCATAATCCTCAATGCCGCTGACCACGCCTTCGGCAATACGGCGCGGATGCAGCACCCCCGGCGGTAATTCGCTGTGCGGCGTATCCGGCAGGCCGAAGAACAGCACATCGGTATTGGCAATCGGGCGGGCGCTTACGCCGATCACATCGCGGATCACGCCGCCCACGCCCGTGTTCGCCCCGCCAAAAGGCTCAATCGCCGACGGGCGGTTATGCGTCTCCACCTTAAAGGCGATGTCGTACTGTTCATCGAAGGCAATAATCCCGGCGTTATCCACAAATGCCGAGCGCACCCACGCCTTGTTGACCTTCTCGGTGGCCGCGCGAATATATGTGTTGAGCAGGCCGTCTATCGTGTGCGTGCCTTCCGGCCCGGTGTAATCAATCACCGCTTTGAACGTCTTATGAACGCAGTGTTCGCTCCACGTCTGCGCCAGCATTTCCAGTTCGGCATCGGTCGGGTCGCGCTGTTCCTGCTGGAAGTAATCGCGGATGGCCTGCATCTCGCGCAGGTTCAGCGACAGCCGCCGCTCCCGGCTGATCGCCAGCAGCGCTGCATCGTCAGCCTCGCGCAGCGCGATCACCTCAACCGTGTCATCAGCCGCCTGATACGGGAAGAACGGCGCGCTGATCGGCTGGTTAACGCTGTAACGCTGGATGACGGGATTAGCGCAGACCTCATTTGCCAACCGGATCAGCTCATCGGCGCTCAGCTTGCCCGTAAACAGGAAACGCTCGCCTGTCGCGGCGCGTTCCACCCCCTCGATGCCCAGCAGGCGGGTTGCCCGCAGCAGGTTCTCTGCGGCGGGGTCGGTCACGCCGGGCAGCAGCGTCACGTCAATGAAATCGTCGGCCTCGGCCTCTCCCGCGTCCCCATTGACGTACACGCCAAAGGCTTCAGTTACAGGGTCTGCCAGCAGTTCCCCGGCGATGCGCTCCACGTCCTCCGACGAGAAGTCGCCCTCTAAGAAAAACAGCCGCACGTGGCGGCAGCTTTCGAGTCCATCAATACCCAACTGGCGCGCGGTTTCGCGCACCCCTGTCGCGGTTTCGACCCCTGTTCCTGGGATGACCTCAACACGCGCTAAGGTAAGTGTCTTTTCCAATGGAAAATCCCTCGGCTGATCCTGATGCTGTTTGGATGGAAGGTGCTTTCAAACGGACGATGGACACCCATTATAGGCCGTTATACCAGCGCCGACCATCGTTAAGTCTGCTTAATTGTTTCACGGCAGATTACCCAATTTGAATTCTGAGCTATGATAGGACTGGTGCGTAATACAGGATGAAAGGATAAAGCTCTTGCTCAAGCGAATGGTTCTCTTACTTATCATGTTTTCCCTGCTGCCTGCTGGGCTGGCACAGGCGCAGTTGCAGGATGTCAATACGACGTGTTACCAGCAGGGTTATTTAACGCCGCGTCTGGTAGGCGGCATGTACGCGCGGGTGATCGCCGACCAGCCCGTAGCGGTCTATGAGGATTTCTCGACCAGTTCGACGGTTGTCGGACAGGTGGAGCCGGGCGCGGTGATCCCCATCAACTCCGCGCCGCGCTGTGTGGACGGCGTTGTCTGGTGGCAGTCGAATTTCCGCGCGACACAGGGCGAAGGCGACACGCCGTTTGGCTGGCTGCCGGAAGGGGTAAACGGTACGTACCTGCTTGAGCCATCCCTGCAGGCGCTGAATGTCCCGGCACGCGGCCAGCCGATCACCGCCGAGAACTTCGGCCAGTTGCAGCAGGTCGTGCAGGTCGAGTACGGGCTGGTCAATGATCTGGTCTGGTCGCCAGACAGCACTCATCTGGCGATCAGCACCGTTGGCGCGGTATGGCTGCATCCCCTCAACGGCGACCCCGCGCTGGCATTGAAGCCCAACGGCATAGACACCAACCTGACGACCGATACCGTCTACGGCACGGATGGCGCGCGCATCGCTACGGCGGGTTCCAGCGCTAACAACGAACAGGCCGCGCCCCTGCTCAATATCTGGTCACTGGCAGACGGCACCGCGCAGCAAACGCTCACCGTGCCGCAGCGCGAATTCGCCCATGTCGCGGCGGTCACTCGTGATTTTTCCATCATGGCGACTGGTGCATGGGATGGCAAGATCACGTTGTGGGACTTGCCCGCAGGCACTCCGCGCGCGACGCTGGAAGGGCATACGCTGCTCGGCCTGCTGGAATTCACGCCGGATGGACAAACGCTCGTCTCGGCAGGCAGCCCCGGCATGATGGACTCCGATATGACCGTGCGCTTCTGGGATGTGGCGACAGGCACAGAGCGCGGTATGGTTGAGCTGGATGGTGTGCCAATGCATCTGGCCTTCAACGCGGATGGTACGCTGGTGGCTGTGCCTGTGACGTGGGACGAAAACGGCACCCTGTCGTTCGCCATACAGTTGATGGACACAGCGACAGGCGAGATCGTGCGAACCTTGCCATTGAGCGACGCGGTGACGACGCTCTCGTTCGACCCTACAGGCCGCTGGCTGGCCGCCACCAGTTCGTACTACGACCAGGCCACGCAGGGCTGGAGCGGGGTGGTGGTGTTGATTGACGTTGGCACAGGCGAGCAGGTCGCTGGTCTGCGGCTGGATGTAGACCTGCGGCGGGTCGCTTTTAGCCCGGACGGAACGCTGCTGGCGGTCGTTCATGCCGACCCGGATTTCTGGGGACCAGACCGGATAAACCTGTGGGCAGTCCCCTGAGCCTACGTAGAGGATGTCTTCTTATGCATTCTCTACAAACTTTAAAGATTCGGGACTTGAAATCTGGCGCGAAACTCACTATTATTATGGGTGCCTTTAAAAGGCGAATCTACATAAAGTGCTAAGTGCCACAAACGTTAAAGCTTTCTGCAACGCTCTTGAAGATAGATGGCTTCGGTTGTGCTACAAGGCTACAAACTTCAAGGAGTGTTACAAATGGCAGCACGTGTTAAAGGCACCGTCAAGTGGTTCAACAGCGAGAAGGGCTACGGCTTCATCACCCCGGAAAACGGCCCCGACCTGTTTGTTCACTATTCCGAGATCAAGGGCAGCGGTTATCGTACCCTGAACGAGGGCGATAAGGTCGAGTTCGAGATCACCGACGGGAAGAAGGGCAAGCAGGCCAGCTCGGTGATTGTTATCTAAACCACCAAAGCCTGAATACACAAACCGCCTCTATCATTAGAGGCGGTTTTTTGTTTTA
>CAZJSU010000016.1:0-54506 GCA_964548765.1 uncultured Anaerolineaceae bacterium
CAGAACGACAGGTTCTGGCCCTGTTAATCTTGGTTCGAATCCAGGTCCCCCAGCTTACGCAAATCGGCGGAGTCATCTCCGTCGATTTTTTATTCCAACAATACGCAGGCTGTGGCATACTTGCTCAAGCTGAGTCAAGGAGGTAACGATGAAATTCTGGAAACTGATTTTAGTCATCCTGATCTTCGCGCTTCCGCTGTACAGCGTCGCGGCACAGACAGGCCAACGCCCAGAGCCATATGGCAACCCGACCAGCCCGGTAGACCTGCTGTCCTCTTACTATAACGCCATCAACCGTGCGGACTACGAGCGCGCTTATGGTTACTGGCAGACCGCGCCCGACCCCTATGAGACGTTTGTGCGCGGGTTTGCCCAGACAGCACAGGTACAACTTATTATCCAGCCGCCTGCGCGCATCGGCGTGGCGGCGGGCAGCCAGTACGTGGACATCCCCACCGTGTTGATCGCCGAACTGCGAAACGGGACGCAGCAGACCTTCGCGGGCTGTTTCGTCACGCGCAAGTCCAACCTGCAAGTCCCGGATGTCCCGGAAGAAGCGACGGTCTGGCATCTTTACAGCGCTGATCTGGAACAGGTGGCGAACACCTCGTCAATTCCTGATCTGCTGGCCGAAGCCTGCGCCCCTGCTGCTGGCTGAGGCGCACAGGCGGCTTTTAGCTCTGCTGCTTCTGCGGCTCGCGCGGCAGCAGTTGCAGCGGCTGCACAATCTGGCGGCGCTCTGGCGTGAGGCGGGCGAGCAGTTCTGGCGAGGGCTGGTAGCCATGCCGGAAGTTGCCCCATGACGGGCCGTAACGGTAGACGATGATGCGGCGCTCCCCGGCGTTGGTACGGCGGGCGGAGCCGTGCGAAAGCGCGTCTACAAACAGCAGGGCATCCCCTGCCTTCATCTGCACTTCCACCGCGCCGACCACGTGATCTACGGATGACTCCTGCCCACCGATGCGGTGCTTCTCAAAGTGGGGATGGTTGAAGTTGGCTTTATGGCTGCCGGGGATGACCATCGTTGCGCCGTCGCCGGGGCCGATGTCGGTCAGCGCGATCAGGATGTTGATCTGCCCACACTGAAAACGCCCGTTGTGAAAGCGAAACTGGATACGCTTGACTCCCAGATGCCCGCCGGAGTGCAGGCCGATGGCCTCGCCGGGGCCGCGCAGGTTGGCGAAGTTCTCGTCAATGAACAGCGGGCCGTGAAGGTAATCGAATGTGCCTTCGCCGCCGACGAAATACTTGACCTTTTCGATCCATGCGGGATGGTCAATCAGGCGCTCGAAGGGTTCGCCCGCCTCGTAAATCTGCTGGAGGTTAAGGCCGTCGTCGTCGCCGAAGGCGTGACCGTGTACGTAGCCGTGCCACTCCCCGCGCTTCAGCGGCAGGATCGCGTCAATGCCCGTGTTCAGAGCAGCGACTTCTTCAGCGCTCAGCGCATTCTCGATCAGCAGGTAGCCGCGCAGGTCGAACAGGTAAATATCGAGATCGGTTAACATCGTCAAAAAATCCTTTTGAGAGGGCGTAAGTATTAAACGTGGAGAAGTATCTCCATGATGCGCGGTTTTGCCAATGACCTGTGGCAGGTGGTTTTAACCAAACTGCCCCTCTCCATAAGTGGCGGAGAAGGGCAGTTATGCTTGTCAGTTTCAGAGGAACGGCGCAGGGTTATTCTGCGGATTCCGGCTCGGCGTGGTGGCCGTGATCGTGGCGATGGTAGCTGATCATCTTATGGCGGTCTTCATCCCACACGCGGATGTGCAGCGACTTCAGGCTGGAACGGATGGTGAGCGGCTCAATTCTGCGGAAAATCTCGTTTTCCTCATGGCAGGCTTCCAGATTGTAATTAGGAATACGCGGGCTGAGGTGGTGGATGTGGTGGAAGCCGATGTTGCCGGAGAACCACTGGAGGATTTTCGGCAGCTTGTAGTAGGAACTGCCATAGAGCGCGGCAGTGGCGTAATCCCAGTCCTGATGGCGCTCCCAGTACACGTTCTCGTACTGGTGCTGGACGTAGAACAGCCACACGCCGACGGAAGCCGTGAACGCGACAATCGGAACCTGTACCAGCAGGTACTCGGCAAAGCCGATGGTGAAGCCCATGCCCAGGAAGATGCCCAGCAGCGCCAGGTTCGTCCACACGACGCTGTTCTTCTCGCGCGGTCTGTCGGAGACGTTGACATAGGGCAGGCGCTGGAGGATGACGAAATCAATCAGCGGGCCGATGCCGAAGATGATGAACGGGTTACGGTAAATGCGATAGCCGATGCGCTTCAGGCGCGGTAGCTGCATGTACTCTTCGTAAGTCAGCGTCCAGATATCGCCCACGCCGCGCCGGTCGAGGTCGCCGGAGGAAGCGTGATGCACCGCATGAGCGTGCCGCCATGCGTAGTAGGGTGTGAAGGTGATGATGCCTGTCAGCACGCCGACCAGATCGTTGGCCCAGCGGGACTTAAAGAACGACCCATGGCCGCAGTCATGGAAGATGATGAAGATACGCATGGCGAAGCCCCCCGCCACGATGGCGATGAGCAGGGTCAGGCCGTAGTGAATCTCAAGGCTGCGATAGGCCAGATACCAGAGGATGAAGTATGGGGCGATGCTGTTGAGCATCTGCCACAGGCTGATGCGTAAATCGTTTTTCTGGTATTTTTTTACCGCCTGCTGCCAGGGCAGGTCTTTGGCTAGCGCAGGCATGGGGTTCGACTGGGTTTCAATAGCCACTGATCTTGTTCTCCATGAAAGTAGAATGTTAGGGTGTTTAATTAGCGTTGCTAAATACTTTACCAGATCGTGCGCGAAAACACACGTCGAAATTTGGTTAAGCTTCCAACCGGGTTTCCGCCGTTTTCACTACGCCAGCATGTGATACACTTGAGAGCCGCGAGGCAAGCAGACAGATCAGCCTTAAGTTAACCAGTAAGGAACGATGATTCCATGACAGACCAAGCATTCAACAAAGCGGAAGCCGCGAGCGAGGCGGCAGACACCGCCACACGCTCCAACTTCATCCGCGAGATGATTGATGAGGACTTGAAAACCGGGCGCTTTGATGGGCGGGTGCATACGCGCTTCCCGCCAGAGCCGAACGGTTACTTGCACATCGGCCATGCGAAAGCCATCTGCCTGAATTTTGGCATCGCGCAGGATTACGGCGGCAAGTGTAACCTGCGTTTTGACGACACCAACCCGGCCAAAGAGAAGCAGGAATACATTGACAGCCAGATGGAGGATATTCGCTGGCTGGGCTTTGATTGGGAAGACCGGCTGTTTTTCGCGTCGGATTACTTCGGCCAGCTTTACGAATGGGCGGTAGCGCTGATTAAGCAGGGCAAGGCGTATGTGGATCACCTGTCGCAGGAGGAGATGCGGGAGTATCGCGGGACGCTGACCGAACCGGGCAGGAACAGCCCCTACCGTGATCGCGCCGTCGAGGAGAATCTGGCGCTGTTCGAGCAGATGAAGAACGGCGAATTTAAAGAGGGCGAGTGTGTGCTGCGCGCCAAAATTGATATGACCTCCGGCAACATCAACATGCGCGACCCGGTGATGTACCGCATTATTGACGCGGAACACCCGCGCACGGGCAGAGAGTGGCATATCTTCCCGATGTATGACTGGGCGCACGGACAGTCGGACTCGATTGAGGGCATTACCCATTCGCTGTGTTCGCTGGAGTACGAAGATCACCGCCCGTTGTACGACTGGTTTCTTGACCAGTTAGGCATTTACCACCCGCAGCAGATCGAATTCGCGCGGCTGAACCTGAATTACACGGTGCTGAGCAAGCGGCGTTTGATCCGGCTGGTGGAGGAAAACCACGTGCGCGGCTGGGACGACCCGCGTATGCCGACGCTTTCCGGGATGCGGCGGCGCGGCTACACGGCGGAGGCGATCCGCAACTTCTGCGACATGGTAGGCGTGGCGAAAAGCAACAGCACCGCCGACGTTGCCATGCTGGAATACTGTGTGCGGCAGGACTTGAACAAGCGCGCGCCGCGCGTGATGGGCGTATTGAACCCGCTGAAAGTCGTGCTGACCAATTACCCCGAAGGGCAGGTCGAGGAGATGGACGCGGTGAACAACCCGGAGGACCCGTCTGCCGGGACGCGCAAAGTGCCGTTCTCGCGCGTGCTGTACATCGAGCGGGACGACTTTATGGAAGACCCGCCGAGCAAGTTCTACCGTCTTGCGCCGGGGCGGGAGGTGCGCCTGCGCTATGGCTATTTCATTAAGTGCGAGGACGTGGTGAAGGACGCAGAAGGCAACATCACCGAACTGCGCTGCACCTATGACCCGGCGACGCGGCAGGGCGAAGCGCCGGATGGCCGCAAGGTGAAGGCGACCATTCACTGGGTTTCGGCGGCGCACGCGCTTGAGGCAGAGGTGCGCCTGTATAGCCACCTGTTCAGTACGCCGAACCCGAATGACGTTGAAGAAGGCAAGGACTTCACCGATTATATTGACCCGAACTCGCTGCAAACGCTGCCTGTGTGTTATGTCGAGCCGAGCCTGAAAGATGTGCAGGCGGGGGCTTCGGTGCAGTTCGAGCGGCTCGGCTACTTCTGTGCAGACCCGGACACCACAGTGGAGAAACTGGTGTTTAACCGCACCGTGACGCTGCGCGATGAGTGGGCGAAGCTGCAAAAAGGGCAGAAGAAGTAGCTAAAGCAGGCCAACAGCGCAAACATAAACCATAAACAAACGATACTCCAATCTGGGGATAATTGAGTGCTGTGTGACGAAGCATTACAATGGAGGCGACTCACTTCAATCATCCCCAGAGTGGTTATGTCATCGTCCGCTTACATCCTGTTATTCACAGTGTCCCTTTTTACGCTGGCGCTCATGGCGCTGATCGTGCTGCTGACGCTGTTTCGCCAGCGGCGCGCGCGCAGGCTGCCCCACAGCGGCATGATGGCTGCGCCGGAAGCCGCCGCCACTGAACCGGAGTCGGTGCCAGCGCCAGCAACCGAGCCGAAACCCCCCGCGCTGAACGGCAAGACCATTACCATGATTGAACGCCTGCCGATGCGCGAGAGCAGCCCGGACGAGGTGGTGATTCAGATTGATGTACCACAAGGGCCAAGCCAGGCGCAGGTGAATGTGCAGCGCTTGATTGACCATCTCAAGCGTGATACCGTCGCGCAGACCACGACACGCGGCGCGTAAAAATTCGACTTCTGTTTGCGCGCTTTAGCCAAAAGCAGACTGTTGCCTGCACGCGCACTGTTATATAATTAGCGCATGAGCCAGACACCTAACCCACTAAACGCCAAAAACCTTTCACGCGCCACCATTGTCGGGGTCAGCCTCGCGGTGGGCGGCATTGTGCTGTTCCTCGTGCTGTGGGTAGTGCTGGGCAGCGCCGGGGTGGATCAGGTGGCGCGGCTGCTGCTGTCGCTGTGCATCCCGCCCGCGCTGATGGCGGCGCTGGTGGGCGCTTATTTCCTGTATGCCCAGCCGAAAAAACTCCCCCGCCAGAACCTTCCCGAAGAAGACTGAAACTCAGCCCTTCACCAATTTCAACACCAGCGCGACAGGGATTTCTCCGCCGCTGCTGGCGCTCAGCTTTGGCTCTAAAACACCCTCAACACGCAGCCCGGCCTCACGCGCGGCCTGATGATAATCGGCGTAGAGGTGGGGGTAATGCTCCACCGCGTAGGCCAGCCCGTCCCGGCCTGTAAAGGTGCGCTGGCCGCCGTTGAGAAACACGAAGGGGTGAAAATCGCTGATGAGCGCCACGCCGCCGGGTTTCAGCACGCGGCTGATTTCGGCCAGCGAGGGCTGTAAACGCGGCAGATGCCCCAGCGCCAGCCCGCACAGGACGACATCGAACGATGCGCCGGGCAGGGGCAGCGTCTCGCAGGTTGCCAGCGCAAGCCGCTTCTGGCTGTTGGCGCTCAGCATCGCCATACTGTTATCCAGCCCGACGACCAGCCGCGCGTCCTGTTCGCGCGCCAGCAGGCTGTAGCGCCCGGTGCCACAGGCCAAATCCAGCACGGCCTGCCCCGCCAGCGGGGGCATCAGGCTGTGCATGGCGCTTTCTTCAAGTTCCATCAGCGCGTTGTGGGCGCGGGGGGGATAGGTCGCCGCCCACTGTTCGTAGGCTTCGATGCTGGACAGGGTTCTGATGGAAACTGCGGGCAGCAGACGGCGCAGGCGATCCAGCATGGGGCTTACCCCTTCAACTCGGACAATAGACATAGGCTGTACCAACTCCTGTGTGTGACCGATACTACGCGCGGCGTGTGACAGAAGTTGCGCTTAGTAATGGCTGGCAGGGATGTTATGCGGTGCATCCGGGCCTTCATCAATATCCATCGTCGCCATAATCACAAGGTCTGCCCACTGGCTGAACGCCCGGTCGTTCCCATTGTAAATGAGGCGCAGGCGCGACGGCAGCCACAGCCACTTGTAAGCGATACGCCGCCGTTCGTAGCGCGATGTGCGCGAGCGCAGTTCATGATACCAGCGAGGATAAATCAGGAAAATATTCGGGTGTTCGCGGGCGATTTCTGGATGCGTGACCAGAACATAGTTTGCGCCCAGCATGAGGATGCCGGGCAAAGCCAGCGGCAGCACCGGCGCGTCCAGCGCGGCGGCGATCACCGGGCTGATGGTGATGAACAGCAGCCCCGTCCACAGCAGCAGCGCGGCCATCGGATGATAGATGGTTTCGTCATCGCCGTATTTCTCGAAAGTTTGCAGCACAGGCCCTTTTAATAAACCAAGCGTGATTAATACGGTGCGGATAAGAAAAGCCAGACTGATGAGAGCGAGCAGCAGAATCAACATCGCACAACGACACCGTTATAAATTCATGAGCGCGCGCGGGCCTTTATAGAGCGGACACACGCAGCGCTCACATTCCGGGCGCTGGCCGCTGCGATAGGCACGGCGCAGCGCCTGCGCGGTGTCCACATTGATGCTTTCCGCCAGGGATGCCTGCGTGGTGGTCTCCAGCTTGCCGTAATCGGGCAGGAAGTAACACGGGCGCAGCCGCCCGTCCACTTCGATCACGGTGCTGAAGTGGGGCGCGTTGCAGCGCGGGCGTGGAAAGTCGCCCTCGCCCAGTACCGCGCCGAAATACTGCACCATGCGCCGCAGCTTTTGCGGCGGCTCTGCGATGCGCCCGCTGGCAAAGTCACTGGCGAAGCGGGCTTCCACCTCATCCAGCACGCGCGCAAACTGCGGCAGGTCGTCGGCGGTGAGGGCGGCGGAGGCGGGGGGATGCTGGAGGGCGAGAAGCGCGGCCCCCGCGCCGGCCACTTGCAGCGCCGAGTCGGGCGTGAAGCGCGGGCCAAAGGCGACCTCGCTGCTGACATCCACCGAAAGAAAGCTGATAACGTTCACGTCGGCGGCCTTTGCCACCTCGATGATGCGCGGGATTTCATGATAGTTGGCGCGCTGCACGGTGGTGCGCGTCGTGACGGGCAGGCCGCCCGCCCGCACCGCGCGAATGCCATCCAGCAGCAGGTCGAAGGCATCTACCCCGCGAATGGCCGCGTAAGTTTCGGCGGTGCCGCCGTCGAGACTGACGATAACCTCGTCCACACTCGCCAGCACGTCGGCAGCCTGTTTACGCAGCAGCAGGCCGTTGGTAAGCAGCATGACGCGCGCGCCTTCATCGCGAAAGCGGCGGGCGATCTGCGGCCAGTGGGGATGCTGCATGGCCTCGCCGCCGCTGAGCAGCACCCAACGCACCTGCAAATCGTGAAAGGCGCTGGCGACCTGCTCGACCAGTTCCATACGCATGTTCCGGCGCGGGCTGCGCCAGATGTCGCAGGTGACACAGCGGCTGTTGCAGCCATCGGTCAGGTACAGCACGACCAGCGGCAGGCTGTGCAGGCGGTGTCCGGCAAGGTTGAGTAACGGTTTCAGTCCCATACGAAAAGTATAATGCGGCATGTGGGGAATATCAATCAGGACTGGCTTCTCGTATGCGCGCCCGCTAATCTGTGCTAGAATGAAAAACTACCGAGTGAATGCCGAAGGTAAAGTTTTCTGGACGCGGGAGATGGTCGCATTAATGGGCGTTATCTTCCCTAATTTGTTTTAAGAAAGTGCAATGTCAAACACAGAGCTAATCAAGGCCGGGGCGGGTGCGCGCACAGCTTTCATCGAAAAGGCAGATGCGCAGCTTATTGCAGAAACGATGGTCGCGTTTGCCAATACTGAGGGCGGCACCCTGATTATTGGTATTCGGGAGGATGGGAAGCCGGCCTCGAAGATTGAAAGCGAGAAGCTGGAAAACGCGCTGAAAGAGGCGGACGCGAACTGTAACCCGCCTGTTGTCGTCGGTAACTGGGAGCAGGTGGAAGTGGAAGATGGCGCTTCGGTCTACAGTGTCCGGGTGCCGCGCAGCATTGAACTGCACGCGCTGACGGATGGCCGGGTGCTGATCCGCAGCGGGACGAAGAACCGCCCGCTGGGTGGGCAGGAAATTCTGAAGCTGGTGAGCGCCAAAAGCACGGGAGACTTCGAGTCGGAAGTCGTCCCCGGCGCGACTAAAGACGATTTCAGCCGCAAAATGGTGGAAGAATACTTAGCTAAACGCGCAGAACGCACCAAGCGGCCTTACAATGGAAAAATGGACGATCTGTTCAGGGAGATCGGCGCGGTAAACGCCGAGGGGCAGCCCAGCGTGACCGGGCTGATGCTCTTTAGCGAGTATCCACAGCATTGGCTGCCACAGAGCAGCGTGGTTTTTGCCAAGTTCGTGGGCAAGGCCCCGCGTGGGGAAAACGGGCTGGCTGGCTACTCGCGCCGTGAGGAGATCAGCGGGCCGCTGCCGCGCATCATCGAGGCGGCGTGGAACCTGATCTGGAGCGAGATGGCGGTGAGCGCCGTCGTGAAGGGCCTGGAACGCGAGGAGACGTATGAGTATCCTCAGTTTGCGGTGCGCGAGGCGATTGTGAACGCGGTTTGCCACCGCGATTACCGCTTAAAGGGGCGGCGCATTGAGATTCGCATGTACTCCGACCGCCTTGAGGTGATCTCGCCGGGCGGGCTGCCGGGTTTTATCACGGTGGAGAACATCGTTGAGGAACACTTCAGCCGCAACCCGCGCATCGTCAGCGGCCTGTTCCAGTGGGGCTACATCGAAGAACTGGGGCTGGGGATTGACCGGATGATGGAAGTCATGCAGCAGGCAGGGCATAAGCCGCCGATGTTCGACGCGCGCCCCTACAGCTTCGCGGTGACGCTGTACAACGCGCGCGAGAAGCAGAGCGCCCCGGCGTGGTCGCGCAATACCAATCACCGGCAGGCGCGGGCGCTGCAATACATCCGTGATAACGGCTCGATCACCAACCGCGAGTATCGCACCCTGTGCCAGGGCGTTTCGGCAGAGACGCTGCGGCTTGACCTTGCGGATATGGTGGAGCAGGGAATTTTGATGAAAGTGGGTTCAAAGAAGGGCACCTATTATATTTTGAAGTAGTGCCGCTTACGGACAGGATTAATTAGCGAATGAACTCATTAATCAGCGTGGTTATTGTGGTCACGCTTCTCGCACACGCGCTGCTGCTGTTATATACGCTGATGCGCGGCGGGCGGATGCGCTCCGGTCGAAGGTGGTTAGTGCTTTCGATCGTTATCTCGGCGCTGGCAAACGCGGTGTTCTTCTGGCCGCCGGATGTCCTGCTTTTCGGCAACCTGAGTAGTGAGTTTGTGCTGGTGGTCGCGCTGGCCGCGCTGCTGGCAACTTACGGCATGGTCGTCATTCAGGACGTGCTGCATCGCCGCTGGCGGGCGTGGCCGCTGCTCGCCCTGCTGTGGCTGGGCGGGCTGGTTGTCGCCGCGCT
The DNA here is from genome assembly GCA_964548765.1 of uncultured Anaerolineaceae bacterium. Lineage (GTDB taxonomy): Bacteria > Chloroflexota > Anaerolineae > Aggregatilineales > Phototrophicaceae > JAIOHN01. The sequence goes on from CAZJSU010000016.1 coordinate 9,816, forward strand.
GGCGACAGGTGAGGTCAGTGTTGGCCGTGAGGAATGGCTGGTGCAGTTCTTCCGCGCGCCGGATGTGCCGGGGGCGCTGGCGCTGTCGTGGTTGGCTGTCGCGGCGGCGGCGCTGCTGGGCGTGGCCTTTTACGGGTTTTATGTAGCTGCCCTGCCCGAAGTGGCGAACCGTTCGCTGTTCTGGGTGCTGAACACAGCCGGGGTACTGCTGGGTATTCTGCTGGCGATCAGCGGGACGGACATTCTGTATGTGGCCGGGGTGCTTATCCTGCTGGCAACACTGGTCGGCGCGACGTATGGGCTGGCCTCGTACCGGGTGTTCGATATTCGCGGCGGCATCAGCGGGGCGCTGAACACCTTTTTGCTGATCGGGCTGACTTCGGCGGTGATTTTTGGCGCAATGTACCTGCTGGATAACATCGTGGTCGAGAGCAGCGATGAGCGCCTGGTGGTGATGCTGATGCTGGCGCTGCTGGCCGGGACGGTGTACGTGCTGGTGCGGCAGCTAGCAGGCATTTTGCTGGGCGGCCTGGACTTCAGAAATGACCCGACCCGCGCGGCGCGTAAGTACAGCCAGCAGGTATCAAAGGCGCTCGACCTTGACCAACTGCTGGAAACGGCGGGCGAAACGCTGAACGAGGTGATGGGCGTTCGCCGCTCCGGGATGGTGCTAGTGAATGACACCAGCAGCGACGGCGAGCGGGTGGAACTGCTGCTGATGAAAAGCGCCGCTTTCCCTGACGTGAAGGAAATGCGCGGCTACATATCGAAGGCAGGCGCGATTTACCAACGGCTGGCGGCGGAAAAAGCGCCGTTGTCGCAGTTCGATATTGAGTTCGGGCCGCTGTACACCGGGCTGGATGAGAAGGAACGCGCGTTCTTTCGCAGCCTGCAAATGAGCGCCTACGCGCCGATTATCGTGGAAGATGTCCTGCTGGGCATTCTGATGTGCGGGCCGAAGATGAACGACGCGCCGTATTATGACCGCGATCTGGAACTGCTGGCGATTATGGCCGACCAGACCGGCGTGGCGCTGCGTAATTCGCGTTCGCTGGCCGACCTGCGCCATCTTAACGTCAGTATGCGCGTGCTGAACGCGGAACTGGAAGAGGCCAACGAACAGCTTGAAAAGCTGGACGCGGTAAAAACCGAGTTTATCACCATCGCCAGCCATGAGCTGCGTACCCCGCTGGCACAGATACGCGGGTATACCGATATTCTGGACGCGCTCAACGAACAGGGGATGCTGGATAAAGACCAGATCGCCGGGATGGTGACGAACCTGCGTAAAGCCACCGAGCGCACCGAGACGCTGATTTCGGACATGCTTTCTGTCAGCCAGCTTGACGTGAACGCGATGGACCTGCGCTTTACCCAGACCGCGCCGGAAAGCGTGCTGCGGATGGCGATTGAACCCCTGACCGACCCGCTGAACCAGCGCAAACTGTCGCTTTCGGCGCGCGGGCTGCGCGGGCTGCCGACGATTTACGCCGATATGCAGCGGTTGGTACAGGCGTTCCGCAACATTCTGGTGAACGCCATCAAGTTCACGCCGGATCGCGGGCGTATCGAAATCAACGCCAGCACGCAGTCTGACGATGATGACGGGACGGATTATGTCCTGATCGCCATTTCGGATACAGGCGTAGGCATTGACACGGAAAACCTTGAGCTGATCTTTGAGAAGTTTTACCGCGCTTATGACCCCGGCCTGCACTCGACAGGCACCTACAAATTCATGGGCGCGGGGCCGGGGCTGGGGCTGACGATTGCGCGTGGGGTGATCGAGGGGCATGGCGGCAAAATCTGGGCGGAGAGCAGCGGGCATAACATGGAAACCTGCCCCGGCACGACCTTTTACGTGCTGCTGCCCGTCGTGCCGCCAGACGATGCCAAGCGTGTTTCGATGGATATGACCAAGCCAGCGCAGCCGGTGACTTAACTGGCGATTCTGGATGCGCGGCGCAGCGCGTACTCGCGGGCGGCCTGCACGAACGAGTCGAACAGCGCCTGCATGGCCGGGTCGTCGTCAATCAGGTCTTCGGGGTGCCACTGGACGCTGAGCGCGAAGTGCTTGCCGGGGATTTCCAGCGCTTCGATCACGCCATCAGGGGCGTAAGCCGTGACTTTGACCCCCGGCGCTGGCTGTTCTATACATTGATGGTGAAGGCTGTTGACATCAATCGTGCTGGTGCCGAGAATCTGCGCGAGATGGCTGTCGTCCGCAATCTGTACCGCGTGGGCGCGGTGCGAATGCGGGATCGTCTGCTCATAGTCATGCTTCAGGTCAGTCGCCACCAGCGAGGCAATATCCTGCGTTAACGTCCCACCAAGCGCCACATTGATAAGCTGGTTGCCCCGGCAGATGCCAAACAGCGGGCGGTCATCCTCGACCGACCAGCGCACCACAGTGATCTCGGTCTGGTCACGGTGGTCGTCCACGCGATAGGTGCTGGCGTGGCGCTCTGCCGCGTAGGCGGTGGGGTTCACGTCGCCGCCGCCGGGGACAAGCACCGCGTCCACCCGTTCATACAACTCGCGCAGGGTGTCGGTTGCCAGCCCGGAAGGAATCAAAAATGGCAGCCCGCCCGCGCGTTCAATCGCCAGAGCGTTGCGGCCATAGGTAAGATGAAACGGCCTGCCGCCTTCCTGAACAGGCAGCAGGTGAGTGGTGATCCCGATCAGCGGGCGCACGGTTTAACGGCGCTCTTTCAGGCGGGCGGCCTTACCGCGCAGGTTACGCAGGTAGTAAAGCTGAGCGCGGCGTACCTTCGCACGGCGCGTGATTTCGATTTTTTCGACGCGCGGGCTTTTCAGGAGGAAGGTACGCTCTACGCCGATCCCGTGACTGGCGATACGCCGCACAGTAAAGTTGGCATCGTTGCCGCCCTTACGCAGGCGGATAATCACACCCTGAAAGACCTGAATACGCTCACGGTCGCCTTCAACAATGCGCACGTGGACTTTCACGGTGTCGCCAGAGGCGATGTCAGGATGGCCGCGATCAGGCGTTGCCTCGACAAGCGATTCGAGAAGGTTGTTCATGCTGCTGCCCTTTTCAAAAAAATACGCCCGGAGGCGTATGGCGGAGTTTGCTTACGAAAGTGCAGCGATTATAGCATGGCATAAAAGAGGCGACAAGGGCGATGCTCAGACCCCCAGCCGCCGCGCGACGCGCAGCAGGCCGACGAGGGTTTTACCGTCGCTAATATCGCCTTCTTCGATCATGGCTAAAGCCCGGCGCAGCGGGACGCGCTCCACCTCGATGATTTCATCAGCGTCCGCCGGCAGGCGCGATTCGCTCAGGTTTGTCGCCAGGTAGATGTGGATGATCTCGGTGGTATAACCGGGGGCGGTATAATAACCGCCCAGCGTTTCCAGCTTGCCGGGTTTATAGCCCGCTTCTTCCTGTAATTCGCGCGCGGCGCAGACTTCGGGCGCTTCCCCGGTGTTGAGCGTCCCCGCCGGGATTTCGTACAACACCTTGCCCGCGCCCAAGCGGAACTGGCGCACAAGCAGGATGTTTTGCTCGTCGTCCAGCGCCACCACAGCCACCGCGCCGGGATGATGCACCATTTCCCGCTTGCTGAGGTGACCGTCGGACAGGCGCACCTCATGCACATTCAGCCGGACGATGCGTCCTTTAAAGATTTTGCGGCTGTTGACGATGGTTTCGTCCATACTACACTTGCCGGCCTTTACGGGATGATAAGCTGCTGACCGATGTAGATCAGGTTAATGTTCGGGATGGCGTTGGCGGCGGCGATGGCATGAACCGAAACACCATAGCACAGCGACAATCGGAACAGCGTCTCATACTGCTGCACAACATGGACACGTCCGCCACCCTGCCCACCGGGGCAGTTCGGGTAGGGATAAGCATACGTTGGGTAAGGATAGGGCGGGTTCGTCCCCGGCACGGATGTGGGCGGCGGCGGGTTGCCTGTGGTGCCACAGCCGGGGATGCGTAACTGCTGCCGGACGACGATCACGTGAATATTGGCGATGCCGTTGGCGGCGGCAATATCGCTGATGGGCAGGCCATAATACAGCGAGATGCGGAACAGGTTATCGCCAACGCGCACTTCGTGGATGCAGTCCTGCCCCTGCACGAAATTAGGCGGCAGGGCAGCGGTCGCCGCTGGTGGCTGGAACGGCGTGGGACTGAATTCCAGCGGCGGCGGGATAAACGGCGTGGGGCTGGGCTGCTCAATACCGCCACCCTGATCGGGCGGTGGTGGAGTCGGCGGCTCTGCGGCCTGCGTCAGCATCAGGCTGTCAGCGGTCGCCTGCAGGATGATGGCGGTGGCCGTCATGCCGAAGTCGTCCACCACGTCCTGCTCTGGCAGGGACAGGTTCACGTCCGCTGTCGGCGTGGCGAAGCCCATCGGTGTTGATGTGGCGAACCCAACCGGGGCTTCTTCAGTGACTTCCTCGGTCGGCGGTTCCTGTGTGACCTGCACCGGGATTTCCGGCAGCACGGCCTCGGTCGCTTCTTCGGTGTCAATCACGACAGGCTCAAACGTCTCGCTGGGGGTGGGCGTTAAAAAGTCCTGAGCGACACTTGTGCCGTCCAGGCTTTCGCCTGCCGTTTGAAAGCAGCCTGCCGCCAGGAGTAACACCAGCCCACAGGATAAAACCAGATAGAATCTTCGCATGAAAACCGCCTCCTCCGACAGCAGGCAAGCCCGATTAATTGCCTATGGTTTAGTCTAACATCATGCGTATTTACGGGCAAGCAAGCCGACTTGATGAAACGGAGCAGGGATGCCATTTTTGGGGAAACATTAATCCACCACAGGCAGCAGGGGCAGCGTTACTGTAACCACAGTGTACTGGCCGGGATCACTTTCGATGGTCATGGTCCCGTTATGCAGTTCGGCAATCTGCTTGCAGATGATAAGCCCCAGGCCTGACCCCTGCTGTTCATATAACTTACGGTCGAACTGCATGTGCGCGCCGATGCGGGCAATCTGGCTCGGTATCATCCCACGTCCGTGATCGGTCACGCACAGGACGAGATGTTCATCCTTGATATAAACCTGTACGGCGACTTCTGTGCCGGCTTCAGAGAATTTGAAGGCGTTATCCACCATCTCCTCGGCCATTTTACGCAGCAGGTCTTCGCGCACCTGCACGTTCAGGGCTGGCTGCACCTCCAGCCGCAGGTCTGCCCCGCGCTGGTAAGCCTCTGCTCTTTGCATGGCCTCTCTCTTAATCAGCGCGCTGGCATCGGTGGCGATGGCCTCGCCCAGCGTCCCCAGAAATTCATCGTCGGTGCGGGCAAGTTCGATCTGGGCGAATACCAGATAGTTTTCTACCAGATGATACAGGCGCAGCGCGGCCTTGTTGATGTGTTCCGACATTTCGTAGACACGATGCGCCTCCATGCGTTGATAGTCGGCCATGAGGATGTCAGAGAAGCCGAGGATGACGGTAAGCGGGGTGCGCAGCTCGTGCGGCATGGAAAGGATGATTGCACGGCTGACTTCGGTACGCCCGCGTCGGATAATCTCATCATGCTTAGCCAGCCGGATTCTGATGGTGGAAAGCAGATCATCCACGTTAAACGGCTTGGTCAGAAAGTCGTCTGCGCCCTCGTTCATCCCGCGTTTACGATCCTGCTTGTCGGTGCGGGCGGTGAGGAAGACGAACGGGATGGTCTGCGTCTCGTAGTCTTTGCGAAGTTCTTCGAGAACCTCAAAGCCATTGAGTTCCGGCATCATGATGTCGCAGATAATCAGGTCTGGCAGATGCTCCCTTGCCACCTCTACGCCCTGCCGGCCATCCTCGGCCTCGACGACATCAAAGCCTTCGAAGGTCAGCATCTCGATGATGTCCTTACGAAGGGCGAGTTCATCCTCAATAATGAGGATTTTACGTTTCTCTGTATTCATTCCAGCGTATTCCCAACTAAAGAGTATGCTCGGTCAATTAAGAACATAGTTTCATTGTAATCCAAAGTCCTACCTGGACATTAAGTCCTTAGGGAATCCAATCTGTCGTACTGAAGCCCTCAAAGTATCTGGGCAGCGACCAGTAAAAGGATCAGGATGCCTACCATAATACGATAGTACCCGAATATAACAAAGGTGTTATTCGAAACATAACGCAGCAGCCAGCCGATGGAAAGCCACGCGACGAAGGCCGAAACGACCATGCCAAGCAGCAGCATAAGCAGTTGATCGCCGTTGATTTTGTCGAGGTTGGTGAGCAGTTCGATCACGGTTGCGCCGCCCAGCGTGGGGATGGCGAGGTAGAACGAGAACTGCGTGGCGGTCTTGCGGTTGAGTCCGGCCTGCATCCCGCCGACGATGGAAGCGCCAGAGCGCGAGATGCCGGGGATGAGGGCGATTGTCTGGGCGATGCCGACGATAATGGCCTGCCGCAGCGTGATACGGGTCACTTCTTCGGTGGTGATTTCCTCGGCAGGCGGCGGGCGCAGTTCGGTCAGAAGGAAGATCACGCCGCCCAGAATGAGCGAAATGGCGACAATGGACGGGGTAAACAGGTAGTCGGTGATCCAGCCGCGCATGGGAAAACCGAGCAGCCCCGCCGGAATGACGGCGATGACGATGCCGAGCCAGAAGCGCTGCGTATTGCGATCGGTGGGAATCTGGCGCGCCTGCTGCCACAGATCGCGGCGGTAATAGAAGATGACCGCCAGCACCGCGCCAAGCTGGATGAAAATTTCAAACGTGCCGCCCAGGCTGTTACGAAAATCAAGCAGGGCAGCGGTGATGATAAGGTGGCCTGTCGAGGAAATGGGCAGGAACTCTGTAATGCCCTCGACAATGCCCAGAATGATGACTTTAAGCCACTCGCTCAAGAGACTATCCTTTGTGAACCATTAGAGACGGCTGGTAAGCGCCAGCAGCAGCGACCCGCTGAAATGGACAAGCAGAGTGGCTGCCGGAAAATCTATCATAGTTTGTTTTGTAATGAGGCGATGATTGAGCCAGCTTGAAAGCAGGAAGCGGGCGCACGCGCCCAGAGAACCGCCAACGCCCACAAAGATAAGATTTTCCACGTTGCAGCTTCCTAACAAAACACAACATTTGCTGGTAATCATAAAAGTGCGCGGGCAGATGGTCAAACCAGCGTGGTCAGCGACTGGACTCATGGGGGTACTTGTGAAGGTTGGCGCAAGGCTGTTACACTCCCATCATGACCCCGAAAGACGAGAAGCGATGACGACTTATCTTCAGCTTTTACGCAGCAATCGCAGCCTGACGCTGTTATGGCTGGCGCAGGTAATCAGCCTGATGGGCGACTGGTTCAGCACGATTGTGCTGTCAGTGCTGGTGGTGAAGTATAACCCGGAGAACTCCGGGCTGGCGGTCAGCGGTTTGCTGATGGCGCGTTTTATTCCGCCGATGCTGGTTAGCCCGCTGGCCGGGGTGATCGTTGACCGTTTCGACCGTAAGCGGCTGATGATTGCCAGTGATTTGCTGCGTGGCAGCGTGGTGCTGCTGTTTTTGCTGGCGGTTGGCAATCCTGACCGTGTGTGGCTGATTTACGTGCTTTCGATGGCGCAGTTCACGCTGTCGGCGGTGTTCCAGCCCGCGCAGTCGTCCATGATCCCCAACCTCGTCCCGCCGGAGCAGTTGGTGATCGCCAATACGCTCATGAGCGTTACGTGGTCGGTCATGCTGGCGGTGGGGGCGGTCATTGGCGGGCTGGTGGGCGCGTTGTTTGGTATCGAGGTGGCGCTGCTGATAGACGCGGCGACATTTTTACTGGCCGCGCTGCTGGTGGTGCCGATCACCGGTTACAAGGGCAAGGCGAAGGCCGCCGATGCACCCGGACCCGAACCGGGGAACAGAACTTTTGCCGAGGGCATTCGCTTCCTGCGGCGCACGCCCGGCGTGGCGGCGGTGTTGATGGTGAAGTTCGGCTCCAGCCTGGGCAACGTAGATACGCTGATGACGATTTACGCGACGCAGTTGTTCGCGCTGAATCTCGGTAACGATGTGGATGGCGGGCAGCTTACGCTGGGCATTATGTACAGCGCGTTTGGGCTGGGGGCGGTGCTTGGTCCGGTGATCCTCAATCAGTTCAGCGACGGCTCGGTATTCACCCTGCGGCGCATGATTACGCTGGGCTTTATCGGCATCTGTCTGGCGTGGGTGGGCATGGGCATCGCGGAGTCGCTGCTGGTGGCGTGTCTGGCGCTGGTGCTGCGGGCGATGGGCGGCTCGGTCAACTGGACGTACAGCAGCGTCCTCATTCAGAAAAGCACGCCGGATGCCTATCTGGGGCGGGTGTTTTCGATGGACATGGCCGCGTTCTATCTGGCGACCGTCGCCAGTACGCTGATTCACGGCAGCCTGATAGACGCTGTGGGCGCGCAGAACGCGCGGCAGGTCGCTCTGGCGACGGTGCTGGCCGGGCTGGTGCCGCTGGTGGTCTGGAGCTTTCTGGTGCGCTGGCTGGCGCGGCGGGAATCAGCACAGTTTACAGAATTACGACATGGGCTTGACGGTCAATCGAGTTAAGGGCAGATCGGGCAGGGACTGCGCGATGTGCGGTAAGATTGCCGGGAACAGCAGTTATTATTAAAGAGGGGTCTGATGCAAATCCGAAATCACAGCGCTGTTGACCAGACACGCGAACGGCTGGCACGGCTTGGGCGCATGTTATTTGACCGTCACCTGACCGATGCCTGCGGCGGGAACATGAGCGCGCGCGTGGGCGATCTGGTGTGTATGTCGCCGACGCAGGCCGGGCAGAAACGCCAGTGGCAGCTTGCGCCGGAGGATGTGCTGGTGACAGATATGGAAGGCAACATTCTGGAAGGCGAGGGCGGCATCTGCCGCGAGAGCAACGCGCATTACGGCCTGCACCGCGCTTATGGCGATTACGGCACCGCCGTGATCCACGCCCACCCGCGTAACCTGATGGTCTTTGTGGCGCTGGCACAGCCGATGCCGCCCGTGCTGGAAGCCAACATGAAGTACGGCGTGGTCGAGTGTGTGGAGTACGCCCCGGCGACCACCCCCGAACTGGCGAAAAACGTCATTGAGGGCTTTAAGGGGCTGGAGGAACGCATCCGTCACCATGCCGCCGGGGTGATCGCGCCCTGGCACGGGCTGTTCCTGATGGGCAAGGACCTTGACGCGGCCTTTGACGCGGTGGAGCGCTTCGACACCAACGCCTACTGCTACCTGATGGCTTATTCAGCGTTCAACCGCGCCCCGGATATGGTCACACAGCGGCAGCACGCGCTGGAAAAAGCGTACAACCGGTTTAAGGACGAACACAGGGAATAGCCAGAGATGATTGTCACCGTCGCCGCCAATACCTCAATAGACCACATTCTGTTTATCCCGGAATACAAGCCCGACGCGACCATCCGCGCGACTGATATGGCGATCAGCATCGGCGGTAAGGCGATTGATGCCTCGTGGATTCTGGGCGAACTGGGGATTCCGAACCTGTCGCTGGGGTTCGCCGCCGGGCATAACGGCGAGGTCGTCCGCCAGCTTTTGCACGAAAAAGGGGTGATTACAGATTATATCGAGGTGGAAGGCGAGAGCCGCCGCAACATCGTGATTATCCCCGATGACCGCGACGCGCAGGTGAGCATCACCTACTCGACGCTGATCGTACGCCCGACGCATGTGGACGCGCTGCGGGCGCGTTACCTCCGCGCGCTGGATGAGCAGCCGTCGTGCATCGTCATCGGCGGGACACTGCCGAGCGGGATGCAGCCCGCGTTTTATACCGAGTTTCTGGGCTATGCCAAAGCGCGCGGTATTCCGATCGTGTTTGATGGCAGCGAGCCGTACCTGAGCGCAGGGCTGGCGGCGGGGCCAACTTATGTGAAGCCGAACCGTGACGAAATCTCGCAGTACGCCGGACGGGCGATTACGCGGCTGGAGGATGCTTATCCGGTGGGTCGGGAGATTTACGAGCGCTTCGGCACCTGCCCGATCATCACCTTTGGCAGTCAGGGGGCGCTGGCGGTGCTGCCAGACCGCGCTTATCGCATCCCGCCGCTGACGGTGCCGGTCAGCAATATCGCCGGGGCGGGGGACGCGGTGCTGGCCGGGCTGGCGGCTTCGATCGAGCGCAGCCAGCCGATTGAGGAAGGGCTGCGTCTGGGCTTTGCGGCGGCTGCCGCGACAGTCATGATGCCCGGTACTGCCGAATGCCGCCGGGAGGATATTGAGCGCCTGCTGCCACAGGTGGAGCTGCTGCCCTATGCTTAGGGCTGCCAGTCGGCTTTCAGCAGGCCGAAAAGATGCTCATCTATGAAGCGCTCGCGGAAGTAGAAGCGCTGCTTACGGCAGCCCTCGTAGGTAAAACCCAGCTTGGTGAGCAGGCTTTTTGAGCGGTAGTTATCGTCGTCCACCGTGGCCTCGACGCGGTGAAAATTGATGAGGTCGAAGCCGAAGCTGAGGATAGCCTGAAGCGCCTCGCTCATGATGCCCTGCCGCCAGTAGGTGCGCCCCAGTTCGTAGCCCATCTCCGCCCGGTGAAAGCCGGGGTCAAAGGCGAAAAAGCCGCACGTGCCGAGCAGCACGTCCTCGCCCCGGCGCGTGATCGCCCAGCGGATGCCCTGCCGGTCTGTATACCAGCGCTGTAACTGGCCGATAAAAACCTGTGATTCGGCGACAGTGCTGAAGGGCAGGACATCGTAAAACTCCAGCACTTCCGCGTCTGAAAAGACTCTGAAGTGCGCCTCGGCATCTTCGATGCGCGGCTGGCGCAGGATCAGGCGTGATGTCTCGATAACTGGAAAATGGGTGAACAGATCGTCCGGTGTCATTGGTTTTCCCCTGTAGGCAGCAAAGTAAAGGGGAGGGGGCAAAACCCCTCCCCATCACGGAGTCATGGGGCTAACTATACACCTTTCATCACGGGCGCGCAGCACAGAACAAGCTGGCGGGCGGCGCGCACTTCGTCCAGCCGTGACACAGGCGTGACATGCGGCGCGCTCCTGAGCAGATCGGGGTCGTCCTTTGCTTCCTGCGCGATCTTCTTCATCGCTTCGATAAACTCGTCCAGCGTGGCTTTCGGCTCGGTTTCCGTCGGCTCGATCAGCAGCGCTTCAGGCACGATCAGCGGGAAGTAGTTGGTGGGCGGGTGGATGCCGTAGTCCATCAAGCGCTTGGAAATGTCGAGCGCGTGAACATCTTCCACGCCCTCGAAGTGGCCTTCCAGCACGAACTCGTGCGCGCAGATGCGCGGATAGGGGATGTGATAGGTATCCTGTAGGCTGGCGCGGACGTAATTGGCATTCAGCACCGCGTGGCGGCTGATGTCCCTGATGCCGCTGTCGCCGTGAATACGGATGTAGGTATAGGCGCGCGAGTGCATCCCGAAGTTGCCGTGAAACGCCTTCAGCCGCCCGATGGATTTTTCCGGCATTCGCAGGCCGTAAAGCGGCGCGTCGTCCTCATCGTTGGCCTCTTCCACGATGACCGCGACCGGACCGGGCAGGTAGGGCTTGAGCTTGTCATTCACGCCGACCGCGCCGCTGCCGGGGCCGCCGCCGCCGTGCGGGGTGGAGAAAGTCTTGTGCAGGTTGTAGTGCATCACGTCGAAGCCCAGTTCGCCCGGTTTGACCACGCCCATCAGCGCGTTCATGTTCGCGCCGTCCATGTACATCAGCCCACCGCAGCCATGCACCGCCTCGATCACGTCGAGAATCTGGCGCTCGAACAGGCCGAGGGTGCTGGGCATGGTAATCATCATGCCCGCGATAGTATCATCGCAGGCGGCCTTCAGCGCCTCTAAGTCCACGTCACCGTTCCTGTCGGACGGCAGTTCAACCACGTCGTAACCAGCCATGGTGACGGTGGCCGGGTTGGTGCCGTGAGCGCTGTTGGGGACGAGGATTTTAGTGCGTTTGGTATCACCGCGCTCCTCGTGATACTTGCGGATCATCAGAATGCCCGCCAGTTCGCCCTGCGCGCCCGCCGCCGGGACAAGGCTCACGGCCTCGAAGCCGCTGATCTCGCCGAGCCAGTCCTGCAGGTTGACCATTAACGCCAGCGCGCCCTGTGTGCCGTCCTCGTCGGTCAGCGGGTGCAGGTGGGCAAAGCCGGGCAGCCGCGCGGTGTCTTCATTGAGGCGCGGGTTGTACTTCATGGTGCATGAGCCAAGTGGGTAGAAGCCCGTGTCAATGGCATAGTTCTTCTGGCTGAGGTTGGTGAAATGGCGGATGACCTGTAACTCGCTGACTTCGGGCAGTTCCACATCGTCGCGCACTAAGTCGGCGGGCAGGTCGGCCAGCGGCACATCACACTCCGGCAGCAGCACCCCGCGCCGCCCCGGCTCACTGATTTCGTAGATCGTCGGTTGGGTCATAACGTCGCCGCCTCGTCCAATACTTCCACTAAAGCGTCAATCTCGTCTTTGGTATTCATCTCGGTCACACACAGCAGCATGTGATTTTTCAGGTGGGGGTAGTCGGCGCTGAGGTCATAGCCGCCGATGATGCCGTGCGCCTTGAGCGCCTCGTTGATCTCGCGCACCGGGCGCGGGCATTCCACCACGAATTCGTGGAAGAACGGTTTGCTCATGTCCACTTCGTAACCATTGAGCGCGTTGATCTGCTGCGCGGCGTAGTGCGCCTTGTGGTAGCACAGTTCCGCCACTTTTCGCATCCCGTATTTGCCCATAAGCGACAGGTAAACCCCCGCCGCCAGCGACATCAGCCCCTGATTGGTGCAGATATTGCTGCTGGCCTTCTCGCGGCGGATGTCCTGTTCACGCGGGCGCAGGGTCATCACGTAAGCGCGCTTGCCGTTCTGGTCGGTGGTTTCGCCGATGATGCGCCCGGCGATCTTCCGCACGTATTCGCTGCGTACACCGAAGAAGCCCAGATACGGCCCGCCAAAGCCGAGCGGAATCCCCAGCGGCTGGCCTTCGCCGACGACGATGTCCGCGCCGAGTTCCGCCGGGCTTTTCAGCAGTCCGAGCGCCAGCGGGTTGACCACAAAGACCAGCAGCGCGCCCACCTCATGCACCTTTTCGGCCAGCGTTCGGTAATCGGCGATCTGCCCCAGAAAGTCAGGGTACTGCACCGCCAGCATAGCCGTGCTGTCATCCAGCATATCTATCAGGTCAGAAATATCGGCACGGCCTTTATCGCCCACGAACCGGAACGGCCTGCCCTGATGGTATGTCCGCACGACCTCGCGGTACTGCGGGTTAATGAACGGGCTGAGGATGATTTTGCTGCGCTTGCCGCGCCCGACATCGTAAGCGACGGTCACGGCTTCAGCGAGGCTGGTCGCGCCGTCGTAGTGGCTGGCGTTGGCCGCGTCCATGCCTGTCAGCGCGCACATCATGCTCTGGTATTCGAAGATGGCTTGCAGCGTCCCCTGGCTGAGTTCCGGCTGGTAGGGCGTGTAGGCGGTGAAGAACTCGCCCCGGCGCAGGATATGGTCTACCGCCGAGGGGATGAAGTGATTGTAAGCGCCCGCGCCGCGAAAGATGGCAAAATCCTGCGCGTGATCGTTGGCCTCGGCCAGCGCCATCAGCTCGCGCGTGACTTCCATCTCGCTCAGGGGCGCGGGTAAATCGAGCGCGGGGAAGCGGTGCGACTGCGGCACGGCCTCGAACAGGTCTTCGATAGTTTCCACGCCGACGACGGAGAGCATCTGCTCGCGTTCGGCTTCTGTGTGTGGGATATAGCTCATAGTGGGTTACGTTATGCCTCAGTAGTTAACAGATTTACCTGACTCTCAACCTGGGATAAGTCGTCAGCCAACATCGCCATAAAAAACGGACGACTGCTGACTGTAGACTGTTGGCTATAAACTAACGGCTCTCGCAATATTCGGCGTAAGCCGCCGCGTCCATCAGACCATCCGCCTCGGCGGGGTCGTCTACGGTGAACTTAATCAGCCACGCCCTGCCGTAGGGGTCGGTGTTAATCAATTCCGGCGTGTCCTCAACATCCTTGTTCACGGCGGTGATTGTGCCGCTGACGGGCATGTTCAGGTCAGAGGCGGCCTTGACCGACTCGACCACGCCAAACGGCTGCCCTTTGCTGAACGTCGCGCCGACTTCCGGCAGTTCGACGAACACCACGTCGTTGAGCGCGTCCTGCGCGTAGTCACTAACCCCAAGTGTGCCTTCGCCGTTTTCCAGCCGCAGCCATTCGTCGGTTCTGGCGTACTTCAGGTCGTCCGGTGTGTTCCATTTGCCCATCATAAGCTCCTTTTTCGCTGGGTTCTCTATGGTTCAAGTAAATAAAAAGCGCACAAGCAGTTGATGCTGTGCGCTCTGTCGGTCGCGTGCCTTCAGAGTGTCCCGGCCTGCAAATCCTCGATGCCTGAGAGTTTCATCACCTGCCCAGCGCAGCCGGTGATTTGCCCCTTCGGCGTTCCGCCCATGACGGAAACTCTCTTTGCAGGTGGTTAGGTTCGGTTCTGTTGATATTGTGTATGTCGGTTGTGTTTCGTCACGGACGCGCTATAGCGCGTCCCTACAGCGGTTTTGTAGGGACGGCATATATGCCGTCCGGTGGTAAAAACACCCGCCAAAAAGACAATTGTCAACACAACCTGGTGATTAGCCGTTAAAAACTGTCTCTGATTGTATATAGAAGGGCGCGGATTGGCAATGTGCGAACCCGGCCACCGCTATTCCCCTAATGCCGCCCGCAGATGCTCGACGGACGTGTTACCGCCAGAGCAGATGATGGCGATCTTCCGGCCTGCCAGCGCCTCGCGCAGTTTGTAAGCGGCGGCCAGCGACGACGCGGCGGCGGCCTCGGCCAATGAATGCGCGCGCTCGATCATCCAGACCATCGCCTGTCTGATCTCGGAATCGCTGACCAGCACGAAGTCGTCAAGCTGGTCGCGCAGGATTTGCTGCGGCAGGGCAAACGCGCTGCCAGTCGCCAGCCCTTCGGCAAAGGTGCGGTTGGGCGCTTCAACCATCTGCCCTTGCTGCCACGACTGGTAAGCGGCGGGCGACTCTGCCGACTGTACGCCGATCACCTGTATCGCCGGGTTGATGGCGTGGGCGGCGATGCACGTCGCCGCCGCGCCGCTGCCGCCGCCGATGGGGACGATGATCGCTTCAATGTCCGGCTGTTCCTGTAGGATTTCCAGCGTATATGTGCCTACCCCTGCGATCAGCAGCGGCTCGTCGCCGGAATGCACATAGCGGTAGCCGTGTTCACGCGCCAGCGTTTCGCAGTGCTGGCGGGCGTGGTCAAAGCGTTCGCCGTGAAAGATGACCTCCGCGCCCATGCCCTGCATAGCGGCGACTTTGCCGGGGTTCGCCCCCTCCGGCACGACGATGCGCGTCGGCACGCCGAACAAGCGCCCGCCATAAGCCACCGACTGGCCGTGATTGCCCGTTGAGGCGGCGATCAGCCCGCAGGCGCGTTCTTCCGCGCTCATCTGCGAAACGAGGTTGACCCCGCCGCGCACCTTGAACGCGCCGACAGGCTGGTAATTCTCATGCTTGACCCACACCTGCGTGCCGATGAGGTCGTTCAGCGCCGGGTAGCTGTAAAGCGGCGTGGGGTTAAGATAGGGCCTGATCTGGCGATGCGCCAGCAGGACATCCTGAAAACTGGGAATATGCATGGTTAGGTACTCCGATTGCTTACACGACAGGCAGCCACTCGTAAAAGCCCTGCCGGGCATCAGGGGTCAGCGCCAGCTTCATGCTGAGGTGGCCGGTGGCATCTACGGCGATGGTCGGACGCATGATGAGCGTTCCGTCGCGGCGCAGCCCCAACGCCAGATAAGCCTGCCCGGTGCCGACCTGCCGGGTGGTCTGCGAGCCTTCGACAGGCTGCAAGCGCCCCAGCATCCGCGCCAGTTCCTCCAGCCGGGGACGCAGCGTGATTTCCAGCGGGCCGTAACTGGCGGAAATGACGGTGTAGGCCCCTTCGCGGCGCATGGCTACTACTGGACTGTGATCGCTGTCCGCGCTGACGGAGAGCGTCAGAATGTCGTTTTGCGGGTCTACGATGATCCTGTCCAGCGTTTGAAAGTTTCGCATGAGAGCCGCCTTTTCAATGCCGCGCCAAAAACGGGAGTATAGCACAGGCAGGGGCAAAAAATGCAATCACGCAATTGTCACTGGTCTTAAAAAATGTTACACTTTTCACAAGTAATGTCAGTTGTTAGTTAGCGGAGCGGTAGGGATGACGGACGAAACCCAAAAGCCAGCCGCAGGCAGGCCGCGCGCGCTGTGGATTGGCGGGCTGGTTGCTGTGCTGGTGCTGGCGGCGGTGGTGATGGTGGTCGCGCTGACGCAGCTACAAAACGCTGCCGGGACGACCAACACGGGCGCGGTCATTGTGGACTCGGAGAATTATTATGACGGCAGCACCGTAATTGACCCGCCGCGCGAACTGTCCAACTTTACACTGACCAGCCACACAGGCGAGCCGATCAGCCTGAGCGACCTGCGCGGGAAGGTGGCGCTGGTGTACTTCGGTTACACCCACTGCCCCGATGTCTGCCCGATCACGCTGGGCGAGTTCAAGCAGGTGAAGCAGGCGCTGGGCGCGGAGGCGGAAGATGTCGCCTTTGTGATGATTAGCGTGGATGGGGAGCGCGACACGCCGGAACGCCTTGCCGACTACATGGCTAATTTTGACGAGACGTTCATCGGCATGACGGGCGATGAGCAGACGCTGCGCCGCATCAGCGAGGACTTTGACCTGTTCTTCGAGAAGCACCCCGGCGAGAATTACATCGTAGACCACACAGCCTCGGTCTTTATGATTGACCCGGAAAGCCGCCTGGCGACCATTTTCGCTTATGGCACCGAGCCGGAAGTGATGACCGAGTACGTGCGGGAGGTGATGGGCTAACGGCGGGGGACACGCGCCAGAATGCTGCAAATCACTTCGTAATTGTTGGTTTCCAGCCGCGCCGCCACATCGTCGGCGGTGATCTCCGCGTCGCCCTGCCTGCCCAGCAGCACCACCTCGTCGCCGATGGCGACATCGGGGATATGCGTCACGTTGATGCTGGTTTTCTCCATGCTCACCCGCCCGACCACCGGCGCGAACCGCCCATGCACAAGCACCTGCCCCCAGTTATGCGGCTTGCGGCGGAAGCCGTGACTGTAGCCGACCGGGATAACGGCGATGCGTTCCTCGCCGCTGGTGTGGTAGGTCTGCCCATAACCGACCGGGTGGCCGGGCGGCAGGGTTTTTACCTGCGCGATCACCGTTTTCCATGCCATCGCTGGCTTAAATTCTGCCGGAATAGTCACCACGTCCGAGGGCGAAAGGCCGTAGAGCGCCATGCCCGCCCGCGCCAGATTGAAGTAACTTTCCGGCATGGTCAGGATCGCGGCGGAGTTGGCGGTGTGGATGTACCTGAAGTGAACGCCGTTGGCACGCAGCGGGTTGACGACTGTTTTAAACAGGCGTAACTGCTCGGCGGTGTAAGCCGGGTCTTCATCGGCCATCGAGAAATGGGTGTAGATGCCTTCAATCTCAAGGTGCTGCATGTTGAGCAGGTAGCGAAAAAAGGCGACAGTTTCCTTCGCCAGCACGCCCATGCGCCCCATACCGGTATCCACTTTGACATGCACGGGCAGTTGGCTGCCTACCTCGCGCGCGGCCTGATTATAACCGTGTGCCATGTCCAGATCGTACAGGGTCAGCGTGATCTTGTGGCGGATGGCCTGCCGCACCGCCGACACTGGCGTGTAGCTCATGACCAGAACGGGCGCGCTGATGCCCGCGTCGCGCAGTTCCAGCGCTTCCTGCATCGAGGCCACGCCCAGCATTTCCGCCCCATTCGCCAGCGCGGTAATGGCTGTGCCGACCGCGCCGTGACCGTAAGCGTCGGCCTTGATTACTGCCATCAGCGTGACTTCATCGCCAACCATGCTTTTCAGCAGGCGCACGTTATGGGCGATGGCGCTGCGGTCAATCTCGACCCAGGTGGTCTGTGCGGGCTGGAGCAGGCGATCGGTTTCGCGCAGGTGTTCCTGCCGCACCAGCAGCGATTGGTCGGTTTCGTTTTCCAGCAGCGCGCTCACAATATCCTCCATGTGCGCGGTTTTCCCCCCTTTTATCAGCACCACATCCTCCGGGCGCAGCGTCATCCGCTCCCGCAGAAAATTAATCACATCGTCAATGCTGTAACTCACGCACACGCTGCGCGCTTCCATGCCCTGATCGAGCGCCGCGCGACCGACCAGCGCGGCCTCCGCGCCCTCCGTCACCAGCACGTCGCAGGCGTTAAAAGCCCGCTGGCCGACCATCCGATGCCCGCGCTGGCTGTAGCTGCCGAGGCTGCTCATGTCGCCCATGACAAAAATCATGCGCGCGTTTTCGGCACGATGCCCGGCCAGCCAGTCCAGCGCGGCCAGTGTGGATTGGGGCGTGGCATCATAGCTGTCGTCAATGAGCAGGCTGCCGTTGAGGCCGCGCAGCGGGTTCATGCGTCCGGGCAGCGGCGACATATCGGTGATCGCCTTCAGGCCGTCATCCAGCGGGATGTCATAGTGCAGCCCGACCGCCAGCGCCGCCAGCACGCTGTAAAGCTGATGCCTGCCCAGCAGGGGAGTCCAGCGCCCGACGTAACGGTCATAACCATGTCGCAGGTCGAAGCCGGTTTTGGTCAGCCCGGCGACGATGTTATAGACCATTAAATCCGCGCCGAAGTCGGCCATGCCGATAGTCAGGACATGGGCGCGGGTGCGGGCGGCCATCTCGCGCGCCGGGTCATTGTCGTAATTGAGGACCGCCAGCCCGCTTGTGGGCAGGTATTCGACCAGCAGGCTGACTTCGCTGGCGATCTGTTCCGGGTCCTGGAACGAGTCCATATTGGCGTAGCCGATGTGCGTGACCACCCCGCTGTCGGGCTTTAGAACATGCACCAGTTCGGCCATCTCGCCCGGTTGGGCGGCGTTCAGGCTGACCACCACCATTTCATGGTCGGGCTTGAGCTGTGCCAGCGCCAGCGGAAGCTGTAAACGTCCGGTCATGTCGTCGTCGTGCGCGCCGTTGTGGACGCGGTAGCGGGTGCTGAGGACGGCACGTATCGCCTCGCTGGTGACTGTCTTGCCAGAAGTGCCTGCCACGCCGATCACGCGCGTGCCGAGCTTCGCCAGCACGTAATGCGACCACGCCATTAACGCGGCTTCGGTATCCTTGACGATAACGACGGTCAGCCCTTCGGTGTCCACGTCTGGCGGGCGGGCGCAGAGGATGCCCGTCGCGCCTTTTTCGATGGCCTCGCTGACATACTGGTGCGTGTCGCCGCCGTCGGTCTTGCGGGCGACATAGACCTGATTTTCCTGCGCCAGCCGGGAATCCAGACAGAAGCCGGTAAAGAGCCGGGCGTTTGCTTCACCAAATAATTGACCGTTTGCTGCTTCAAGTAAATCATAGAGGCTTATCATGCCAGCAGTATAGCATTGGCGATGTTTGTATGCCAGAAGGGGTAGGACAGCACCCCCAAGATTTGTTATAATCACTAACAGTTCTTAAGGGAAACCATTTACATGCATTTTGAAGTTTTAAAAACGCAGGGGCAGGCGCGCGCCGGGGTTTTGCACACACCGCACGGCCCCATCCCCACGCCCGTGTTTGCGCCCGTTGGAACACAGGCCACCGTAAAAGCGGTAACGCCGCGCGACCTGCGCGAACTGGGCGCGACGCTGGTGCTGGCGAACACCTATCACCTGCACCTGCGCCCCGGCGACGAACTGATCCGCGATCTGGGCGGGCTGCACCGCTTTATGGCATGGGATGGCCCGATCCTCACCGACTCCGGCGGTTTTCAGGTGTTCAGCCTGACCGAGATCAACCGGATTGACGAGGACGGCGTGACCTTCCGCAGCCATATTGACGGCAGCAAGCTGCGCTTTACGCCAGAAATCTCGATGCGTATTCAGGAAAACCTGGGCGCGGATATTATCATGTGCTTCGACCAATGCCCGGTGCCGCATGATCGCCCGATGGTGGAAGCGGCGGTACGGCGAACCCATAACTGGGCGGTGCGCTGCCGCGAAGCCCACCCGGACGATGACCCGCAGGCGCTGTTTGGCATCGTGCAGGGCGGCATCTTTCCAGACCTGCGCGCACAGTCGGCGGCGTTTTTGCAAACGCTGGATTTTCCCGGTTACGCTATTGGCGGGCTGGCGGTGGGCGAGACCAAGCGCGAAATGTACCAGACGCTGGACGACACCATGCCGCTGCTGCCACAGGACAAGCCGCGTTACCTGATGGGCGTGGGGGAAGCGGATGATCTGGCCGAGGCGGTGCTGCGCGGGGTGGACGTTTTCGACTGTGTGATGCCCACGCGCGTCGCCCGGCATGGCGCGGCGCTCACGTTTGACGGGCGCATCAACATGCGTAATCAGGCTTATACGCGGGATGAATCCCCGCTGGACGAGGGCTGCACCTGTTACACCTGCCAGCATTTTACACGCGCTTACCTGCGGCATCTGGTACGCGCTAAAGAACTGCTGGGATATACGCTGCTGAGCGTGCATAATCTCCATTTTCTTGTGCAGCACATGCAGGCCATGCGCGAGGCGATCCTGCACGGCGACCTGTCCGCGTATACGACAGCATTTTTGCAGCGTTATCTCAACCGGGCTACCGCACCTTAGAAGGACGAAACAGCCTTGAAATCTCCACCTGTCTGCCCCGGCTTTTTATTGTGTCTCCCCTGCATCCGTCACCGGGATTAAAGCCCTATGCGGCGAGCCAGGCGCGTTATGGTCATCGCAGCCTTCACGCTGGTCAGTTGCAGCAGTCAGGTGCTGCCTGCCTCGACCCCGACTTCGGACGCGGCCATCCTGCGCCTGTACACTTCGACGGCGACGATGCGCCTGGCGAATGACCTGACGTTAAGCTATGCCCAACTGTACCCGACCGTGAGCTTTGATGTGCTGGTCAGCAATTATGAGGGCGTGGTAGAGCGTGCGCTGGGCGAGGAACACAGCTACTTCCTGACCAATCACCTGCCCGCGATAGAGACGCTGCCGCTGTGGGCCGCGCCTGTGGGGCAGGACGCTATCGCCATCATCACGCACCTGCAGAACCCGGTCAGCAGCCTGACGCTGCGACAGCTACGCGACATTTACCGGGGTGAGATCACCCACTGGCGTGATGTGGGCGGCGCAGAGCAGGACATTATCGTCATCAGCCGCGAGGCCGGGTCTGGCACACGGGCGGAATTTGAACGGCTGGTGATGGGCGCGCGCGGCATAAGCGCGTCTGCCCTCATCGCGCCATCCAGCGCCGCCGTCGTGACCAGCGTTGCCCGCGAACCGGGGGCGATCGGCTTTGTCTCGATGAGTTATCTGGAGTCCAGTGTACATTCGCTGACAGTAGAAGGCACAGCGCTAACGGCGGAGAGCGTTTTTGAGAATACTTACCCGCTGCGAACCACGCTGTTTATCGCCGGGCGCGAAGAACCCACGCTGGATGCCTACCGCATGTTCATCGGCTGGGTGCAAAGCCCGGCAGGGCAGGCGATGGTCGCGCGCAGCCATGCGCCGCTGCTTCTGCCAGAGGCGGGGGAGTGAGCCAGCGCGCGGCCTGTGTCAGAGAAAATACGCGAACAGCATGGCGTAGAGCAGCGCCAGCACCAGCAGCCACATAATCAACCATGAAAAATCACGATAGAAGCTGAGGCGGGTGCGGCGCTTTTCCAGCAGCATTTCCTGTTCACGGATGCGGTGCAGCGCGGCTGCGGCATAGGCGTTGTCCGGGTTGACGCGCAGCACATTATCCAGACAGATTGCGCTGAGGTCGAGCGACTCCACCGCCACGCTCATCCACAGCCACGCCTCCTCGAAGTCGTTGTACTCGTTGACCAACTGGCGCAGCAGGCGCAGCGCTGCTTCGCGCTCGTCCGCTTTAATCAGGTCAACTGCGTCGTACAGCCGGTCTATCTTCGAGGCGGCTTCCGCGCTGTCGCTCATGCCGCGCCCACAGGCTCATCCTGCCGGACACCGGTAAACAGGTCGTATTCATCCACCCGGTTCGCAGGCGGCGCGGGGATCACACGGGTAAGCCCCTGATGATGCAGCGCAAGTTTGCGTAACCACATCGGCGCGCGCACCAGACCGCCGGCAAGCTGGCTGGTATGGCAGCGGCTGGCCTCGTCCCATATTTCCAGATAAGGCTTAATGTTGATGCGGGTGTGGACGGGTTCGGCGTTGTCCAGAATTTTGACCAGATCAATGTCCTGATTGCGCCCCATGCGGCGCGGGTCCTTGCCCATCAGGCGCACCCGCAGGATGTTATAACGCAGCCGCCACGTGGGGAAGGAGCCGAAGTACAGCTTTTGCGGCTGGTATGGCGCGCGCCCTTCGGTGATGTAAGACGGGTCGCCCGCCAGTTTGAACGCATCCTCGGTCGCGCGCTGGATGGCGATATGGTCAGGGTGGCCGTAACCGCCGTAGCGGTTGAAGGTGATGACCACCTGCGGCTGCACCTCGCGCATGATCTCCACCACCTGCCGCGCCATCTGTTCACGCGGGGCCTGCCATGAGCATTCCGGGTCGAGGCTGGTCTCGGAATTCATCATGCCGCTGTCCTTATAGCCCAGCAGAAACACCTTTTTAAAACCGAGAACCGCCGAGGCACAGTCTAACTCGGCAAGGCGCAGTTCCGACACCGAGTTATAGCCGTTCAGCAGCTCTGGCGCGACAGTCCCCGCGCCGCCATCGGTCGAGCAGATGAGGTAGACATCCACCCCCTCGGCCACATATTTTGCGATCAACCCGCCCAGCCCAAAACTCTCGTCATCGGGGTGCGCCATCGAAATCAGCAGACGACGATTTGACATAACTTTCCTTTCACCACTTACTTTGGAACTCTCAACAGCCTTTTATTATAGACGGCGTGGGCTAAAAAGCCCCTGTCCAATCCCTGATCGCGCACGTATACTTTCGCGTCGTGCTTCTTACGGGTATCCGCTGACCGAGAGGACGGAAAGACTGCACATGCGACGAGCTTCACTGTTTACGATTATCATGCTTTTGTTCATTTCCGTGCTGGCGACGGTGCCAGCGGCGGCGAACCAGAGTGCGGTGCAGGTGACGCTGCCGGGGACGAACACCCCGCGCCCGCCCGCTTTTGCGACCAATACGCCGATCCCGCCCACTGCAACACCGACGGCGACCTTTACCCCATCTCTTACCCCGACCGAAACGTTTACGCCGAGCAGTACGCCGACAGCGACCAGCACGCCCACCAGCACCCCATCGCCCACGCCGACACCTATCGGGCCGTTTTCGTACCCCGAAGGCGTGAACCCGCTGACCGGGCTGCCATACCCGGACGAGGAGGCGATGGCGCGGCGCAACCTGATCGTGAAAATCTCGAACTTCCCGCCTGTGGTGCGCCCGCAGACAGGCGTAAATCTGGCCGATGTGGTCTTCGAGCTGGAGGCTGAGGGCGGGGTGACGCGCTTCGCGGCGATCTTCCGCAGCAACAGCCCCGATCATGTCGGTTCGGTACGCAGCGCGCGCCTGCCCGACCTGGAACTGATCGTGATGTATAACGCGCTGCTGGCGTACTCTGGCACCAGCGAGCCGATCCAGCGCATTATCATGCGCTCGCCTTATGTCTATCAGTTTTTCTCGCCGCTGAAGGGCGATAACTGTGAGGAAGCCGGGTTCTGCCGCTTCCCGACGGAGGGCAAGGCGTTTGAGCATACGCTGTTCCTCGATACAACCGCGCTGCGCGAACTGGCGACAGCGCGTAACGTGAACACCGGTTATCCGGCGCGCGGCTTTGCCTTCAACGCCACGCCCGACCCCGGCGGCGCGGCGGCCAATGATGTGTTTATTGACTGGTACGGGCAGACCGATGTCCGCTGGCAGTATCAGCCCGCGACCGGGCGCTATACCCGCTGGACAGACAGTAAGCCGCATTATGACGCGGGCGACGGTGAGCAGCTATGGGCGGATAATCTGGTGATTATTCAGGTGCCGCACGAGCGCCGTCCCGACCTGTTCCCGCCCGGCGCAAATTATGAATCAATGGAAGTTCAGTTGTGGGGGCAGGGGCCTGCCGTGCTGGTGCGCGATGGCCGCTGGTATCAGGGCTTCTGGAAGCGCGAATGTAACGCCGAAGTCACCCCCACGCCGACGATTGAGGCCGAACCCGCCGCCACGCCAGAGATCGCGCGGGAGTGTTACAGCAACCCCGGCACGGCCTTGCAGATTTTTTACGGGAACAACCAGCCGATGATGATGAAGCCGGGGCGCACGTGGGTGTCGGTGGTGCGCGGCTTTGGCGATGTGATGCTCAACGAGCAGATGGCCGATATGCAGGCGACAGGGACCGCGCTGGAACTCAACGCCACGCCTACACCAACGGCGACTCCGCTGGGCGGCCCGACAGCGACCCCCGCGCCGGAATAGGTTTTGTTCCTGATAGGCGATGCAGAAAGACGCAGCACACCGCTGCGTCTTTTGTTTCAGCCAACGCGCATTTTGCCCGCGCTACACCACCCGCTGCAAGATATGCGTGACGACGGTTGCGCCGGTGCCGCCGATGTTCTGCGTCATGCCGATCTCGGCATCGCGCACCTGATTCGCGCCCGCTGTGCCGCGCAACTGCGTGACCAGATCAACCAGTTCGTACACGCCCGTCGCGCCGACGGGATGCCCGCGCCCCTTGAGGCCGCCCATCGTGCTGATGGGGATGCCGCCGTCAATGGTGATCTCACCATCCAGCCCTAACCGCGTCCCCTGCCCCCGGTTGGCGAAGCCCGCCGCCTCCAGACTGAGCGCGGCCATGATCGAAAAGGCATCATGCACCTCAAACACGTCAATGTCCTGCGGACTCAGCCCGGCCTGCTGATAAGCCTTTTGCGCGCTGCCGCGTGCCGCTTCCAGCCCAAGCATGTCCCGCCTGCCTGCCAGATCGAGGCAGTCTGTGGCGCTGGCGCTTGCCAGCACTTTCACAGGCGCAGCTACATCAAGGTCGTGCGCGATTTCCAGCGAACACAGAATCATCGCCGCCGCGCCGTCACAGATGGGCGAGCTGTCGTACAGGTTAATCGGCTCGGCGATCATCGGCGCGTTGTGGTAAGTTTTCTCGGTGATCGCGCGGCGGAACATGGCGTTGGGGTTGTTGACCGCGTTGCGGTGGGCGTTGATGCTGAAGGGGGCGAAGGCCGCGTGTGGCACGTTGTACTCATGCATGTAACGCTGCATGATAAGGGCGTTGAGCGCGACGAATGACGCGCCGTGTGCGCCTTCGAAGTCGGCATCAGCCGCCGTTGCCAGCGCTGATGTGACCGGGCCAGTGGTCGCGTCGGTCATCTTCTCCACGCCGCACACAGCTACTACGTCCATCATGCCGCTGGCGACCGCGCGGTAAGCCTGCTGGAAGGCCGCGCCGCCAGAAGCACAGGCCGCCTCGACAGTAACCGCCTCAATACCGCGCCAGCCTGCATGATCGGTGATGAGCGCCCCCAGATGTGCCTGATTGCTCAGGCGCGGCGCGAGCATGTTGGCGATGAACAGCGCTTCCGGCGGCTGTTCGATGCCCGCGTCCTGCACCGCCTGATGCAGCGCCTGTGTCGCCAGTTGGCGCAGGCTCATCTCCCACAGTTCGCCAATCGGTGTCTGGCCGATACCAATTACCACAACGTCACGCATGACAATTTCCTGTTCAGTTTTTCACAAGTGTTCGCGGGTCACTATAGCATGGAGAAGCTATCAAAACCTAGCAGATTGGCGTTGGTCAGGGGAGGATTTGGCTTCCTACGAAGTTTTAATCTTTCCACAAGGCCGCGTTTACGCAGCTTTGGTATATTCATACAGTTGCGCAAATATTCTACAGTGCTATAATAGAACACTTGTACATCCCACGATAAGTTACCCCACAGGTGCATAATCCATGACACAGGACAAGATTGTTGTTCGTGGCGCGCGTGAGCATAATCTGAAGAACATTGATGTCGAAATCCCCCGTAATAAGCTGGTCGTCATTACCGGCCTGTCCGGGTCGGGCAAGTCCTCGCTGGCGTTCGATACGATCTTCGCGGAAGGGCAGCGGCGCTATGTCGAAAGCCTGAGCGCTTATGCGCGTCAGTTCCTCGGCCAGATGGAAAAGCCGGATGTAGACCAGATCGAAGGGTTAAGCCCGGCAGTTTCAATTGACCAGAAAGGCGTAAGCCAGAACCCCCGTTCAACGGTGGGGACGGTGACGGAAATTTACGACTACCTGCGTTTGCTGTACGCGCGTATCGGCATCCCACACTGCCCGGTGTGCGGCGAGGAAGTGGTGGCGCAAAGCGCGCAGCAGATTGTGGACGCGGTGCTGGCCTTCCCCGATGGCGCGCGCATCCAGATACTCGCGCCCGTAGTGCAGAACAAGAAGGGGCTGCACGAGCGCGTCTTTGAGGAAGTACGCAAGGCGGGCTTCCAGCGCGTGCGCGTGAACGGCGAACTGCGCGACGTTGAAGAAGAGATCACGCTGGATCGCTACAAGATTCATAATATCGAGGTGGTGGTAGACCGTCTGGTGATGCGGCACTACGACGACCCGGAAACCGAAGAAGCCCGCAGCGCCGAAACCCGGCTGACGGACTCGATTGAGACCGCGCTGGAACTGGGCGATGGGCTGGTGATTATTAACGACGTGACCGACAGCGATCACCCGCAGGACACCCTGTTCAGCGAGCATCTGGCCTGTGTCAACGGGCATGGCAGCCTGCCGGAACTGGAGCCGAGGCTGTTCAGCTTCAACACGCCGAAGGGAGCCTGCCCGGATTGTCAGGGACTCGGCTTTCGGCTGGAGATTGACCCCAGCCTACTGGTGCCGAACCCCGACCTGAGTATTGCGGACGGCGCGGTTGATGCCAACGGCTTCAATGTTGAAGAACAGCAGGGCTGGATGTGGGGGATGATGCAGTCGCTGGGGCGGGTGTATGGCTTCTCGCTGGATACCCCGTGGAACCAGCTTACGCAGGAGCAGCGCGACGTGGTGATGTACGGGTCACACGGGCGCAAGATTGAGGTGCATTACACCAACAGTCACGGCAGTAACCGCCGCTACACCACCAGTTACGAGGGGATTGTCAACAATCTGACCCGTCGCTATCAGGAAACAGGCTCCGACTATATCCGCGAGAAGATCGAGGAATATATGTCGAAAGTGCCGTGCCAGACATGCCAGGGCAACCGCCTGCGCCCGGAAGCGCTGGCAGTCACCGTCGCGGATACCAGCATCAACCGGGTGAGCGCGCTGCCCGTGAAAGACCTGCTGCGCTGGGTGTATGCGCTGCGCGGGCTGGACGGCGAGACCGCGCTGCTGACCGCGCGCGAACAGGAAATCGCCTACCAGATTCTCAAAGAGATCGAGGCGCGGGTGGGCTTCCTCAATGACGTAGGGCTGGACTACCTGACTCTGGCACGCTTCGCCGGGTCGCTCAGCGGCGGCGAGGCACAGCGCATTCGGCTGGCGACGCAGATTGGCAGCCGCCTGACCGGCGTGCTGTACGTGCTGGACGAGCCATCCATCGGCCTGCACCAGCGCGACAACGCCCGCCTGATTGAAACGCTGAAGGGGATGCGCGATCTGGGCAATACGCTGCTGGTGGTGGAGCATGACGAGGAAACCATGCGCGAGGCCGACTGGCTGATTGACCTCGGCCCCGGCGCGGGCGAACACGGCGGACACATCATCGCGGAAGGGACACCTGATGAGGTCATGCAGGTGGAGGACAGCCTGACCGGGGCTTACCTCTCCGGCAGGTTGAGCATTGATGTGCCAGAGCAGCGCCGCCCCGGCAACGGGCAGGCGATTGTTGTGCGCGGTGCGCGCGAGAACAACCTGAAGAACGTGGATGTCGAAATCCCGCTGGGCAAGCTGGTGTGCATCACGGGCGTGAGCGGCAGCGGCAAGAGCAGCCTGATGGTGGACATCCTCTACAAGCGGCTGGCACAGGTCATTAACGGCAGCAAGGAGCGCCCCGGCGACCATGACATCATCGAGGGCATCGAGGCGGTTGATAAGATCATCAACATTGACCAGAGTCCCATCGGGCGCACGCCGCGCAGCAACCCCGGCACGTACACCAAGATGTTCGACAGCATCCGCACCCTGTTCGCGGAACTGCCAGAGAGCAAGATTCGCGGCTACAGCGCCGGGCGCTTCAGCTTCAACGTGAAGGGCGGGCGCTGTGAGAACTGTCAGGGCCAGGGGCAGTTGCAGATCGAGATGCAGTTCCTGCCGGATATTTACGTGGTGTGTGATGTGTGCCGGGGGACACGCTATAACCGCGAGACGCTTCAGGTGCATTATAAGGGCAAGAACATCGCCGACGTGCTGGACATGACCGTGAGCGAGGGGCTGGAGTTCTTCGCCAACTTCCCCACCATCCTGAGCAAGCTGGAGACGCTGGAAGCGGTCGGGCTGGGGTATATCCGCATCGGCCAGCCCGCGACCACCCTCAGCGGTGGCGAGGCGCAGCGCATCAAGCTGAGCCGTGAACTGGCGAAGCGCGCTACCGGGCAGACGCTCTACATTCTGGACGAGCCTTCGACCGGGCTGCACGCGGCAGACGTGAAGCGGCTGATCGCGGTTTTGCAGCAGTTGGTGGACAATGGCAACACCGTGCTGGTCATTGAGCATAACCTCGACATTATCAAGGTGGCCGACCATCTGGTGGATATGGGGCCGGAGGGCGGCGACGCAGGCGGGCAGGTGATCGCTATGGGTACGCCGGAGGAGGTCGCGCTGCTGCCGCAGAGCTACACCGGGCAGTTCCTCAGGCCGTATCTCCGCCTGCCGGAGGTGATGGCCTGAAGTTCCGTCCCCGTTTCTAATTCATGCCTGTAAGTAAGGCTCTACTTGTCTGTAGAGCCTTTTTGTATGCTCATCACGAAATTCACTATTTTTTCATAAAATGTTATTTCCTTTAATGAAATAGTGATTATCATTTAGTTATAAGCATATTGTGTTAAGTCCTTAGTTCATCGGGGAAAATTATGAGCATTATGAATATCTTCCAGGCTGCTTCATTCGGCCCGCCGCTTGTACTTCGCCGCTATCGAATTGACGAAAACAACAAACTCATGATAGACATCGTTGGACGTAAAAGCGGCATCGGGGCATGGCTGCTCACCAGTATGGGGCTGGAAGTCGAAACCAGCTTAAGGGTGACTCGGCAAATATTATATTTTAAGTCGGCCAGCTTTTTTGGCATGACTTATAACACTGTGCCACTTTCAATGATTGCCAGCACACACTGCGGCTATACAAAATCAGCATTTCTGCTCATTGCAGGGGTACTCATCACGCTTTTTGGTATTTTCAATATGCGTTTGCCCCTGTTCGGCGTGATGGCTATCATCGTGGGCATCGCGTTTTTAGTAAGCTACTGGCTTTCTAAAAAACTGACCATTTATATTGAGACCACCGGTGGCATGGTGATCGGGCTTTCTTTCCGGCGCAGCATCATCGAAAATGTCGCTGTGGATATTGACCAGGCGCTAAAGGCGACACAGCTTATCAACAAACAAGTGCTTTATACGCAGAGTCGCGGCATGAAACAGTTAGAAGACGATGCGTTAGTCGCCTGACGTTTTGTGTTTGGAGGGTATTTCCTGTGACGGAGGCGATGTAAGGCTTGTCCGTAGTTAGCAGAGCAAGCGATACGTATGCGTAGGGAAGGGGCTGTGACCCGCCCGTAACCCCTCTCCACGAGTGGACCGCGAAGCGTCCCTGTGGGAGAGGGGAGGCATGGCCGCAGGCTAGGCGGGGTGAGGTTTCACGGGCGGGTTTCAAACCCGCCCCTACGCCTGAATGCGGATGGCAGAGGGGCGAGATGTATCGCGTCCCTACAAAACATGCGCGGTGTAGGGACGGCATACATGCCGTCCGCTGTCTGCTGCAAAAACAATACCAAAAACCCCGACATGCGCCGGGGTTTTGTTGTGTGAAAAGCTGGCTTGCGGCTTACAGGCCAAGCTCGGTCAGCACACTATGACCTGCGCCGAAGTGCGCGCGCATGTCGGCCACGATCTTGTCAATCCGCACACCCTGGTTATTGATCCACACGCCGCCGCTGAACTCGCCGCCGGCGTGATGCAGCGTCACCAGGTCCCAGGCGTTATTGAACACGGGCGAGCCGGATGAACCGGGTTCGGTGTCCGTCGTGTAGCGGATGTGGTTGGTGTAGATGTTGGTGATCTGGTTCTGCTGGAGCGCGACTTCTTTATGCCGCCCGGACGGGTGCTGGATGATGTTGAGGTGCTGGTTGACCGCGTAGCTCAGGCTGTCGCGCAGTTGGATGTACCCATGCACATCACCCGCGTGGCGGCACAGCCACCAGATGCGCGGCGGGGGGATGATCGGGTCAATCGGGCGCAGTCCACCGGGGTCAATCACCGTCGGCGCTTCCCCATTCGTGATTAGCGTGTCGGCGGGGCGCAGCAGGTCAAGGCGGCAGCGCTTCTTCATGCGGATGAGCGTGTAATCCAGCGTGGCGTTGGTGCGGAACACGCTGTCCGGGTCGAACTGGTAAGCGTCCACCGCTTGCAGATTGCCCAGATAATCGTACTGATACAGGAACTGTGCCTCGACTTTGGCGGCGAAGGCTTTGTCCGGGATGACGTGGTTGTTGGTGAGGAACAGCGAAGGCGAAACCATGAAACCAGTCGCCCAGCCCGACCCGGCAGGCAGGCCCGAATAGGCTTGCTTAAGCGTCACCCGTGCCACAGCCCGCTGCACCACCGCGCCTTCCTCAAGGAAATGCACCGGCAGCAGATTGTTCACGCCGATAATGCGCTCGATGTCGAACACTTCATCCAGCTCGACCACCGCCGCGCTGGCCTCGACCGGGACTTCTGGGCCGGGGTCGGGGAAGTCCTTGTAACTCTTGCGCAGGTGCGCGCCTTTGCTGACCTCAGCGCTGTCGTCGTAATCCTGCATGGCTTCCCGGATGACATCCGGCGAGAACTGTGAGAGGATGCCCCTTAACTGCTCGACATCGTTCTTCTCTCTGGTGACCATCTTCCGTCCTCCTGCTATCATTGCCGTTATGCGTTTCAAATGCTGTCAGTCGTGAATCATCTACGTTAGAGTTTTTAAACGCGCACCGCGTAGAGCAGGCGCAGGAAAAGCGACATTCTCAGAAGGCGGCAAATCAGTTACTATACTGCGCCTGTGAACATGAAAGACGCACTCTTGAACCGCCGAACCCTGTTTGACGTGCTGTGGCTGGCCGCGCTGGTGATTTACGTGCTGGCCGGCACCACACTTGTGCCATTCCACGCTGACGAATCCACCCAGATTGCCATGAGCCGTGATTATGCTGACCAGTTCATCGCGCGTGATCTGGACGCGGTGGCCTACCGCGAGAACCCGCCAGACCCGGCACAGCAGGAACTGCGGCTGGTGAACGGCACGATCAACAAGTACCTGATCGGGCTGGCGTGGCATGTGGGCGGCTTTACAGCGGATGCGCTCAACCAGCCATGGGACTGGGGCGCGGACTGGGACTACAACCAGCGCACAGGTCACTTTCCGGCGGACGATCTGCTGCGGGCGGCGCGCTGGCCGTCGGCGCTGCTGACAGCGGCGGGAGTGGTCGTGATGTTCGCGCTTGGGCGCGAGGCGGGCGGGCGGCCTGCCGCTTATCTCGCCAGCGCGTACTACGCCCTCAGCCCGGCGCTGCTGCTGAACGGACGGCGGGCGATGATGGAGGGCAGCCTGCTTTTTTTCTCGCTGCTGGTGGTGCTGGCCGGGGTGTGGTTTTTACGCACATACTCATGGCGAACAGCGCTGCTGATGGGCGTGGCGGGCGGGCTGGCGCTGGCGAGCAAGCATACCGCGCTCTTTGCCGTGACGGTTGTTTTTGGCGGGTGCCTGCTGGCGGTTGTGGCGGGCAGCATTTTGCATCCCGGCGGAAACCTGACCTACCGCGCGCCGACACAGCTTTTCGTCGCGGGCGGGCTGGTGGTGGGGGTCTTTCTGGCGCTGAACCCGGCGTGGTGGGATGAGCCGGTGGGCCGCGCGGAGGAAGTGCTGGAACTGCGCCAAAACCTGCTGGAAATTCAAGCCGCGTTTTTTGGTCATTATGACGGCCTGCTGGAACAGGTCGGCGGGTTCGCGCGGCAGGCGCTGGTCGCGCTGCCGCAGTATTACGAGGCGGCGGGCTGGGAGGCTTACGTGGGCGACCAGATCACGCGCTATGAGTCCACGCTGTGGCGCGGGGTCAGCATCGGCGGCTCTGGCATCGGCGCGCTGGCCCTTCTGGCGCTGGTTATCGCGGGCTTTGTGGCGCTGTGGCGCGTTTCGTCTGTCCCGGCCTCGACGCGCTTACTGGTCGCGGGGTGGGCGCTGGTAATGATCGGCCTGACTCTGCTCTTGACTCCGTTAGAATGGCAGCGCTACTATGTGCCGGCTTTCCCGGCGCTGGGGCTGCTGGCCGCGTTGGGGCTGGCGTACTTGCTGGAAGTTTTGTGGTTACGATGGCGTACTGGATAAATTCGATGCTGGCGGCCACGCCAGCTTTTTTGTGGGTGTATTTCGGCATAGGGGTTCCGTGGGCGCTGGCGCTGCTGCCGCGCCGCGACTGGCGCGATAGGGCGCTGGTGCTGTGCCTTGCTTTCGCCTTCGGGCCGACGCTGCTCACGGCATGGATGCTCGTCCTCGGCACACTGGGCGGCGAGGGCAACCCGCTGCTGCGCTTCGACCTGATCCTCGGCGGAACGCTGCTGCTGGCGGTGGGGGGCGTGGTGATCGCGTGGCGCAAGCGGCGGCCTGAAGCGGCTCCCGCGCCGGAGCATGTGCCGCTTGCCTTTGACGAAAAGCTGCTGCTGGCGCTGATTGTCGGCGCAACGGTGGTGCGCTGGCTGGTGATCGCCTACTGGCCGTTTACCGCGTATGACGCGCTCTGGGTCTATGGCTATCAGGGGCGGCTGTACACGCTGCTCGGTTATATCCCGCCGCAGATTGATTATTACCCACAGTTTTTGCAGCTTCAATACACCTACGCGCAGCTTGCGCTAGGCGGAATCATTGACGATCACGCGGCGCGGGCGGTGCTGCCGTTCCTGAACGTGGGCAGCATTCTGGCGGTGTACGTGCTGGGGGCGCGGCTGTTCACGCGGCGGGTGGGCATCTTCGCGGCGGCGATCTGGGCGCTGTACCCACACATGGGCGAGTGGTCGCGCTTTGGCGATCTTGAAATTCCGCAGACGTTTCTGTTCACGGCGGCGGCGGCCTTTTTCCTCATGGCGTGGACAGGCACGACGTTTCGCCGTCGTTATGCGCTGCTGGCCGGGCTGCTGCTGGGCGCGGCGCTGTGGACGAAGCCGACCGCCGGGGCGTTTGTGTGGGGCGTGATGCTGCTGGCAGCGATTGACCTGCTGCGCGTGCGCTTTGACTGGCGGGCGTGGTGGCCGCGCTTCGAGGTCGCGCTGATTACTGGCGTGGCCTGTGTCCCGCTGGGCGGCGCGTGGTATGTGCGGAACATGGCGTTCGGTCATCCGCCGCTGGTGTTCCCGACAGGCTTCTGGCTGACGCAGGCTTCGCGCAGCGGCGCGGAGTTCGGCTGGCTGCTGCTGGCGCTGCTGATCTTGCTGGTGTTTCTCTATTTCGGGCCGTTTCGCGTCCAGCCGAATACACGACGGGTGCTGGTCGGGCTGGCGCTGCTGCTGGCCGGGGTGCTGCCCACGCTCATCACGTTCCACGCGCAGCCCGCCAACATCCTGGCGCATCGCATGGGGCCGGTGGAGTGGGTGCTGTTGGGCGCGGGCGTGGGGCTGTTGTGGCTGGCGCTGCGGCCATTGATCGGCGCGGCCTCTGCTGTGGCGCGGGGTATCATCGCCAAAACCGGCTGGGCGCTGGCGCTGGCGCTGCCCTATTTCGTGACGTGGTTTTATTCCTACAGCTATCACTACCGCCTGTCGTTTGCCATTGTGCCGCTGCTTCTGCTGCCGACAGCGGTGATTTTGGGCTACTGGCTCACGCCGGAGCGCGTCCGGCGCGTCCGGCCAGCGTATGCCGCCGTGTTACTGCTGCTGGCCGTGCCGGGGGTGATCGCGCCGCTGTATGACCCCAACGCCGGGTGGGACTGGTTGTGGACGGACGCGCTGCCGGACGACAACGCCCGCTACGCCAGTGGCAACGCGGCGCTGATGAACGTGGTCGAGGGCTTTCACATTCATGAACAGGAAAGCGACGAGCCGCTGGTGGTGGTCGCGCCGGGGGTGGTGCGGCTGCCGTTCTTCTTCCCGCTGGCCGACATTCGCACCGACCAAGCGCCGACGCGCTTTGATGCGCTGGAAGGCGTGCAGTACCTCGTCTACGGCTCGCCGGAGAGTGATGGCGCGTATGAGTCGGTGCCGATTGAGCGTAATCAGGTGGTGGGCGCTTTCGCGCGTACAGGCACGACGGTTGAGAACATCATGCGTCGCGCATGGGGCAAGGATGACGGCATCTTCCGCTATCAGGTGTATGAGCTTCATCTGGAACGGCGCTTTGCCGAGCCGGAGATGATCCACGACCCGGCGGCGGCGGTGGTTTTTGGCGATTTTGCGCGTTATCGCGGGCATGGTATCGGCGGGACAACCTTCTGGCCGGGGCGCACGATCGTGCTGCAACTTTACTGGCAGGTGCTGGCCGCCGCGCCTGCCGATTACACCCTGTACCTGCATCTGCGCGATAGCGAGGGTCAGGTGTGGGCGGCGTGGGATGGGCCGCTGGTCAGCCCGGAATTTGACGATGATCGTTACTACTCCACGCTGGTCTGGGAAGCGGGCGAGTTCGTGATAGACGAGCGCCGTCTGCGCCTGCCAGCGGGCGAACTGCCGCCGCTGGGCGAGGATTATTCGCTGTGGTTTGGCTTCTACGACCTGCAAAGCGAGGCGCGTGTGCCTGTCACTGTGGGCGGGGAGCCAGTGGGCGATGGTTATCGCATTGCCGAAAACATCACGGTGCTGGCCGAAGAACCGCCCCCACCAGCACCGCTTTCTCCTGAAGAACGCCAGCGCCGCCGCGAGGAACGGCGCAAGCGGCGCGAAGCGCGTCGTCTGGAACGACTGGCGCAGGGATCAGCCAGCCGTTGTCTCTCCCCCAAGCAGAGTCAGGATTTCGCCTGTGATATAACTGGAGTCGGCTTCTGAGGCGAAGAAGACGTAAGCAGGCGCGACTTCTTCCGGCTGTGCCGGGCGCTTCATCGGCTGCTTCTGGCCGAATTTGGCGACCTTTTCCGCTGGCCTGTCGGACGGGTTCAGCGGTGTCCAGACCGGCCCCGGCGAGACGCAGTTCACGCGAATCCTGCGCTCGACGAGGTGCTGCGCCAGCGACTTGGTAAAGGCGTGAATCGCGCCCTTCGTGGCGGAATAATCGAGCAGTTCCTTGCTGCCTTCCAGCCCGGTGATCGAGCCGGTGTTGATGATGGCGCTGCCTTCCTGCAGGTGGGGCAGCGCGGCCTTGACCATGCGGAAGTAACCGTGAATGTTGACGTTGAAGGTGTGTTCCCATTGTTCCAGCGTCAGTTCCTCGATTGAGGTCTGGTGCTGCTGGTAGGCGGCGTTGTTGACCAGAATATCAAGCTGGCCGAACTGTTCTACGACCCTCTGCACCGCCTGCTCGCAGAAGCTGTTATCCACCACATCACCGGGGATCAGCAGTGCTTCGTGGCCTTCGTCCTCCACCGCGCGGCGGGTTTCTTCGGCATCGCTCTGTTCTTCGTCCAAGTACACAATCGCTACGTCCGCGCCTTCACGGGCGAACAGCACCGCCACCGCGCGGCCAATGCCAGAGTCGCCGCCTGTAATCAGCGCGACCTTGCCTTCCAGTTTGCCAGAGCCGCGATAAAGCGGCGCTTTGTAATGCGGGCGTGGCTCAAGTTCTGACTCAATGCCCGGCTTTTCCTGATGCTGCTTTGGGAATGGGGGTTTGGGCTGCTGCATCATGACACACGTCTCCTCATAACAACTGCGACAGAAATTTAATTTTTACTGTAACACAGGCGTATGATGAAACATGGGTCAGGTGTGGGGTTTGCAAATGGGTCGAAAGAAGGGAGGGAAGGGGCGCTGCTGCAGAAGTGGTGGGCGGGTGCCGTGACCCGCCCACAGAGGTCGTTCAGACCGCGCTTACGGCAGGCCGACAAGCGTCACTGTGCCGAAGCACATCTCGTCGCCTGTGCCTTCGCCCCACACGATGTAACGCGGGTTCTCGCTCAGGGTATTGTCCCACACACAGGTCATGCGTACCACGTCGCCCGGCCTTATCGTGATCGGCTCGGCAAACTGGTAACGATCCTGCCAGTGAAAGTCCCATTTGGGAATATCAAGCAGCACCTGTGCTTCTGGCGTGCCGGGGTTGAGTTCGATACGCAGGCTTTTACCCAGTTCGTGCATGTGGCCGAAAACCTCGACGGCGACGACGGTAAAGGGAACAGACGTGTCACAACTGCTGATGGCGTGAGCAGCGTCGAGGTCGGCATAATCACGCGCCAGTGTTTTATCGCACATATGCAGCAGCGCGTCCGGGCGTTGGTAGAACTCGCTGCCATAACGCTGCGCGGCATGGCGCACCGCGTAAGCCCGATCACAAGCCTCGTCCGTGACTCCTGCCGGGCAGGGGATTTCGACCGGAGCCTGTAGCTGTGCTGTCCACAGCGGCACCACGAAGCTGCCCGGTTCGGCGAGTTGCAGCGCGATTCGAGTGTGGTCGGGCATGACCCCGGCGGAAGTGTTGTAATGCATCTGCATGACGAACAGATCGCCGGGTTCAATTTTGTAGCCGCTGCCCGCCGGATAGAACACCGGGGTGGTGCCGGGGGCCCATGTGCCGACCATCGTTTCATAGCGCCCGCCCAGATGCGTGGTGTTATAGCATGACCAGCCCGGCTGGCCGTCTTCGCCATCTCTGGCGAAAGCGCGTTCACGCGCCTGGCTGTCAATCTGGTACAGGATGCCGTGATGCGCGATTTCCAGATTGTCCGGCTCGAACAGATAAGCGGTCACGTAAGCTGGCTCGGTGAAGCCGGGGTCGAAAAGGAAGCAGCGGTAATCATCCTCGTTGCGCGTGTCGGGGGTGTAAGGCGCGTCCAGTTGCAGCACCATATCCGCCCGCACCTGCGGAATGTCAACGGTGGGGAGGGTGGCTGCGGCGGCGGGGTCGCCCAGCGGCGCGCCTGCTGCTGCCCACGCGGTCAGGATGGCGATTTCCTCAGCGCTCAGGCCGCGCTCGTTCTTGAGCGGCACGGTATCCGGCCCCGGCATCCAGGGCGGCATATACCCTTCCTGCGCGTAGAAGGCGATGTCCGCCGCGCCGTCTACCACTACGTCTATCTCATCCAGCGGCGCGCTGGCGTAACCGATCTGGCCCGGTGCATGACAGCCGATGCAGTGCTGGTCAATAATGGGTTTCACATCGCGGTAATAAGTGGGCGTTTCGGCCAGCGTGACCTCATCATGAACGTGCGGCGTGCCGACGGGCGGGTCGTCGTGCGCGCTGGCGCTGGTGAACAGCAGGCTAAGGGTAAAAAGGACGATGAACGCTGCGGCGTAGATTCGTTGATTCATTTTTGTTCCGGGTACTATATAACCATAAAAGTTTCACCGCCTCATTATACGCGACTTTGCGCTGATTGTGGCTAAAGTTTGGTGAGCATCGCGGGTCTGAGCGCAAATTGGCGGGTATAATGGGGGGAAAACAGGGTTGGAGTTGAGTTTTATGGCGTTTGACAAGAAGAAACTGGAAAAACTGTACACGGCGCGCAGGCAGTGGGAAGAGATCACGCTTAAACAGACGCTGAGCCGGATGCCGGAAAGCCGCGCGGAGTTTATTACCACCTCCAGCGTGCCGATCAAACGGGTGTACACACCGCTGGAAGTGGCCGATCTGGATTATGAAGACGATCTCGGCCTGCCGGGCGAATATCCTTATACGCGCGGCATTCACGCCAGCGGCCACCGGGGGCGCTTGTGGACGATGCGTATGTTCGCCGGGTTTGGCACCGCCGAGGAAACCAACGCGCGTTATCGTTATCTGCTGGAGCAGGGCAACATGGGGCTGTCGGTCGCCTTTGATCTGGCGACGCTGATGGGCTATGACACCGACGCGCCAGAAGCGTTGGGCGAGTTTGGCAAGTGTGGCGTAGCGATTAGCTCGCTGAAGGACATGGAAATCCTGTTTGATGGCATCCCGCTGGGCGAAGTCTCGACCAGTATGACGATCAACAGCCCCGCGCCGATGATCTGGGCGTTTTATATCGCCGCCGCCGAGAAGCAGGGCGTAGCGCGGGAGAAGCTGCGCGGGACGCTGCAAAACGATATCCTGAAGGAATACATCGCGCAGAAGGAATACATCTTCCCGCCAGAGCCTTCGATGCGGCTGGTGACGGATACGATTGAGTTCGGCACGCAGCAGATGCCGCAGTGGAACACCATCAGCATCAGCGGTTATCACATCCGCGAGGCGGGCAGCACCGCCGTGCAGGAACTGGCCTTTACGCTGGCCGATGGGCTGGAATATGTGCGCTGGGCGCTGGATCGCGGGCTGGATATTGACGACTTCGCCCCGCGCCTCAGCTTCTTCTTTAACGTGCATAACGACTTTTTTGAGGAAATCGCCAAGCTGCGCGCGGCGCGGCGCATCTGGGCGCGCGAGATGCGCCAGACCTTCGGCGCGAAAAACCCACGCTCGTGGCTGATGCGCTTCCACACGCAGACGGCTGGCGTGAGCCTGACAGCGCAGCAGCCGCAGAACAATATCGCGCGGGTGACTATTCAGGCGCTGGCGGCGGTGCTGGGCGGCACCCAGTCGCTGCATACCAACAGCATGGACGAAGCGCTGGCGCTGCCCAGCGAGCAGGCGGTGACGATTGCCCTGCGGACACAGCAGATCATCGCCGAGGAAAGCGGCGTGATTAACACGGTAGACCCGCTCGGCGGCAGTTACTTTGTCGAGGCGCTGACCAACGAAACCGAGGCCGCTGTTTATGACTACTTCCGGCAGATTGACGACCTCGGCGGGGTGCTGCCCGCGATTGAAGCCGGCTTCTTCCAGCAGGAAATTGCTGATGCCAGCTATCGTTACCAGATGGAGACCGACAGCGGACAGCGCTACATCGTCGGCGTGAATAAGCACGTCAGCGACGAGCCAGTGCGGATACCCATTCTGGAGATGGACCCGCAGGGCTATGAGCGGCAGGTGGCGCGGCTGGAACGCCTGCGGGCGGAGCGCGATAACACGCAGGTGGCGCAAACGCTGGACGCGCTGCGGCGGGCCTGTGAAACCAGCGAGAACGTCATGCCCTACCTGATTGACGCGGCGAAGGCTTACGCGACGCTGGGCGAGATGACCGACGTAATGCGCGAGGTGTTCGGCGTGTATCAGGAACCCGCGTTTATCTAAGTGGTGTTGACATGAGAACCTGACTTTGTGTTCTGCGCGCCTTTGTGGTTCAATATTTTCAGTCCCATCACAAACGAAAGGGGGCAGGTCTGCCGAGACCTGAAAAGCCAATGGCACAATGGGAATACCTGACGACGTTTATCGAAGCGAATGCCCGGTCAAAAGAGCGGATGGATTTTCTGCGGCGGCGCTTCCCCGGCAGGAAGCGCTTTGCGCCATACGCCGCCGAAAGCCTGATGCCCGAACTCGATAAACTTGGGGAGGAAGGCTGGGAACTGGTACACATGGAGCCTGTCGCGCAGGTCGGCGGCAAGGGCGATGTGCTGTTCGCGGCGGGGACGAAGTGGGGACGGTCGTACTTCTGCGTCTTTAAGCGGGCGAAGGGGGGAAGCGTACAGGCCACCCTGCCCGCGCCCACCCAAGCGCAGCCCGCCCCACTTGAACCACAGCCGCGCACCCGACCAGCGCCGCCCACACCCGTGCCGCCGCCTGTCGCCCGCCCCACAGCGGAGGCTGGCACGGATGGCGAAACCGAACCCGTGAAAACCAGTTAACCGGAAGCGCTGGCACAGGCCGGGGGTTGTATTGCCAAAAGTCATCTTCATTACAGGCGTATCCAGCGGCATCGGGCGGGCGGCGGCGCTGGCTTTTGCCCGCCGGGGCGATCATGTCGCCGGAATCGCCCGCCGCGCGGAACGGCTGGCGGAACTGGAAGCCAGGATTAGCGCGCTGCCCGCGCCGCGCGGCGACTTTCTGGGCATTGTCGCCGATGTAACCGACGCGGAAGCCCTGAACGCCGCTGTCGCGCAGACGGTTGAGCGCTTCGGGCGGCTGGATGTGCTGGTGGCGAACGCGGGCATCGGGCATCGTGGCGCGATTGCCGACTCCGCATGGGTGGACATTGAAACGGTGATGCGTACCAATATGGACGGCGTGCTGCACAGTATCCGCACGGCTGTCCCGGCCATGCGGCAGGGCGGCGGCGGGCAGATCATCATCGTGTCCTCTGTCTCGTACAACCTCGTCTCGCCCTACGCGGCGACCTACGCCGCCAGCAAAGCCTTTGTCAGCAGTTTAGCCAATTCGCTGCGGGTGGAACTGGAAGCCGATAACATCACCGTCACGGATGTGCTGGCCGGACGCACGCATACCGAGTTCAACGAGAAGCGGCTTGGGGAAGGCAAGCGCACCGGGGAAAGCCTGCCGACCATGCCCGC
The DNA here is from genome assembly GCA_964548765.1 of uncultured Anaerolineaceae bacterium. Taxonomy (GTDB): domain Bacteria; phylum Chloroflexota; class Anaerolineae; order Aggregatilineales; family Phototrophicaceae; genus JAIOHN01. The sequence continues at coordinate 50,346 of CAZJSU010000016.1, forward strand.
CGAGCAGGTGGCCGAGGCCATTGCCCGCGCGGCAGAGCGCCAGCCCAGGCGGGTGATCCTGCGCTGGTTTGACCGTCTGATCGTGTGGGGCAATCTCTTCGCGCCGGGCATTCTGGGGCGGCTGGCAAAACGGCAGTATAGATAAGAGGTCAACATGGCTCAACAACTTCACGCTCTCCAGAACGACCACTGGCAAGTCGGCATTCTGCCGGGAACAGGCGCGTCAATCGCTTACGGGCGGGTACGTCATCACGATGACTGGGTGGATGTGCTGCGCCCGACGGACGAAGCCGATTACGACAACCCCAGCAAGTGCGCCAGCTTCATCATGATGCCCTATTCCAACCGCATCCGCGCCGCGAAATTTCGCTTCAATGGGCAGGCGTATCAGCTTGAGGCGAACAACGAAGCCGAGCGCGTGGCGCAGCATGGCGATGTACGCCGCCGGGCGTGGCAGGTGGCCGAGGCGGACGCGCAGCACATTAGCCTGACGTTTGACTCGCGCGATTTTGGCGACATCAACTTCCCGTTTGCCTTCTCCGCGCGGGCGGAATATCGGCTTGAGGATGATGAGTTCATCATGGGGCTGGCGCTGGCGAGCGAGGACAGCCAACCGTACCCGGCGGGATTCGGCCATCATCCCTACTTCGTGCGCTACGGCACCGGGGCGAGCGTGCTGCTGGAGATCCCTTGCGAGCGCTATTACGAGATGGAGGCCAACCTGCCAACTGGCGCGGCGGTGGCGATCCCGGACTATCTCGACTTTCGGGTGCTGCGCCCGCTGGGGGACTATGTTTACAACGACCTGCTCACAGGCAGGCAGGAAGCACTGACGGCGCGTATCATTTATCCGGCGTGGAAAACCGAGATCGCCATGTACAGCGACCCGATCTTCGAGCATGTCGTCCTCTACGCGCCGGAAGACAAACCGTTTTTCGCGGTCGAGCCTGTCACCAACGCCAGCGACGGCTTTAACCTGTACGAGCAGGGCGTGCCGGGAACGGGCGTGTTCGTGCTGCAACCGGGCGCGGCGCAGCGCGGCGAGATTCGCCTTCAGGTAAAGGATACATAGACCGGTATGGCGGCTAAACTCAATTCCATGCGCCTGCTGGAACAGCACAAAATCCCGTATGAGGCGCTGACCTACCCTGAGAGCGCGCACGACGCGGTTGAAGTGGCGGAAATCCTGAACGTGCCGCCGGAGATGGTCTTTAAGACGCTGGTGGCCGAGCCATCGGGCAGCCCGAAGCCGCTGCTGGCGGTCATCCCGGCCAACTGCCAGTTAGACCTGAAGAAGCTGGCTGCGGCGGCGGGCGTGAAAAAGGTCAGCATGGCCGCGCATAAGGACGCGGAACGGCTGACCGGGTTAAAAGTCGGCGGCATCAGTTCGCTGGCGCTGACGCAAAAAAACTGGCAGGTCTATCTCGACCAGTCCGCCACACAGTATGAACATATTATGATGAGCGCCGGGCAGCGCGGGACGCAGCTTCGACTGCCGACAGCCGCGTTTATCGCGCTGGTTAAAGGCCGGGTGGCAGACATCAGTGTCTGCGGTGAATAACCCGCTTAACGCGAGAGAATGCGTGCCAGTTCGTAATACGATGGCGTGATGTCGCGTATTCTGGAGGTCACTTCTTCCAGCGGCACAGTGACATAGGCGCGTCCCTGCATCCCCACCATCACGCCGGACTGCCCCTCCAGCAGCGCCTCCAGCGCCTTCATGCCCATAAACGAAGCCAGCCGACGGTCAAAGGCCGAAGGGCCGCCGCCGCGCTGCACATGCCCCAGAATTGACAGGCGAATCTCGAAGCCGACGTTTTTCTGCTTGGCGAGGTACTCGGCCAGTTCGGTCGTGGTGTAGGGTGCGCCTTCGGCGATGACCGCGATCGCGTGTGATTTGCCGCGCACGTAGGAATCTTCCAGTGCCGCCGCCACCTGTTCCATAGTGACTTCCTGCTCCGGCGTGATGACGATCTCCGCGCCGCCCAGAATGCCAGACATCAGCGCCAGATAGCCGCAGTTATGGCCCATGACTTCGATGAGAAACGCCCGCTGGTGCGAGGTCGCGGTATCGCGGATGCGATCCAGCGCGTCAATAATGGTATTGAGCGCGGTATCCACGCCGACGCTCATGTCTGTACCCCAGATGTCGTTATCAATGCTGGCAGGCACGCCGACCACCGGAATCCCCAGCTTGTGCAGCGCGTATGCGCCGCGCAGGCTGCCATCGCCGCCGACGACGATCACCCCCTCGATGCCGCGTTCGTTCAGCCGTCGCAGCCCTTTGCGCTGGCCTTCCAGCGTCTTAAATTCCTCGTTACGCGCGGTTTGCAGGATCGTCCCGCCGCGCTGTAAGACACCGCTGACCTCGCGGCTGGTCAGCAGTTCAAAGTCGCCTGCCAGCAGGCCGGTATAGGCCTGACGAATGCCATAAACCTCGACCTCATGTTCCAGCCCGGTACGCACTACCGCGCGGATGGCCGCATTCATACCGGGCGCATCGCCCCCGCCCGTCATAACAGCAACACGTCTCATGCTGTGATTTCTCCTACCTGAAGCCGTCCAGAAATCAGGGTACGCCCCTGATTTGTCGGGCAGATATTTTAGCGGGTCGGGGGTTTTCCGACAAAGGCCGTTTTCTTAAAAGTGGTCGCCCGATTTTAGTGTGCCAGTTCAGCGGCGACTTCGACGTTGTTTTCGCCGACAATCATCGCCAGTTCCCGCAGCAGGCTGTCGCATACCCCCGTCGTGCGCTCCTTAAACTCCATCCTGACCGTCTTCCCGGACGACTTCACCAGAATAGCGAAGCGATCCTGACCGGGGTACTTCAGCAGCGTGTTGGAAATGCGCTTCAGACGGCGCGCATCCTGTTCACTGTCGCCCGTGCGGTGCAGGCAGATGTATAAGAAACGCGGCATGGCTGCGGGGTCTTCGGCGGGCTGCCAGTAGCTGTCGTGGCCGTTCCCGCCGTTGGTGTGCGCGGACACGTGTTCCTTGCCGTTTGCTGGCGGCGTGGAGGGGGCGCTTTCCTCTGGCGCTGCTTCGTACACCGGCGCGGGCGGCGCGTCATCCGGCTCCCATGTAGGCGGCATATCGTCATCGTCAACCGCCCAGGGCGGCGGGGCATCGTCGTCCACTGCCCAGGCGGGCGGGGCCGACGCGGTGCGCGGATAATAACCGCCGTCCATGTCAGGCGTAACGATGTTGAAGTTCTGGTCAACCGTCTCGGCGATGATCTGTGGGTCGCCGCGCGAGGTGTCGAATTTGCCCACCACGCGCAGGATTTCCCCTTCGGTGACGATCTCCTGACAGGTGAGCCATGTGCGCGGGAAGATGACCACATCCAGCGCGCCCGCCGAGTCATGCCAATCTTCCAGATGGATGACGCACATCATGTCCCCGTTTTTGGTGACAATCTTACGCAGGCTGACCACCTCGCCCGCTACGACCACCTGCCGCCCGTTCATGGCCGCGTCCTGCTCTTTGAGGTCGGCAATCACGGCGGTGTTGGCAAAGCGCAGTTGTTCGCTGTATTTATCCACCGGGCGGCCTGTGACGTAGAGGCCGAGCAGTTCTTTCTCCCAGGTCAGCATATCGCGCTGGGAGACTTCGGCCATGTCCGGCAGGTTTTCCAGTATCTCCTCGGCCATGCTGGTATCGCCACCGAACATATTGATCTGGCCGATCTCTTTTTCCTTGTGGTAATTGGCGCTGTAGCTCATCATACGCTCCAGCCCGGCCAGCAGTTGGGTGCGCTTGCCAAAATCGCGCATCGCCCCGACCTTGATGAGGTGTTCCAGCGCCCGTTTGCCCACCGCGCGCAGATCTACTCGCTGGCAGAATGACTGCAAATCACGGAAGGGGCCGTCTTTTTCGCGTGCGTCCAGAATGTGCTGGAGCGACCCCACACCCGCGTTCTTGACCGCCGCCAGCCCGAAACGAATGGCGGGCGTGCCGTCTTCCTGCTGCTGAATGTCGAAATCGAGCATACTGTGGTTGACATCGGGCGGCAGGATGGCGATGCCCAGACGGCGGCATTCTTCCATAAAGACCGCCACTTTGGTCGAGTCGTCGCGGTGAACGGTGAGCAGCGCGGTCATGTACTCGGCGGGGTAGTGCGCCTTCAGGAAGGCGGTTTGTACAGTGATTACAGCGTAGTCG
>CAZJSU010000017.1:0-54281 GCA_964548765.1 uncultured Anaerolineaceae bacterium
CGCCCGTCAACGCTGATTTATCTTCCGTAGGGGCGACCCGGCGGGTCGCCCCTACGGAAAACCTTATAACCCAAAACCCCCTGTTTTGTTTCCCAATTTCCCCTGAAAAGATACAATGGCTTGAAATACTTACACACTGTTGGAAAGCATCGCTTTATGCCCCGCAGCACCCTTGCCGAAAGTGTTGCGCTCGCCCTGCGTGATGCCATTTACCGGGGGGATTACGTCAGCGGCGAGCGGCTTGTGGAACTGAGCCTCTCGCAGGAACTGCATGTCAGCCAGAACACCGTGCGCGACGCGCTCCACCTGCTGGAGCAGCAGGGGCTGGTGGTGAAAAGTGCGCGGCGCGGCGTTCACCTGCGTACCCACACCCCCGCCGAGGCCGAAGAAGTCTATACCCTGTGGCAGGTGATCGAGGGCGCGGCGCTGGAATGGGCGCTGCCCGCGCTCACGCGCGACGATCATCATCATCTGCGCGGCCTGCTGGATGAAGCCCGGCAGCACGTCATGATGAACAGCTTTCTGGCAGCCGCGCCGCTGTTCACGCTCCACGAAACACTCGGACGACGTGCCGACCGCCCACAGACCGCCGCCTTCCTCAGCAACATCCTCAATCAGGCGCGCCTGCTGGAAAACCTGCGCCAGATGCGCGCGCCACGCAGCGCCAGCGCCCGCCAGGCACAGCTAGAGGCGCACGAGCATTTCCTGAAGTACGTGACCAGCGGCGATGTCACAGGCGCGCGGGGCTGTCTGGCCGACCATTTACGCGCGGAGTACGAGGCGCTGCTGGCGGTTATCAGGGATTAGCGGTCAGGTGATAAAAGGCCATGCCGCCCGCGTCATGCTGTCTGTTGAGGGTGTAACGCGCGGCCAGCGCCTCCAGCAGCGCGGCGCTGCTGGCATCCGCCGCAGGCAGCACCGCCCACAGCGAGTCAACCTCGCCCATCACCGCCGCGTAGGCGCGCATGTCGTCAGGGGTAAGTTCGCGCCAGCCGAGTTGCAGCGTCACGCCATGCCGCAGCCGGGGCAGGTAATAGGCCAGCGGGCTGCGCGGGTCTATCTGCATCACGGCGGGTTCAAGCGGCTGGCGGGCAGCGGTCATGACGCTGACAGCCGTGTTCCAGTCCGGGCGCGGCGCGAGAAGCTGGGGCGCGAGCAGCCACTGCGCGGCGACGATCACCCCCAGCAGCACGCCGAGCCTGTAGCGATGATGCGACAGGTCAACCTTACGCGAGGCTTCCGTGATGAGCCACACCAGCACCAGCGCCGCCGCAGGCAGTAAAACCAGCACCCACAGCCCGGCATAAAGCCACGCCTCGCGGGTGTAGGCGATAAAAAACGGGCTGCTCGCCAGCAGCGCCAGCGCCAGCCATGCCTGCCAGCGCCCGATGAACTGCCGCGCGATGCGCCATGTCAGCGCCAGCGCCAGCAGCCCGACCCACGCCGACGGCAGCCGCGCCGCGAACAGCGAGTCGCCCGCCAGCAGCGTCCAGCCATCCAGCAGCACGTAATACAGCGGCGGGCGTGCCAGTTCGTTCGCCCGCGTCCGCGCTGTGGTCATGCCGTCACGCGCGGCCTGCACGCTCTGCGAAAAGCCCTGCGGCGGCCTGCCCGCGTCGCGCACGACCCATAGGCTAACGCCTTCTTCGTCGCTGGGCGGCGTGTTCGCCAGCTCAACGCTGACGACCAGAAAGACTGCCAGTAAAAAAAGTGCCGCGAGGATTATACTTCGCGCGGCTTGCGATACAGCCACCAGTAATCCTTTTGCGGGTAAACCGGTTCTAACTGTGCGTCCCACTGGAATGGCGCGGCCTGACTGATGACCCCGCGAAAGCGTCCGTCAACCTGCCGTGCCTTGCTGCTCAGTTCGCTGCTGTCTGCGCCCAGCCGTTCCAGCGCGCCCAGAATGTCCTGCACGATGGTGCGGCGCAGCAGTTCCGGCTTGTAAACACTATCCGCCAGACGCGGGTTTTCGGTGGTTTCCTGAAAGAACGGGCGCATGGCATCCAGCCGGGAATTGGCTTCGCGCAGCAGCCGCTGCTCATAATGCGCGCGCCAGTCCTGCAGCGTCTCGTTATAGCGGGCTTCCAGCGCGTCCAGCCGCGCCTGCTGTTCCGCGTTCATCTGGTCGCGCAGTTGGCGCAGCCGCCGCAGCCGCATTTCCAACGCGCCAGCGGTCAGCGCGGGCTGGTTGCCCCCGCCGAAGATACCGCCGCCGCCGATCCTGCCGTAGATTTCGCCGCTTTCCAGATAGGGGATTAACCCCTCAACCATGCCTTCCGCTTCTTTCAGGTCTTCGCTAATCAGGTAGCTCTGTTCAGACATACGTACATCCTTGTGTGCCGTAAAATGTCATCGTCCCGATTGTACCGTAAGCACAAAAGAAAGGTGTATGTGTAAGCGGCTTTCGCGGAACTCACATTGACCTTTAAGAATATCTGTTCTAACATCAATCATGCGTGTCCATTGGAGGTCTTGCCATGTCCCAAGCCAGAATCACCGCCAGCGCCCCCGTCCTGCTCGTCGCCGATGTCCTCGCGGCAGCCAGTTACTACCGCGATAAACTGGGCTTTAACGATGTCCGGCTGTATGGCGACCCGCCAAACTTCTGCATAGCCGCCCGCGACGGGCATACCGTCATGCTGGCGCAGGCCGCCGCGCCAGACCGCATCCTGCCGAACTGGAAAATCCACGACAAAACATCTAACATCTATTTCTGGGTAGACGACATTGACGCGCTGTATGCAGAATACCAGGCTAGCGGCGCGACGATTGACTTTACGCTTTACGACACGCCCTGGGGGACGCGGGAATTCGGCGTGCAGGACCCGGACGGCTACGACATCACCTTCGGCCATGTGACCCGCCGCGCCTGAGTGGTGCTGCCATGCAACTTTTTAGCGTTGTTTTTGTGGGGGCGGTGGGCTGAACCTCACCCCCTCTCCATCGAATGGAGAGGGGAGGTCCATTTTTGAATTTGCAAACGCGCTCTAGGGGCTAATCCCCGGCAGACTGTGCTTCCGCGCTTAACAGTTCGTCTACAAAAAACGCCGGGTTCTCCAGCGCGCGGTGTACCGGGCATTTCCCGGCGATCTCCAGCAGTCGCGCGCGCTGCGCGTCATCCAGCGGCCCATGAAAGGTGATCTGGTTACGGAACTCATGCACGAATTGGGCATCACCGACATAAGCCGTGTAACTGAGGGCGTTGAAGCGCTCCATATCCAGCGTGATCTCCACGCCTTCCAGCGGCCATCCCTTGCGCTCCGCGTACATCTTCGCCGTAATCGCCATGCACGACCCCAACGCGCCCAACAGCATCTCGGTAGGCGTGGCAGCGGTATCCGTGCCGCCCGCGTCCAGCGGCTCGTCAGCATGGTAGGTGTGGTCGCGCACATGAATATCCGTCCGAAAACCCTTGTTCAGACGGACGACCGTTTTTGCCATTTCGTTAACTTCCTCACTCATCCTGTACAACTGCTCTATCACATAGAAGCAATGTAGCAGCGTAAACTTACGAATATGAAGAAAGGGAGGCAAAAGACGGTATTCTGCCCCCCTCCGGTCATCCAGCGGTGTTCCGGTGAATGACGCTGTTGGCGAGTTCATTTTCGTAGGGGCAAGTCGGTGACTTGCCCTGGGCGAAGCACCGCTTCGCCCCTACAGGTACTATCGTTTTATGCGTTCACCAACAGCATCGTTAATCCTTACGCAGCCGCCGCAAGCCCTGATAGTGCGGCTGGCCCTGTAGCTCGCGCCAGCGCTCTTCCCGGTTTTCAGTGTGCCATTCCACGACATGCCCGCCTTCGGGGCTGTCATAAGACAGCGCCGGGCGCATCATCAATATCTGGCGCAGCACGCCGATCAGTTCCTTGCTTTCCTGCGCGGTGGTCAGGATAAAATACTTGCCCGGCTGCCACTCAAAGCTGATCGGGCTGCCCTGCCAGATGCCCTCCATCCTGATGGGGGTGGTCGCCTGGGTGCAGGTCATAAACAGGGTTTGCAGGCGGTTTTTCCACAGCGTGTGGTTCACGCGCTCCTCGATATAATATGGGCGCGGTTCGGGTGTGGTGTAAAACCAGGAGCGGGAATCAGTTGCCATAAAAATCTCCAATAACGGGCCTGACAATACCCCGTTAGTGTACCTGAAAAGCTGTCAACTCTCCAGATACTCAATGTATGTCGTCCCTACAGTAGAGGACGCGATATATCGCGTCCGTTACCCGAAATACCGCCCAAACATAAAGGCCAACAGAACCCAAAAGTGTTTCTAAAAATTTATAGGTGTTTTATAAAATTTATAAGTAAGGTTATTTTCTTACTACGATCAAGCTCATATAATGTATATAAGAAACGACAACACTCCGGGAGCAGCACTCTATGCCCATCATCCGGGTATTACGCCAGCGTCAATGGAACGAGCAGGAATTACAGGGAGTTGGTTTTCACTACTACCCGACACGCAAGCGGCTGATTATGGCGATGATGATCGCCCAGACGAAAAGCGTCGAGGTCACGCTGGAAACACTGGTGGCCGGGCGGGGAGATATTATCTGTTACGACCCCGGCACAGTGGCGCGTCCTAACCTTGAGGACTATGACCACTGGCCGGTGCGGCGCGACCTGTTCCTGCAAACTTACAGCGGTTGGGACGAAATCGGCTGGCAGCCCAGCGAGGCCGAAGCCCATCTGATGCAGCACGGCTGCCTGCCGTATTACAAGGTCGCGGGCGTATGGGCGCAGTGCCTCAGCCGCCCGGTCTATGTGCAGACGCTGGAAAGCCCGCGCCCGGTGCTGGTGCCGCCCGGACGCTGGCTGGTCATCGGCGCGCAGGGTGAGCCGTACTCGATGGGCGATAACAAGTTCCGCACTCGTTATCAGGTTGAGGCGCAGCAGGGTTAACTACATCCGCGCGGCGGCCAGCAGCCTGTCAATCACCGCCATATTGTTCACGCCGTCCTGCGGGTCATAACGCGGCGGGCGGTTGTCCAGCAGCGCCTCGGCGAAGTCCTCGGCCATCAGCGTGTAGCTGTTGGCTGGCGGGATGGTGATCTCGTGATAGTCGCCCCCGCGCCACTGGCGGATCATGGTGGACTTATCCGCGCTCATGACAAACGCCTCATCCACCGTAATGCGCCCCTCGGTGCCGCGCAGTTCGTATGTGTGGCGGAAGCTCGTCCGCAGGCTGCAATCAAAATGCCCCACCGCGCCGGACGGAAAGCCCAGCACCCCGGCCAACGTTTCATCCACGCCAGAACGCTCGCCAAACTGCGCCACCGCCGAAACGCGATCCGGCTCCTCGCCCGCCATCAACCGCATGACGTTCACGCAGTAGCAGCCCACGTCCATCAACGCGCCGCCCGCCAGCGGGGCGCTCAGGCGGATGTTGTCCTCGCTGCTGATGGGGAAGGTAAAGACCGCGTACATCGCCGTCAGGCGGCCAATCGCGCCGTCCTTCAGCAGCGTCATGACATGCTGTGTCTGTGGATGAAAGCGGTACATGAAGGCTTCAGCAAAGAGGATGTTTTTGGCCTTAAAAGTGTCCACCATACCCTGCGCTTCTGCCGCGTTGCTGGCAAGCGGCTTTTCGCACAGCATCGGCTTGCCCGCCTCGGCAGCGCGCAGGCTCCACAGCGCGTGTTCGCTGTTGGGCAGCGGGTTGTAGATCGCGTCTATGTCCGGGTCGGCCAGCAGTTCCTCGTAGCTGCCATAAGCGCGGGGGATGTTCAACTGCTGCGCGAACTGCTGCGCTTTATCAAGGCTGCGGCTGGCGACCGCCACCACGTCACAGTTCTCCGCCTGCTGCATCGCTGGCACAACGCGCGTCAGGCCGATATTGGCGGTGCTGAGGATGCCCCAGCGCACTTTACGGGTCATATTTTAACGCTCCTGTAGAAAGAAAAGTCGAAACACAGTTATAAGTCGTTCTCCCGCAGCCACGCCTCCAGCGCGGCGCGGGTTGCGTCTGGCGCGCTGTGCGGGAACAGGTGGCCGCCGGAGAGGGTGACATGCGCTGCTTCTGGCAGCAGTTCCCGCGCCAGCGCCGCCGCTTCCGGCTGGAAGGTGTCGGATGAGTCCCCGGCCAGCACCAGCGTGGGCAGCAGGCCGCGTACACGGGGCAGGTCGTCCCAGCTATCGGCATACATGCTCATGTAATAGTAGGCTTCCCACTCGCGCGGCCAGCTTAGCTGCAAGCCGTCGCCATCGTCGGCGGGGCGGGTCATGGCGCGGGTATACAGCCACAGCGCGTCGTCTGTCCAGTCCTTAAACAGCGACTTGCCGCGCCAGTAAGTGAAGGCGGCCTGTTCATCGGTAAAGCGATGCCCACGCGCCAGCGCCTGCTGCACCAGCGGGATACGCGGCATGATACCCTGCGCCCGCGCCTCGCGCATCATGTCCATCGCGGGCCTGGGCAGCATCGCCGGGTCCAGCATGACCAGCGCGCGGAAACGCTGCGGCTGTTCGATGACCGCCAGCATCGAGATGACCGCGCCAAACGAGTGGCCGACAGCGATCACATCGTCCAGCCCGTACTGATCCAGCCCGGCCAGCAGGTCGGCCTTGAGTTCGTGCCATGAGCCGGGTTCGGTAGGCGCTGCCCCCGGCGCAGGCCACAGCGCGCGCGGCGGCAGGCTGACCACACGATAACGCGCGGTCAGTGGTTGCAGCAGCGGCGTGTAGGTCAGCGGCGGGAAGCCATTCGCCAGCGCCATGTGCAGCACCCGCCCGCTGCCGCCAAATTCATAAAGCGGCTGCCCGCTCATGGCTGTCCCTTGTAAGCGATCATACGCAGGCGCACATAATCGGCCACCCACTGACCGTCCTGATACAGCGCCGGACGCAGACGCTTTTCTACGTCGGACACGATGCTTTCCTGTTGGGCGGGCGGCAGCGCCTGTAGCATGTTATTGGTAAACATCGCCAGCCAGTGGCGCATCCCGGCCTCGCCTTGCAGCGGCGTGGGGCGGCGGAAGTGGGTGGCGTAGCGCACGAAAAAGCCGTTGGCCTCTAACAGGCTGGCGTACTCGCCCATCGAAGGGAAGTACCAGGGGCTTTCTGCCGGGCGCGGATGGCCGGCGCTTTCCAGCGCGTCGCTCAACGCGCCCCAGATATGCGCCACGTTGTACTTGCCGCCCATCTCCAGCACCAGCCGCCCCTGTGGGCGCAGCGCCCGCGCGATGCTGGCGACCACCGCAGGCGGATTCGCCTTCATCCAGTGCAGCGCAGCGTTGGAGAACACCGCGTCGAACGGCTCGTCAAAGGCAAAGTCCGCGCCATCGCCCACCACAAACGTCAGATCGGGGTAATTGGCGCGCGCCTGCGCGATCATCGTCTCGGCACTGTCCAGCCCGACGACCTGCGCGCCCGCGCTGGCGATCTTCTGCGTCAGATGCCCGGTGCCACAGCCGAGGTCGAGAATGCGTTCCCCGGCCAGCGGCGCAAGCAGCCCCAGCATCTCCTCGCCGAAGTCGGAGACAAAGTGATGCTTGTCGTCATAGAGCGCGGCATCCCAGTATTGCGGTGCTGTGAAGTTATTCATGGTTATTTGTATGCAACCCTTTAACACTGCAAATCTAAATCTATGGCACACTTGGAACAGGGCTTAACTATAACAGGGAACAGAGGTTGTTTGAAGTAAACGAGGTAAATCGGACCAGGGCAGGCGCATTAAATCTAAAAAGGTCTACAGGGTAGAGCTGTAGGGCGACACGGCGGGTCGCCCCTACTGAGGCGTGACGACAGCCTGCGAACCACGCGGTTGATTTCGGCGCGATCACCCTGAGTAAATCAGTCTAGGATGGAGACTCCAACGGGGAAGCAGCCGCCTCAACCAACCTTTTCGTAAAGGCGCGCGCCAGCCGCGCCCGCAGGGTGAGTGCGGGCGCGTGACGGGCTTCTGCAGAGGCTTCAGACGCTTCCGGGATGTTGAAGGGTTCGCCGGGCGGGGCGCACCGCGTAGGCCGCACCCCGGCCAGTAAACAAACGGTATCCTGTACAGGTTGAAACGCTTTCATGACACCCTCGCTTTCTCAGGCTTCCTGTTCGGTAAGCCGCTTCTGATACAGAGCCGTTCCGGTTACGCTTCGTCCTCGTCCTCGTGCCTGTACCATTCATCCGGCCCATAGAGCGCGATAGTCAGCGCTTTCAGCGAGAGCAGCGCGCATTGGGTTCGGTTGGGCGGGATCGGCACGCCGAGCATGTCGAAAATATCCTGCGGGCAAAGCTGGCGGATGTCGTCGCGCGACCTGCCGACGATGCGCTCGCCCAGCAGCGAGGCCGCCGCCTGCGTGATGGCGCAGCTTTCGCCCGCCCATCCCACCGCCGTGACCCGCCCGGCGGCATCCAGCCGCAGCGTCAGCCGCAGGTTATCGCCACACAGCGGGTTATTGGTTTCGTAGTCCACGTCTGCCGGGTCAAGCACGCCCCGGTTGCGCGGGTTCGTCCCGTGATCGAGGATGCTGCCGCGATATATCTCGTGCATAAAACCCCTCCCCGCGCGTTACAGCGCGAACAACCGCCGGGCTTTATGCAGCCCCGCGACCAGCGCGTCTATCTCGGCAAAGGTGTTGTAGAGGTAGAAGCTGGCGCGGGCGGTGGCCGGGATGCCCAGACATTCGTGCAGCGGCATGGCGCAGTGATGCCCCACGCGGATAGCGATGCCGTCTGCGTCCAGTAGCTGCGCCAGATCGTGCGTGTGGATGCCCTGCATGGTGAAGGTGGCGACCGCGCCCCGGTTGGCCGTCGGCGGGCCGTACAGCGTCAACCCCGGCACCTCGGCGAGGCGTTCCAGCGCATACGCCAGCAGCGCGTGTTCGTGCGCCTGAATGCCCTCCATGCCGAGCGCGGCGAGGTAATCCACCGCCTGCCCCAGCCCGATCATCTCAGCGACGGGCGGTGTCCCGGCCTCGAACTTGTAGGGCAGGTCGTTCCACGTGCTGCCCTCCAGCCGCACCCGCGCGATCATATCGCCGCCACCCATCCAGGGCGGCATGGCTTCCAGCAGGGCGCGTTTACCATACAGCACGCCGCTGCCTGTGGGACCGAGCATCTTATGCCCGCTGAACACCACGAAGTCGGCATCCAGCGCGCGCACGTCCAGCCGCATGTGCGGCACCGCCTGCGCCGCGTCCACGAGGATGAGCGCGCCCGCCGCGTGTGCCTGTTGCGCCATTTCCGCCACCGGGTTCACCGTGCCAAACACGTTGGAAACCGCCGTGACCACCACCAGCTTTACTGGCGCATCACGCAGCAAGGCCGCGTATGCCGCCATATCCAGCGTGCCGTCTGGCAGCACCGGCACATAACGCACCGTCAGCCCCTTTTCCGCCGCCAGAAGCTGCCAGGGGACGATGTTCGAGTGATGCTCCATCTGTGTCGAGAGGATCACATCGCCCGGCTTCAGGTTCGCCCGCCCCCATGTCTGCGCCACGAGGTTAATGCCCTCGGTCGTCCCGCGCGTAAAGATGATCTCGCGCTTGCTGGCCGCGTTGATGAACTGGCGAATCTTGAGGCGCGCCCCTTCATAGGCGGCGGTCGCCTCCTCGCTTAAGCGGTGGATGCCCCGGTGAACGTTGGCGTTGTAACGGCGGTAGTAATCATCCAGCGCGGTGATGACCGCCAGCGGCTTCTGGCTGGTCGCCGCGTTGTCCAGATAGACCAGCGGCACACCGGGGTGATGCTCCTGCTGCAAAACCGGGAATTCCGCGCGGGTCGCCTCCACATCGTAAGGACACGCTGCTTTCGTGGTCGGTGTCATAACATTCTGCATATCCATTTTTACTGTCCTCAATAATGATCGTCGTAACATTTCCGCTTTTGCGTTTGGTGGTAGTATAGGGAGTGAGCGTGACGACAGCGGGACAGCAGCGTGACGGAGTAAACGTCCTCATGACCGATGTACAGGTCTATCTGCTCGGCACACCAAGAATCGAATATCAGGGAAGCCCGGTCAGGGTAGAGCGTCGTAAAGGGCTGGCGCTGGCGGCGTATCTGGCGTTGAGCGGCCAGCCGCAAAGCCGCGACATCATCGCCAGCCTGCTGTGGCCGGAGCTTGACGACGAACACGCGCGTTCCGCGCTTCGCAGCACATTGCGCGCCCTGACGACCGCCATCCCGGTTGAATGGCTGAAGGCCGACCGGATGACACTGGCGCTGCGAGAGGAACAGGTGTGGGTGGATGTCAGCGCGTTTAGCGCGCTGCTGGCGCAAAGCAGCGCCCACGCCCACAGCCCGGACAGCCTGTGCGACGAATGTGCCGGGCGCTATCTTCAGGCTGCTGAACTGTACCAACTGGATTTTCTGACAGGCTTTCACCTGCCAGACAGCCCGGCTTATGAAGACTGGCAGCGGGCGCAGCGCGAATGGCTGCGGCGAGAGAATGCCGAGGTGCAGCGGCGGCTTTCCGGCTACTACGCCGAAGCCGGGCGCTATGACGAGGCGATCCGGTACGCGCGCCAGTGGCTGGCGATCGATTCGCTCCACGAACCCGCCCACCGCCAGTTGATGCGCCTGTACGCCGCCGCCGGCCAGCGCACCGAGGCGCTGCGCCAGTATCAGCAGTGCAGCGAGATACTGGACGCGGAACTCGCCACCCCGCCAGAGAGCGAAACCACCCGGCTTTACGAAGCCATCCAGCGCGAACACACAGCGCGCGACACCGCCACCCAGGCGGCGGAGACAGCGGCCTACATCATGCCGCCGCTGCCCGCGCTGGTGATTGGCCGCGAGGAAACGCTGCGCGAGGTCAAACGGCGCATCGGCATCGGCGGCGACATGCGCCCCGTGACCGTGATTCAGGGCTGGCCGGGAGTGGGCAAAAGCACGACCGTCGCGCTGCTGGCGCATGACCCGCAAACCGCGCGGCACTTCCCCGATGGCATCCTGTGGGCATCCTTAGGCGAAAGCCCGGACATAGCGGGCGAGATCAACGCATGGGCAGCCGCGCTCAACCTGAACGAGCCGGGGCGCGCGCGCAAGATTGAGGAAACCAGCGCCCAGATCGCCGCGCTGCTGCGCGACAGGCGCGTTTTGCTGATCGTGGACGACATCTGGCAGGACGACCACGCCGCGCCCTTCCGCGTGGGCGGGCAGTCGTGCGCGCTGGTCATGACCACGCGGCTGAACGATGCCGCAAGCGCGCTCGCGCCCACCGCCGCCGATATTTACCGCCTGCCGCTGCTGACCGAGGCGGCAGGGCTGGCGCTGCTGGGCAAGCTCGCGCCTGATACCGTCACCCGCCATCCGAACGAAGCGCGCGAACTGGTGCGCGATCTGGAAGGGCTGCCGCTGGCGCTTCACGTCGCGGGCCGCCTGCTGCACAGCGAGGCGCGTCTCGGCTGGGGGGTGAAAGAACTGCTGGACGAACTGCGCGCCGGGGCGGTGCTTTTGCAGGCACACGCGCCCAGCGACATGCTCGGCGCGAGACACGGCACGTCGCCCACCATCGCCGCGCTGCTGCGGCGCAGCACCGACCTGCTGGACGACGAAACGCGCCAGCGCTTCGCTTATCTCGGTCTTTTCGTCCCCAAGCCCGCGACCTTCGACCTTGAGGCGATGGCGGTCGCGTGGGATGTTGACGATCCGCGCCCAGTCGTGCGGACACTGGTGAGTCGCGGCCTGCTGGAGCCAATCGGCGGCGGGCGCTTCCAGATGCACGCGCTGCTCGTCCTGCACGCCCGGCTGCTGCTGGAGGAGCAGGGGGACGTGCTATGACGACCTCGCCCTCGCTACAGCTTGCCCAGCAGCGGCTGGCGCGGCACTACCTCCATAAATTGCAGCAGGCCAGCGCGGACGCGCGGCGCGGCCCCGGCAACCGCAGCCAATGGCACAGCCGCATCCAGCAGGACTGGGAGCAGATCAAACAGTGGCAGGCGTGGTCGGCGGATGAGCAGGCGACGGACAGCGAACGGCTGCGCCTGTGCGCCGGTTTTACGCTGGCCGCTGCCGACATCCTGACCGTGCAGCAGACCCCGGCTGAACAACTGGCGTGGGGGCAGCAGGCGCTGGCCGCCGCCCAACGCCTGCATGACGACGAAGCCGAGCGCCGCCTGCTTTTTCAGGTCGGGTCGGTCAGTGTCATGCTCGAAATGTCCGATCAGGCCGCGCGTTACGCGCAGCAGCTTCTCGAACGCGCGCAGGCCGCCCGCGACGAGTGGAGCCTCGCGCGGGCAGCCTATCTGCTGGGGGTGGTCGCTTTTATTCAGGGCGACTACGACACCGCGCAGGCGCATTTCAGCGACAGCGCCACCCGCTTACAGGGCATCGGCGCGACCGAGGAACTGGGCAAAAACTGGATCGGGCTGGGGCGTGTCGCCAATGTCAAAGGCGATTTCCAGCAGGCGCACGCCTATTACCAGCGCTATCTGGACATCTCCACTGCCCACAACAACCGCCTGGCCATGCTGGAAGCGCACATCTCCCTCAGCGGCATTCATCTGGCGCAGCGCAGCTACGAGGCCGCCGAAGAACACGCGCAGCAGGCGGTAGACATAGCACGGCCTTTCGGCCTGTCGCGCTTTCTGTCGCCCGCGTTGTTCAGTCTGGCGCACGCCCGCAAGTGGCAGGGCAAGCCCGAGGCCGCCTGCCCGGTGTACGAAGAAGCCATCGCGGTCGCCCGCGCCATGTCCGCGCCGTCCACCGTCAGCAATGGGTTATACGGGCTGGCGCAGGCCAGGGCGATGCAGGGCGATTACGCCGCCGCGCTGGCAGGCTTTGAAGAAGCGCTGCTGATCGCCCGCGAGGCACGCTTTCTGCTGCGCGTTTGCGAGGCCGCGCACGATATGGTCTTTGTGCATGTGGCGCTGAAGAACCCGGAAGCGGCCTATGCCCCGCTGCGCGAGGCGTTAACCAGCGCGCAGCAGCTTGGCGTGCCGCCGTTCATGGCGAAAGCGCTGGCCGCGTCGGTCGTGCTGTGGCAGCACACGGGCAGGCCGGAACAGGCGGCGATATGGGCAGGGCTGTTAAAGCCATATCTGCCCGCGCTGCACCCGACGCTGTTTAACCCGGCTGTTTATGAGGAACTGGAGGACACGCTCGGCACAGAGCGCTTTCATCCCCTGCTGGCGCAGGGCAGCACCTTAACGCTGGCCGATGTGCTGGCGGAAATTCTGGCGCATATCTCGTAGGGACGCGCAACGGCGCGTCCGTCTGCCATCAAACAGGGGCGTTCTGGTAACGGGCGACCGCCAGCGCGGCATAATCGCCGATGGACTCGCCCAACCCGGCGGGCAAAATCTCGCACACCGCCCGCGCATGGGGCAGCGCTTCCTGCTCGATAACCGCCTGCATGGCAGCTTCGAGGCGCTGCTGCTGGCGCAGGTAGATGCTGCCGATGATGATGCGCTCCGGGTTGAGGATGTCTATCAGCAGCGCCAGCCCTTGCCCCAAGCGCCGCGCCACCGTGTCGTAAATCTCGACCGCCAGCGGATCGTCGGACTGGGCGACGCTTTCGGCGGTGATGTGGGGCAGGTCGGCCTCGGTCGGGCTGAAGGCGGGCGGGTTCCCGGCTTTGATGGCCTCTGCCGCGCGCGCCATCGCCAACCGCTGGATGCCGCCGCCGCTGCAAAAGCCCTCGAACGAGCCGGCCTTGCCATAACCGACCGGCCCATCCTCCGCCAGCCGCACATGCCCGACCTCGCCCGCCATATCGTTCGTGCCGCTGTACAGCCGCCCGTTCAAAATCAGCCCCGCGCCCATGCCTGTGCCGAAGGTCAGGAAGATCATGTTACGGCAGCCCTGCCCCGCGCCCCACAGCCATTCGGCCAGCGCCCCGGCGTTCGCGTCGTTTTGCAGCGCGACAGGCACGTTGAAATACTGGTGAAAAACGTCCACCACCCGCACCTCATCCCAGCCGGGCAGGTTGGGCGGGGAGAGGACGACTCCGCGCTGGCTGTCCAGCGGGCCGCCGCAGCTCACGCCAATCGCGGCCAGCGGCTTTTGCTGCACTTCCAGCATTAGCTCTAAGGTGCTGATGAACCTCGTCAGTGTTTGCTCCGGGGTGGCGGGCGTGGGGAAGCGCTCTCTGGCGAGGATGCTGATCTGATCGCCCGTGCTGCGCCCCAGGCTCACCGCGCATTTTGTGCCGCCAATATCCACACCCGCCAGCAGCCCATTCGTCTCCAAAGTGGTCAGTCCTGTTCCAGCATGTCGGTTTCAACGATCGCCTGCGCCGGGTCGCGCGGGACGCGGAAAGTCTTGATCTCCCCCGGCACGAACGGCGCTTCGATCACGCGCTCCCACTTCGGCAGGCGGATGGTCGCCTGCGTGGCCGTTTTGGTCGTTTCGTAAGCGCGCACGATCAGATCATCGTTGTCCTCGGCCTGCTTCAGCACCGTGACCACGATGTTCCCCGGCGCGACCTCGATGAACGAGTCGGCCTGCGGCAGCGTTCCGTCCGGGTGATAGGTGGCGATGAGCGCCACCGGGCGCTCGTTGATCTCCGCCGCGCGCTGGACGGTGCTGGCGCGTTCCCAGCTTCCGCTGTGCGGCAGCATGGTGTACTGAAAGCGCTGGATGCCCTGATCTATGTAGCTGTACAGGCGGTCGGGGTGCAGCGCCGAAGGGATGTGATGGGCGTAGGCCGGGCTGCGTAACACCGTCAGCCCGATGTCGCGCACGTTCACGTCCATGCTGTACTTGCTGTCGTTGAGCAGGCTGAAGCCGTAGCTGATGTCCCGGTGACGCGCCGTGCCAGAGACATCCACCCAGCTATGGAACGGCGTTTCCTCGCCATTAGCAAAGTGTTCGAGGTGGCCGTAAGGGACTTCGTGCGTCACCTTCATAAAATGCACGTTGACCGGGAAGCGCAGCTTGAGCATCTTCAACTGCTCCTGCCAGTTCACCATCACCTGCACGTCAATCTGGTCGCGGTCGGGGTACATGATGAAGTCCTGCACCAGCGTGGACTGCTCGTAGGCGCTGGTGACGCGGATGACCGACTTGACCGGGCCATGCTCCACCAACTGCACGCGCGTGGCGCTGAACGCGCCGATCACCTCGTCGAAGCGAAAGACGTTATGACTCCACGTGTCGGACTCGTCGTTAATGACCTGCGGCTTCGCGGCTTCCCCGGCGAAGACCTCGACCTCCGCCCGCTTGTCGTACAGGCTGGTGATGTAACCGGTCTGCGGGTCAAGCTCCAGCCGGAAGAACTGGTTTTCCATCACCGCGTCGGAAGCCTGTACAGCCACCGTCTGCGCGCTGTCTGTGCCGCCCTCTGGCAGCAGGCGATAGGTGCGATAGCCCAGCGCGGGCAGGTCGGCCATAAAGCTCAGGCGTACCCGGCTGGTCGTCGTGACAGACTGCACCTGCTGATGCGGCACCGGGCGGTTCTGGTCATCCACCAGCACGGCGGTCTCCGGCCAGCGGTTCATCTCCAGTTCGACATTGGCCTGCACAGGCCACGTATGCGGGTTAAAGACGACGATAGGCCGCGCGCCTTCTTCCTGCTCGATACGCACGTTCCACGCAAACGCCTGCACCGCGTAATTCAGGTTGCGGTCGGCAATCGCCAGCGCCTCGCCGTAGGTGTCGCGCGCGTCGTCATAGGCTTCTTCAAGGCTCGTCCCGGCCAGAATGTCGTGAAACTGGTTAAACAGCACACTTTTCCAGGCGTGTTCGAAGTCCTGCGGGTAAGGCTGGCCTGTGGCGCGGGCGGCCAGCAGCGACCATTTTTCAGCCGCGATCAGCCGGTTCTCGGCCTGCCTGTTCCAGCGCTTGATGCCGGAATGCGCCGCGTAGCAGCCGCTGGCGTGCTTTTGCAGGTCAGAATGCACGACAGGCAGCGGCCACCCCTTTGCCTCGACCGACTGGAAGAAAGCATCGGGCGAACTGAAGATCACCCTGGGGTAATCCGGGTCTGCGTCCAGCCGGGGGATGCTTTCAATGTTCACTTTGGTGGGGCCACCGCCATGATTACCCACGCCGTAAAAGCACATACCTTCGTCATAAGGCGCTTTTAGCTCGTCGGCACAGCGCCGCACGTGATGGTCTAGCTCCTTGCCCCACGACAGGTACTCGAACGGGATGCGGTAGGCCAGCACGCGCGAACCGTCGTCCGCCTCCCACCAGAACAGGCGCGAGGGCAGGCTCATCTCGTGCGGCATCGGGCGCAGGAACACCGCGTAATCAATGCCGCTTTTCTTCAGGATTTGCGGCAGGGTCGCGGCGTGGCCGAAGCTGTCCACGTTATAGGCCACGCGCGCCATCCGCCCGAACTTTTCCAGAAAGTAACGCTGACCGTACAGTCCCTGCCGCACCAACGCCTCGCCGCCGGGGATGTTACAGTCCGGCTCGATCCACCAGCCGCCGACAAGCTGCCAACGGCCTTCTGCCACGCGCTGCGCGATCTCGGCGAACATGGCCGGGTCAGACTTCTCGACCCATTCATAGAACGCCGAAGAACTGGCAACAAAGATAAAGTCCTCGTACTCGTTCATGCGGTCAAGCGCGGAGCGAAACGTCGCCTTCACCTCATGAAACCCCTCCTGCCACGGCCATAACCACACCGGATCAATGTGGGCATTGCCGATCATGTGTAAAGTATGCTGTTTTGCCAAGACCATTTAACCCTTCAGGCCAGTAGCAGCGATGCCGTCCATAAAATAACGCTGCCCCAGAAAGAAAATGATAATCATCGGAACAGTGACGATCACGCTGGCGGCCAGCACGATCTCCCACTCCATCTCGCCGCCCTGCCCGAACTGGTCAAGAATCGCCTTCAGGCCGCGCGGCAGGGTGTACAGCGCCGAGTTTTGCAGGTAGATCAGTGGCTTCAGCAGGTCTGTCCAGCTTGCCTTAAACTCGAAGATGAACACCACAATCAGCGCTGTTCGTGTCAGCGGCAGGGCGATGCGCCACCACATCTGGAAGTAACTCGCGCCGTCCACCCGCGCCGCCTCGAACAGTTCGCGCGGCAGCGTACGGTAAAACTGACGCAGCAGGAAGATGTAAAAGGCCGAGCCGAACAGATTGCCCGCCCACAGCGGCGTAAACGAGTTGACCTGCCCCAGCGCGTTCCAGATCAGATAAACCGGGATCATGGTCACGACCCCCGGCAGCATCATCGTCGCCAGCACCACGCCAAAGAGTGTGTCGCGCCCGCGAAAGTTAAAATACGAGAAGCCGAAGGCGACAGCCGCGCTGCTGATCGTTACAGTGGCCGCCGCCAGAATGCCGACAATCGTGCTGTTTTGCAGCCACGTCAGCAGCGGCGCGGCCTCCCACACCCGGATGTAGTTTTCCCACGCGATGGGGTCAGGAATCCATTGGGAGTTAAAGACATCGGCGCGTGTCTTGAGCGAGGCGCTGACCAGCCACAGGAACGGTGTCAGGAACAGCGCTGTAAACCCCAGCAGCACGATGATGAAGAGGATACGCCGGATTGTCTTCCATGTCTGCGAGGCGAAGAACCGAGCCTGGGCCTGGCTGCTGCTCATAGCGGTATCAGTGACGGACACGGACATCGGTTACGACCCTTCATAGTAGACCCAGCGCCGGCCTACGCGAAGCTGGATCACGGTCAGGATGAGGATAATCACGAAAAGCAGCCACGCCATCGCCGACGCATAGCCCATCCGCAGGAATTCAAACGCCTGCCGGAACAGGTAAATGTTGTAAAACAGCCCGGCGGAGGATGCTGGCCCAGACTGCTGCTTGCCAAAATACATCGTATAAACTTCGGTAAAAATCTGGAGCGAACTAATTGTATTGACGATCAGCACGAAGAAGATCGTCCCGCTAATCAGCGGCAGGGTGATGCGGAAGAACTGTGTCCAACTGCCTGCCCCGTCAATGTTGGCCGCCTCGTACAGCTCATTCGGCACGTTCCGCAGCGCCGCCAGCAGGATAATCACCGTGCTGCCCAAACTCCACAGGCTCATGATGACAATACCTGGCTTGATCCAGTTGGGGTCGGTCGTCCAGCCCGGCCCGGCAATCCCGAACAGGTCAAGGAACCGGTTGACCAGCCCGACGCGCGGGTTCAGCAGCCACAGGAACAGCGTCCCCACCGCCACCGAAGGCGTGATCGAGGGCAGGTAAAACGCGGTGCGGAAGAAGCCCGCCGTTTTCTCGCCCACCCGGTTGAGGATGAGCGCCAGCAGCAGCGAGGTGACAATCGTCAGCGGGACGTTTAGCACCGCGTAGTAGAACGAATTGCCCAGACTCAACCCCAGGCGCGGATCGGTGAGCAGTTCCTGATAATTCGCCAGCCCGATGGGTTTGGGCGAACTGATGATGTTGTACTCGGTAAACGACAGGCCCAGACTCAGGATCATTGGCCCGGCGGTGAAGACCAGAAAACCGATGATCCACGGCGAGATAAAGGCCAGCGCGACCAGTGCTTCTCGTCGTTCAAAGTTGGCCCGCCCCTCCCGGGGGCGAGCCACTTCTGTTACCGCAGCCATAGCTAGGACTGCCCAGCCCAGGCAGCGTCCAGCGCGGCCTGTGCCTCGGCCTGCGCCTGATCAAGCGCTTCCTGCGCGGTCTGTTCGCCGTTCAGCACGCGGTTGACCGCGTCCTGCCACGCCTGCTGGAACTGTGCGCCAGCCGGGTTGGTCGGCATCGCAAAGGCGTTCTCCTGCAGCGACAGGATCACATCTACGCCGTTCTGGAATGCTTCGTTCTCAATTGGCGCGACAATGCCACCGTCGAAGATCGCCTCATCAGCCAGACGGTTGCCCGTGTAGACACCGGTGTTGATCGCGCCGCTCTCGGCACGCAGTTCCGCGCGTGTCGTCGCCGCGCGCACCCACGCATCCACCGAAGTCATCGCCTTGGCGAAAGCGCAGGCGGCCTCCGGGTTGCTGGAGCCAACCGGGATCGCCCATGCGGAACCGGTCGAGTAGCTCAGCGGGTTGCCTTCCTTGTCGGTGAACGCCTTGAACGCGACGGGCGCATCTGGCGACACCCCGGCCAGCGCGTTCATGTACCACTGTTCCATCGGCCAGAAACCGATCTGGTCAGCGACGACCTGATTGTTGCCACCGAAGAAGTCCCATGTATCGCGGAACGCCTTCATCGCGGCGAAACCACCCTGATCGTCATAGATGCTGACGGCGAATTCCAGCGCCTCGACCACCTCAGGGCTGTTGAGCATCGCGGTACGCCCGTCGTCAGACAGCATCGCGCCGCCGTTCGCCCGTACCCACAGCGGCAGGAATTCCGGCAGCTTGGAGTCGAAGCCCATGCGGGTCAGGTCGTTGCCGCTGCCCACTGTCAGGGCGCGGTTCAGTTCGGCCAGTGCTTCCCAGTCGCTGGTGTCAACATCATCAAGCGTCAGGCCGGCTTCTTCGAGCGCGTCCGTGTTGATGATGAGCATCAGGTTGTTGAAGAACTCAGGAATGCCGTAAATCTGGCCGTCCACCGTCACCTGCTCTACAGCCACGTCACGGTACTGGCTCATGTCAATGTCGTGGTTGGCGATGCACTCATCCAGCGGCATGAACGTGCCGTTGGCGGCGTAAGTGCCAAGCGTCTGGCGGTCAATGGAAACGATGTCCGGCGGGTTGCCGCTGGCGAACGCGGTCAGGAACTGCTGCGGGTCGAAGCCGCCTTCGCTGAAGTTAAACGTGACGTTCGGAAGCTGTTCCTGTGCATGAGCGACGCGCTCGGTGGCGATCTCGTCACCCAGCCCGAAGCCCATGAAATTCAGCTCGCCGCTAAGCTCTTCGTCCTGCGCGCCCACCAGCGACCAGCTCATCAGCGCGAGCGCCAGCACGCAGATTAAAACCATAACTTTCGTTGAACGGGAATGTGTCATTTTAATTCTCCTTGTCTAAGCCGTAAGACCGGGTAGTTGTTCTGATGGATTTTTGCATAACCTTATAAAGAACCTCCTGTGTCGGCAATTATCCTGTGTCAGTTGGCTGGGCATTATCGGCCAGCCCTAAACGAGTTTTCGTGTGGTATGTCGCTGTTCCAGCCGCACCGGAAGCCGCACCTGCTGGATCGAGCGGTTGCGGTCTGCCAGCCGGGCAAGCAGCAGTTCAGCCGCGATTTTGCCGGACTCGCTGAGCGACTGGTTAATGGTGGTCAGGGCGACGTGTTCGGCGATGTCAATGTTGTCGAAGCCGATGACCGAAATATCATCCGGCACGTGTTTGCCCGCCTCGCGCGCTACATGAATAACGCGGATCGCCAGTTCGTCCGCTGGCACAAAGAGTCCGGTCGGCGGCTCTGGCAGTTCAAACAGTTCGCACAGCTTGTCCCATACGCCCTGCCGCGACAGCGGCACGTATTTGACGTACTCATCGGGCAGGGGGATGCCATGCTCGGCCAGCGTCTGCCGAAAGCCCGCCAGCCGCTGCACTTCCGGGTGGATGGAATACTCTGGATGCTGGCCGAAGTAGATGTAACCGCAGCGGCGATGCCCCTGTTCGATCAAATGCTCCGCCGCCAGCCGTCCACCCGCCCAGTCATCGCCCACCACCGTGCAGAAGCCGGGGTAGTCGTACTCCACCAGCACCGTCTCCAGACGGTTCGCCACCAGACGCTGCGCCGTCTCCTCGTCAATCGGCAGCGACATGATAATCAGCCCGTCCAGATTGCCCCGCAGCGGCAGCGTCGTCAGGTAGTTGTTCAGGCGGCTCATGGAGTCCACCGTGTAGACGATCAGCTCATAGCGGGAACTGGAGAGCGCGGCGGCCACCCCTCGCAACCGGTCTATAAACGACGGCGAGGTGAAAAACGGGGTAATCACCCCGACGCGCCCGGAATTTTGCAGGACGCGGGCGCGGGCTGCCGCCTGTGGCACGAAGCCGAGTTCATCAATCGCCGCCATCACCTTCTGGCGGCTGGCTTCGCTGACACGTTCAGGGGAATTCATTACACGCGAAATCGTGGCGATGCTCAGCCCGGAAAGGCGGGCAACATCATAAATCGTTGGCGGAGAATCGTGGTCGCTGCTCATTGGAGAAGCCTGTGAAATCGCATGTAAGCATTTTCTTGTAAGCGCTTTCACAGACTATAACGTGTGAGCAGAGTCCTGTCAAGCAGCCCAGATGGGTGTTGTGTCAGGCCAGCGTGACCGGCATTTCGAGAAACTGGCCGAAAGGCTGGGCAGCGGCGGCGAAGGCCTCAAGCTGCGCCGCGCTGAAGGGGGTGAAGGGCAGCGGCGTGAGCTGTGCCGCGCCTTTTTTGAACACGCGCTTCCATGTCCCCACCACGCGCCCCTCGATCACAATGGTGGGCTGGAACACGCCGTTCCCGCCGGGGCAGACCTGCTGCGCGTACTGCGCGTCCAGCACCGCGCTGCGATCACGATAGCCGAGCAGGTATTCGTCGAAGCCGGGCAGCAGGTAGGGCGCGCACTCGTGGGTCAGCGGCGTAGCATCAGGCCGCCAGTATGTCTGACCGTCGAGCGTTTCTTCCACAAATTCCGCCTTCACCGCCTCCATGCCCGCCCGCACATCCGCCATCGCCAGCGCCGACCACGCCGCGAAGTCCTGCATGGTGGCCGGGCCACGACTGGTGAAGTAACGCCGCGCCAGTTCCGCCAGCGCCGCCTCGCGCGTCATGGCCGCGACATGCGGCGGCGCAGCGCCGAGCGCCATGAACGTCGGCACATTACGCACCGCAGCGCCCTGGCAGATCAGCCCATCCAGCGAAGCCCGCTGCAACATATGCACGCCGCGCTGCCCCTGTGTGGAGATGCCCGCCTGCTCCAGCAGCGCGAACAGTTCCTTACGGTCGAGCAGGCCGCCGTCCTGAAGCGCCCCGGCGAGGATGTCGCTGCTGCGCCGCAGTGTGTCCGCGTCCAGTTCAAGCTCGCCATAACGCCGGGTGCTGCCAGCGATCAGCTTCGGCGCGACCAGCCCCAGCATCCAGTGAATATCCTCCGCCGCCACCAGATGCAGCGTCCCGCGCATGAGCCATGTCCGCAGGATGGTTCTGTCGGCAAACGCCTGCTCAACAGCCGCGTCGGTGCTGCCGGGCAGGCGCAGGCCAACCGACCACTTCGCCCCCGCGTAATCCTGCCCTTGCAGCGCGCCCAGCCACGCCACTACGTCGCGCGGGGTTTTGAGCGTGGACTGTGACATCTGCTGGTTGGAAAGGCGATACAGCGCAATATCAGAGATCGGCATCATCAGACTCCTGTGGTTTCAGCAATCACCAGCGGCATATTGAGAAAGTCAGCGAAGCGCTGCGCGGCAGCCGCGAAAGCCTCATTTTCAGCGGCGTTAAGCGGGCGAAAGGGGACGGATTCGACCACTACGGAGCCTCTGCTGAACGTTCGCCGCCACGCCCCCACCAACTGGCAGTCTATCAACGTCAGGCCGATAAAGACAGGGTTTTGCACCTGTTCGCGGTACTGCGGGTCAAGGATGTCGCCATGATCTTTATAGCCAACGCTGTATTCATCGTAAGGCGGCAGCAGGTAAGCCTTCGGCGCGGGCGCGTCGGCGGCGGGCATGGACGCGGCGTACCAGTAACTCTTATCGTTGATGACCTCCTCCACAATGCCCGGTTTTGCCAGTTCCAGCCCAGTCCTGACCTCGGCCACCGTCAGCCCAGACCACCATGCGAAGTCCTTAATCGTCGCTGGTCCGTGACTGGTGAAGTAGCGCGTGGTCAGTTCGGCCAGCGCTTCCGCGTGCGTCAGCGTTTTCGCCTGTGGGGCGCGTTCATCCAGCAGCGCGTAGGTCTGCTGCTTGCCGCGCCGCGCGCCGCTGCATACCACCGCTTCCAGTTCGGCATAATGCAGGATGTACCCAAGCCGCAGCCCCTCGGCATGAATGCCCGCCTGCGCCAGCGCTGCTTGCAGTTCCGCGCGGGTCAGATGATGGCCGCCTGCCAGCACGCGGGCAATCACCGCGTTACTGCGCGCAAGGAGCGCGTCGTCCAGTTCAAGCTGGCGGTACATATAGCCGTTAGCGATATGGACGCGCGGCGCGGTCAGCGCCAGCAGCCAGCGAATATCGGCAGGCGCGACAAAATGCCATGTCGGGCGCATGACGTGGGTACGCAGGATGTCGCCCGCCGCAAACGCCTGCTCGATCGCTGCGTCTGTCGCATCTGGCAGGCGCAGCCCCAGCGCCCACTTCGCCAGCAGGTATTCCTGCGCCTGCACCGCGCCCAGCCACGCGACGACCTCCCCCGGTGTACGGCAGTGGGTCTGTACAAGCTGCTGGTTGTGAAGTCTTTGGACGGCAATATCCATGATGGCCTCCTGTCTGGCCTCGGTTCGCTTGTGTTCGGGTTGTATTTCACGTTACGGGCTGCGCCTCATATCAGGTGTGTTATTGTAGGGGCAGCATACATGCTGTCCGCCACCCCGTCTGCAAAATCCAGCGTATTATGTAATCCGTAGGGGCGACCCGGCGGGTCGTCCCTACATGGACAAAAACCACCACCCTAACCAAACTGCCCGGCGTTCT
The DNA here is from genome assembly GCA_964548765.1 of uncultured Anaerolineaceae bacterium. GTDB lineage: Bacteria > Chloroflexota > Anaerolineae > Aggregatilineales > Phototrophicaceae > JAIOHN01. The sequence continues at coordinate 23,373 of CAZJSU010000017.1, forward strand.
CCGCTGCCCACTGGGCGAAGGTGCGCGGCGGGCGGCCTGTCACCTGCTCGACGGTCGGCACGACGGTGTAACCCTCTGGCGGCGTGCTGCCGTGCGCCCACACGAAAAAGTCAATCACCTCGTCGGGGTAGCCCTCTGCCCGCCACTGTTCCCGCGCTTCGGCTTCGGTCAGTTCAATAAACGCCAGCGTCCGCCCGATGGCCGCGCCGATGGTCTGCACCATGACCGGCGGGGTGAGGACTTCGCCGCCCGTGACCGTGTAGGTTTTCCCGCCGTGACCCTCCTGCGTCAGCGCCGCCGCCGCGACTGCGGCGATGTCCGCTTCGTGGACGATGGCGGTCTTGCGGCTGCCAAACGCCTGCCAGACAGTCCCCTCCTCACGAATAGAGGCGGCCCAATCCAGCGCGCCGGACATGAACTCGACAGGCTGGAGGAATGTCCAGTCGAGTGAGCTGTTCTCTAATGCCTGCTCCACGCTGCTCTTTTCGCCGCCCAGCAGCACGGTCACGCGCTTTACGCCCGCCTTCTCCGCCAGCGCGACGATCTCCTCCCCGGTTTGCAGCAGCGAGTAATCGGCCCCGTTGAAGTTGATAAGATGCAAGCCCGTGACCCCTTCCAGCGCTGCTGCAAGCGTGGCAGGCTGTGTCAGGTCGCCCTCCACCACTTCCACGCCGTCCGGGAAGCGGGCGTTTGCCGCGCTGCGCGTCAGCGCGCGGACTTCATGCCCGGCCTGATGCAGTTGCTCCACCAGATGCCGACCGACAGTCCCCGTTGCCCCCGTGACCAGAATTTTCATGGCTGCTCTGTTCCTTTCAGTAGTGTATAACCCTCATCTATCCTTATAATAAAGCAGGATTAGGACAGATTACGCCCTATTCAAAAGGAGTGTGCAGCATGTATTCCCCAACCACCCGCTTGCTAACCGTGCTGGAGCTTTTGCAGTCGTACAGACAGATGAGCGGCGCGGAAATCGCGCGGCGGCTGGAGGTAGACCGCCGCACTGTCCGCCGTTATATCGTGATGCTGCAAGATATGGGCATTCCAGTGGAGGCGGAGCGCGGGCCGTATGGCGCGTACCAGTTGCAGCGCGGCTATAAGCTGCCGCCGCTGATGTTCACCGATGCCGAAGCCATCGCGCTGACGCTGGGGCTGCTGGCGATCCGGGAGTTACATTTTCCGGTGGATGTGGCGGCTGTTGAGGGGGCGCTGGCCAAGACCGAGCGCGTGATGCCCGAAAAGTTGCTGCATCAGGCGCGGGCGTTACAGGAAGCCATCACCTTCAGCACGGTGCTGCCCCCGGTACAGCCACAAAGCCGCTTGATCACGCTGCTCAGTTCGGCGGTGCAGCAGCGCCAGCGCGTCTTTCTGAAGTATCAGGCGTGGAACGGGGACGAGTCGGCGCGCGACTTTGACCCCTACGGCATCGTGTTTAACGAGGGTTACTGGTACACCGCTGGCTACTGCCACCTGCGGCACGACCTGCGTACCTTCCGGCTGGATCGCATCCTCGCGCTGGAGATGGACGGCCAGCCCTTCGAGCGCCCGCCAGCGTTCGACACGCTCCAGCACGTGCTGCGCTCCATCGCCACCACGCCGGGGCAGTATCAGGTCGAGGTGCTGATGCACACCAGCATCGAACACGCGCGGCAGATCATCCCGCCGATCGCTGGCACTTTAGAAGCCACCGATGAAGGCGTGGTCTTCCGCCGCGCGGTTTCCAGTCTGGACTGGATCACGTACTTCCTGCTCTATCTGGATTTCCCGGTCAGCATCCGCCAGCCCGACGAACTGCGCGAGCAGTTTCGCCAGTTCGCCCGCCGTGCGCTTCAGATGGCCGGGGATGAGGCTTAGCCTTCCACCACGCGCAGCCAGCGATAACCGTAAGCGGGCAGGGTGATCTCCGCTCCCACCTCGGTATCCGGGTCGAGCGCATCCCTAAACGGAATGTCCTCTGGCAGCGTGTAGGTAAACGGCTCGTCAGACAGGTTATGCAGCGCCAGCACGTTCTGGTCTTCTGACCTGCGCCAGAAGCATAAGGTTTGCTTCGGCAGGTCGGCCAGCCATTCCAACTCGCCTTTCGCCAGCACAGACAGCCGTTTGCGCGCGTAAATCATGTTCCGCACGGTGTACACCATCGAGTCAGGGTCGGCCTGCATGGCCTCCACATTGACCGATGTATAACCGTAATCGGGATCGCTGATGGCGGGCGAATACAGGCGGTCGGGCTGGGCGACACTGAAGCCGCCGTTCATCTCGTCTGACCACTGCATCGGGGTACGCACGCCGTTGCGGTCGAACAACGTCACGTCGTCGCCCATGCCGATCTCGTCGCCGTAGTACAGCACTGGCGCGCCGGGCAGCGTGAACAGCATCGAGTACATCAGTTCAATGCGGCGGCGATCATTGTCCATCAGCGGCGCAAGCCGCCGCCGGATGCCCAGATTCAGGCGGTAGCGCGGGTCGGCGGCGTAGAAGTCCCACATAAACTCGCGCTCCTCCTCCGTCACCATTTCCAGCGTTAGCTCGTCATGGTTGCGTAGGAAGGTCGCCCATTGAGCGTTCTCCGGGATTTCCGGCGTGTCCTCCAGAATCTCGACCACTTTGGTGCGATCCTGCTTCGCCAGCGCCATGTACAGGCGTGGCATCAGCGGGAAGTGGAAGCACATATGAAACTCGTCATTGTCGCCAAAGTAGGGGCGCAGGTCCTGCGGCCACTGGTTGGCCTCGCCCATCAGCACCGCGTTGGGGCGGTGCATCTCCACATAGCGGCGGATTTCTTTGAGGTAGTCGTGCGTCTCCGGCAGGTTCTCACAGTTGGTGCCTTCACGCTCGAACAGGTACGGCACCGCGTCCACCCGGAAGCCATCAATCCCCTGATCCATCCAGAATTTCACGATATTGAGCATTTCCTGACGCACGGCGGGGTTATCGTAATTCAGGTCTGGCTGGCTGCTGTAAAAGCGGTGCCAGTAGTATTCCCCGGTACGATCATCATAGGCCCAGTTAGACACCTCGGTATCCAGAAAGATAATGCGCGTATCGGTGTATTTCTGGTCGGTATCGCTCCACACGTAAAAGTCGCGCGTGACCGAGTCTTTGCTGCGGCGCGACTCGATAAACCAGGGGTGCTGGTCGCTGGTGTGGTTCACCACCAGGTCCGCGATGATCTTCATCCCGCGCCGGTGAATTTCGTACACCGTCAGCCGGAACTCTTCCAGAAAGCCGAAAGTGTGATGGATGCCGTAAAAACTGCTGATGTCGTACCCGTCATCCTTCAGCGGCGAGGGGTAGAACGGCAGCAGCCAGATACAGTCCACCCCCAGCCATTGCAGGTAGTCGAGCTTCTGGCGCAGCCCGGCGAAATCGCCGTGACCGTCACCGTCGGAGTCATAAAAGGCGCGCAGCGGGACTTCGTAGAAAACAGCGTTGATGTACCAGTTCATCAGTCTACACCACAATATACAGCCGATAAATCTTGCGTTGTAACACCAGATGCGCGGGAGCGCTGTGTAAGCCGCCCCCGCAGCAGCGTAAAGCTCCGAATGCCTGAGCGCATCAGCCGCCCTTGACCGACCCTGCCAGCAGGCCGCGCACGAAGTAGCGCTGAAGCGAGAAGAACACCAGCAGCGGCACGAAGATGGAGACAAAGGCCGCCGCCGTCAGAATCTCCCAGTTGTCCCCGCGCGAGCCAGTGAGCGCGGCCAACTGCACCGTTAGCACTGTCACCTCCGCCCGCTGCCCCAGGAAGACCAGCGCCACCAGCATGTCGTTCCACACCCAGAGGAACTGGAAAATGGCAAACGAAGCCAGCGCCGGAATAGACAGCGGCAGCACCAGCCGGATAAAAATCTGGAAATGCGACGCGCCGTCAATATTGGCCGATTCGATCAGTTCGCGCGGCAGCCCGCCGATGTAAGCGCGCAGCAGGAAGATCGCCAGCGGCAGGCCGAAGCCAGTATGCGCCAGCCACACGCCCGGATAAGTGCCGTTCGCGCCAATATCCGAATAGATGCGCAGCAGCGGGATGAGCGACATTTGCAGCGGCACCACCATCAGCGCCACCACCAGATAAAACAGCACACGCCTGCCGGGAAACTCCATCCACGAAAAGGCGTACCCGGCAAAAGCGGCGATCACAATCGGAATGATCGTCGCCGGGACGGTCACGGTGAAGGTATTGAGGAACGCCTGCCCGATGCCCTGCGAGTTAATCACCTCGGTGTAATTATCAAAGGTCAGGCGCGGGGGGATTGCTGCCGCATAGAAGAAGCGCCCCGGACGCTCATACTCGAAAGGCACAGGCGAGAAAAACTCATAATTCCCGTTGACATCCATCGTGAAACGCCCGCCATCTTCCAGTTCCACCACTTCGCCGGGCTGGTAATCGGTCAGCTCGCCGCCGACCACGCCGCCGCCGAAGGAGGTAATTTCATCCGGCTCGTCTGTGCCGAACACGTTGCCGCTGACGACATAGCCGCCGTCCACTTCCTGCTGTGTTTCGGCGCTGGGCAAGCGCGCAAAAGCCTGCTGCCTCGTGGGGGTGAGCGACGTCCACCAGCCGCTGGTCGCCAGCGCGTCCTTGTCGCGCAGCGAACTGATGAGCAGGCCGAAGGTCGGCAGCGTCCACACCACGCAGATGATGATTAACGTGGCGCGCACGCTCAACCAGCCCATCCACTTGCCCCAGCGAATGCGGTTCTGCGCCACGCCCGTGTAGGTTGAAGTCTTTGCTGTCTGCTGTATAGTGCTCATCGGCCTGCCTCCTCCCGCCGGAAGCGAATGATATTCCATACCAGAATAGGGGTGATGGCGAGCATGATCGTCACCGCGATGACGCTGCCGCGCCCGTTGTCAAAGTTGCGGAACATCCAGCGGTACATATAATTGCCCAACACCTCCGTCTCGAACTGGCCGTTGGTCATCGTATACACGATGTCGAAGACCTTCAGCACCACGATGATAATGGTGGTCATAACGACGGTAATGGTGCCGATAATCTGCGGCAGCATGATGCGGAAGAAAATCTGTACCTCGCTCGCGCCATCAATGCGCGCCGCTTCCAGCGTTTCCTCTGGCACGCCTTTGAGCGCCGCCGACAGCAGCACCATCGCAAAGCCGGCCTGAATCCAGATGAGGATGACCATCAGCGCCAGATTGTTCCACGGCAGCGGGTTCACGTACCACGTCTGCGGCTGCCCCCCCAGCGCGGTCACAATCGCGTTCAGCGTGCCGATCTGCACGTCACCGGGCGGGCGGTAGGCATACACAAAACGCCAGATGATGGCCGCGCCGACGAACGAGATCGCCATCGGCATAAAGATGAGCGACTTGGCGATGCTCTCCCATTTAACGCGGTCTGCCAGCACAGCGACCACCAGCCCGAAGGCCGTGCTGGCAAAAGGCACGATAATCAGCCATGCCAGATTGTTGCGGATAGAAATATGAAAGCCGCCGTCGTTTAAGGCCCACTCATAATTTCTGAGGCCCACAAACTCCTGCGAGGTGTTGTTATAGAAGCTGAGCATAATGGTACGCACAGCCGGGTACACCAGAAATATGCCGAGCAGCACGATGGCCGGGCCGACGAACAGCCACGGGCGAATCTGCTCGCGCAGGCGGGTGTTAGCGTGCAGCATCACGCCGTTGGCATCCACACGATCCGCAAAAATGCGATCAAGCAGCCAGTTAGAGCCAAAAAAGTACAGCGCTAACCCGCCCACGCCGAGCAGGATCGCGCCCAGTGTATTGAGGATTTGCTCCATAACGTCTCTCCAAAATATTCTACGAACCTGCCGATTATAATTTCAGGTAAGTTCCAGATACAACAACGGGGCAATCCAAAGCGCAGATTGCCCCGTTATAACTTGCGAATTGAGAGGCTCTAGGTCAACCCGTTACTCAAGGTCGTCCCAGGCGTTCTGTACCATGCTGGTCACGTCTTCCGCAGAAGCGCCATTCACATAGTCCACCATCGCCGTCCAGAACGCGCCCGCGCCAATCGCGCCCGGCATCAGGTCGGAGCCGTCGAAGCGGAACACGTCGGCATCGAGCAGAATCTGGCCCTGATTACGCAGGGTGTCGGTCTGGTAGGTGTCCAGGTTCATGCCGTTGTGCGGGCTGAGGAAGCCGCCCTGCGCTGCCCACAGTTCATGTGCCAGCGGGGACAGCAGGAACTCAAGGAACGCCTGCGTTGCCGGGCTGTCTTCGGTGATGGCAACCAGCGTCCCCGCGCCCAGCACCGGGTTGCCCAGCTCAGTGTCAATCGGCGGGAAGTAGAAGAAGTCCGCGTCTACCCCAACTTCCACACCTTCGGGGAAGTTCGAGGCGATGAAGCTGGCCTGACGGTGCAGGTAGCACTCTGGCGGCGTGGTGAACATGCCGGCAGGGCTGTCGCGGAAGTCGGTGGTCACGATGGAGGCTGTGCCGCCGCTGACGTATTCTTCATTGCGCGCGATCTGACCGAAGGTCTCGATGGCGTTGACGACTGCGGGGTCGGTGAACGGAATCTCGTTGGTCACCCACTGGTCATAAACCTCGACGGGCTGGGTACGCAGCATGATGTCCTCAACCCAGTCGGTTGCCGGCCAGCCGGTCGCTGCCTGGTTGCCGATGCCGATGCACCAGGGGGTGCCGCCGTCCGCGACGATCTGGTCACTCAGGGCGATCAGTTCATCCCATGTGGTGGGGATTTCGTAGCCATTTTCCTCGAACTCGTCCGGCACGTACCAGATAATGCTCTTGAGGTTCACATTGTAGAAGATGGCGTAGAATTCCTCTTCGCCTTCCGCATTGGGGTAGGTCCCCAGGTCAACCCACGACTCACCCGCCGCGTAGTTGTCCAGCACGTACTGCCGGATCTCATCGCTCAGCGGGACCAGCCCACCGATGGAGGCCGCGTTGGCCGCCAGACCGGGCTGCGGGAAGGCCGCCAGATTGGGCGGATTGCCACCCTGAATGTCAATGATGATCTGCTGCTCGAAGCTGTCCGAGCCAATGTAGACAACGTTGGAGTTGGTTGCCTGGTTGAAGTACTTCACGATCTCCTCGACCGCTTCGCCTTCAGAACGCAGCCACGGGCCAAAGAAGGTCACTTCTTCGCCGCCAAAGTCCATCTCGTTGAAACGATCCAGTTCGCTCCAGGTGAAATCGCCCTCGCCGATGGGGTAGAGCAGGTCATCCTGCGCGGCGGCGGCAAAGGCGAATGTCCCCAGAATCATCGCCAGAATGACGACTATGTTAAGGGTTTTTCTCGAAAGCATTGCGACTTACTCCTTCAATAGTTCTAGCGTGGTAAGTGGGTGAAAACGGTTTGTTGTTCCTGTTCGCTGCACTTTCCCTCCTGTTGGTTCGTTAAGCGATCAAGCAATGCGCCGGGTCGTCTGCCGCTCCACCACCTCGAAGGGTGGCAGCAGGGGTACAGCGGCAGCGCGGGCGAGGCCGCCAAAGGACTCGTCGCCGAGTAATTGTAGTAAGTGTCGCATTCCCAGATAACCAGCCTGTTCCAGATGCTGCCGCACCGTCGTCAGGCCGATCAGGTGGCTGATCTCTACATCGTCGAAGCCGATCAGCGAAATATCTTCCGGCACGCGCAGCGCGCTGTCGCGGATGGCCGCCAGACAGCCGAGCGCCTGCACATCGCTCATGCAGAAGATCGCGGTCGGCGGGTCGGCCAGCGCCAGCAGCGCGGTTGTCATCTCGCGGGCGACATCGCGCCCATAGGGGCCAAGCCGCACATAGTCCGGGTTTAGTGGCAGGCCGCGCTGGTAAAACGCGCGCGCATACCCCGCATAGCGGGCTTCGCTGACCGAATAGGTGTGATCGTCGGCAAAAGGGAAGTAGTCACCCACGTAGGCCACGCGCGTATGCCCCAGATCAAACAGGTACTCCACCGCCATCTGCCCGCCCACCGCGTTATCCGCGCCAATGGACGGCCAGTCATGGATCGGGCGGTCGTTCAGCCCCACGTAGATAATCCCCGTTTCGTCCAGCATGGCGCGTTGTGCCTCGTCGAGGTTCATCGCCACGACCAGTAACCCTTCGAGAATGCCCTGTTCCGCGATAGCGGCTAACCGCTGCTGGTAACGCTCGACCGTCGAGACGTGGTAAAGAATGAGATCATAATCCTGGCGGCTGGCGGCGATCGCCATCTGCATCCCGTGTAACCGGGCGACAAATGAGTGGTCGGTCACAAAGGGCGAAATCACGCCAATCGTGCGTACTCGTGTCCCCTTTGAAAGCTGCCGCGCCAGATTGTTCGGGCGATAGCCCAGTCTCTTAATCGCTTGCAGCACCCGTTCACGAGTTTCCGGGCTGACCTGTGGGCTGTTATTCAGGACACGCGATACCGTCCCCAGCCCGACCCCGGCTTCCCTTGCCACATCGCGTATTGTGGGTAAACGCATCGCCGCACTTCCCGGTCTGCGTTCGGCGCTTGGCCGATGGAACCGTTTCCATCGCCAGCCAAAGCATATTCAACTCGGCAGAGAGCGTCAAGCAATTTTGGGCATTGTGCCTAATATAATTACGCGATCCGCCATTTAAAGCCAGCGCATCCCCCGCAGATAAACGAACATTCGTCCCGTTCTCATGCGATTCTCATGCAAAAATATTCACAGAAGGCAATTTGCCAGCGACGAAGGGCTGCCGGGTGTTCGCTGTTACGTGGCGCGGAAGGGGCTAATGGCCGGTTGCCTCCGGCTGCGGCGCTTCCACGCTGACCGCCGCGCTGGCCTCGACAGGGCAGGCATACCCCCACCACAGGCCGACCACCCAGAAGAACACCACGCGGAAGGGATGCACCGCCCAGAAGTAGTTATCGAACAGGTTGGCCGTGCAGATCGCCAGAAAACAGCACGACCAGATAAAGACATTCGCGCCGTAACGCGGGCGCAGCCGCCGCAGGATGGCAAAGCAGGCCAGCAGATACAGCGCCAGCCCCGGCAAGCCCTGCTCTCCCCAGATGAACAGGTAGACGTTATGCACTGGCAGCAGCGACTCGACCTCCAGCCCCCACATGCGCCCGGCTTCCAGCATCAGGTTGCCCGCGCCCACCCCCAGCACAGGCGACTGCTGGATGACCCCCCATGTGTAATCGAAGAAGAACTCGCGCCCGGTGAAGAAGCGTGTCTGAAGGTTCTCGAAGCCGCCCAGCGCGACCAGCACGTAAACCAGCGCCAGCAGCGCCGCACCCACCAGCCCGGCGACCAGCAGCCACCGCGCCCGGCGGTTGAGCGCGAGCAGGATGACCACGCCGAGAGGCAGCAGGCCGACAGCAGTTGACAGCAGCGCCCCGCGCGAGAAGGTGGAGAGGATGCCCACGCAGGCCAGCAGCCCCACAATCAGCGGCAGGATCACCGACTGGCCGCGCGCGCGCCGCTGCCAGCCGAGCAGGATGCAGGCGAACAGCCCGACCATGAGATAACCGCCGAGGTAGTTATAATGCATCGCCAGACCGGGCGCGCGGTAAAAATCGGTCGGGTCATAGAAGAAGCGGTCAATCTCGCCCAGCGCGTACCAGCCCAGCGGCCCGTTGTTCAGCACCTGTAAAATGGCGATGAGCGACTGTACCACCACGCTGACCAGCAGGGCATACAGCAGCGGCTGGTCGCCGCGCTCCTGCACCAGCCCGGCCAGAACGAACGCCATCGCCAGCGACGCGATCAGATGCACCGCGCTGAAGCGCAGCATCGTGTCATTATTGGCCCACAGCATCCCCACAATAGACCACAGCCCCAGCAGCACCCACCACAACCCGCCGCCGCGCGTGACGATGGCGTTCACCGTGTCCAGCAGGCGCTGGCGGTAATCCGCTTCCAGCAGCAGCCGCAGCACGGTCAGCAGCAGCAGGCCAAGCACGAAAAAATCAGCGATGGACAGGGAAACGACGCGGAACTCGACCGGGATGTTTAACTGGGTGGAAATCTCCAGCAGGCGCTGGCGGGGACGCGAAATCACGCTGAAGAAGATCAGCAGCATCAGCACGGCGTACTGCATAGCGCCGAGCAGGGAGAGGGGGGTAGCACCTTTGGCGCTGACCATAAATAAAAAATGCCGACCAGCTTTGAAGCTGGTCGGCGTTTACCTTAGTCTAGCACGAACCGGTTTCGTTGTCGGTCAGGTCACGGCAGACGACATCAGCAACGTCTTCTGCGCGCACGTAGAACTTCTTGTTGACCGGGAAGAAGATCGCCAGGTAACCATCCGGGCGGGTGTCAGTGTCACTGCACAGCAGGTACTTCTGACGATCCGAATCCGGGACGATGGCGGCGACCTGAGTCAGCTCCCCGCTGGTGTACACGTTCACACCGCCGCCGATCAGGCGAACCTGAGAGTAAGGGCTGAAGCCGCAGGTGCCCACTTCGTTGTTATACTGAGCGTTAATGCTCGTAACGCCGAAGCTGGCAAAAGGCAGCCCAAACAATGCGACGACTGTGGCGACCAGCAGAAGGCCACTCAGAACAACTGTGAGACGACGATTTTTAGACACGGGTGAAGCTCCTTTTCCTATAGGTAATTAGATGCTACCGCGTTCTATCATATTTTAAGCAACTTTTGAAATCGCGCAACATATGAAGGCTTAATTTTCCTCCTCATTATGAAAGGTATGAATTGGATGCTTTAAGATTAGATTAATATTTATGTCAGGTCGGGCGGATTTTGGCCTTTTTAAGGCGGTGAAAGCCCGTTTTAGCCACTTTCAGCGCCGCCTGTACGCGGCCAAACGTTCACGCCATGTTAAGGGTTGGTCGGTCGGCTGCACCCCGCTCCAGCCAAACCAGCCCAGCATTTCCGCGCGTGCAAGCTGTGGCGCGCGGCGCTTCCTGAACATCTTCCCGCCCAACCGCAGTAACTGTGTTATAAGGCGTAATCCTAAACGGGGACTAACAAGCAGCCGCAGCGAGGCATGAAAAACGATCAGCGGCAGGTTATAAGCCAGTAAATCGCGCGGGTAAGCGTTCTTCAGGACGCTGAGGTAACGGTTGCCCAGCGCCTGCACCCGCAGCGCCCCCTGTGCATGACTGCCGCGATGATAGGCGACCGCCGCTGGCGCATACCAGCAGCGCCAGCCCGCCCGCCGCGCGCGCCAGTCGAGGTCGCTGTCCTCGCCGTACATGAACATATCGCTGTCGAACAGTTCGCCATCCGGCGCGAGAGCGTCAATCATGGCGCGGGTGTAGAGGGGTGCAGCGCCCGGCGCGCCGAAGACTTCGCGCGGCGTGTCGAACTGGCCTTCATCGCGCAGGCCGTAGCCGATGTTGAACGCATAGCCATCACGCCGCAGGCCGTGTCCTACGCTGTAGAAATGCTGGTCGTCCAGCAGCAGCCTGCCCGTCCCCCAACCCGCGCCTGTCGTTTGCAGCGTGTTCACCAGTACCTCGATATAGCCCGGTGTCAGGCGCGCGTCCGGGTTAAGCGGCATGTAGTAGGCCGCGCCGGGCTGTTCGGCCAGCAGGCGGTTATGCCCGCGCCCATAGCCCAGATTCGCCGCGCTCAGCACCAGCCGGGCGTGTGGCGCGTGCTGGCGCACCCAGTTGGCCGAGCCGTCCTGCGAAGCGTTATCCAGCACCGAGATCACCAGCGCCGGGTAAGTCTGTGCCGCCAGCCCTGCGAAACAGGCGGGCAGGTCTGCCACGCTGTTATAGGTGACGATGCCCACATGCACCACTTCAGTCATCACCGCCCTTTTCTTTTCCATGCAGGGGCATGATGCGCCGTGCCATGCCCCTGACGATTGTAGCGCTATTCTTCGCCCGGCGCGCACAAAGCCAGCCGCGCCGCCCGGAACACCGCCTGCGCGTCCTCTACCGTCTCCGCCGCCAGCAGGCTGGCCGAAACTTCAAAGGCGACCTCCTCCGGCAGCGCGCGCACCTCAAAGGCGCGGGTCTGCGCCCGCCCCCAGCGCTTGAGCGCGAACCGTTCCCACCGCCCCAGTTCGTCGAGCAGGGCTTTTACGGAGTCGCCCGCGTCGTCCGCCGCGCTGTGATTTCCGGCTGCGGGCGCGGGGAGAAGGGGCTGCGCGTTCGCGCTCGCTGGCTGCATCCCGACAGGCATCTCGCCCCACGCCACCGAAGGCAGATGATAGTAGCGCTGGCGAATCTCGTTGATGCTCAGCACCGGGTACGACGCGCGAATCTCGTCCAGCCGCGCCTGCGTATCTGTCGGGCGGATGTCCTCGAACTCGGCCACGTATTCCCCCGGCCAGAACGGCAGCATCTCCTGCGTGACCTTCTGCGCCAGCCGCACCAGCTTCGGCCACAGCGTCCGCTCGATAAACAGGCGCTCGGCGACTTTGGCGTTGGCTTCGGTCGCGTTTTCGCTCACCAGCCCCACAGGAATGCCGAACAGGTTGAGGATTTCGTTCCGGTGCGCCTCGCGCCCCTTGAGGAAGTCCAGATCGGTGTGGCTGAGGCCGATATTCTGCCACTCGATCCCCCCGCCGCGCAGGAAGGCGGTACGCCGCTGGGTGCCGCTGTAGCTCTGCCGCCACTCGCGCTTGATGCGCTCGAAATCCGCGTCGGAGACAAAATCTTTGATGCTGACAATCCCTGCCGGGACACCGTTGTCCTGCCCGAAGGTGTTGCGATTCCACTCGGCCATCGCCCGGTCGCTATGCACCGCCAGCCGCGCGGCCTCCAGCGCCGACAGGCCGTAATAATCGTTGCCGGGGTGCCAGCGTTTGAAATGCACCACCTCGGCGGCCTCCAGCGGGATACGCTGGCCGTCCAGTTCGTAGATGTAGCCTTTGACGTAATCCGTCGGGTCGGGGACGATGCTCACCCGATCCGGGCGCAGCGGCCAGATTTGCGTGGGGATGCCCGCCGCGTCCCCGGCAATGAACCAGTAAGCGTTGCCTGTCAGTTCCAGCATTCCCACCGTCTGCTCGAACAGCTCAAAGCGGCTGAGGTAAGGGTTGGGCGCGTCCAGCAGCCGCTCCAGCGGGTGACGCTCCACCGCCACGCGCTGCTCGCCCTGCAAGCGGTAGACATGCAGCGGCACCAGCGCGGCGGCCTCGGCGATGCGGTTAATGGCGATATAGACCCAGGGCGACTGCTGGTACACGCGCGCCTGCGCCTGTGTCTCTGCAAGGTTCGGCCAGCCATAAGCGTTATGGCGGGCAACCGCAGTCACATGCGGCGCAGGCCGCAAACCCGCCCGGCGGTTGAAAAGATTGGTAAACCAGTTGAACATCATGCCTCCTTAAATATGGATGCGAACAAAGATGCGCCCCGTCAACCTGTTACAGCCAGTTTTTTCACAAAACCGGGACTGCCGCGTTTTAGTGTCTGTATGGTGCTATGACAGGCCGTTTTGCTGTGCTACAGATAAGAGAGGAGCCGAGAAACGCAAGAACCGGATAGCGAACACGCCGGGGAAAAGTTTAAGCTAATGACTGGTGGACAGCACAAGGAAGGTAGAGCCGTGATCGTGGAAGAACGCGAACGTTTGTATCAGGCCGTTGTTGAGCGTGACGTAACGTATGATGGCGAATTCGTCTGCGCGGTGCGTACCACCGGCATTTACTGCCGCCCCGGCTGCCCGGCACGCACGCCGGCCTATGAGAATGTCGAATTTTACCACCTGCCACAGGTGGCAGAGCGCGCCGGGTTCCGCCCCTGTAAGCGCTGCCATCCACAGGAGATGATCGCTGCCGACCCGCAGGCCGCGCTGGTGCAGCGCGTGTGCCGCTACATGGACGCGATGGATAACACACCGACGCTGGACGAACTCGGTCTGGAGTTCAGCATCAGCCCGTTTCATCTACAGCGCACCTTCAAGCGCGTGATGGGCATCACCCCGCGCCAGTATGCCGACTGGCAGCGCCTCAACTGCCTGAAGCGCCACCTGCGCGCGGGCGACAGCGTGACTGACGCGCTTTACAGCGCAGGCTTTGGCAGCAGCAGCCGCCTGTACGAGCGCTCCGACGCGGTGCTGGGCATGACCCCGGCCACTTACAGCCGGGGCGGTGACGGGATGCACATCCATTACACCATCGTCGAGTGCGAGCTTGGGCTGCTGCTGGTGGGCATGACCGAAAAAGGCGTGTGCGCGGTGCATCTGGGACGCAACGACGAGGAACTGATCGCCAGCCTGTACAACGAATACCCCGCCGCCACGCTGGAACGCAACCGCATCGCCATGTGCGACTGGGTGACGCAGATCGTTGAGCATCTTAAAGGCCGCCAGCCACATCTCGACCTGCCACTGGACGTGCAGGCCACCGCCTTCGAGCGGCTGGTATGGCAGGAGATTTTGAACATCCCCTATGGCGAGACGCGCACCTATACCGAAATCGCCGCCGCCATCGGCCATCCGCGCGCCGTCCCAGATGTCGAGCAGGCTATCTACGCCAACCCGACAGCGGTGCTTATCCCGTGCCATCGCGCCATCGGCGCAGACGGCAAGCCCGCCCGTCAGTATCAGGGACGCACCGAATTCAGCCGCAGCGCGCTGCTGGCAAACGAGCAGAAGATCGCCAAAACGCAGAAAGGACAGTAAATGTCGCTCCAACACCCCCTCATACTTTATGTCGGTGATGCACAGCCGGGGCAATCCCTGCTGGATGTTGTCGAGAATGCTGGCTGGTGGGTTTACCAGCCAACCGAAACACTGGAAGCGCTGGGCATGTACATCACCTATATGCCGGATGCTGTCGTCATCAACACGTCCACTCAGCCCGATTTCACGGGTGAGGTGTACGAGCATCTGCGCTCGATAGAGGCACGCCCGCTGCTGGTGCTGACGGATGATCCGGCATGGCACAGCGAGACGCTGCGCGCGGAAGGGGTTTATGCGCTGGCCGCGCACACCAGCCCGGAACAACTGAAAAGCATTATCCGCTTTGTGCTGCAACAGCAGTTCGAGGAGCATCAGCATGACCGATCACTACTGGCTCTTGCGGGAGATTGATGATCGCAAGGCACGCCTGCACCGCATGGCTGAGCAGCGTAACCTGGTACACGCGGCACTGGCCGCGCAGCCGCGCCATTCAGCCTGCCGCCGCGTCCTGTACACCGTCGGGCATGGGCTAATCGTCCTCGGCCAGCGCTTACAGGGAGAACTGGCCGCGTCCACGCCTGAACCGATCACCCCGCCGAAAACCAGCCGTATATAAACCACAAAACAAAAACCGCGCCTGTACTGGACGCGGTTTTTATAATCACGTTCAGGCAGACTTAGCGCGAGTAACGGCGCACGTCCGGGTCATACTGTTCGTTCTCGTAACGGCGGCGCTCCGCTTCCAGTTCTTCCGGCGTGTACGCTGGCGAATCGGGGTCGAAGCCCGACCAACCAGAGGACTGCCACGCCGCCGCGCGCCGCTCAATATCCACCGAGTTATGACGGCGAAGGATGATCTCGGCGCGTTCAACGTCCGGGCCATCTGCCGTCACCGTGACCAGTGCGCTGCCCCGGCGCAGGGCTTCGCTGTAATACTGGGCATGGTCTTCCGGCACACCCATATCCACCAGCGACGCGGTGATGCCGCCCGTGATTGCGCCAGCGGTCGCGCCGATGGCCGCGCCTGTCGCGCCGCCCAGCACCGCCGCCAGCGGGCCTGCCGCCACAATCGGGCCGATGCCCGGAATGGTGATCGCCACCAGACCAGCGACCAGACCTGTCAGGCCGCCCACTACCGCGCCGAAGCCCGCGCCTTCGCCGGCTTCCACGTCCTCTTCAGGATCGGTGTAATCCACATAGCGGCGGTCGGGGTCGTTCAGCGCCAGGCTGATGTTGCTGCGATGATAACCACTGTTCACCAGGTCATTCACTGCGGCTTGCGCTTGCTCGAAAGTATCATACAGAGCTACGATAACTTCAGACATCACTTTCCTCCGTTGAATTTGTTCAACTGGCGAAACGTATTCACACGCTACCATCATACGGCACAACGGAGTACGACTAATGGGCGACTCCACGCAATTTTCTTCACTCATTGGGTGTGATTTACTATAGGCCAACTGGCCTATCAACCCTGATGGTCACGCGGCAGCGGCGCGCATCAGACAGGCTGCTCTGTGGTGGGGACGTAATACAGCACGAACTGCTGCTCCAATGTCAAATCATACGGGCTGTAACGCGCCACTTGCAGCGGCATCCGCGCCCGAAGCCTGTCGAGGCTGGCGATGTCGTAGGCTTCCAGAAAAAATGCATGATCCACCCCGCGCGGCAGCGTATCCAGATACGCTTCGGTCAGCGCGTCTGGCGGCATAATCGTCAGCGCGAGGTCTGGCCGGATGAAGCTCAACAGCCCATGCACGTAATCCGGCGCGATGGGCTGCTGGCTGATGAGGTGAAGCTGTGTCCCCGCCGGGAAATCCCGCGCCCGCAGCACCGCGTCCTGCCCGTCGGGATAGGCCAGCACCGCGCGGAACTGCTGGTCATACAGCGGCAGATGGATATTGAAGTAATAATCGGCCTGATAAAAGACCAGGAACATTAACGCAGAGAGGCGAATGGTGAAGCGAATCATTTTAAAACTTCTGTGGGCTTCTGGCTTTTCGCCCACCCCTGTCAGCCCGCGCAGCCCCAATGCCAGCAGCAGCGCCAGCGCCGG
Source organism: uncultured Anaerolineaceae bacterium (assembly GCA_964548765.1). Taxonomy (GTDB): domain Bacteria; phylum Chloroflexota; class Anaerolineae; order Aggregatilineales; family Phototrophicaceae; genus JAIOHN01. The sequence goes on from CAZJSU010000017.1 coordinate 39,925, forward strand.
GAAGGCCACCGCGTAGCGCGGGGTCTGCACGCTGACGATGAGCAGGCTGTTCCCGGCTGATACCGCCAGCAGCCACAGCACCGGCAGCCAGCTTCCCGGCCTGTGCCAGTGGTACAGCGCATAGGCCACGCCGAGCAGGAACAGCGGCACCAGCAGCGGCAGCACCAGCGCGGTTTCGCCCATGTAAAACAGGCTGTCATCGCGCGCATGGGTATAGGCCAGCAGCGGCTTGAGGATGTATTCGCGCAGGTGCGTGCCGAAGTCGCCGCCCGCCAGCAGCGCCCGCCAGTAGTCCGCGCCCAGCCCGGTGCTGTTATCGGCAAGCCGGATGGCCGCGCCGCCGCCCGCGCCGTAAATGCCCGCGTAGACGGGCAGCGCCACCAGAGCCGCCGCCACCCCCGCGACCAGCAGCCCGCGCCCGCGTCCCGCTGGCCTGTGCAGCAGCCACCAGCCGCCCAGCCAGACCACCACCAGCGGCGTAAACAGCAGCCGCCCGCTTTCATGAAAGAAATGCGTTATGCCCAGCAGCACCCCGCCCAACGCCCAATCCAGCCGCCGATTCGCCATCATGCCCCGCGCCAGCAGCGCCAGCGCCCACAGGCCGCAGCACGCCCCGGCGGTCTCGGTCAGCGCGAGGCGGCTGAAGTGCAGGTGGGGCGGCAGTGTCGCCAGCAGCGCCGCCGCCATCAGCCCGGTTTTGCGGTCAAACAGCGTCCTGCCCAGCAGGTACACGCCGGGGATCATCAGCGCGCCCGCGACTGCGCTGGCCGCCCGCAGCCCGGTGAAGTTGTGACCCAGCAGGCCGACCACGTGCGTTTGCAGATAGGGGTACAGATGCGGAAAGCCGCCGATGCTGCTGATCGGCTCGAACAGGCGCACAAACGGATCGCCCTCGAAGCGCAGAATCGCCTGCGTGAAGGCCAGTTCATCCACCAGCACCCGCACGCCTGTCTCTAAATTCCACACCCGCAGCAAAAAAGCGAAAAGACTTAACGCAAAGAGGCAAAGGGGCAAAGAGGCAGAGTGAAAATCATTAAAAACTTTGCGCCCTTGCATCCCTGCGGCCTCGCGCAGCGCTTTTGGGCTGCCTAGCCCCACAACCAGCAGCACCACGCCGACCACCAGCAGTGCGAACTGCCCGTGCGCCGACACGCCGCCGACCACCTGCGCCCGCGCCAGCAGCACCAGCGCCAGTGTGCCGCCCGCCGTGAGCAGCGCTGGCCGGATGTGCAGGCGGTTCATGGCCTATCCGCACCGGGCAGGTAGGGCGCGCGGTACAGCATGAACTGCGCCTCAGTCGGGAGATCATCGTAGGGGCTGGGCTGTGGCGGCAGCAGGTAAAAATACTGCTCCACCAACGCCAGCGTCTCCGTATCGTCCGGCGCGATGAAAAAGGCGTGATCGGCGGTGCGTGGCAAATGCTCGAAATAGTCCGGGGTCAGGTCATGCGGCGCAAGCACGTTCAACCGCACATGCCCGCCCGCATTCATGAACCCGAACAGCCCGCGCACGTAATTATCCGGCAGTGGGTCGCGGCTGATGAGGTGCGCGCGCGTCCCCGGTGCGAGCCGCGCCGCCCGCAGCGCCACGTCCTGCCCGTCGCGGCTGTCCCATATCTGGCGTATCTGGTGGTTATAGGTCGGCAGGTGCTGGTTGAAGTAATACGCGGCCTGCACCACCGCCAGCCCCGCCACCAGCGCCCCGACCACGCGCCAGTACAGCCGTCGGTTCGCCTCGCGCTCTGGCAAAATCAGCGGCGCGACATAGCGCACGCCCACCGCCGTCAGCAGCATCAGCGCCGGGTAGGCCACCACGTAACGCGCGGCAGAGGTGCTTATTTCCAGCAGGCTGTTGCCAAATGAAGTCGCCAGCACCCACAACAGCAGCAGCAGCAGACCCGGCGCGCGCCAGCGCCACAGCGCATACCACGCGCCAGCCAGAAAGGCCGCCGCGACAATCGGCAGCAGCAGCGCGGTTTCGCCGCGATAAAACAGGCTGGAATCCAGCCCATGCACATACATCAGCAGCGGCCTCAGCATCTGCTGGCGCAGGTGATCGTCGGTACGCGCGCCCGCCGCCAGTTCCTGCCAGTAAGTCTCGGTCAGGCCGACGGTTGGCGAGACAAAGCGCGGCATGACCGGCATCCCCAGCCCGGCCAGCGTGTAATAAACCGGGGCGGCCACCAGCACAGCGACCAGCAGCGCCACCAGGATTCCGCGCCACGCCACCCGCCCGCGATAGAGCAGCCAAAGGCTGCACAGCCACAGCAGCGCCAGCGGCGTATACAGCAGCCTGCCGCCTTCGTGAAAGTAATGCGTCAGCCCCAGCACCAGCCCGCCCAGCACCCAGTCGCGCTGGCGGTTTTCCAGCAGCCCCTGCGCCAGCAGCGCCAGCGCCAGTGTCCCGGTAAACGCGCTGAAGGCTTCTGTCAGCGCCAGACGGCTGAAATGGATGTGCGGCGGAAAGGTCGCCAGCAGCGCCGCCGCCATCAGCGCGACCTTGCGATCAAACAGCGTTCTGCCAAGCAGATACACCACTGGCACGGTCAGCGTGCCGATGATGACGCTGGCGATACGCAGGCCGCTAAAACTGTGACCCAAAAGGCTCACGCCCGCCGCCTGAAAGTAGGTGATGACGCGCGGGAAGGCCGCGATGTTATCCACTGGCTGCACCAGCTTCGAGTCCGGGAAAAGCAGCGCCCCCTCCACCGCGCTCAGGAACGACAGTTCATCCACCAGAAAGCGCACGCTGTTTTCTAAATCCCACACCCGCAGAAAAAAAGCCAGAACCGTCAAAAAGCCTAACGCAAAGGCGCTAAGAGGCAAAGACGCAGAGGATTTATAAATTTCATCTTTGCGCCCCTGCGCCCTCGCGGCCTTGTGTTGTGCTTTTATCTCTACGCCGCGCAGACCTGTATGGATCAGCGCCAGCCCGCCGACCAGCAGCGCGAACTGTCCGTGAGTGGGCAGGCTTGCCAGCAGCGCGATGTCGAAAAACTCACCGTTGGCCTCGGCCAGCAGCAGCAGCAGGAAGCTCCCCGCGCCCACCAGCAGCCAGCGCGCGTGAAACCGCGTTCCCGGCAGAGCGCCCGGGACGGGCAGCAGCGTGAGGTCGGCACCGCGCCGCGCCAGCCATACCGCCCCACCCAGCGCCAGCCCGCCCAACACGAACAGCGCCCCGGCCAGCGGCAGCCATTCTTCAGAAAGATCAGGCCGGGGCTGGAAGACCTGCGCGCTGGCAACCAGCAGATAGACCGCGCCCACCGCCAGCCCGTGCGTCAGCAGCAAACGGTGGCGCAGCGCCCACTGCACGAAGCGGCTGCGCTCGACCCAATCCCGCAGCCGTGCGCCGCGTATGCCCACCGCCAGCCCGCCGACCAGCAGCGCCCACAGCACGAGGGTCGAATAGGGGCGCTCCAGCACCAGCAGCGCCACAATCAGCGCTGCCGCCCCGGTCACGAATAACAGCCAGCGGTGCTGCGAATGGTGCTGTGTCATGATGTCGCTCGGTGGGGGTGCTGCGGCGCGTAATACAGCACGAACTGCGTCACCAGCGGTAGATCAAACGGACTCTGCTGCGGCGGGTTTAGGGAAAAATGCTTTTTCAGCAGCGCCAGCGTCGCGCGGTCATTCGGCTCGATGTAAAAGGCGTAATCTGCCCCGGCGGGCATCCCTTCGATGTATTCGGGTGTGAACTCCTCGCGCAGCAGGGTGTACACATGCAGGTTTTCGTTCATGTAGCCCATCACGCCCCCGGTGAACTGTTGATTCGGCGTTCGGTGCTGGCCGATGATGTAAATGCGCGTGCCAGCAGGGAAGTCCAGCGAGCGCAGCACCGCGTCCTGCCCGTCCCGGTGTCCCCAGTCCACCCGGAACTGGCGGTTATACAGCGGCAGGTGCAGGTGAAAGTAGTAAAACACGTGCAGCGCGGCGAAGCCCACCATCAGCCCGGCGATCAGCCGCACCCGCCAGCGTTCGCTTGCCACCAGCAGCGGCACCGTATAACAAATGCCGACCGCGACCAGCAGCATCAGCGCCGGGTAGACGATCACAAAGCGGGTGCTGGCTCCGCTGTCCACCATCAGGCTGTTGCCCGCCGAGGCCGCCAGCACCCACATCAGCAGCAGCAGCAGCCCCGGCTTCAGCCAGCCGCGCAGCGCCCAGCCCGCGCCCAACAGCAGCGCCGGGAACACCGCCGCCAGCACCAGCGCGTCTGCCCCTTTGTAAAACAGCGTCGAGTCCACACGATGGATATAAGCCAGCAGCGACGGCACGACATGATCGCGTATGTGCCACAGCAGTCCGCTCTGTGTGAGTAAAACGCGCTGCCAGTATTCCGGCGCAAGGCCGGTTTGCTGTTCGATGATGCGCGGCGCGAACGACCGATCCACACTATGCAGTGTGGTATAGATCGGCAAGGCCACCAGCACGCATGTCACCCCCGCCACCAGCACATTACGCCATGCCAGCCGAGGCCGCCAGATGATCGCCAGCAGCACCAGCCACGCCAACGCCAGCGGCGTATAAAACAGCCGCCCGCCCTCGTAAAAATAATGCGTGAGGCCGAGCATCGCCCCGCCGCAGGCGTAATCCAGCCGCGAGTTGTGCTTTACGCCGCGTGCCAGAAACGCCAGCGCCAGCACGCCGAACAGCGGGTCGGCGATGTTGTTCAGCCCCAGACGGCTAAAATGCAGGTGCGGCGGGAAGGTCGCCAGCAGCACCGCCGCCACCAGCGCCACGCGCCTGTCGAACAGCGTCCTCGCCAGCAGGTACAGCGCCAGCACTGTCAGCGTGCCGATCATCGCGCTGGCAGCGCGCAGGCCGTAGAAATTGCGCCCGAACAGGCGCTCCGCCAGCGACTGCCAGTACACGAACAGGTTCGGAAATGCGGCGATGCCATCCATCGGAATCAACAGCCGTGTGTCGTCGAAATACCGGAAGCGGGCCATAGCGGTGGCAAACGTCAGCTCATCCACAAAGAAGCGCACGGTATTATCCAACTGCCACAGGCGCAGCCCCAGCGCCAGAAGCCCCACCACGAGCAGCGTGAACAGTAAAGCGCCAGCCTGAACAACTTTGCGCCATTCGCTGCTTTGCGTGGTGGCTTTTCTTTTTTGCCCCGCGCCAACCGCGCCCATACCCAGAATCAGGAAAAGGATACACAGGCAGAGCAGGACGTACTGCACGTGCGAGTTAACCCGCTGGAGCAGGTCAGTTCTGAGAAAATAACCGTTGATTTCGATCACCAGCAGAAGCAGCCCCACGCCCGCGCCCAGCAGCCAGCGGTGCGCGTGGGTGTACCGCCGCGCGGGGGAAAAGTCGCGCCGGTCAGCCGGGATGATGCTGCTCGCCAGTGCCGCGCCGGGGATCGCCACCGCCAGCGCCAGCCAGCCAAGCAGCATCAGCAGGGCGGCGATAGGCAGCACATCCAGCGCGCTTTGTGGCCGCAGCAGGTACGCGCTGGCGATCACCAGTGCCAGCGCCGTGAGCGTGAGCATACGCGCAGCGAAGTTCCGTTCGATGCGCGGGAAACGTGCCAGTGCTTCGCGCGGGGCGATTGTCGGTAACGCCAGCGCTTGGCTGAGCGCCACGCCAGCGACAGCGGCCAGCAGCACCCCGCCCAGCAGCGGCCTTGTGTCCGGCGGCGCTGCCAGCAGCACCCACGTCAGGCCGATCACGACCTCGACGAACAGCAGCCAGTGAAACCAGCGGCTGGCAAAGATGCTCTCGTCGGCAGGCGCTTCAGGGGGCAGCGTCTGCGCCGTCTGCACGGGCATCTGCGCCGCAGGGACTATGGGCGCGTCTGCCTCGCCTGCCCCCGGTTGTGGTTTGCCAGAAGCACCCCGCAAACGTGCCGCAACCGCCACGCTTCCCAACGCCAGCGCCCCGGCCAGCGCTATCCAGCGCGCCAGTGATCTGGTCGAACGGTCTGCGTTCAAAGGTGAAGGTCTGTTTGTGGCGTTGTCCATCGTTCGTTAAAGGCCATGCCGCGCCGGAATTTATTCACATTCTTCATCATACAGGACGACCTGTCATCCGCGCATAAAATTTTGTTAACACTTGTAGCCCATAATATTTATGCAGCTTGACTTTCTGTGTGGCGTATAGTGGAATAGCTGTTAGTTGTTAGTTATTAGCTGACAGCCAATGTCTGATCGCTGCAATCCAGAGGATGGAACATGAGAAAAGCAATTCTTATCGTGGTCATGAGCTTAATGTTGCTGTTGGGCATCATGCCCGCGCTGGCTGTCCCTGCGGCAGACCTGAACGCGCTGGGGCGCTACTTCCCTGCCGACACCCCCATGCTGATTAGTTTCCGCACCGACGACGACTTTATCGAGGAGATGGACGCACTGCTCGACCGTCTGCGTACCGCCTTCCCCGATGAATTCCCGGCTGATTCGTTCCGCGACATGCTCGACGATGCCGCCAGTTACATCAGCGAGGATGCCACTTTCGACAGCGAAATGCGCGCCTGGCTGGGCGATGTCGCCTCCATCGGCTTAACCTCGTTCGAGATGCTGGCCGACACTGACGAGGACAACGACGACGATTCACCCGGCTTTGTCGCGCTCAGCATTACCGACCGCGCGGCGGCGGTGGATTTCTTCACCCGCATTATCGAGAGCGACGACAGCGAATACCAGCGTACTGACGAAGGCGCTTACACGCTGCTGACCAACCCGGACAGCGACGCTGCCATTTTCGTTGGCGATGATGCGGTGCTGTTCACCAACTATCCCGACCTGCTGCCTGTCGAAGGCGTACCTGTGGATAACCTGAGCGCGAACCCGGCCTTCACCGATACCCTGGCGCTGCTGCCAGAGGCCGACTATAACGCCACGCTCTACCTTGACCTGCCGGCAATCCTGAAGGCCGCCGCGACCAGCGACCCCGAAGCCGCCGAGGCCATGAATGCGTTCGGTTCGCTGATGGGGCGCGTCGGGCCGCAGGTGTGGGGCTTCACCATCCTCGACGAAACCGCGCTGACGCTGGACGTGGTGCAGGGCATCGGCGACCTGAGTACGCTGGAAGGGGAAGGTTTTAGCGCGCCTGTCCTCCCGCCTGTTGACCCGGCCTTCGCCCGCTTCCTCCCGGCCAACGCGCCGCTGGTCATTCAGGGGACGGACATAAACGCGAACTTCACCGCCAACCTCGATAACATGATGTTCATGGCGCGCCAGCAGGGCGCGGCTTCTGGCGACTTTTCGCCGGAAGAAATTGAGGAAATGATGGCGCAGATCGAGCAGGGGTTCACCGCCCTCACCGGGCTGGACCTGCGCGACGACCTGCTCAGTTGGATGACGGGCGATTACGCCCTGTTCGTCAGCCTTAGCCCCACCCTGCCGGAGATGGCAACCAACGACATGCCCTCCGAAATGCCGTTTGAGTTTGGCTTCGCGGTGGAAGTCACCGACCCCGCCGCCGCCCAGACCACAGTAACAGGGCTGAGCCGCACCTTTAACCAGCTTGCCGCGCTCATCAGCGCGGGTGCGGCGGATGACCCCGACGCGACGACCAGCGGTGTCACCACTGAGGAAATCGGCGGCGCGACAGTCACCGTGCTGACCATCAAGCCGTCTGATGTGTCGTTCCCGGTAGAGGTGCTGCTCGGCGCGAATGACGACGTGTTCGCGCTCGGCACTCGCAGCGCCGTCACGACCATCCTCACTGGCGACGGTGGGCTGGCCGCCAACCCGCGCTACATCAGCGCGCAGGCGCTTGCCGTCCCCAATGCCTCCAGCTTTGCGTGGCTGAATATGGAAGGGCTGGCCCCGCTGCGTGAAATGGTCAATGCGGTTGCGCCGCCAGAAGAAGCCGCCAGCGCGCAGGCCTTCTTCGACCTGATCGAAAGCGGCAGCGCGACCTCTGCGCTGGACGAAGACGGCAACAACCGCGTTCGTATGGTGCTGACTTTGGCTGAATAACCCCTCAGCATCTGTCGGGGCGGCGCGCTGCGTCGCCCCACCCCGACTACCACACAGCTTGAAATTATGTTTCATCTCGTGGCACAATGTCCCCCGATAAGATTTATGGGGAACTGTGCCATTAACATCGAGACGATTCTTATCCTACTGCTGCTCATCGTTGCCAACGGCGTATTTGCCATGTCAGAGGCGGCGATGATCTCCTCCCGCCGCGCCCGCTTGCAGCAGCGTGCCGACAACGGCGATGCAGGGGCGCGCGCCGCGATGGAACTGGCCGAAAACCCCAACCGCTTCCTCTCCACGATCCAGATCGGCATCACGCTTATCGGCATCTTCTCCGGCGCGTTTGGCGAGGCCGCGCTGTCGCAAAGCGTGGCCGCGTTCTTCAGTACCATCCCCTTCCTTGCCCCCTCTGCCAATGCGCTGGGGACATTGGTGGTCGTCCTGCTGATTACTTACCTCTCGCTGGTGATTGGTGAACTCGTCCCCAAGCGGCTGGCGCTCAACAATGCCGAGGGCATCGCGGCGGCGGTTGCCCGCCCCATGCGTCTGCTCTCCCGGCTGGCCGCGCCTGTCGTCTCCCTGCTCAGCATCTCCACCGACCTGCTGCTGCGCCTGCTGGGTGTACAGCCTTCCAAAGAGCCGCCCGTCACGGAAGAAGAAGTCGAATTTATGATCGAGGAAGGCACGCAGGCCGGAATTTTTGAGGAAGCCGAGCAGGACATCGTGAGCAACCTGTTCCGCGCGGGCGACCTGTACGTATCGGCGGTGATGACCATTCGCTCCGATATTGTGTGGCTGGACGTGCTGGATAGCTGGCCGGAGAATCTGGCGCAGCTCGGCCAAAGCCGCCATACGCATTACCCCGTCTACGAAGGGGAAGAGCGTCACCTGCTCGGCATTCTCGCCGTCCGCGATATCTTCCCGCAAATCATCCAGCACGAAACGCCCGACCTCCGCGCCAGCCTCAGCCAGCCGTTGTTCATCCCCGAAACCACCTCCGCGCTGGCCGCGCTGGAACTGCTGCGCGCCTCCGGCAAGACGGTCGCGCTGGTCATCAACGAACACAGCGACGTGGAAGGACTCGTCACCTTCACCAATCTGGTCGAGGCCATTCTGGGCGAGTTCCCGGCGCTCACCGGCGCTGACCGCGAGGCCGATGCCGTGCGGCGTGCCGATGGCTCATGGCTGCTGGATGGCCTGATGCACCTCGAAGAGGTGGAAGACACGCTGGGGCGCGACATCTTCCCGAAGGATGAGCGCGGCAGCTACCAGACCCTCGGCGGTTTTGCGATGGCGCGCATCGGGCGCATTCCCGGCGCGGCGGACCATTTCGAGTGGCAGGGGCTGCATTTTGAAGTGATGGATATGGATGGCCGCCGCGTAGACAAGGTGCTTGTACGGGCGCTCGACCCCGAATCGGAAGATCATCAGCCAACGGACAATAAGCCATGAACGCGCTCTTTGAGATCAAAGCCCCCCAGCTTTACCGCTGTCAGGTCTACCGTTATTTCAACGGCCTCTCGCGCCTGTATGTCGGTGCATTCCGCCCACAGCAGACCGTCCCCGCCTTTTACGTGCTGTTCTCCGATGTCGCCTATTTCGAGGGGCCGGTAAGCTGGCAGAGCGTGGATTTTTACACCGCCCCGCCCGACGACTGCATCGCGCTCATGCTCAGAACAGGCATCATCGGCGAGGCCATCCTCACCTTCCCCGACGCTTACGCCTCCATCACCGAAACCGCGCAGCTTTACCGGGTGGATACCCCACACACCCCGGTACAGATCATCGCCAGCAGCGCCGCGCTGCTCGACACCATCCCGGCGAGCATCTGACGGGCGGGTTGATGTTTTCTTGATGCATACGGCCTGCTTCTTGCCCCGAACTTAAGCCGATGTGCCATATACTCTGAAGGATACAGAGCGCCCGGATAACACAGCCCGGAGGTAAGGTAAAATAGACACCAACGGCAGGCTGAGTGCAGGCGTATTGATGACCAACAGGCCCGAAGCGGGTATTTCTGATAACAGCCACGAGCCAGCCCGCAGCAGACTGTGGGGCTTTTCTGGTTCACAGGGGATGCCGCGTGCCGGCTTTCAGGCCAGCTTGTGGGCGTATTTGCAGGCGGGGGGGATGGTGCTGGCGGCATCGCTGATGGGCGCGTTCGTCAACAGCGTGACGACCCTCAACCCGGCTAATCTGGTGATGTTTTACCTGCTGGCCGTCGTCGTCGTTGCGCTGCGCCTCGGTTACGGCCCGGCTATGTTAGCGGCGGCAGCAGGAGTCATCGCCTTCAACTTTTTCTTTGTGCCGCCACAACGCGCCTTCAGCGTCGCCGACGCGCAGTATCTGCTTACCTTTCTGGGGCTTTTCTGCGTCGGCGTGGTGATCGCCAGCCTGACCTCTCGTGTTCGCAACCAGACCGAAGCGGCGCGGCGGCGAGAATGGGAAACAGCACAGCTTTATTCCCTCAGCCGCGAACTCTCCACCGTGATGGAGCAGGGGATCATCGTTCAGCGGATTGTCAGCCGCGCCCAGCAGACTTTCCAGTGCGAGGCGGCGCTCTACCTGCCAGCAGCCGGAGAACTACAGGTCGCGGCACAGACCGCCGCCCCTCCCGGCAGTCACGCGAAAGACGAATTGGAAGCTGTGAAGTGGGCTTACAAACGCGGCCTGCCCGCCGGGCGCGGCACAGACACGATGCCCCACGCCGCAGGTTATTATGTGCCGCTGATCTCCGCCCAGAAGGTGATCGGCGTGCTGGCGCTGTACCAGCAGCCCGCCATCCCGCCGGAACAGCAGCGCCTGCTCGATGCCTTCGCCACCCAGTCGGCCATGGCAATAGAGGCCGTGCAGCTTGGCGAAGAAGCCCAGCAGGCGCGCCTGCTGCGCGAGAAGGAGCGGCTTCAGGCGGCGGTTCTCAACTCCATCTCGCACGATCTGCGTACCCCGCTGGTCTCGATCACCGGGACGCTCAGCAGCCTGCTGCAAGGCGATGTGCTGTTCGACGAGCATTCCCGGCTGGAACTGCTCGCGGGCGCTTATTCCGAGGCCGAACGCCTGAATCGTCTGGTGGGCAACCTGCTGGATATGTCCCGGCTGGAAGCTGGCTCCATCAGGTTGAAGCGCGAACTCTACGACCTGTCCGAAGTCATCGCGGTCGCCCGCGCCCAGCTTCGTGAGCAGCTTAGCAAGCGGCGGGTTATCATCCATTTCCCGGACGACCTGCCCATGATCCCGGTTGATCTCACCCTGTTTGCACAGGTTTTCGTCAACCTGCTGGACAACGCCATGAAATACTCCAGCCCGGACACGCCCATTGAAATCCGCGCCGCGCACAGCGACACCAGCGTGCAGATCACCGTTGCCGATCACGGCATCGGCATCCCGGAGCCTGACCTGCCGCACATCTTTGAGAAGTTTTACCGCGCCAGCACGGTCAACGGGCAGGGCGGCAGCGGCCTCGGCCTGTCTATCTGTCAGGGGATCGTCGAGGCGCACGGTGGAACCATCGAGGCGAAAAACCGTCCACAGGGCGGCACGTGCTTTCTCATCAACCTGCCACTTCAGCCAGAGGCGTAAACATGACAAAGGCGAAGGTCTTGATTGTGGACGACGAACAGGCGATTCGCCGCTTCCTGCGGACATCCCTCAGCGCGCAGGGCTATGAAGTCCACGAAGCCGCCAAAGGCGAGGACGCGGTTTTGCAGGCCGCCAATATCCAGCCCGATCTCATCATCCTTGATCTGGGGCTGCCCGATACCAACGGCATCGAAGTCACAAAGCGCATCCGCGAGTGGGCCAACACGCCGATTGTCATCCTTTCGGTGCAGGATCAGGACACCGAAAAAATCGCCGCGCTGGATGCTGGTGCGGACGATTACCTGACCAAGCCGTTCAGCGTCGGGGAACTGATGGCGCGCCTGCGGGTAGCCATGCGCCACGCCTACCACCCCGACCCGGAGCCAGTCTTCGAGTCTAACGGCCTGCGTGTTGATCTGGTCGCCAGACGGGTCACGCGCGAGGGCGAGGACATCCAGCTTACCCCCACCGAGTACGACATCCTGCGCGTGCTGGTACAGTACGCCGGGCGCGTGCTGACCCACCAGCAGCTTCTGCGGGAGGTGCGCGGCGCGGGCTACCAGACAGAAACCCATCTCCTGCGCGTCCATATGAGCAACCTGCGCCACAAGCTCGAAAAAGACCCGACCAACCCGCAGTTTATCTCCACAGAGCCGGGCGTAGGGTATCGCCTTGTCACGGGGGCGCGCTAACGCCGCACCGCTGCCTTGACGGATTCTTGATGCTTCCGCCCGTTTCCTTGCCCCATACTTGATGCCTCTTCTGCTACCTTGATAGCGTGCGTTTTTACATCAACAACACGTCCGGGCGCTGCCGGAAGGCCAGCGTCTTTTCGTGTCATCAGCTTGCGGAGGCTTTCGCAAATGAATATTCCTCGTGTGAAGCGTGTCCTGATCGGCGAACCGTTCCCGACCAGTCAGGAGATTCACGAGCGGCTTGATAAAGTTCGCGGGCTGGCGATCTTCGCCTCAGACCCGATCAGCAGTAATGCGTATGCCACCGAGGCGATCATGGGCGTGCTGATCGTGCTGGGCAGCGGCGCGCTGGCCCTTACCCTGCCCATCGCCGTCGCTGTAGCCGTGCTGGTGCTGATGGTCATCTTCAGCTACATCCAGACCATTCTGCACTATCCCAACGGCGGCGGCGCTTACATAGTTGCTAAGGACAATCTTGGCCGTTATCCGTCGCTGCTGGCTGGCGCGGCGCTGCTCACCGACTACGTGCTGACCGTGTCCGTTTCCGTCTCGGCGGGCGTTCGCGCGGTCACTTCGGCCATCCCGGAGGCGTTCGATTACCGCGTCATCATCGCTGTCGCCGCCATCGCCCTCATCACGTGGATCAACCTGCGTGGTATGCGCGAAAGCGGCACCATCTTCGCTTTTCCGACATACGCTTTCGTCGCTGGCGTACTGCTGACCATTCTCATCGGCCTGGTGCGGCATCTGGGGATTGGCGGGGCAGCGCCCCTGCCTGTGCTGGAGGAGGCCATTCCGCCTGCCGAATCGCTGACCGGGTTTGCCTATCTCTGGCTGCTGCTGCGCGCGTTCGCCGGGGGCTGTACCGCGCTCACCGGTATCGAAGCCATCAGTGATGGTGTCAAGGCATTCAAACCGCCGGAGTCGAAAAACGCGGCCATCACAATGGTGGCTATGGGCGCGATTGCCATGTCGCTGTTTCTGGGCATCACCTTTCTCGCCACCGCCATGCACCTTGTCCCGGTAGAACACGGCGAAAGCATCCTCTCGCAGCTCACACGTAATACCACAGGCAGCGGGGTGCTTTATTACTGGGTGCAGTTGTTTACCGCGCTCATCCTCTTTCTGGCCGCCAATACCGGCTATCAGGACTTCCCGCGCCTCAGTTCGTTTCTGGCGAAGGACGGTTTTCTGCCGCGCTGGATGCAGAATCGCGGCGACCGTCTGGTGTTCAGTTCCGGCATTATTGTGCTGGCGCTCGTCTCGTCCGTGATGGTCATCATCTTTCAGGCCAACGAAATCGCCATGCTGCCGCTGTACGCGCTGGGCGTGATGCTCAGCTTCACGTTGTCGCAGGCGGGCATGTCGCGGCTGATGAGCAAAATCGGGCAGCTTACGCCGGGGGAGACCACCAGCACCGGCAGCACCGAAATTCATTATGAAAAGGGCTGGCGCTGGAAGAAAGTGGTCAATACGCTGGGCGCGATCACCACCGGCATCGTGTTTGTGATTCTGGTCGCCACCAAGTTTCTGGATGGCGCGTGGATCATCGTGCTGGCGATTCCGCTGCTGGTGTTCATGTTCTACCGCATTCACCGCCATTACGAGCATGTCGCGGAGAGCCTGACCACAGAATACTTCGACGAAGCCGATCTGGTAGCTGTCGCCAATGTCGCCATTGTGCCAATCGCCGACATCCACCGGGGGACGCTGCGCGCGCTGCAATACGCCAAGCGCATCGCTACTGAGGTACGCGCTGTCTGTGTCGCCACCACGCCGGAGATGCACCAGCGCATCGAACAGCGGTGGGCGCGTTTTCCACAGCTTACGCAGGGCGTGACGCTGGTGATTATTGACTATGACTTCCGCGATGTCCTCACGCCGCTGGTGAATTACATCGAACACGTCAGCCACGAGGAATTCAAAGACCTGTTAATCACCATCGTGATCCCGGAGTTCGTGCCAGCCTCAGCGCTGGCGCAGGTGCTGCATAACCAGACCGCCAACCTGTTACGCTGGCAGCTTCGCGCCAAAAAACACATCATCGTCATTGATGTGCCTTACCTCATCATGCCAGACGACCCCGCCCCCGAAGCCCCGCCCGCCAGCATGATCGAACAGGGTGGGGGTGTGTGACGGCTATTCTGGTCAAG
>CAZJSU010000018.1:0-26357 GCA_964548765.1 uncultured Anaerolineaceae bacterium
CCCAGCTTCTCTATGGCCCTGCACGACTCCCGCACAATAAGCTCGCTGTAGACGATGCTTTTCACCGGGATCGTATCCTCGCCCTTGATTAACCGGTGCAGCTTACGCATGGCGAGGATGCCAATCTCGTACTTGGGGATATGCACAGTGGTCAAGGGTGGGCGGGCATAACCACTTTCCAGCGTGTTGTCAATGCTGGCGATGGCGATGTCATCGGGGATACGCAGCCCGGCCTCCCGTATGGCCTCCATCGCGCCGAGCGCCGTCTTGTCGCTAATGGCAACCACCGCCGTCGGGTAAACATCCTGTGCCAGAATTTCTTTCATCTGCATGTAACCCTTCAGCGGATGGCCGGATACCGGCGTGGGCAGCCATTCAGGGCGGATGAGCAAGCCCCGCTCTGCCATCGCTGCCCTGCACCCCCGCAGCCGGTCCACCAGACTGCTGTACTTCGTTGGCCCCTTTAGAAATGCGATTCGCTCATGTCCCAGGTCCAGGATGTGCCGGGTCACTTCATAACCCGCCATAAAATTGTCCCCCAGCACACAGGGGAACTGCTCGTTATCAATGTGGCTTTCTACCAACACGACCGGGACATTGAGGATTCGCAGGTGTGACACCATGTCCGGCGTGATGTCACCGTCATTGGCAACCACAAAGCCGGACACCTTCTGTACAAAACCCGATTTAAGAATGTCCAGATTCTCGGTAGCACCGTCGAATATGGATAAGACGACATGATAGCCGAGGCGCTCTGCCTCAGACTGAAATCCGCGCAGAATGTCGCCATAAAAGACATCGCTTATTGCAGGTATTGTACTCTGCTCAATCAACAGCCCGACTGAGTTGGATCGGGAATTGTCCTCCTCGTTCCTGACGGTGTACCCCAGTTCGGCAATTGTCGCCCAGACTTTGGCCGCCGTTTCGGGATTAACGCCGGGCTTGTCATGAATCACCAGCCACACTGTTGTTACTGATACCTTTGCCGCTTCCGCCACGTCACGCATATTCGGTCTGGACTTGCTCAACGATACTCTCCTATTCGTGGTTAATTATGTTTACTAAACACAGTGCCTGATATTTACTTTACAGGAATTTGACAAACGCCACCACACGTTATAAAGTTAGGAAAATGTGTGTAAAAACTGTTTTTTGCTTCTTGGGAGGATGCAATAGTTTACCGAAACGGCGATATAACACGCTTAAACACTTGACAAGCTCAAATTCTGTTTAGTAAACAGGTGCTGCAAACTCTTCCTTGTTTGATTATAAACGATTTTCGAGACACTTACTCATGAACCATATCAAAATTGATCTCGATCGGCATATAAGCCCGATACATCCACACATTTTCGGGGGATTCGCGGAACATTTAGGCCGCTGTATCTATGGCGGTATCTACGAACCCGGTTCACCGCTTGCCGATGAGCAGGGTTTCCGAACCGATGTATTGGACACTTTGCGACGTTTGAAAATGCCCATCATTCGCTATCCCGGCGGCAACTTCGTTTCAGGGTATCGCTGGCAGGATGGGATAGGGCCAGTCGAAGATCGCCCAAGCCGCATTGACATGGCCTGGGATACGCTGGAGCCTAACCACTTCGGCACCAACGAGTTTATCCAGTTTTGCCGAAAAATTGATACCGAGCCGTATTTCGTCGTTAACTGCGGCGATGGCGATATGCGTGAGGCGCATGACTGGGTGGAGTATTGCAACGGCGTTCAGGATACTGCACTGGTCAGGCTGCGGCGGCAGCACGGTTTCGACGCGCCGCATAACGTCCGGTACTGGGGAATCGGCAATGAAGTTGATGGGCATTGGCAGATTGGCTATAAGACCCCGGAGGAATACGCCCGCGCCTACACGGAATTTGCCAAAGTCATGCGCTGGTCAGACCCTTCGATCAAATTGATCGCATCTGTCACCTCCAATTGGGCAGAGCAGTTCGTAGAGCGCACGCAACTGCTGCTCGAACAAGCGCCTGACCATATTGATTACCTCGCCCTGCACTGGTATGTCGGCAATCGGAATAACGACTTCGCCGAGTACATGACGGTTTCTGAATTAATCGGGCAGCGCATCGGCGTGTTTGAGGGGTTAATCCGCGCCATGCAGCTTCAGCGCAACATCCAGAAGCCGATTGCCATCGCGGTGGATGAGTGGAACGTCTGGTACAGGACACGCGGCACAAACTCCCTGGAAGAAGCCTATAACCTTGAAGATGCGCTGGTGGTAGCAATGCACTTCAACGCATTCATCCGTCACGCGCAGTCGGTCAAAATGGCGAACATCGCCCAGATCGTCAACGTGATCGCCCCTATTTTTACCAACCCGGATGGCCTGTTCCTGCAAACCATTTTCCACCCCTTTGAGCTGTACAGCCGCACATGCGGCAACATCGCGCTTGATGTCTTCTGGAAAGGCGACACCTTTTCGGCAGGCGGTTATACAGGGCTGCGCACGCTGGATGTCTCCGCCACACTGGACGAAGAAAAGCGCAGGTTATCGGTATTCGTTGTTAACCGCAGCCTGACCGATGCGCTGGAAACGACCATTTCGCTGGACTGTGGGCAGTTCGCTGGTGGCGTAAAGGCCATGGTGGTAAACGGGCCAGACATCAAAGCCGAGAATTCATTCGACAAGCCTAATCAGGTGGGGACGACGGAAACCGATCTTACAGCGAGCAAGCCAAACGAATTTACATACACCTTCGAGCCACACTCGGTTACTGCACTTAGTTTTGATCTGTAGGCAGATGCTACATGAAAGGAGGTGATGGACACAGACGTAAAACAAACTATCGCAGCGCATTTGTTAGCAGTTGAAGTCTTGGAAGGAATAAAAAATGTCTAAAACCCGATTCATAATTTTACTAATCGTAATGTCCCTACTCATCGCCCCGGTGTCGGTCATCGTTGCCCAGGAGGCCACCGACCTCTCACTATGGGTTTTTGTTGATCGGCACGGCCTCTTTATGCAGGCACAGGCAGAGCGCTGGAACGAAGTCAATCCTGACCGTCCGATCAACCTCACCTATGAGCAGATCGAATACAACTCGATGCATGACAACCTGCTGGCAGCGCTTCTGGTTGGGGTCGGCGCGCCCGATATGGCCGACATCGAAATCAGCAAGTTCGCCACCTTCACGAAGGGCGAAATCCAACTGATTCCGCTGGATGATGCGATCGAACCCTATCGCGGTGAGATCATCGAGTCCCGTTTAGCCCCCTACTTCGCCAACGGCCACAACTACGGTATTGACTACCACCTCGGCGCTTTCCTCATGTACTACAACACCGGCATTCTGGAAGCAGCCGGCGTGGATGTGGACAGCATCGAGACATGGGAAGACTATATCGAGGCAGGTAAGAAAGTCACGCAGGATACCGACGGCGACGGAACGCCAGATGTTTACATGACCACGATCGAGGTCACTGGCCCCCACTCCACTCGTGGCATTATGCTCATGCACGGCGGCGGTGTCTACAACGCTGACGGGGAACTGATTCTGGAGAGTGAAGAGAATGTTCAGGCGCTCCAGTTCCTGCAGGACCTGGTTCACGTGCATGGTATCGCTCGCCCCGCCTCTGGTGGCAATCATCACTCGCCCGACCACTTCGTGGATATGGTTGAAGGCCGCGTCGCTTCGCTGTGGATGCCCCAGTGGTACATGACCCGCTTCCCCGACAACATGAGCAGTGAACTGGCGGATGTCGCCGTTGTTCGCCCCATGCCGGTCTTTGAAGAAGGCGGCTACACCACCGCGATGGGCGGCGGTACAGGCACGGCCATTACCAACCAGATTGACCCCAGCAAGGTGGAACTCGCCAAAGAATTCCTGGCCTTCTCCAAGCTGACCTATGAAGCCAATGTCGCGCTGTGGACGGAACTGGGCTTTGACCCGATGCGCCTCGATGTCTACGATGACCCGGCGCTGCTGATCGAGATGGAAGACTTCAGCGGCGAAGTGCCGTTCACCTACATCAAAGAGGCACTGGACAATGTTGCCCCTGAGTACACAGGCCCGTTCTATCCTGAAGTAGCCACCATCATCGGCACCACCATGATTTACGATCTCCTCGAAAATCAGGTACCGCCCGAGCAGGTGCTGTCAGCAGCAATTGACGAGCTGGAAGCCATGGGCGCAGACATCAGCCAATAGCGAAACCTCTGTCTGGAAGCGGACATCTTGCCGAAGGTGTCCGCTTTCCCCTTACTATCACCTACACCCATGAGCAACTGAGGTAATACAACCATGCCTGGACCGATAAACGCCATAATACATAATAAGAAACTGGTGCCTATTATCTTTTTGATTCCGTTTATGACGGTATTTCTGGTCTTCAAAGTCTATCCCGTCATTTTGGCGGTGAACATGAGCTTTCAGAATTTTCAGGGAGTTCAAAGCCAGGAATGGGTAGGGCTGACGAATTACGAGAATGTGTTTAAACTGGTACGGTTCAACCAGGCGCTAACCAATACCACACTCTACACCATCGGAACGCTGCTCATCCTGATACCGCTTCCCTTGATTCTCGCGGTGCTGCTGGATTCAGGGCGGGTTGTCCAAAGTACCGTATTCAGAACGTTGATTTTTTTGCCAGCCCTGACTTCGCTGGTCGTCGCAGGAACCGTCTTCAGGTTAATTCTGGCACAGGATGGCTTCCTCAACGTTTTCCTCAATTCAACACTTGGTTTACAGAAACTACGATGGCTGGAAACGGCAGAGCTTGCCCTGCCCTCCCTTATCCTTGTGGCAACCTGGCGCTGGACAGGCATCAATATTCTTTATTTTAACGCTGGTCTGGTCAATATTCCGAGGGAGCTATACGAGGCGGCCTCTATTGATGGGGCCAGCCCGTTCCAGATGTTCTGGCGCATCACGCTTCCACTACTCCGACCAACCACCCTCTTTGTCGTGATTTTAAGCATTATTGGCGGTTATCAGGTCTTTGTGGAGCCGTTCATTATCTACTTTGGCGGCAGCGGCCCCGGTGACGGCGGCCTG
This sequence comes from uncultured Anaerolineaceae bacterium, assembly GCA_964548765.1. Lineage (GTDB taxonomy): Bacteria > Chloroflexota > Anaerolineae > Aggregatilineales > Phototrophicaceae > JAIOHN01. Next base: position 5,010 of record CAZJSU010000018.1, read on the forward strand.
ACCATGGCCCTGTTGATTTACCGCACCGCATTCACGTCCTTTAACTTCGGGACGGCCGCCGCGATGGGTGTGATACTGGCCGCGATCATCTTCTTTTTCTCCTTGATTCAGTTCCGTTTCTTTGGTGTCTTTAGCAGGGACGACTAAACTTATGACACAGCAACTTACGGCAGAGCAGACATCGGTATATACGCAAAAACGGCAGAGACTTCCCTGGCTTTCAACCAGCAAGGTTCTGTGGACGCTCCTCTTCGTATTATTGGCGCTTGTGTTTGTCTTCCCCCTGTATTGGATGGTCGTCAGCTCATTACGTCCCGATGGCCGCGTATTTGTGGATGCCTTTCAGATCATCCCGACCACCCTCTCGCTCGATAGTTATTACCGATTGTTTGAGCAGGAACCCTACGGACGCTGGATTTACAACTCGATTGTACAGACAGGTGGCTTTGCCCTGACGGCGCTCGTGCTTTGCACCACCGGGGGCTATGCCTTAGCAAAATTCAGATTCCCGTTCAGAAACGCGCTGTTCGTCTTGATTCTCGTTTCGCAGATGATCCCCTTCCACCTGTTGATCGTGTCACTTTTCCTGATGATCGTTCGGTTTGGCATGGTCGAAACCTATTTGGGAGCCATCATCCCGTTGGCTGCCTCGCCCATTGGCATCTTCTTTGTCCGGCAGTACATGCTATCCATTGATGACGAATTGTTAAATGCCGCACGGGTGGATGGCGCGAACGAGTATCAGATTTTCTGGTCAATCGTGCTGCCCAATGCGCGCCCTGCGATAGCCACCCTGTTCATCCTGTTCTCACTGGAATACTGGAACAATCTGTTGTGGCCTTTAATCGTGTTCCGGCAAGCGGAAAACATGCCGTTAGCGGTTGGTATCACACGTCTGGTGAACCAGTATCGGCAGGATTATGATCTGGTGATGGCTGGGTCAACGCTGGCGACGCTGCCCATCATTATCCTGTTTCTGTTCCTGCGCCGTCAGGTAATGGAAGGGCTGGCCTCAACTGGTACAGGGATGAAATAGTATCACCCCGCCGCGCGGACGGTGTGATTGCAGTTGATAGCTGGCGGGGTGGGGGTCCCGGTGACTCCCACCCCGAAATGCCCGACTTCGCGGGGAGCCTTACAGCAGGCCGCCCAAGTGAATCTGGTTAAATTATTCGTTCAGGCGGGTATAGATTGACTTGTTGGTGTAAGCCTTGCCATCCGCCGAGGTTCCCGATTGGTAAATGGTCATCGTGTCGCCTGCCTCGTCCAGTTCACGCCGCGCATAGGCCACCGATACATCACCGCTTTTCGCTTCCGAGATCAGCGTCCGCGCGCCCTCCCGGCTCATGGACATGGTCAACCCCGGTGTTGCCGGCACGGGATACCACTCCCCATCCGCGATGCCTTCATACGCCATCTCATGTTCGCTGCCGTCCGCCGATGTCCACTGCATCGTGACGAGATAACCCGCCCCCTGTGGCTCAATGATGTAAAGCCCATTGACGGGCGGCGCGCCAAACTCATATTCGTTAGCTGCCGGGTCCATCTTCCAGCGGCCAATAAACAGATCGTCTGCCATAATGCTGTACTATCCCCTAATGCAAAATCCAGCGTCAATGATAGCCCTATCACCCAACAGAGGCAAAGGAAAACCGCGCCAAAGTGCGGGCTGGCAGGCTTAATTATTTTCTGTGGCAAGATGCTGTTACAGTTGTATTGATAATTACCCTGCAAATTACAGTCCGCTCACTGGCGTGAAGGGATGGATATGCGCCGTACAATATCGCTTCTGTTGGTCGTTCTGGTCGTGCTGGTGGTGCAGCCCATACAGGCGCAGGATGCCACGATTATCCCGCCCCTGCCAGACCATGTCGAAGTCATCACGCCGGACAATGCCCATCGTCTCGAACATCTAGCGGCGGTCGGCAGAGGAGAAATACGGGGCATGGCATGGTCGCCAGATGAGTCCTTGTTCGCGGTAAAGTCCTCGCTTGGTGTCTGGATTTATGAAGACCTGCATCAGGAGCCGTATCTGATCGAAGGCACGAGCGAATCGGCGGCGTTTGACGAGGCGTGGAACACGCTTGCCATTCCTAACAAGGGACAGGTGGACATCTGGAACTTGCAGAGCCGGGAAAAGCAGCAGGTGACAGTCGGGCCGGGGCAAACAGTCCCCGCAGGGCAACCTGTTTTTATCACTGCCGATGGCTCGCTGGTGTATTTTCTGGTTGAAGTGCAGAATTATTCCGACCAACTGTGGCAGTGGGATGCAGCGCAGCACCAACTCAGGGAGCGCTTGTTAGTAGACAACGCTTATATCATGAGTATGAGTCCGCGCGGCGATGCCCTGCATATTAGAAGCAGCAATGATCATTTTATCCTGTTAGGCGATACGCCTGAGTTTATGTCGCTGCCTGCAAGTTATGTCTCAGGCCTTACATTTCATCCTACACAACCTGTTGTAGCTTATTTCAGGCGCGGCAACGGAGAAAGTTCTTTTACGCTGTTTAACTATGAAACCCAGCAGGAAACAGCGCTGGACACAATTCCTCACACGGATGTCAGGCTGTTTTTTTCGCCTGGAGGGGATAAACTGCTGGCCCGCACTCATCATCCCTATGAAGAAGACAATCTGTACGAATGGAATTTAGACACTGGCAGGCTCAGGACAGCCGCCAGCGATGTTGATATCTGGAGCCAGTCTGAGCCTATCGAGTTCAGCCCGGATGGTCGCTTTCTGGTGATTATGTCCCCCAGCTACCACGAAATATGGGACTTAAATACCTTAAAGCCTACAGACCTCGGATTGACTGGCTTTGGCGATATACACTTTAACCCTGCTGGGGGGCAGTTCGTCTTTGGCAGGTCGCTGCTTTCGCTAGAGGATGGAACCCTTATCCGGGAACTGGATGGTGGGGCAAGTCCAGCTTTCAGCCCCACAGGTAAACAGCTTGCCGGCGTCGAATGGGATAAACAAACGGTTTTAGTCTATCCCGCGACGGCAGAAGGCGATCCTGTCCGGTTAGACGGCTACGGTTCATTCACCGCATTGGGTTTCAGCCCACAGGGCGGGTATTTGCTGACCCAAAGCGGTCGCCAGCTTATGTTGTGGGAAGCACCATTTGAAACATTTACTACCGTCGAAGTGCCCTCATATTGGCTCTACTGGCCGCCTATTCTGTCCGGTACCGACGAGGTGATGCGGTTTAGCACTTTAGAGTTACCCCTCGGCCCGCTGCATCAGGGGCGGATTGAGCAGAAAGGCCGCGCGTTTGAGCTGCATGAAGAACGGGCTTTCGATCTCACTGAGGAAGTAAGTGATTATCACCTTGATGCCTTACTCACTTATACGGTTGATCATGATAATGACATCCTTGTAGGGGCAGGAGGCCAGGACACCGACTATTACGGCGGAACGCCCTATCTTTTCCTGCGTGATCTGGCAAGTGGGCGCTATCAATACATCTACGCCTTCAGCGGGCAGGTCAATGCTGTGGTCTTTAGCCCGGACAAGTCCATGCTGGCGACGGGCAATGGTTACATTACCGAATGGTATTCAAGCAAAGATTCAACGCTGCGCCTGTGGGATATTCGCCGGGTAGACGGTGTGTTGGAACTCACCGAACGCGCGCGCTTCTATTATGACCTTCCTGTAGGCAGGGTTGTCTTCAACCATACAGGGCGGCTGATCGCCGTCACCGCATGGTACGAAATTTCCGTGCGCGATACATTGACAGGCCGCGAGATTTTTCAGCAAGATGTATACAGGCCGGACGGTCTGGCATTCAGCCCTGATGGGCGGCTGTTGGTCACAAAAACGAGCGATGGCCTGCAAGTCTGGAATCTTGAAACAGGCGAAGCGCTGGTCACCTTACCAATGCTGGAAGGATGGAGCGAGGTTTACTTTGACCCCGGCGGGCGCTGGATTGTCACCTCAGGTGCTGGGGTCGTCCGGCTGTATGGCATCCCCGGCGGGGACTAAGACACGGCCTTACAGGTGGCACTTAGCGGGCTTCGATGGCATCGCCGCGCTGTGGCACGCTGGCTAAACGCAGGAAGCGCTGCAAAGCGCCTGCGTCCCCTTCCACCTCAATAAGCCCGGCGGTGAGGGCTTCCTCTGGCGCAAGCTGCCCGGCGAACAGGCCGAAAAAGACCGGCATCTCCGTACGGAAGATCACATCAGCCTGCCGCGCCTGCCCCTGCTGGACGTGAAGCGTCCCATCATCCACCTGTATCTGGATGATTTCCTGTCCAAGATGCAGTTCGTAAGTTTCGGTGATCCCGGCGGCCTGCTCCGGGTGGAAGAAGGCTTTGATCGCCAGCGTGGTCGTACCCACACTCGGCATAGCTACCCCTTCCAGCGTTGGCGGCAAGAACTGGCTCCCCCACCTGCCGAGTTCAAGCACGGCGGTTTCCAGCCCGCGCCCGACTTCGGTTAGCTCGTAAACTGTTGACCCCGCTGGCGGGGGCAGCACACGCCGAATCAGAATCCCACGCTGTTCCAACGCCTTCAGCCGTTCGGAAAGCAGATTGGTGCTAATTCCCGGCAGGCCGTCCATCAGGTCTTTGAAGCGGCGCGAACCGGTCAGCAGTTCGCGGATGATAAGCAGTGTCCAGCGCTCCCCGACAATATCCAGAGCATACGCCAGCCCACAGAATTGGTTGTAACTTCGATTTTTCATAACGAACAGTATACAAAGCAAACAGCCTGAATTCAAGATTTATATCATACAATTCAAATTACATTAGCAATCGCTTGACATTCTGAAGTAAAGATGTTATCCTGTTTCTATAGAACATACGTACTATATACGTGTCTTGTGTAGTAACCACACTCGGCAAATCTCCCTAAGGAATAACTTAACCTGTCTGACAAGGAGAACCCCAATGATCCAGAGTACGATCACGTTGCAGGCTCCACCGCCACCATGCACCCGGCACCCCGCGCTCAGTCAGTTGGATAAACTGGTTGGCACATGGCGCGTGTGGGACCCAAGCGGCGCTGATGCCGTTCGCGGTCAGGTAAGCTGTGAATGGATGGAAGGCGGTTTTTATCTGATGCAGTACGTTGACCTCGACACCACCAAAGGGATTGAGATCATCGGCTATGACGAAGACTACCAGATGCTGAAATCGCACTTCTTCAGCCACACAGGCGAGCGCCGTGAATATGTATACGAGATCGAAGACGACACGCTCATCATCTCCATCGAGTCGCCTGATCTGTGCGGGGACTTTGTTGGCACTTTCAGCGAGGATGGCAGCGCATACACCGGAAGCTGGGAGTGGACACAGGGCGGCATCGAAATAGGTTATGACATGACCGCAGCGCGTGTCCAGCCTGTGCGGGCAGGCGGCTATGCCTACTAACCAGCGCGCCTCACACGAAAGTGACCTGCCCGCAAAGCTGGCACAGCCCGCCCGCCGGGCGCTGGCTGGCGCGGGTTATACACGGCTGGAGCAATTAACACAAGTCACCGAAAACGAAATCATGCAGCTTCACGGGATGGGGCCGAAAGCGCTCGGCCAACTGCGTCATGCCCTTGCCGAGAAGGGTCTGTCCTTCGCTGGTAAGCGCGGCTAAACCGGGAAAGGCACGGAGCAGACATTGCAGGGTTACAGCCCAGCCAGTGGTAGTCACTGGCTTTTGGTACAGGTACAATTTCCGTCTTCTGCCCGTTCTCGGTATCTGCGTTCTATCACAGAATAAAGCTGCGCTCTGTCCAGTCACCAGACAGGCGTTATCATCATCAGTTAAGGAGAAAACCCGTATGAACAGTCTCACGCCGCGCCGGGCGACCCGGCGCGAGTGGATCGGCCTCGCCGTCCTCATGCTGCCCACCCTGCTCATCGCCATGGATCTGACGGTGCTGCATCTGGCCGTGCCATCCCTCAGCGCCGACCTTCAGCCCAGCGGCGCTCAACTGTTGTGGATCACCGACATCTACGGCTTCATGATCGCCGGGTCGCTGATTACGATGGGGACATTAGGGGATCGCATTGGCCGCCGCAAGCTGCTGCTGATCGGCGCTGGCGCGTTCGGTCTGGCCTCGGTGATCGCCGCCCTGTCCACCAGCGCCGACATGCTCATCGCCGCCCGCGCGCTGCTCGGCATCGCCGGGGCCACGCTGATGCCCTCTACCATGTCGCTGATTCGGAATATGTTTCTCGATCCCCGGCAGCGGGGGGCTGCTATCGGGGTCTGGGTTTCCGGCTTCTCGGTCGGCAGCGCGCTCGGCCCGCTGGTGGGCGGTTTCCTGCTGGAACACTTCTCGTGGGGGTCGGTCTTTCTGCTTGGTGTTCCGGTGATGGCGCTGCTGCTCATCACAGGGCCGCTGCTCCTGCCAGAATACCGCGACCCCAAGCCCGGACGCTTCGACCTGCCCAGCGCTGTCATGTCGCTGGCGGCGGTGCTGCTGGTCATCTACGGGTTGAAGCAGGTGGCCGAAAGCGGCCTGAGCATCACGGCGGCGCTGGTGGTCGTGGCCGGGCTTGGCATCGGCTTCATCTTTGTGCAGCGGCAGCAGGTGCTGGCCGACCCGCTGATTGACCTGCGCCTGTTCCGCGTGCCAGAGTTCAGCGCCTCGCTGGCGACCTACACCCTCGGCATCTTCGTTTCGTTCGGCGTTTTCCTCTTTATCGCCCAGTATCTGCAACTGGTGCTGGGGCTGTCGCCGCTGCAGGCGGGCATGTGGTCGGTGCCGGGCGCTGTCATGTTCATCCTCGGCTCCAACACAGCGCCGCGCCTTGTCAACCGGGTTCGTCCGGCCTTCGTGGTAGCGGGCGGGCTGGCGCTGGCCGCGCTTGGCCTGGCGATGATTACCCAGATCGGCACCGACTCGCTGGCGCTGGTCGTCATCGGTAACGCCATCATCTCGCTCGGCTCTGGCTTCACCTTCTCGCTGACCATAGACCTCGTGGTGGGGGCAGCGCCGCCAGAGCGGGCGGGCGCGGCATCCGCGATAGCCGAGACAGGCGCGGAACTGGGCGGCGCGCTCGGCCTCGCCATTCTGGGCAGCCTGGGACTGGCGCTGTATCGCAGCCAGTTGGCGGCAACTTTACCCGCTGAAATTTCGCCCGAAGTGGCCGAGCTTGCCAGCGAAACGCTGGGCGGCGCGGTCGCTGTAGCGGCAGAGCTTCCCAACCAGCTTGGCGCGGCGCTGCTGAACGCGGCCAACCACGCTTTCATTCAGGGCGTGCAGTTTAACGCGCTGATCGGCGTGATCGGGTTTGTCACGCTTGTCCTGCTGACAGTGACCATGCTCCGCAACGTGCGCCCGCATGACGAGGCAGCAGAAGCTGACTACACCGCCCCGGTCATCGCCCAGCCCGAAGTCTCGATGGGCGACTGATACGCCGCGCGGCAACCGTCTCTAATCTAAAACGCTTCCGCCTGTTTGGGAGCGTTTTTTATTTTTATGTAAGTTTTATGTATCAAAAATTAAACGTAAAATGTGGTCTCTACTCCGATTATGCATTATAATCGGTTAGATTAATGTGATAACAGTTTACTTTTCGTAAGCGGACTAAACTATGGTAATGGCACAAGACCCCAGACAGATTCTCGTGGTTGAAGATGATGAAGACACCGCTGAAGTCGTCACGAACCTGCTGACAAGCGCGGGATATAATACCGTTGCCGTTGATCTGGGGGAGGCTGCGCTGCACGAAATTGCCGCCGCTTCGCCCGATCTGGTTCTGCTTGACCTGCTGCTGCCGGATATTGACGGCATCGAAGTGCTGCGGCGGGTGCGCGACCGTTCGTTCCTGCCGATGATCGTCCTCAGCGGCCTGACGCAGGAGCGCGACAAGGTGCGCGCGCTGGAAGCCGGCGCAGACGATTACATGGGCAAGCCATTCTCGCCAGAGGAACTGCTGGCGCGTGTCAGCGCCCTGCTGCGCCGCGTGGAATGGACACCCCCGGCAGAGACCCGGCTGGTCGTCCAGCAGCTTGAACTGGACATCCCTCATCGTCAGGCGTTTATTCGCGGTCGCAAGCTGCACCTCACCCCGGTGGAATACGGCCTGCTCATCACCATGATGCGTAACGCCGGCCAGATTGTGACGCATGATGAACTGCTGCGCGCTGTCTGGGGGGAGCAGTATGAAGGAGATTACTCCGTCCTGCGGGTGAATATTTCGCGCCTGCGGCAAAAGCTGGAAGAAAACCCGCGCCGCCCGGCCTATATTGTGACAGTCCCCGGCGAAGGCTACCGGATGCCCACCGGAAAGCATTAAGGCCACGCTTTCACGCACAGGTATATCTTCGTGTCCCGGCCTGTCTCACAGGTCATTTTTGTGTTACGCTATCGGGAAATTCTCATTCGTGGCAGGTTATGAATCTACGCTTCAGGGCATTTATCATACTGGCAGGGGCGCTCCTTGTCGTGGCGACGTTCACGTTTCCTTACTGGCAGCCCCTGCTTGCCAGACGCGCTGTGGAAGAGACCTTCCCCGGCCTCTCGCCAGAGCAGTTGGCCGCGTTTGAAGCCCTGCCCGCCGACCAGCAAAACGCCTTTGTCGAGATGATCCCCACAGACACCGCCATGGCTGCGGCGATGGTGCAGGCCGCGCTGGCAACGCCGCAGACCGTGCCGGAAGAAGAGCAGGCCATGCCAGAGACGCAGGGCGGGCAGGTGATTGCAACCAGCAGCTTCACGCAGATTGACACCGTTCACTGGGCAGAAGGCACAGCTACCATCTACCAGTTTCCCGACAACAGTAAACTCCTGCGCTTTGAAGAATTTCGCGCGGCCAACGGGCCAGATTTACGGGTGCTGCTTTCTGCCAGCGCAGCGCCCACCACCATCGAAGAGGTGCAGCTTGGCAACCTCGATATCGAGCTAGGCCGCCTGAAAGGCAACATCGGCAGCCAAAATTACATTATTCCAGCGCAGATTGACATGAGCCAGTATAATAGCGTGGTGATCTACTGCCGATCCTTTGGCGTGGTCTTCAGCACCGCGCCGATTGGATAAAGTCAAAGGAACAGCAACGTGCCTGCCGATTACGCTGCCCTCTCGCCCATCTATAACCAGATTGGCATGGCGGACTTCGCCGAGTCCATTACGCCACGCCTGATTAACTACGTCCAGCGCAGCGACTGGTTGGGGCGGCGCATTTTAGACATGGGCTGCGGCACAGGCGCGAGTATGCACTGGCTGGCGCGGCACAGCTACATCACGTCCGGCGTGGATAATGCGCCGCAGATGCTGGAACAGGCGCGCGCCCGCCTGACACAGGCCGGGTTAAGCTTCACACTGTACGAACGTGACATCCGTGAATTGGGCAGTGATTTTGGCACGCTGGACATGGTACTGGCGCTGGATGTCCTGCCGGAAATCAACAGCCTGCGCGAACTGGAAGCCACCTTCCGCTGCGCGCACACGGTATTGGGCGAGGGCAAGCTGTTGATCTTCGATATGTACACCATACAGGGGCTGACTGAACGTGGACAGCACTCAGAGGGTATTGTTTACGACGCTCAGGGGTTGACGGTCTTTTCACAAAACATTTACGATTATGAGCGTCAGGTTGAGGAGCGTCATTACATGATCTTCCAGCAGGAAGGCGAATACTGGACGCGCAGCGCGGCCACCCGCACCCTGCGCGCCTACCCGGCGCAGGCCATCGCCACGCTGCTCCAGCGCTGTGGCTTTGCGCCGCCAACGCTGGTCAACACCGACTTTCAGCCGGTTGAGCCGGGCGTGTCGCCAGCTAACCGTATCTTTTTTATTGCAGAAAAACGCTAGACTGAGACCTAAAGTGATGACTGATGAGATGACAGTTGACAGCAGCGCCGCCACCGCCACCTACCCAGTGGATGCCGAACACGGGGCGCTGCGTATGGGGGTGGTAATCGTATTCGTCGTTGGGTGGATCATCTCGTTTGTGATCCTCAACGCGCTGATCTCTAACAGCGGGCTGAACGTCATCGCGCTGCTGGGCAGCTTCGTCTTTACCGCCCTCTTTACGCAGCAGATGGAAAAAGTGATGCGCCAGCGCTGGCCCAGTGGCCGCCGTATCACCATCGAAGGCCAGCATATCTGCGTCAACAAGGGCAATCAGGTGCAGGAACAGGTGGACGCTGCCAAGCAGGTCAACGTGTTGTTGTGGCGCTTCAAGATTAAACGCCGCGCACGGGTGCCTAAGGGCTGGTTCATGGTGGCCTGCGCGCTAGAGCAGGATGATAGCTACCTGCCAGTCTATACATTTATGTCGCCCGAAGACTGCGACCTGCTTAAAGTGCCTAATCACTTCACGCTGCTGACTTCTAAAAAAGAACAGCCCGACCAGACCACAGGCAAAACCGACCTGCGGCTGGCGGGTGAACAGCGCCGCCTGCACACCGCCGAAAATGCCCGCTGGCTGAATGGCGCAGAGATGACAAAGGACGACTTCATCCGCTATATCCGGCAGTTACAAGAGCAGTTCCCCCAATGGATGCCTTCCGTTCTCTAAAGGTGGTGCTGGCGGTTTTCGGCCTTTTAGCTGTTCTAACCCCCGCCAGCGCCCAGCCGCCCGCCGAACTCGTCCCCTTCCAGCCAGTAGAGGGCAGCCTCAGCGCTGGCGACAGCCAGAACTGGACGTTCAGCGCGCTGGATGGCGTGGTGCTGTCCTTCGTGGCCGAACCCACTGCTGGCGACCTCGACCCGGTGCTGACGCTGCTCGATAGCGAAGGGCAGGCGTTGATCGCCAACGACGATTACGCCTACCCTGATGACCGCCGCGCGGTGCTGGAAGCCATCACCATTCCCCGACGCGGCACCTATACGCTGCGTGTCTCAGCGTTTGGCGATAGCAGCGGCGATTACCAGTTAACCCTGTCCAGAGGCTTCGCACAGCTTGAATTGCAGGAGACGTTCGACACACCGTCGGACTGGCGCGCGCTTGGTGATGATACGGAAATGGGCGTGGGCAGTGAGCAGCTCGCGCTGGTGCAGACAGGCCCACAGCAGCGAGCCGTCGCGCTCAATACCACCGCGCTGCCCACAGACCTGTATGCCGAAGTTCAGGTGCTGGAAATCAGCGGGCGCGGCGGCTGGTCTGCCGGGCTGGTGGTTGGCGCGCAGGGGGCAGATGATTATGGCCTGTTTCAGATCAACGCGCAGGGACAGTGGCGCTTTTTACAGCGCGAGGATGGCGAGGAAAGCATCCTGCGGAACTGGATAGCACACCCAGCCATCAGCGCTGGCGCGGCCAGCTTTAAGCTGGGGCTGCTGATTCGCGGCGGCGGTTTTGATTTTTTCTATAACGACCTGTTTATCGGGAATATCACCGCTTCCCCGCTGGAGCAGGACAGTCAGGTTGGCCTCTCGGTTGAAACGGCCAGCGCGCCGAACAGCGAGGTCATCGGGCGCTTTGGCGAACTGGTCATCACCACCGCGCTGGAGGCATCTGCCGAAGCCGCGCAGCCGCCGCAGCAGTTCATCGTGGGAAACGCCAGCACGATGATTCAGCAGCTACAGCGGCGCGGCCTTATCCCAGCCGGGGGCAGCCTGCGTCTGACAGTGCAGGAAAGCTCTGCCACGCTGAACCGCCCCGGCGTAAACGAAATCCTGCTGGGGGGCGGGCAAACCTTCCACAATCAGGCCATCGGCACGCTGATGCGCTGGGACGCGCAAAGCAGCGGTGAGACAGGCTGCGGCCTCATCCTGCGCGCGCAGGACACCACCGACTACACGCTGGCCTACCTCGACCAGACCGGCGGCTACGGCATCTCGCACCGTAACGGCCAGACCTTTGAGTCCGGTGTTTATGGCGAAAACCCGGCGCTGGCGACCAGCAACGTCCATCACCTGCTGGTGATCGCGGCAGAGGACATGCTCCACTATTACATTGATGGACAACTGGCAGGCAGCATGGAAACAGCCGCAGCCGAGGGCGCGATGGGCAACGCCGCCGTCAACTTCGAGCCAATCCCCACCACCTGCCAGTTCACCGATACGTGGTTATGGGCCTGGTAATAAATCCAAAAACCGTAAATCTACGTATAATGATGGTATGAACGCCATTGACCATGCCATCCTCCACACCATTCTCTACGCCGACATCTTCGACTTTCCGCTCACCACAGCGGAAATCCATCACTTCCTGATCCACGATGAACCGGTCAGCCTTGAGCAGATCGAATCCGCTTTAAAAACCTCGGCCTACCTGCGGCAGCACACCAGATACGAGCAGGGGTATTACTGCCGTGCGGCCCGTACAGGGCTTGTCGAGAACCGTCAGGCGCACGCACAGGCTTCAGCGCACTTATGGCCGCTGGCCGTGCGCTATGGGGCATGGCTGGCGCGCATTCCTTTCGTGCGAATGGTCGCTGTCACCGGGGCGCTGGCGGTACACAACGCCGCCAGCGAAAACGATGATCTGGATTACCTGCTCGTTACCAGCCCCGGTCGTGTCTGGCTGGCACGGGCCTTTTCAATTGTGCTGGTGCGGCTGGCGAAACGGCGCGGCGTGGTCATCTGCCCCAACTATGTGCTGTCCGAAAACGCGCTGGCGCAGCAGAAGCGAGACCTGTTCATCGCGCATGAAATTTGCCAGATGCGCCCACTGTACGGGCAGGAGCTTTACTGGCGGTTCCGGGCGGTCAATCACTGGTCATGCCAACACCTGCCCAACGCTGAGGCGCTGCTTGATCCCACGCCGGAATACGCCTTAAGCCCGCTCTGGAAGCGGGTAAAAAGCGGGCTGGAGGTGGTGCTTGGCGGGCTGTTGGGGGATATGCTGGAACGGTGGGAATATCGCCGCAAGCTGCGCCGTTTCGCGGGGGAGATGAAGCACCCCCACTCCGCCGCGCAGCTTGATGAGCAGCAGGTCAAAGGCCACTTCAACGATTACGGGCATCCGGTGTTACACAAGTATCGCCAGCGCCTTCAGGAGTACGGCCTGGTCGAAGCGCCTGCGGGTACGCCGGGGAGTTGAAGCCGCCGCCGCGCGTCCTTGCTTAAAAACAGCGGCCTGATGAGTTCATCAGGCCGCTGCCGGGTTTAAATCTGCGTAGCTAAATAGCTGATCGCCTAGCTGCCGTTCATCACCACGCCAAGCTGGTCACAGGCCGGGCAGGTGCCATCCTTACGCAGCATCGCGTAGCCGCCCATCGGGTCTGCGCCGCCCTGATCGGGGAAGTCCACGTTCCAGACGATCATCAGGCGCACCCGGCCACTCTGCGCCGCCTGCGACGCGGCTGTGGCTAACCAGGAGGCGTGCTGCGCGACGGTGGTATTCTGCGCCCAGGCAAACCCGCCGGGGATAGCCCGCCCCATATCCTGACCGGAGAGATAACCCAACTCAGTAAAGCAGACAGGCTTGCTAAACGGCCCGTACCCACGCTGAAGCATGGAGCTAAAATAGTAGGTCGGGTATTCGCCGCGCGGGTCACCGCTGTTGACATTCGGGGCGACGATGCCTTCGTTATAGTGCAGGCCAACACAGTCCAGATAGTTGCCCGCGCCTGCCGCCGCCATCTGCTGCATAAACACATCGTCGTTGCAGCCTTCCGCCGCGCAGCCTGCCGTCCCCCAGTAGCCTGTGGGTGCGGGCGCGCCGCTGACGACCATCACATTGGGATTTCTCGATTTAATGGCGTTAAACGCGGCTGCCAGCAGGCGGGTGTAATTTGCACCGTTGACCTGACCATTCGGCCACTCGCGGTCAATGTTCGGCTCATTCCAGACTTCGATAGCATCCGGCCCCAGCGCGGCGACCTCGCCCACAAATGCCGCGTACTGGTTGACGTAATCATCAAAGTTGCCCATCTGGGAAGGATTGCCCACGACACCCAGCAGAACCTTCAGGCCCTGTGCGCGGGCGCTGTTAATCATGCTGGCAGCGGTGCCTGTGCCGTCACCCATGTTCCAGCGAAGCTGTTTCTTCGCCCATGTCATCCCGGCACGAGTCATCAGCGACCGGGTGTTGGCGCTCAGTTCCAGCACATGACCACCCAGTTCAAATCCGCCAGTCGCGCCGCTGCCCGCTACCGGAGCCGGCAGATTCGGGTCAGGCGTTGCCCCCGCAGCCGGCGCAGCCGGTGCCGCCGCCTCTGGCACGCGGTCACAGATCGCCACCGCCGAAAGGTCGAAACTCACGCGCGCTACGAAACGCTGGTTACGCAGGCTTGTGATGTCAAATGTCCAGCCAAAATAAATTTCTCGCCCGCTGTTGGGGTCGTCCAGATCAACGCAGCTATCAATCCCCCCTGGCTGAAATTCAGACTGTTCAAACGACCAGCTTTGAACGATCGTCAGGTCAACCGATTTTTCCTCTTCAATCGCATCCCGTACTGTCGAAAATGCGCGCCAGACCGGGTCATTCGGCGTGGGGGTTGGCTCCTGCGCGGAAACACCAACCGGCGCGCCGAGCGCGATCCCCGCGACCAGCAGCACGGCCATCAACGCCAGGCTTGCCCCTTGCCACACAGAGCGATTCTTCGTTTGCATTTCGGTAATTCCTCTTATCCTTCAGACTGACGTAAAAATGCTACGCGCCCACAAGAGTACCTAAAACGCGCCGTTTTGCAAGATGCAGAGTACGCTGTAAAACAAAACAGGGAGCGTGAGAAACGCTCCCTGTAACATATCGCTGGACAGCCTGCCGCCCTAGCTTAATTCCTGTACCGCCGCCTCTCTTAAGAAGGCCAGCTTCTGGATCATCTCCGTCTCGCCCTGTTCGGCCAGCATCTGCCCCACTGCGTCCATAATATCGAGCAGTTCATCCCCAAAATCCTTCGCGCGTTCGGCGATCATCTGGCGGGCGCTTTCGTCGCTTTCGCTGGCGAGCAGATCGTTAACAAAACGCAGTTCGGGCTGCATGTTCTCCTGCAGCACCTGCACCACGATCTGGTAAATCTGCTTCAGGCGCGCGCTGGAATTGACATCCCCCCGGCGCTCGGCCTCCTGAATATTGGCCGACAGCACCGCCATAAAGGTGTCGTCCACCAGCGACAGGTTCGCCATCAGAATTTCCTCCGGGTTGGGGGAATTGATGATCGCCTGAAGCAGGCGCACCGCATTCTGCACCATCATCTGCTGCTGCTGGTCTACCAGCGCGGTCAGTTCGTTCAGATCAGTACGCAGCGCCTCCAGCTTTTCGCGCTCCTCGGCGGGCGCTTGCCCGATACGCAGCGTCAACTCCTGAAAGAAGTTGTAATCCAGCGCCGGGCGCACCAGCCCGACCAGCGCCTGCAGGCGGTCATCATCGCCCGCGTACTGGATCACCAGATCAACCAGATCAGTAAGCTGCGCTTCCTCGCCCAGCGCTTCAATCTCGCGCGCGACATCCTGAACAACCTGCTGCTGTATCTGTGACCGCTCCAGCATCTGCTGCCCCAGCGTGGAATGCTGCATAACTTCGTTTTGCAGCATCAACAGCGCCTCGGCCACGTCCGGGCGGTTTTCCTGCATGGTGCGCTGTGCCATCATCACCAGCGCCTGAAAGAACTGCGAATCAATTTCAGCGTCGTGCTGCTTCACCAGTTCGGGCAGGCTGTCGGGCGAGGCTTGCAGCAGCGTCTCCACCAAGCGCACACGGGCGCGCTGCTGTTCCATCATCTCCGGCGTAACCCCGTCCGCCTGTAAAATCTGCTCCACCAACCCCTGCATGGTCAGCGCCTGTCGCGGCTGGAACAGATAACCCTTAAACGAGTCCTTCGGAATCTCGGCGGTAAGCTGGCGCATCAGGTCGCCCATCACTTTTTCCTGCTGCTCCTTGGTCATCCCAAGCTCCATCGGCACAAAGGAAATCAGCAGTTCTTTGGTGCTGTCATGATACAGCAGCGGCGCGGCGACGGTGCTGGTCACGCCGCAGGCAGGGCAGCGTATTGTGTTCGTGCGGCCAGAAAGCAGGCGTGTCTTGGCCTCCGGGTCCTGCGAGACGTTAATCAGGTTTTCCACGACAGCATTCACCGGCTGTCCACAGTTAGGACATTGGATAGTCCGTTGGGTTGCCATTATTTACTCCACAGCGATAACTAAAGGAAAGAATGTTCGGTGTTACAAGGGCAGCGTGAACCAGAAGGTCGCGCCAGCGCCGGGCTTGCTGTTCACCCCGATTGTACCGTTATGGGCTTCGATAATCCCTTTCACCAGATACAACCCCAACCCTGTCCCCTGCGTTTTGCGGCTTAAGGCATCATCCACGCGGTAGAAACGGTCAAAGATATGCTCCTGATCGTTCTCGCTGATGCCCACGCCCTCATCACGCACGAACACGGTGACGCTTTTTTCGTCAGACTGGCCGCCGACCTCAATCATGCCGCCCTTCGGTGAGTATTTGAGCGCGTTGCTCAACAGGTTGTCCAATACCCGCCGCAGGCTTACCTCGTCCCCCTGAATCACAGGGAAGTCCTCGGCAAAAGCCAGCTTAAACTGGTGTTTCCCGCTCTGCGTCTGGAAGCGCTCCACCACACGCGCGGCCAGCGCGTCCAGCCGGACATCGCTCAGGCTCAGGCTCATGCGCTCGGCCTGTAATTTGCTGGCCGCCAGCAGGTTCTCGATCAGTTCCGTCAGGCGGTCTGCCTCGTCTTCAATGACCGCCAGCCCGTCGCGGATGATGGATGGGTCCCACGTGGCATCCTCGCGCCGCAGCGTCCCGGCATAGCCTTTGATGAGCGCTACCGGGGTCTTCAACTCGTGCGACACGCTGGATACAAAGACGTTCTGCATCTCCTGCGCCCGCCGGAAATTGGTAATATCACGCACGTTGGCGATAATGCTCGCCAGTTGGCCGTCTACGCTGTACAGCGGCGCGTAGGTAATGGCGATACTGAGGGTCAGCCCGTCGAGGCGCGCGATATCCCCTTCGACATAGAGCGTCTCCGGGTTTGCGCCGCCTGTCGCCCTGTGCGGCCAGCCGTCGAGCAGCGCCTGCTTCAGGTCGCCGTGTTCAACCCGATTCCAGACAATCACCTCGTCTTCAAAGCACCCCAGCGCCTTTTCCTCCATCCAGCCCGTCATGCGCTCCAGCGCCCGGTTAAAGCGCAAAATCCGCAGGTTAGGGTCCAGGATCATCATGCCATCAGCACTGTGCTTGAGGAAGGCATTCAGCCGCTGGCGCTCGCGGTTCACCTGCTCGTAAAGCTGGGCGTTGTGTACCGCAATCGCGGCCTGGTCGGCGAAGCTCTGCAAAATCTGCATGTCGTTGAGGGTGGTGTTGCCCACATAATCGCGCAGCATCAGCAGCAGCCCCACCGGATCACCAGCGATCACCAGCGGCAGCGGAAACAACTGCTGAAGGTTCGCGTCAATCGTCGCGGCCATGCGCCACAGTTTGGCCTCGGCCTCGTCCAGATTCAACGCTTCGTGGGTCTTGGTGACAAGCTCGGCCATCTGGACTTCCAGTTCTGGCAGCTTGTTACTGTCAATGTTAATGGTGGCGCGAATGCGATACTGCCCGCTGGCCGGGTCGCGCAGCGCGACGAACCCTACACCGCGCCCGCCCATCATCACCAGCGACGCGCGTAGAACCAGCTTGAGAACCTCGCTCAGGTCAAGCTGCGCGGTCATCGCCCGCGAGATTTCGAGCAGCAAATCACGTTGTCTGACGCGGTAATCGGGTAATAGTAACATAATATATTTATTCTAACATGAGGTAGCGAGACTCAGCAGGCAGCGCCCATTATTTCTATGAGGATTCTAACAGCAGGCCGCCTCTGGTTTGTGCCAGCGCCCCCGCGCCGATGAGGCTCACGTTATCGCCCAGCGCGCTCTTTTCAATCCGCAGGTTGTGGATGTAGCCCGCGTCTATCACACTTGTCTCCACCGCCGCGCGCATCGGTTCAAAAAGCAGGTCGCCCAGGTTGCTGACACTGCCACCGATCACGATCACCTGTGGGTTAAACAGGTGCAGCAAGGTCGCAATGCCAATGCCGATCATCCGCCCGGCACGGGTGACGATTTCCAGCGCCAGCGCGTCCCCCTGCTGCGCGGCCTGCCCGATGAGCGCGCCATCAATCCGTGCCATGTCGCCGCCCGCCAGTTCACGCAGCAGCGACTCGCGCCCCTGCTCAAGCTGTACCCGTGCCTGCTGCGCCAGCGCCAGCCCTGCCGCCTCTTTTTCCAGCGAGGTTACTCGATCATCCACCACCAGCAGCATGTGGCCGACTTCCGCCGCGAAGCCTTCCTGCCCCAACAGCAGGCGGCCATCCACCAGCACGCCGCCGCCGATCCCGGTACTCAGCGTGAGGTAGATCGCGTGTTTACACCCCTGCGCCGCGCCGCGCGCCGCCTCGGCCAGCACCGCGACGTTAGCATCATTCCCCACATAGACGGGTACGCCAAACGCCTGTCGCAAACGCTCTGCC
Organism: uncultured Anaerolineaceae bacterium; assembly: GCA_964548765.1. Taxonomy (GTDB): domain Bacteria; phylum Chloroflexota; class Anaerolineae; order Aggregatilineales; family Phototrophicaceae; genus JAIOHN01. The sequence goes on from CAZJSU010000018.1 coordinate 23,311, forward strand.
AGCGGGACACTGTGCCACCCCGGCAGGTTTGGCGGCGCAAGCACAACGCCTGTCGCCGGGTTCAGCGGCCCCGGCGACGAGATACCGATGCCGCCGACCGCCGCGCCATCCTGCGGCCACACTTCCTGAAGCAGCGCGATCATGCGCTCGATGACTTTATCCGGCCCCTGCGCGGCCAGCGTCGGCACTTCGGCGCGCTGGAGGATATTAAGCTGTTCATCAAGGCGTGCCGCCCTCATGCGCGTACCGCCCAGATCAACCGCGAGAATCACTTCGGACATTCTGGTTATTCCTTGTATACAAAGTGTTGTACAGACTGATAAGCATGTTAAAATTAACTTTAGAACAAATTGACTGACTTTCCCAATTACTTACAGGAACGGCTTTTCATGGCGCAAGAAGTCACCCCTTTACGCCAGCAGTATCTGGATATTAAACGTCAGTACCCCGATTGTATCCTGCTTTTCCGGCTGGGCGATTTTTACGAAACCTTTGACGAAGACGCGGAAACCGCCGCCCGCGAGCTTGACCTGACCCTGACCAGCCGCCCGGTGAGCAAACGCCAGCGCATCCCGATGGCGGGCGTACCCCACCACGCCGTCGAAACTTACATCGCGCGGTTGATCGAAAAAGGCTATCACGTCGCGGTCTGCGATCAGGTGGGCGAGGTCAACGGGCGCGGCCCGGTGGAGCGCGAGGTCACGCGCGTCATCACCCCCGGCACGGTGATCGAACCTGCCCTGCTGGACGAAAACCAGGCCAATTACCTGATGGCGATTTTGCCCTACGGCAACGTGGAAACCCGCCACTGGGAGAAGGCGGGCATCGCCTATGTCGAAATCTCGACTGGCGAATTCGCGGCCACGCAGCTTGAAGGGCAGAACGTCGGCGTGCTGGTGGTTGAGGAACTGGCGCGGCTTAACCCGCGCGAAGTCATTATGCCTGAAAGCTGGGTACAGGGTGGCACATCGCTGCCGGAGGGCATTCACCTGACCTCGGTAGCCGACTGGCGCTTCGAGAAAGGCAGCGCGGAACAGGCGCTGCACCAGCATTTCCGTGTACGCACGCTGGACGGTTACGGCCTGCGCGATATGCCCGCCGGGGTGTGCGCGGCAGGCGCGATTTTACAGTATGTGCGCGACACCCAGCGCAGCCACATGGCACAACTGACCACCGTGCGCGCCTACTCTACCGCCAGCTTTATGGTGTTGGATCAGTTTACCCGGCGCAACCTCGAGCTGACCGAGACGATCCGCACCCGCCAGACACAGGGCAGCCTGCTCGGCGTGCTGGATCGCACGGTCACGGCGATGGGCGCGCGCCTGCTGCGCACCTGGATCAGCCAGCCGCTGCTGGAAGTCAACCGCCTCAACGCGCGGCTGGACGCGGTGGAGGCGCTCGCCAGCGACGAGGCGCTGCGCGAGGAGATGCACCGCGCGCTCAAAAACATCTCCGACATGGAACGGCTGACCAACCGCCTGCTGCTGGGCAAAGCTGGCCCGCGCGATTTACAGGCGCTGCGCCAGAGTCTGGGCGTGGTGCCGTTAATCAAGGACGTGATCGGGCCGCTGCCGTCACTAAAAGCGCTGACCGAGCGCATGGACTCCTGTGAGGAAGTGTACGGCCTGATCGGGCAGGCGCTGACCGATGAACCTCCGGCGACGCTCAACGCGATGGGCGTGATCCGCCCTGGTTACGCGCGCGAGCTGGACGACGTGCTGAACGCCACCCGCGATGCCCGCGACTGGATCGCCAATCTGGAGCCGCATGAGCGCCGCCGTACCGGGATTGCCACGCTTAAAGTGGGCTATAACAAAGTCTTCGGCTATTACATCGAAGTCACCAAAGCGCAGGAAGCGCATGTCCCGGCGGATTACATCCGCAAGCAAACACTGGTTAACGCCGAGCGCTACATCACACCAGAACTCAAGGAATACGAGACGCTGGTGCTGAACGCCGAAGAGCAGATTTTAGAGGTGGAGCGGCGGTTATTTGAGGAACTGTGCCGCACCCTGTGTGAATCTGCCCCCCGGCTGATGCACACCGCCCGCGCGCTGGCGCATCTGGACGTTTTCCTCTCGCTGGCCGAGGTCGCGGTGCGCGAAGGCTATATCCGCCCAACGCTGACCGAGGACGATCTGCTGGTCATCAACGCCGGGCGGCATCCGGTGGTGGAACAACTGCTGGACGGCGGCATCCGCTACGTCCCCAACGACACCCATTTTGATACCATGTCGCGCGTCCATATCATCACCGGGCCGAATATGTCCGGCAAGTCTACCTACATCCGGCAGGTGGCGATCATCACCCTCATGGCGCAGATCGGCAGCTTTGTGCCAGCAGACGAGGCGACGATCGGGCTGGTGGATCGCATTTTCGCCCGTATCGGCGCGCAGGACGAGATTCACGCCGGGCAAAGCACGTTTATGGTGGAGATGGTGGAAACCGCGCGCCTGCTCTCCGGCAGCACCAATCGCAGCCTGTTGATTCTCGACGAAGTGGGGCGCGGCACTTCGACCTATGACGGCCTGGCAATCGCTCGCGCGGTGATCGAATACATCCACAACAACCCGCGCCTCAACTGCCGCACGCTTTTCGCCACCCATTACCATGAACTGACCGAGATGCCGGGCATCCTGCCGCGCACCCGCAACTACAACGTGGCGGTGGCCGAAGAAGGCGAGGAAATCGTCTTTCTGCACCGCGTCCTCCCCGGCGGCGCAGATCAGAGTTACGGCGTACACGTCGCCCAACTGGCCGGGATGCCGCGCCCTGTGGTGGAGCGCGCGCGCGAACTGCTGGCCGACCTAGAGCGACAGGGCAGCAACTTCAAGCTGCCCGCCAAGCCGAAGCAGGCCGCGCAGATCAGCTTTTTGGATGATACCCCTAACCCGGCGCTTGAAGCCCTGAAAACGTTAGAGGTGGACAACCTTAGCCCGCTGGAAGCGCTGACCAAGCTCTACGAACTCAGGCGCATGGCTGGGGAATAAAGCGAGGGTATAATAAGCGCTTAGAGCGAAAGGTAAATCATGGCTGCGTCGAAATCG
>CAZJSU010000018.1:26457-53862 GCA_964548765.1 uncultured Anaerolineaceae bacterium
AATCGTGCATGGGGCGCGAAGGTGCTGCCAGAAAGTGACCTCGCCGCGCCCGTGAAGGATTGGCTCAACGGCCACCTGAAAGCCATCCCGAAGTCCAACATTCTGTTCATCCGCCAGCAGCCCAAAAACAACAGCGGCATCACTTTCTACGTGGCGCTGCCGCGCGAAACCGACCCCAGACTTTATAAGTTCGTCCTGCAAAGCTATGACGATCTGCTCGCGCTGGATATTCCGGCGGTGATAAATGGCGACCCGGCCTATGCAGAGCATCTTAGCGCCGAGCCGCTGTATCTGGTCTGCGTCAACGCCAGACGCGACCGCTGCTGCGCCCGCTATGGCCTGCCCCTCTACAAAGTGCTGACCGATTATGCGGGCAATCATGTCTGGCAGTGTTCGCACATGGGCGGCCATCGCTTCGCGCCGACCACGCTGTTCTTCCCACACGGCATCTGTTACGCGCGCATCCACGAAAGCGAAGTGGACGAACTGATAGACACGTACCGCGCGGGCAGTGTCTATCTCAAGCGCCTGCGTGGGCGCGTGACGTACGAGCCTGTCGCGCAGGCGGCAGAGTATTATTTACGCATGGAAACGGGCAGCAGCGCGTTAGAGGCGTTCCGGCTGGTGGAGGTGCAGTCAACCGCGCCGGAGGAGTGGCAGGTGCGCTTTGAGGCAGCAGCAAACACCCGCCAGTACACCGTATCGCTCACCCGCACAGCCAGCGGCGCGGCCATTCACAACAGTTGCAACGCGGAAGAAACCACGCCCGTGCTGCATTACACGCTGCTCAGCATCGCGCCACAGGCTTAGTCGCCTGCCGCCAGTGTCGGCGATACAGCTTCGGGGCGCGGCGCGGGAATGATCGCTTCTTCTTCGCGCAGGATGCCTTCGGAAACCAGCACCCGCTCGAAAGAGACGATCGCCACTTCGATCATGTGCAAATCTGGCTGGCGTGTGGTCAGGTGTTGCAGCGCCAGGTTCGGCTTGACCATCCAGCGCACCCATGGGCGGTGCATGTTGCGCGCCGAGAACTGAATGACCTCGTAAGCGATGCCCGCGATCACCGGAATAAACACAACGCGCGAGAGGATGAGCAGCGGCAGCGGCGGGCGACCCAGCAGCGAGAACACGATCACGCTGACAAACGCCACCGTCAGCAGGAAGGCCGTGCCACAGCGCGGATGCTCGATGGGGTACTGTGCAACCGTTTCCGGCGTAAGCTCTGCGCCTGCTTCGTAGGCGTTAATCGTCTTATGCTCTGCGCCGTGATAGCCAAACAGGCGCTGCACGTCCGGGATGCGCCCGATCAGCCAGATGTAACCGATCAACAGCGCGGTCTGGATCACGCCTTCAATCAGGTTGACCAGAAAAGCATCGAAGCCAACGCCTGCGGAGCCATCCGGCGTGAGGCCGAGCAGGTTGCCCACGCCCGAAGCCGCCAGCGTGGGAAACAGGAAAAACAGGCCAACGCCCAGCAGCAGCGACACGGCAATCGTCGTCCAGCCAATCGGGCCGTTAAAGTCTACCTTGTCCTCTTCTTCGCCCAGCGCCACATCCGCCGCCCACATCAACGCGCGCGTCCCCAGCCCCATAGCATCCCACAGGCCGACGACCCCGCGCACGAACGGCGTTTTGATGATGCGCCCGCGATACAGGGTGCGGCTTAAGGGTGTCTCATGGGTGATGATCTCGCCTTTGGGGTTACGCACCGCGACAGCGGCGGAATGCGCCCCGCGCATCATCACCCCTTCGATCACGGCCTGTCCGCCGTAGTTAAACTTTAGTTGTCGCGGGGAAGCCTGTTGATCTTCCATAATTTGCCTGTTTACTCCTGAAACATCAGGCTCGCCGAGCCTGTCTCTGTGCGTTCATAGATAACACTTTCGCCCGCAGGCTGCACCAGCAGCCATACCGCGCCGCCGACAGCGCAGCCATCCACCTCGTTACAGGTCGCGCCGGGTAAGGACAGTGTATAGATTCCATTGGTTGGGCGCAAGAGGGTAATCGTGCCGTACTGGTCAATGAGCAGCGCTTTATCGCCCGTCGCCTCGACCTCAACCTGCGCCGCCTCCGCCGTGCGCGCCCACAGCATCGCTGTCTGGTGTCCATCCGTGTGCTGCATGTGAACCGCGTCCACTCGCGGCGTACTTGCCCGCCGCGCCTGTTCCACACCGTTGAGGTACTCAATCACAGTCTGCCACGTGCTGTACGCAGGGCGCGGGCTTTGGTCTGCCGGGCTGAGGATGCCGAAAGACTCGCCCCCCGGTGGCAGCGCCTGATCGTACAGCTTATAAACCGCGATGCGCTCCGCCCCTGCCGCCAGCCCCAGCCCTGCCGTCTGCATCAGAAATGCCGCCTGCTGTTCCAGATTCAACTGGTACACCGGGCGCTCAACCGGCCACTGCGGGTCATCTGTCGGCGCGGCGTTGGTTTCGTTAATCCAGATGCGCTTATCTTCCAGCCCGTACCGGTCGAGCAGGTCGCGCGTTTCGCGCACGATCTCGTACACCGTATCGGTGCGAAAGTAAATGTGCAGGCTGAACACATCGAAGTAATGACCATGCTGCGCGGCTTCGCCATCCTGCGTGATGCGCTCCAGCAGGCGATCCATGTATAAGCGCTGGCCTTCGTTGACATCGTGCCAGTAGGTCGTCCCGGCCATGTGCAGCACCGCCGAAGGGTTGCCCTGCTTCGCCGCCAGATAAGCGACTTTCAATAACTGGAAATAATCTTCCAGTTCGCCCTCATATTCAAATCCGTAAGTCTCGCGGGAGATGTCTGGCTCGTTCCAGACGATAAAGTGATTCACGCCCCGGCTGGCGTAATATTCGGCGCTGCGCCGTACAAAATTCGCCCACAGGTTGCCGGGGTCGTCCACAGCCAGATACAAGCCGCGCGGCACACCTGCGCCGGGCAGGCCATCGGTCGCCCATGCAGGCGTGTGCTTCAACAGCGCGATCACCTCACGCCCGCACTGGTTGGCGGCCTTCAGCCAGCGGTCATCCACGTTCAGCGTGTGCCAGTCGTCCGGCCCGGTGGGCTGGTGCTGCGACCAGTCGAAGATAATGCGCTCCCAGCCCGCGCCCAGTTCACACGTCAGCTCTGGAAACCAGAACCCCTCGACAACGCCAAAGGGGTTATCCTCCTGTGCAAGCGCAGGTAGAGAAAAACACAGTAACAAACACAGAAATAAAATCTTTGCGCCTTTGATACTTTGCACCCTTGCGTTGAATCTTATTATCACTTCTACACCATACCCGCCGGACGTAAATCCTGCACGTTCAGTTGCAAGCTGCGCCTGCCATTCCACTCGTTGATTTCAAGCTGGTAAACCACATCCACATGGCGCGGCATATTCTCTCCCCATGTTTCGCCCAAACCGAAGGCAATCGCGTCCAGCGGCGGCCTGCCCGCGCGGGCAACCTTGAATTTCAGGTGACGGTCTTTTAGTGTGCGGTGTTCCATCACATACAGATTGCGCGACATCAGCACAGGCGCGGGGTTCATGTAGCCTGTCGGCTCCAGCATTTCCAGTTCTTCAACGAGGTCTTCTGAAAGCTGGTTAATATCCACCTCAACATCAATTTCCAGTGTTGGCCGTAGTTCGCGGCCATCCAGCATGACCCGCGCCTGCTGCGTCAGGTTATCCAGCAGCGCGTGGATATTGTCGTTCATCACGGTAAAGCCCGCCGCCTGAGCATGACCGCCATGCCGCACCAGCAGGTCGGCGCACTGGTCGAGCGCCTGCGTAATATCAAACTGGGGGATGCTGCGGCAGGACGCGCGGCTCTCGACTTCGCCCCGTTCCATGACAATCGCCGGGCGATAATGGGCTTCCACCAGCCTGCCCGCCACCAGCCCAACAATCCCCGGTTGAAACTCCCCGGCAGCGAAGATAAGCGGCACGTCGCCATTCTCGCCCAACGCTAACTGTTCCTGTATGACTTCCTGCGCCGCGCGGGTCAGGTCCTGGCGCTGCACATTTAACTGGTTAAGCTGGTCGGCCAGCAACCGCGCTTCATTTATGTCCTGCGACGACAGCAGCCTGTAAGCAATCATGGCGCTGTCCAGCCTGCCCGCCGCGTTGATGCGCGGCCCCAGCGCGAAGCCGATGTTCATCGCCGTAACCTTGCCCGGTTCGACACCGCTGACTTCCAGCAGCGCGCGCACCCCCGGCCTGCGTGCCTGATTGATGATTTCCAGCCCGCGCCGCACCAGCACCCGATTTTCCGGCCTGTCCAGCGGCGCGAGGTCGGCCACCGTGCCAATCGCCACCAGATCAAGCAGGCTTTCCAGCGTCTGGCCGACCTTCTGATACAACCGCTTATCGCGGAACATCCTTTCCCGATAGTGAAGTTGCAGCAGCGTACTGGCGACTTTATGCGCCACGCCCACCCCAGCCAACATGTCTTCGGGATAGCTGCAATCCTGCTGTTTGGGGTTCACGACCGCGTAAGCGCGTGGGATTTCCGGGCCGATAGAGTGATGATCGGTCACGATAATGTCCAGCCCGACGGCCTTACCATCCTCGACATCCTGTACCGACCGGATGCCACAGTCCACCGTGATGATGACTTTCGCGCCTTCCCCGGCCAGCTTGTAGAGCGCTTCGCTGTTCAGGCCGTAGCCCTCGTCCACCCGGTGTGGGATGTAGGGCTTTACCTGCGCGCCCAGCCCTTTAAGCACCTCGACCATCAGCACAGTCGAGGTCACGCCGTCCGCGTCGAAGTCGCCATAGACGATGATGAGTTCGCGCTTTTTGATCGCTTCCAGCAGGCGACCCGCCGCGCGGCGCACATCCTTCATTTCACAGCCGTTGTCAAGCGGGTTATGGGTCTTGCGGACGTAGAGAAACTCTCCCCCGGCAGTGGGGTCGGTAAACCCGCGATTGTAAAGCACCTGTGCCAGCACCGGACTCATATCGCGGTAACGGCGCAGAATCGCGGGCGCGGCCTGTGGCCTGGGAAACCATTTTTTCGGCAGCGTGGACATACAATAAGGTTCAATCTACAATAGTCTGCTTAAAGGAAAGATACTATCACGCCCGCCGAATCCGCACAAGCGTTCAAACGCACAAACGACAGGCTGATCTGCTGAAAGGCTTCAGGATGACCAAAATCGTCTTTATGGGTACGCCGGAATTTGCCGTGCCTGCGCTGCAACAACTCATCGCCCATCATGCGGTGATCGGGGTTGTCACTCAGCCAGACCGCCCCGCCGGGCGCAGCCGCCAGCTTCAGCAGTCGCCCATCAAGCAGCTTGCGCTCCAGCACGCCATCCCGGTGTTCCAGCCAGAGAAAATTCGTCGCGCTGAAGCGGTTGAGGAACTGCGCCAGTGGTCGCCCGATGTGTACATCGTCGCCGCCTTCGGGCAAATTCTGCCGCAGGCCGTGCTGGATATTCCGCCGCATGGGTCGCTCAACATCCACGCCTCGCTGCTGCCGCGCTGGCGTGGGGCCGCGCCCATACAGGCCGCCATCCGCGCGGGCGATGCTGAAAGCGGGATCACCATCATGAAGATGGATGCCGGGCTGGACACCGGGCCGATGCTGACGCAGCGCGCCATCCCGCTTGCCCCAGACGAAACCGGCCAGTCGCTGCACGACAAGCTGGCGCAGATCGGCGGTGAACTGCTGATCGAAACGCTGCCCGGTTATCTCGATGGCCGCATTCAGCCGCAGGCGCAGGATGAAGCGCTGGTGACGTATGCGCCGCAGATCAAAAAAGAGGAAGGCCATATCAACTGGCAGCAGCCCGCCGAAGCGATCGAGCGGCTGGTGCGGGCATTCACCCCGTGGCCGGGGACATACACCTTCTGGGATGGTCAGATGTTGAAGATTCTCAGCGGAACCACCAGCGACGGCCACGCCGCCCCCGGTCAGGTCATCCAGCAGCACGGTCAGACAGCCATCGGCACAGGCAGCGGCCTGTTTCACCCCACCCGCCTGCAACTGGCAGGCCGGGGCGCGCTGTCTATTGAAGATTTTATCAGAGGCCGCCCCGACTTCAGCTCAGCACACCTGGCGTAGCCGCCGCCTTCGCGGTTTCCAGCGCGTCCTCCGGGAAAACCGGGTGAATGCTGGAGATCAGGTCGGTGACGGTTTTTATCGGCTTGGCACAGTCCAGCAGCAGGTAACGCCCGGCGCGCTTGGGGTAAGCATGGGTGTAGCTGGCGAGACGAAGCTGCTGTGGCCCGACAGGGCAGTACCCGTTTTTCACGCCGATATGCCCGGCCACCAGCACTCGCTGTTCGTAGGGGCTGGACTTGGAGACGTAGCCCAGAAAGTTCTTGACGGTGTTCACGTAGGTGGTGTTGCCGTCCATCTCGTTCTGCGAGAACAGCGTGTTCCACATCAGGTCAAAGTCGGAATTCTGCCCGGTGAGGAACAGGACGCGCAGCAGGTCGTTGTAACGGGGGTCATCCACGCCTGTCACGGCCAGATAACGCTTGGCCTGGTCGTCATACGGCAGCCCGGTGAAGTGAGAATAACCGCGCCGCAGGCTCTCGATGTCATAGCGATTCAGTTCCTGATCCGCCGTTTCAACGATGGCGTGATGGTCAATCTCCACCAGACGCTCGAACAGATCGGCTGACTTAACTTCGGCAGAAGCGCCCGCGTGGGTCAGCATCACGCCGCCTTTGGTACGCACAAAAAACGGCAGCGAAGCTAGAAATTCGATCAGGTCCTTACGGCGATATGCCGAGCGGTAAAGCTGATTCAGCCGGGTCATGTCCGCCTCAAAGCGCGGGGTGTACTGGATGGAGCCTTTCGCCAGCGTCAGGCCGTAGATATGCGGCAGTTCGTGGTTGCCCAGCAGCATGGTGACACGCTCAGCGCCCAGATCGGCCTGCAGGTTCATCACATCCATCAGCATGTCGAGGCTGTGGTCAACTTCTTCCGCGCCCTCCCCGTGAATGAGATCGCCGCAGATAATCAGGCGGTCTACCGCGCCCTTCGCCCGCATCTCCAGAAACTTGTCGCGCAAACGGCGATACACGTCCCACGCGCCATGCAGGTCGGTCACGACCATTGCCACGCCTTCGTCTAAATCAATTACCCGCCGGGACATAAACACTCCCAAAGACTACACTTTATGAATCCAAAAAGGCGGGCGCTTACAGCCCGCCCTCATTATCGCTCGCTGCCTGTTTAGTAACCCAGAACACCCACGACGGACTGTACCGCTCTGGCGCTGATGTCGAGCATCGCTTTCTCTTCATCATTGAGTTCCATCTCGATAACACGCTCCACACCGCCCGCGCCCAGCACCGCTGGAACGCCAATATACAGACCATTATAGCCGTATTCACCATTGAGCAACACTGCGGATGGTATCACACGCTTCTGGTCTTTCACAATCGCTTCCACCATCTCCACCACGCCAGCCGACGGCGCGTAATAGCCGCTGTAGCCCAGCAGGCCCACAATCTCGCCGCCGCCCTTGCGCGTGCGCTCAATGATGGCCTGAAGCGTGTCCTCGTCCATCAGTTCGCGGATGGGGATACCCGCGACCGAGGTATGACGCGGCAGCGGCACCATCTCGTCGCCATGCCCACCCAGCACGATACCATGAATATCACGCACACTCACGCCCAGTTCCATCGCAATAAAGGTCTTGTAACGAGCAGTATCCAGCGCCCCCGCCTGCCCGATGACGCGCTCACGCGGGAAGCCGCTTTCCTGCAGCGCCACGTGGCACATGGCATCCAGCGGGTTAGAAACCACGATCAGCACCGCGTCCGGTGAGTAATGGGCGACATGTCGTGTCACTTCCCCGACGATCTTCTGGTTGGTTTTCACCAGTTCGTCCCGGCTGGGGAACTGGCCGGTGACCGGGTCTTTTTTGCGTGGCACGCCTGCAGTAATGACAACCACATCCGAGCCAACCGTCTCCTCGTAGCCTTCCGAGCCGGTGAGGTTCAGGTCAAAATTCATCACCGGGGCCGACTCCGCCAGATCAAGCGCCTTGCCCTTCGCCACGCCCTTCACGATATCCACCAGCACCACATCGGCCAGTTCTTTCGTGGCGATCCAGTGAGCGGCGGTCGCGCCGACATTCCCCGCGCCGACAATCGTTACTTTTTTACGAGCCATGTTCTTAGACTTTCTCCACAGATACAAACGGAACAAAACTATGAGAATTGTATCACAAACACTTCTGAAATCCCGCTGTAGAGTGGTCTATTAGGCTTATCCGGCGTTAGCAAAGCAGCGATACCTATGGCGTAGGGGAGGGGTTCGTGACCCTCCCGCACCCACATCAGCGTCCGCGCATCAGATTCGATATATCGTGTCCCTACAGATGTATGTGGTTTTGTAGGGGTGTCCGTAACCTATAACGGGCGGGTTGCAAACCCGCCCCTACACCTGAACGCGAATAGCAGACATACGCGATACATCGAAGGATTGAACCCTTGTGAGCCTTATCGGCTGTCCGCACCATGAGGCAGGTGCGGCGTTTCTGCCACGCCCGCCAGCCGCCAGCCAGCCCCGTCGCGCTCGACGGTGGTGATGGAGGTGTTGGTTAACTGAAAGTGGGCGCGCTCTCCCACGTCAAGCAGCGCCACCAGCAGGCGGTGGATCGTCCCGCCATGACTGACCACAGCGACCTCTGGCCCGTGTGGCTGGTCAACGATGTCCTGCCACGCCGCCAGCGCCCGCTCCCCCAATGCCCGGCGCGACTCGCCGTTGGGGATGATAAAATCATGGTCATCGCTGCGCCATTTCAGCATCTCGGCGGGATAGCGCTGCTCGCATTCTTCCGCGTTTAACCCCTGAAACACGCCGACATGCAGCTCGCGCCAGCGCACATCCACAACCGGTTGCAGCTTGAGGGCTTCGGCCAGCACCGTCGCTGTTTGCAGGGCGCGCGGGAGGTCGCTGCTGTAGACCGCGCGAATAGAACGGTGGCACAAATAGGCGGCCAACGCCCGCGCCTGCTCAAAGCCGGCTTCGTTCAACGCTGTCGGCTCAAGCCCCTGCCAGCGCCGCTGCATGTTCCAATCGGTCTGTCCGTGCCGTATCAGCAGGACACGTTCAATTTTTGTCGTCATAAGTGCTTTATCCGTGTCAGGCTTGACGTGCTGGTGTTCCAGCGGCAGAATCAAGAAAGATTGAGTTTACCACAGTTCACCAGGAGCAAAACATACGTGACCACCAACGATCAATCGAATTCACTGTCTTTAGGGCTGGCTTTTATCGCGGGCATCGGCCTCACGCTCATGGTCGTTGTGGCGGGCGTAGGGGTTATTCAGGGCGAGGCAGCCAGCAGCAGCCTGCTTGGCCTGTTGTTTGCGGGCGGGCTGGTCATGCTTATCAGCGGCATCATCGCCTGGTTTGCCGTCGTGCAGCCACACCGCCACTTCGACGACATCAACGTGCCTGAGTACACAGGGCATGGGCATGACGACGAGCATCACGCCGAAGAACACGCCATTGTTGAGCAGCACTAAACATGCCCATCCCTGAGCGCCAGCCCATCAGCGACAGTTTCCGGGGGCATGTCCTCAAGGTGGAAGGCACGCCGCTGCTGCTGCGCGAAGCGCTTCAGGCGGGCGAGCTTCTCGCCACCGGGGACTTAACCGTTCGCTATGCGGTGGGTTATCTGGGCAAGCCGCATCTCGCCATCGTGCCGGGGCTGATCGCGCTGGATTATGGCGAGATGCTCACCGGCGAGGAAGCATGGGAATTTCTGCTGAAGCGCAGCAACCTTTACCCGCGCGCCGATGTCGTCGGCTACCGTAACGACGGCGAGGACGATATGATCGCGGTGAAGTTTCTGGATATTGACCAGCCAGTACAGGCGCTGGTTTACGCTGACCCGCAGGCTGTCCGGCCTATCGCCCGCCCGGTGGCGCTGGTCGCGGCCAGTATTGAGGGCATCGCGCCGCGCCTGCTGGAGTATCTCCCCCATTACCCGTCCCTCGAAGCATGGCAGGCTGCTCATGAATGATTTTGACACCGATTTTGAAGAGAACTGGCCGGAAGATCACCGTTCTGGCGTGGTGGCTGTGGTTGGCCGCCCCAACGTGGGCAAGTCTACACTGATTAACGCCCTGCTGGGGCAGAAGATCGCCATCGTCACGCCCAAGCCGCAAACCACCCAACGCCAGCAGTTGGGCATTTACAGCGAGGAACACGGGCAAATCCTGTTTGTGGATACACCGGGGCTGCACCAGCCCAAACACAGGCTGGGCGAGTTCATGGTCAGCGTTGCCCAGAACGCGCTGCGCGATGCCGATCTCATTCTGTGGGTGCTGGATGTCTCGCAGCCGCCGGAAAAAGCCGATATACGCATCGCCGAGACGATTGAGCGGCTGCGCGGCCAAACGCCGGTCGTGCTGGCGCTGAACAAGGCCGACCTGCTGGCCGATGCCGATAGAGAGGCCTATGTCGAAGCGCACAAGTCGCTGCTCCCGCACCAGCACGCGCTGCTTATCAGCGCGCTGAAGGATGAAGGCGTGCGGGAACTGGTCGCCTACCTGCTGGAGCAGCTTCCGCTGGGGCCGCGTTATTATCCGGTGGATCAGGTGAGCGAGGTCAACATGCGCTTCATCGCCGCCGAGGTGATCCGCGAGAAGATCATGCTGCATACCGAGCAGGAGATTCCGCACACGGTCGCCGTCGAGGTCGAGAGCTTTAAGGAGCGCTCCGACGATATGACCTACATCAGCGCGGTGATTTATGTCGAGCGTGAATCGCAAAAGGGCATCATCATCGGCAAGGGCGGCGCGATGATTAAGCAGCTTGGCACAGAAGCGCGGGCAGAACTGACCGCGATGATGGGGACGAAGGTCTTTCTGGATTTACGTGTGAAGGTGTTGAAGAACTGGCGCAGCGACGAAAGGCTGATGAGCCGCCTGGGTTATCGCCTGCCTAAAGACGACTAACCCATCTGCGCCAGATAATCGCGCCCGGCCTGCGCGTCAGCCGCGATCTGCGCGATAAGTTCCTGTATGCCGTTAAAGCGCTGCTCGGCACGCAGGCGCTTTTCAAACGTGATGGTCAGCGTCTCGCCGTAGATTTCGCGGTTAAAATCCAGCAGGTGCGCCTCGACTGTTACCCCCTCTCCGGCGAACGTAGGGCGCACGCCGATGTTGGTCACGGCCATGTAACGCTGCCCGCTGATATATGCCCAGCAGGCATACACGCCGTTAGCCGGGATGACTTGTTCCTCCCAGACGCGGATGTTGGCTGTAGGAAAGCCAATCGTCCGCCCGCGATGATCGCCATGCACCACTTCGCCGCTTAAGGCGTAAGCGCGCCCCAGCCACTCATTGGCCTGTTCAACATCGCCCGCCTGTATCGCGCTGCGAATGGCGGTGCTGCTGATGGTCTCCTCCCCGTTGCGAGACACCAGATCAATCACGTGCAGCGTAAAGCCTTTTTCCGCCCCCTGCTGTTGCAGAAAAGGCACATCCCCTTCGCGCTGGTAGCCCATCGCAAAGTCTGCCCCCACGCACAGCACGGCCATTTTCAGGTGCTGCAACAATTGGTTGATGTACTCAGCAGCGCGTATCTGGCGAAAAGCCTCATCAAAACGCTGCGTCACCACCAGATCAACACCGAGCCTGCCCAACTGGTCGGCGCGCTGCTCTGGCGTGGTCAGGTAATAGCGCCCGCGCAGGCCGCGCAGCACCACGTCGGGATGTGGGAAGAAGGTCAGCACGACCGCCTGTCGCCCGGCGCTGTGTGCATCCGTGACCAACCGCTCAATCAGGTGCTGGTGTCCCCGGTGAACGCCATCAAACACGCCAATAGTCACCAGCGAGGGCTGTTCCTGCCGGGCTTGTGTCAGGTCGTAAATGTGCTGCATAAGCGCCTTTCACGCTTGCGACCCGAAAACTTTTTCAGGCCGCCACAGGTCATCATCACGTTTTAGTATAGCAGTAAATTGCCCGTCTGCGTCCTGCGCCTGCGCCAGTTCCGCGCGGGTGTCCCCGTCCGCCGGGATCGGGCGGCCATGCCGGATATGGTCAAGCTGCTGGCCGTCCAGCGTGACCAGCGGCAGGTGCATCAGCGCCTGCTGCGGCGGGATGAGATGTCGCTGCCAGTCGTCCGCCTCAAGCAGCGTTTCGAGCGTGACCGCATTTTCCAGCGCAAAGCTGCCGCTGGCGGTACGTACCAGCCCGGCCAGATGCGCCCCTGTCCCCAGCGCCTCGCCTAAGTCATACGCGAGGCTGCGGATGTACGTCCCCGCGCTGCACGTCACATCGAGCGTGAACTGCGGCGGCGACCAGTCGGTAATCACCAGCGACTCGATCCGCACAGGCCGCGCCGGGCGCTCCACCGTCTCGCCCGCCCGCGCCAGTTCGTAGAGCTTGCGCCCACCCTGCTTAATCGCGCTGTACATCGGCGGCACCTGCTGGATGTCACCCGTAAAACGCGGGAGCGCCTGTTCCACATCGGCGCGGGTGACAGCGCTGGCATCGCGCACCAGAAGCATTTCGCCCTCTGCGTCGTAGGTATCGGTCGTCACGCCCAGACGCACCCACGCGGTATAGCGCTTCTGCGTGTGCATGACGTATTCGCTCAGGCGGGTGGCCGCGCCCGCACAGATGACCAGCACCCCTGTCGCCAGCGGGTCAAGCGTCCCGGCATGGCCGACCTTCTTCACCTTCAGCCCGCGCCGCACCCGCGCCACGACATCATGGCTGGTCATCTTCAGCGGCTTATCAATGTTCAGAAATCCAAATGCTGACATTAGCCCGCGAGAATCGCCTCTATCTGCTGCAATTCGTCAGCGCTGAAATCGAGGTTATCCAGCGCGGCCACGTTGTCCTCCACCTGCTGGATGCTGCTCGCGCCGATCAGCGCCGAGGTCATGCCGGGATGCCGCAGCACCCATGCAATCGCCATCTGCGCCAGCGACTGGCCGCGCGCCTGCGCCAGATCATTAAGCTGCCGGATTCTATTCAGCACCTCGTCCGTCAGCCGATCCTGCTTCAGCGCCCCGTGCGACTTGGCCGCGCGTGAACCTTCCGGGATGCCTTGCAGGTAGCGATTAGTCAGCAGCCCCTGCGCCAGCGGCGAGAAGACGATGCAGCCGATGCCTTCTTCATCCAGCACTTGCAGCAGGCCGTCCTCAATCCAGCGGTTGAACATGCTGTACGACGGCTGGTGAATCAGGCACGGTGTCCCCAGTTCACGCAGGATACGCGCGGCCTCGCGGGTTTGCTCCGGGGTATAGGACGAGATGCCCACGTAAAGCGCCTTCCCCTGCCGCACCGCATGGTCGAGCGCGCCCATCGTCTCCTCAAGCGGGGTATCGGGGTCTGGGCGGTGGCTGTAGAAAATATCCACGTATTCCAGCCCCATGCGCTTCAGGCTCTGGTCAAGACTGGCGAGCAGATACTTGCGCGATCCCCACTCGCCATACGGCCCCGGCCACATCCGATAACCTGCCTTGCTGGAGATAATCAGCTCGTCACGGTAGCTGCCCAGCCCCTGCGCCAGTATACGCCCGAAGTTCTCCTCTGCCGAGCCGGGCGGCGGGCCGTAGTTATTAGCAAGGTCAAAGTGGGTGATTCCCAGATCAAACGCGCGGTAGATCATGGTGCGCGCGGTTTCCAGCATGTCCACGCCGCCGAAGTTATGCCACAAACCCAGCGATACCGCAGGCAGCTTCAGGCCGCTGCGCCCGCTGGTGTTATAGCGCATTGTATCGTAACGCTTCTCAGAGGGGGTAGGAAAGGTCATGATTCACGTCCTGGGGTAAATTTCACACAGGGGCGACGCTGGCAGCCAGATCACCCCTGCAAAACATCATTCACAAACAAGCAGCTTAGTTAATCACCAGCGTCCCCTGCGCGACCGCCTCCTGCAGCAGCGGCAGAATGCGCTCTCTGGCCGCTTCCAGCGGGCCGGGAATCGTCGCGCCGGCGGCCTGCTTATGCCCGCCGCCGCCCACGCTGAAGGCCACCCGCGAAACATCGTAACCGGGCTTGCAGCGCATACTCAGTTCCACCCGGCCATCTTCCAGTTCTTTAAAGACAACCGCGATCATCGCCTCATTGACCTGTACCAGCAGCCCCACCAGCCCGCCATCAGTCATCTCGTTCAGGTTGGCGGCTTTCAGATCGGCCTGCGTGATCGTCGCGGTGACCACCTGCCCATGAAGCGCCACCGTTGACAGCGCGTTGCGCCACAGCACGATGGTGCTGAACGACTTGCTATCCAGCGTCCGCAGGGTGATCTCGGTCAGCGACGCGCCCGCCCGCATCAGCGCCATAGCGATTTCCAGCGTCGCCGGTTTAACGTTGCTGGTGCGGAAGCCAAGCGTATCCGTCACCAGCCCGGTCAGCAGCGGGATCGCCACCGCCGGGGACACCGGGTGCTGCATGAAGCGCAGCCAGTCGTACACCACTTCCGTTGCCGATACCGCTTCCGGGTTCACCAGAAAAATATCGCCGAACATAATATTGGTCGCGTGATGGTCGAGGTTGATGACCGTCTTGCTGTGCTTGCGGCCATACCTGCCCACCAGCCCGGTACGCTCCTCGTCGCTGGCATCCACCGAGATCATCAGGTCCCATCTGCCGCTTTTCAGCTTCGCCCGTACCCGCTCCGACCCCGGCACGAACTTCATGAAGTCCAGCAGCCCGCCGTCCACTGCGGTATCCACTTTGCAGCCGCGTTCGCCCAGCGCATTTGCCAGACCGAGCATCGAGCCGAACGCATCACCGTCCGGCTGCACATGCGTCACAATCAGAATCGATTCCGCCTGTTCCACCGCGCGGGTGGCCTCACTCCAGTTCAGTGTCGGGGTCGTCATCAGCACTCACTTCAGGCTCCGGGGGAATATCCAGACTGGCGATTAACTGGTGCATCCGTTCGCCACGTTCCAGCGTGACATCCCAGTGAAAGTGCAGTTCCGGGGTCACGCGCAGCCGCACACGCTTGCCAAGCTCGCGCCGCAGGAAGCCTTTGGCGCGCTTCAAGCCTTCCATGACATCGCGCTCCCGGCTTTCATCACCGAGCGCATTGACGTAAATATCGGCAAACGTCAGTTCGGGGTCAAGCTTGATCTCGGTCACGGTGATGCTTTGCAAACGCGGGTCAGAGACTTCGCGCCGCAGCAGTTCGCTCAGAATTACGCGAATACGCTCGGCGGTGCGATCCTGTTTGATGCTACTCATGCTTAGACTCCTCTCTGCATGAATGAAATGGATTTCGACGGGGCAGCGGGCTGCCCCTGTCGCGTTCTCGTTAGAGAAGGGGTCGCTTTAGCTGACGCGCTCGCTGACGTAGAATTCCAGCAGGTCGCCTTCCTGAAAGTCGTTAAAGCCGTCCAGACCGATACCACACTCAAAGCCGGAGCGCACTTCGCGCACGTCCTCGTTCACCCGCTTGAGCGACGACACGCCGACGTTCTCCACAAGCACCTTGCCGCCGCGCTTCACGCGCACCCGCGCGTTACGGCGAATCTCGCCCTCGCGCACGTAGCTTCCGGCAATCGCGCCCACTTTCGAGATGCGGAAAATCTGGCGGACTTCGGCAACACCGATGGTCTTGTCTGCATACACTGGCTCAAGCATCCCGTGCAGCGCCAGTTCGATGTCTTCCAGCAGCTTGTAGATGACATTGTAAATACGGATGTCAATGCCCTTGGAATCGGCAGAACGGCGGGCAGCGTTGTCCACCCCCACATTAAACCCGATGATGATCGCCTCAGAAGCGCTGGCAAGCATCACGTCGTTTTCGCTCACATTGCCGATGCCGGATTGCAGCACCCGCACCGGAATGCCCTCGGCGTTCGATTCCGACAGGCGATCCAGCGAGTTCAGAATTGGCTCCAGCGTCCCCTGCACGTCTGCGCGCACAATGAGGTTGAGTTCCTTCGTCTCATTGGCCGAAAACTGGGCAAAAATATCTTCCAGCGTCATGGCCGGGCGGGAACTGCCAGTGACCTGATCGGCGACCGCTTCCTGGCGCTCGTCCACCATACTGCGGGCTTCCTTCTCGTTCTTCACCGTTTCGAAGCTGTCGCCCGGCTCTGGCAGGTCGCTCAGGCCCATCACCGAGACAGGCGTGGACGGCCCGGCTTCCTGAAGCTGCTTGCCAGACTCATCGAACATCGCCTTCACGCGCCCGTAAGTCAGCCCGGCGATGATCGTATCGCCGCGCTTCAGCGAGCCGTTCAGCACCAGCAGCGTCGCCACCGGGCCACGACCCGGCACGATCTGCGCTTCCAGCACCACCCCTGCCGGTTCGGCGGTGGGGTTGGCGATAATCTCATGCTCCTCGGCGACCAGCAGCACGGCCTCCAGCAGGTCCTCAATGCCTGTCCCCTGCGGCGCGGCGACTGGCACCACCAGCGTGTTGCCGTCCCATTCGTCCGGCACAAGCTCAAGCTCGGCAAGCTGCTGCTTTACGCGGTCTACATTGGCGTTGCGCCTGTCCACTTTGGTGATCGCCACGATAATCGGCACGTTGGCCGCGCGGGCGTGGTTAATGGCCTCGCGGGTTGTGGGCATCACGCCGTCGTCGGCAGCGACTACCAGAATGGCAATATCTGCCCCCTGTGCGCCGCGCGCACGCATGGCGGTAAACGCCTCGTGGCCGGGCGTGTCCAGAAAGGTGATCTGCTGTCCGTTGTGCAGGGCGCGGTAAGCACCGATATGCTGCGTGATCCCGCCCGCTTCGCCTTCGGCGACGTGGGTCTTGCGGATCGTATCCAGCAGCGTGGTCTTACCATGATCTACATGGCCGAGAATGGTGACAATCGGGGGACGTGTCTTAAGGTTTTCGGGCTTTTCGTCTACGTAAAGCTGCCGCCACTCCTGCGACTTGGCCGCTTTCTCGCGCTCCTCCTGCGCCACCATCGCGCTCTCGGACTGCGCCTCGAAGCCCATTTCTTCAATGACGATTGCTGCGGTATCAAAGTCAACCTGCTGGTTGATCGAAGCCATAATCCCGTTGGCGATGAGCTGTTTCATCACTTCAATCGGGCTGGCATCAATCAACTCCGCCAGTTGACGCACGGTTAAATAATCGGGGACAAGGATAACCTGTCTTTCCTGAGCCATCATACCCTCCAAAGGTGCAGCGATGGCTCAGGAACAGGGTTAGACAACCCTATGGCCTAAACCATCGCATCAAACGATACAGTTGATAACTTGCCGTAACGGACATCATGGTCTAGCTGCCATCATGTTTACGGTTTTGCCTGTAACAGGCGGTTGCGATCTTCATCAGTCAGCGTCATTTTTAATGCTCTGGCGAGGACATCACCTCTTGCCGCACTATCCCAGCAAGCCTCCCGTTCACACAAATAAGCGCCGCGCCCGTCCATTTTACCGCTGGGGTCAATCTGCACCCCGGCAGCAGTTCGCACAACACGGGTTAAAGCACGTTTATCCGCTTTTTCCCGGCACACCACACAGGTACGCACGGGGGTATGCTTACGACGCGAGAGCGTGGCGGTCATTCCTTAGTCCAGATAATCATCCCAGTCATCACGAGCGCGGCGGTTCTTGCGCCGACGCTTCGAGACAACACTGCCGACCTTCTCATCAAACACAAGTTGACGGCGCTTCTGGCGATCCTTCTTCTTTTTCTTGTTACCGCTGCTGTCGCGCAGGAAGGCATCAATGTCTTCCTCTTCTTCGCTCTCGACAGCTTCCGGCTCTGCCACCGCCGCAGCAGGTTCAGCCGGTGCAGCAGCCACTGGCGGAGCCTGCGGTACTTGCGGTACTGGCTCGTCGCCAAAGGCATCCGGGATCGCCTCTTCGTCAACTTCTTCTTCAGCTTCGCCAACAGGCGCGGCGCTCTCGACAGGCACCTCGGCCTCAGCCACAGGCGCTTCCACTTCGTCGGGCGCGGCTTCGGGCGCTGCTGCCTCGACTTCTTCCACGTCGGGGATCACGACTTTATCCAGCGCGGCCTGAAGTTTTTCGAGCGAGTCCTGCGGCAGGCCAGAAAGCAGCCGCACAAGATACTGCTCGTCAATCAGGAAGCGCCACATAATTTCGCCCACGTTGCCCAGCGGCTGCAGCGCCTCGGCAATGTCGTCAGACACATCCAGCGCGCTCACAGGCAGCGTAAACGCCCCCTGCGGCAGCGTGGCCTTGACCGCGTTAATCTCGGCAAAGCGTGCCTGGCGGGCTTCCTCGCGCCGGGCCAGCAGGCGCGTCTCTACCAGATCAGCAAATTTGCTGAGGGTCTGGTATTCCTCTGGCATCACCGTGCGGTTGGCGCTCTTCTTCTCGATAATGCGCGCCACCTCGGCCAGCATTTCAGGATACTGGTGCGCCAGATCAGACACCGGTTTGCGGTCAATCTTGCTGAGCGCGTCCTGTACAGCTTCCGTGACGCTCTTGATGTCAATGCGCCAGCCTGTCAGCTTGGCGGCGAGGCGCGCGTTCTGTCCCTCACGGCCAATCGCCAGCGAAAGCTGGTCATCTGGCACGATCACGACGGCGGTACGCCCGCTGTCCGGGTCATCTTCCAGATAGACACCACTCACCCGCGCCGGACTGAGCGCCTTGGCGATAAACGTCTTGTGGTCAGGCACCCACTCGATGACATCAATTTTCTCTTCGTGGAGTTCTTTCACGATGTTCTGGATACGCATCCCGCGCATCCCGACACACGCGCCTACCGGGTCAATGCCCTCCTGCAAGGCCGCGACCGCCACTTTAGAGCGATAGCCCGCCTCGCGCGCGATCTGTTTGATCTCCACCTGTCCGTTAAAAATCTCCGGTACTTCGTATTCCAGCAACCGGCGCAGCATATTGCGATGGCTGCGGCTGACGATGATCTGCGGCCCGCGATTACTGCGCTTGACCTCCAGCACATAGCTGCGTACTTTATCGTGCGGCTTGTAACGCTCGCCGGGGATTTGCTGTGCGCGCGGCAGGATCGCCTCGGCACGCCCCAGGCTCAGCGTCACCATGTGCGCGTTCACGCTCTGCACGGTGCCGGTGATCAGATCACCCTCGCGCTCGACAAATTCCTCGAACAGCGAGTTGCGCTCGGCCTCGCGGATTTTTTGCAGAATGACCTGTTTGGCGGTCTGCGCGGCGATGCGCCCAAACTTCTTGGTGGTCTGCTGCACCTGCACCATGACCATATCGCCAAGCTGCGCTTCGGGGTTGTAATAACGCGCGTTTTCCAGTTCTACTTCGGTATGTGGATTTTCAACGCTGTCCACAACTTCTTTTTCGACAAAAATGCGGGCCCGCCCGGTTGCAGGATCAATCGTCGCTTCCACATTCTGGGCAGCGCTTGCGCCTGCATCGCGCCGGTAAGCGGAAACCAACGCGGTCTGGAGCGCTTCCAGCACTACTTCGCGCGGCAGCGCCCGCATTTCCGTAATTTCGTTGAAAGCGACCTCAAACTCACTTCTCATTGCGTTTGTTCTTGACTCCTGACTTGGATGAGGGCTGGTTGGGTTGGTTGAATTTCGGAATTGATCTACTGCAGATACAAAGAAAAGTGGGTTGTTACCCACTTTCCCCAGCCCATATTTTATCATAATTCAGGCGCAGTGACAAGCCAGAAGTGGCTGCCACTGGCCTGCATTAACCCGCCGCGTCGGCCTCTGTCGTCAGTTCCGGGGTCAGTTCCCAGGTCGCGGCCTCAACAGGCGCTTCCTCGGTGACTTCTTCCGTCATGATTTCAAGGTCGCCCTGCTGCCCGCCCGCCGGGAGTTCCTCCGTTGCTTCTGCTGCGGGCGGCACGGCCTGTGCCGGGAACGGCGCGAACTTCAGCACCCGGCCAACACCCGCGTCAGCCACGTAGACGTTCCCCTGTGCGTCGGTTGCGATGCCGCCTACCGTGCGGAACTGTGCGTTATTCGGCGTTTCGCGCGTGGGCTGGCCGAACGAGCCGACACAGTTGCCCTCCGCGTCATACACCAACACCCGCCCCGCGTCCGGGTCGGTCACGTAGACCAGCCCGCGCGTCGCGTCCAGCGCGACATACGGACGGTTGCCCAGTTCTTCGTACCAGCCGCGCACCGGGAATTCGTACAGATAACCGCCCTCCGTGCTGAACACCGAGACACGCCTGTTCCATGTGTCCGCCACGTACAGCCGTCCATCCGGGTGCAGCGCAACGCCCGCCGGCTCGTCAAGCTGGCCTGTGCCGCTGCCCCCGCTGCCGATGTCGCGCACGAACTCGCCATTCAGGGTGTAAACCCGGATGCGCTTGTTGCCCGTGTCGGCCACGTAGATGTATCCCTCACTGTCCACCGCAACAGCGCGCGGCCCCCACAAGCCGTAGACCGGGTCGCGCTGCGCGCTCACGCCGTACTCCCCGCGCTCGCCCCATGCGTTGAGCAGCACGCCGTCCGCCGAGGCGACCTTCACCTGATAATTCCACGTGTCAGCGATCACCACCTCGCCATCTGGCCCCAGCGCCACACTGTTAGGCCGCTGTAGGCCCAGCGCGTTGGTTTCGCCATCCTGCCCCAGCACGCGGTTAAACGAGCCGTCAGGGTTAAAGATGGAGATGCGGTTATTCCCTTCTTCCGCCACATAAACCAGACCATCCGCGCCAACACTCACACCCATCGGGCGGCTGAGCAGCCCCTGTGTGTCGCCCTGCGCGCCGAAGACGGTCACGGCCTGCAAAAGCTGCCAGTTCTCGTTGCAGACGTTCGGCTGGATGTTATCCAGCGGGCTGGCGACCAGCCCATCGCCCGCGCCCAGATTCCAGATTTGCGAGGCCACATCCTTACGCACGTAGAAATGCATCCGGTCAGACACCGGCCAATGCGTCACCTCGAAATTGCGCCCGACAGCTTCCCCGTAGGTGTCGTAATCCCGCGCCCACCAGATGTCGAACAGCCCGCGCCGGAGCTGCGCGGCCTGCGTGTTCTCTGGCGTAAAGTCCAGCGCGTTCGCCACGCGCTGCGGCGTGAGGTTAAAGTAATCCTGCATCGGCCACCACAGCCGGATAAACTCGAAGCGGTAGAAGCGGTCTTCCAGCAGCGGCTCCACCGCCGCGCGGTTGGCCTCGCCCACCACCACCACCACCGAATCATCAATCACCGGGCGGCTGGGGCTGCTGCCAAAAAACGTCGCGTTGGGGTAGTCGCGGAAGTACCATGTATACGGCCACGACACCTCGTTATCATACGAAAACGACAGCGCGTTCCCGCCCGTCGTCCGCAGGCTGAGCTGGTGAATGTCGTCAAGCACCCACTTCACCGCTGGCGCGCCATGCGCGTAAACCAGATATTCCGTCGCAAGGTCATAGTTGATAAACGAGGCCATCAATGCCGAGCGCGTGGTAATCAGCCCCAGGAACAGGAACACGGCGACAGCGAACATCTGCCGCAAATGCCGCCAGCCTGTGCGCTCCACAAACTGGTAAATCGCCAGAATGACAAGCCCGCTCACCGCCACAACCGCCAGCCATTGGCCGGACTGGGCAAGCTGCGCCTGCTGTAACCCGCCAAACGGCCCCCCGGCGAAGATAAACGGCGAAATGACCTGAAACAGCGTGAAGAACAGCAGCGGCAGCAGCAGCAGATATGCCCAACCGCCGCGTTTGACCTGCTGGAGATCAATCTTTTCGATGATCCCGCCGAAGTACCAGCCCGCCAGAAAGATCAACGGCAGCGTGAGGTGCGTCCCCAGCCAGGGCATCTTCTCGCCGGCCAGCGTGTAGCCGATCAGGTTCAGCACCGCCCACCACGACACAAACAGCAGGAACGGCGGCGCGCTTAACCACTCTGCCCCGCCGCGCTTGACCTTCGCAAACAGCGGCAGGTCGCGCTTGGGCTTCTCATCAACCGCCAGGTCGCCCGCCGTTTCGTAACCGCCGTCGCTTGCTTCAACAGCGCTTACGTCTACACTGTCTGCCATCACAGGCGGCTCGTCCGCGTCGTAGGCGGCGAGGGGTACGGGTGCGCGCTCTTCCAGCCGCTGGCGGCGGAAGTTCCAGAAGATGGTGAGGCCGCTCAGCATCGCCAGAATGCTGCCCAGCACAGGCAGGAACTCGTAAAACGGCATAATCAGCGCCAGATAGTAATACTGTGGCTGGCTGCCACGCCGCACGCCCTGCTGCTCCAGCCAGTAACCCAGACTGCCGATCATGCCCGTCGCCAGCCCGGTCATATTGGTAAACATGGTCGTGAAGAAGAACGCGAACAGCGCATGAAAGACCACCACGCAAACCAGCCAGCGCCGCCAGTTCCACACCAGCCCGATACTGACCGAGATTGCCACCATCGGAATCAGCGCCAGCACCGCGCGCTGGATGCCTTCCTGCGAGTAGTCGGTCGGGGATACGCCCATCATGGCGATCAAAAATGGTGTCGCCCAGGGCAGGATCAGCGTGCCGATCACCACGATCAGGTCAAATTCGGGGAAGCGATGCAGCGTGCGCCACCAGCCCAAGCGCCACGATGCCAGCACCACCAGCACCACGACCGCCGCTACCACCCACGCGATCACCAGCGGCAGGGTGTTCGCGCCGGTGTCCAGTTCCACGCCGTTCTCGCCCGGCACCAGCGGCGCAGCCGTTTCGGCGCTGCTGGTGGTCGAAACATGCGAGCGTTCCTCGATCACGATAAAGCCGAGGCACACCACCAGCGCGACCGCGACCACCACCAGCAGGTCGAGCCAGCGGATGGGGGTGCGGCTGCTGCGGAATGCCCACAACAGCGTCCCCACGAGGCAGACCAGTACGGTAGCGATCACGCCTAATGTCCACAGGATAAAGCTGCTGGAATCGACGTTGTTCAGCCAGCCGCCAGAAACCACCGCCGAGTCCGTCGCGCGTTGGATCGGCACAATGTCCAGCACCACGTACATGCCCAGCGCGGCCACGCCCGCCAGCAGGATCGTGACCATCAGGAAGTAGAAGGCGGTTCTGCCGGGGATGTGCCACAGGTACTGTGCCAGCCGCACCACAAAATACAGGAACAGGAACACCCCGAAGATGCCGATATAGATAAAGGCCACTTCCTTCGACCCCAGGTTGCCAAGCATCGCGGCCACCAGGATGAACAGCCAGTAGCTTTTACGTCGCTGGCGTTCTGGCCCGCTCAGGTACATAAACATGCAGTAGGCCATCACCAGCGCGAAGAAAATCGCCGGGGTGTCATGCCGGATGTAACGGTTGTAGTAAAGCATAATGGGTGAGATCAGCAGCATCACCGACGCGAGAATCGCCCCCCAGCGCCCCAGCCAGCGCCGGAATAACACCGGGAACATGACCACCGCCACACCCAGCAGCGCCGGGTAAATGCGCGCCGAGAAGTCGTTATCGCCAAACATATAATAGAAAAAGGCGGTGACATGAAACAGAATCGGCCCGTGCATCAACGGTGTGTGCTGAAAATCGCCATGATCGTAGAGGTTCCACGAGTAGCGCGTGTGCAGGCTCTCGTCATGGCTCATCACCCGGTCACCCAGCGCGTAAAAGCGGGTGAACACCGCCAGCAGGAAAATGACCAGATAAATCGCCACTTCCCAGTTCAGCACTGCCGAGCGTGTCAGCCAGCGGTTAACCGGGTTCATTGTGCCTTCAACAGGCCGTGTTTCCGGGGGAATAATCGTCGCCATCAATTACCTCGCGCGCTTGCGGTTGTCCCCGGCTGGGGAATAGTTGGAATAGAAGTTGCCGGAGTGTAATCACTTTCGTCCGTTAAAGAAACCACCACCGCAGCCTCGGCCACTGCGGTGCTTTCCGGTGTCTGCGTTGCCAGCGTTTCCGGCGCGGCAGGGATGGTCGGCGAGAGCATCACATCGCGGTGCGCCATCGTGAACGGCAGCAGAAACATCACCATCAGCGCCATCGCCACCAGCCCGTAACGCACCCGGTGCGGCACGGCGGTACGCGGCAGTTCCGCGCTGATGCCGCCCCACAGCCGCTGGAAATCTGCCTTATCTCGCCTGCCCACTCGCGGCAGGGCGCGCCCCAGTTCCCGTTGCAGGTCGCGCCGCTGAACATACAGCAGGTAGCAGCGCGGGCATTCGTCCAGGTGCCGCGCCACACGCTGCTGCAACCGGGGCGTTAAACGATGCTCAAGATAGGCATCCAGATGCTTTTCACAGTGTGAACCTTTGAAGAAGTTTAACGTCGCCATCATCTCACACGTTCATCAACTCTTCCAGTAAACCCGGACCTACCTGCTGCAACATGCCGCGCAGCGCCTCATGTGCCAGCCGCACACGGCTTTCCGCCGTCTTTTGCGGGCAATCCATCACCGCCGCAATTTCACGATACGTCAGCCCATGCCCGTAACGCAGCACGACCGCCTCGCGCAGCCGGGGCGAGAGCGCGGCCAGCGCCGCCTCCACCGCGTCGCGGGTGTCACGCTCGGTCAGCGCGGCCTCCGGCGTTTCCGACTTCGGCGCGCTCACATCCAGATGGAAAAGCTGGCCGATGTCCAGCAGCAGCGGCCACTTGCGCCGGTACTGGTTGCGGCAGCGGCTGATGGCGATGGTATACAGCCACGTTTTGAAGCCCGCACGCCGCGCATCGTAGCGATGCAGGTTTTTAAAAGCGTAGACAAACGTGTCCTGCATCACGTCCTCGGCATCCTGACGATGGAGGAGCAGGCTGTAACACAGGCGGTAAATGCCATCGGCAAACTGGCTGTACAGGGCTTCATAACTGCGCTGATCGCCCCCCAGGCAGGCGGCAATCAGGCTTTCAACACTGTTGTCTGGCTGTGTCATAAACGCTCTCATCGGCG
Source organism: uncultured Anaerolineaceae bacterium (assembly GCA_964548765.1). Lineage (GTDB taxonomy): Bacteria > Chloroflexota > Anaerolineae > Aggregatilineales > Phototrophicaceae > JAIOHN01. The sequence goes on from CAZJSU010000018.1 coordinate 51,115, forward strand.
CTGGTGGTCACGTTCCGTACTATATACACCACCGTCCGCCGCCTTCCTCAGTTCAGCATCTCAGGGTTAAACGGTGTGCCATTATACACGTCCTGCCGCAGCCACAGCACTACCGTCTGGCTCGGCACGGCGGGTGTCCGGGTGCGGCGCTGTGTCCACCACGCCAGCGCGTCGAACCCCTGCATCGTACCGGGACTCCAGCTATGACTGATGACGAATTCCTGTCCCACGTAATCCCCGCCAAGCTGCGGCGGCTCCGGCATGGCTGGCAGCAGCGCGATAGGCTGCGTGCGCGCCTCGGCAGCGTCGGCGATATAGCGCGCGTTCACATAATCACGCAGCACCCAACCGATCACGCCGTCGTCCTCGGCCAGCACGTCAACCGCCAGATAGGGAAAACCCCGGCTGGCCGGGTCGCGCCGGGAAAGTTCTTCGAGCGTTGCCCGCAGCAGAAAAGTCTGGCGCGAGGTCGCCTGTGGATGCCATAGTTCCGCCGGGTTATCCACGTTCGTCACCGCCGCCGACCAGCCGCTGCCCAACGACGTGACCAGCGCGAACAGCAGCAGCCCCAGCCCGCCGCCGCGCAGCGTGGCCGCCGCGCCCCACAAGGTCGCCCCCATGAACCCGCCCAGAATAATCAGCGCCAGCGCGATCAGAATCCAGATGATCGTCGCCGGGTCTACCGGGACGGCCTGCCCGGCAGATTCGCCCGTCAGGGACAGCGACACCTGCTCCCAGTAACCCTGTGCCAGCGTGAGCAGCGACCCCTGCGGCGTTCGCAGCACCGAGCGCCCCACGCCCTGCACGTTGACGGCGAGGATAAACAGCAGTGCCATCATACCCAGCGCCAGCACCCACCTGCTCCACCATGGCACCCGCAGGAACGGATGATGCACATCTTCCAGAAGCCGCGCGAATGTCCAGCTTGCCAGCCCTGCGGCGGGGATGGACAGCCACAAGGCATGTTCCGGCCCTGCGCCGCGATAGAGCAGCGCCGCCACGCCGCCGAGGATCAGCCACGCCGCGAAGAAGCGATCCACCGTGCCGAACGTCCCGCGCCGCGCCATCCACCATACGCCGATAATCCCGGCCAGCCACACCAGTGGCTCATAAAACAGCTCGGCCACCAGCGGGTACAGCGGCAGCGCGCCCGGACGCGGCATCACCACGCCGCTCACGCCCCGCGCCAGCAGTTCACTCACGCTGGAGAGGCCGGGCGTGTAGAGCATGAAGCAGGTGGCGACCAGCACCACCAAAAGCACGACCACCAGCAGCGTCCAGCCCCACGGCCACGCGCCGAAGCGGGCGCGGATTTCCGGCGCTGGCTCGTCCTCCGGCTCGTCGGCGCGCGCCCATGCCAGTGTGATAACGCCCGCGCCGAGCAGTATCAGCGCCAGCACAAAGCCTGCCGGGTCGGTGAGCAGCACCGTCCCGGTGAAGAACCCCGCCGCCAGCAGCGCGTCGGCAGGCCGGGTACTGGCCCACCAGCGGCGCAGCGCCCACAGGCCGCCCACCGCGCACAGCAGCGCCCAGATCGCCGGCGCGTCAAAGCGCGAGGCCGCCAGTAAAACAGGCGAGAACAGGAGAATGAAACTAAAAAGAAACGTCCGTGTGCGCCCCAGCACGTCCCGAAACAGCAGCGGCGCGATGACCAGCAGCGCACCGCCGATGGCTGTCCACACCCGCGCCGTGCCTTCTGTCGCGCCGAACAGGCTGAATGACAGGCCGTGCAGCACGAACAGCAGCGGGCTGGACGGGATAATATCGCTCCCAGGCGCGTCCGGGTTGACGACGCGCCACGCCGCCAGCGACTGCCGCGCCTCGCCCGCCGTCAGCGGCACACTGTCCAGTTCGGCAAAGCGCAGCACACACGCCAGCGCGATCAGCAGCACGTAAGCGATAATCTCGTAACTGACCGCCAGCCGCCCGGACTGGCTCACTGCTGGCACAGCAGGTTCTAACGTTACCCCTTGCATAGGTCTCTCAATCATCAGCCATTCACCGCCGCAATCGCCCTCGGTGTGACGCGATAAAAGCGGCTGCCGCCGCGCTCGCACACCACTTCCAGATTTTCCTCAAATTTCTGCTCGCCCTGCGCGCCGTATTTGTTACGCTCACTGATGCCGTAGAAGATGTAATCAATGCCGTAACGCTCGATCACTGGCCGCACGACATCCCAGCGCAGGTCGGTGTATAACTGCTCAATATCCTGCGGGCGCGTGCCGACCACCGCGCCATAAGTGGGGCCGCGCCACTGGCCTTCATGGTTCTCCCAGCCCAGCACAATCGGCAGCCCGGTCAGCGCCGCGACCCGGCCATAACCGGAGTCATACGGCCCGCCAATCGCCTCCGCAACCACCACATCGCTACCGCTCACCATCTCGCCCAGACAGGTGATGGCCTCGTAGTCGTTGGCGAAAATCAGCGTTGAACCGCCGTCCAGCGTCAGCGGCGCGGGGTCGCTGGCAACAGCGCGTCCGGTTTCCAGCAGGGCGCGGTTGTGGATGCCGAGTACCGGATACAGCAGGCCGAGCAGGACAATCACCCCGATCATCGCCGTCAGCCCCGCCCGCAGCAGCGGCGCGGGCAGCGGCAGACGCGCGTCGGCCAGCATCGAGTACACCGCGTATGCCCCGGCCACGCTGAACAGCAGCCACGCCTGATAATAAAACTTGAAGATCGTGTTGATACGCACGCCGAAGTTATCGCGCAGGTAGACGAACTCTGGCACGAGTGTCAGCACCACGC
>CAZJSU010000019.1:0-24461 GCA_964548765.1 uncultured Anaerolineaceae bacterium
GTGTCGTTATCCAACACCCGAACGAACAAATCAGCAATTGTAATCCCGTCGTAATTCAGATCGGTGCTGCTGGCACTGTGGCTCACCACACAGTCGTGTGGCGAAGCCTCCTGGGTGGCATCATCCACTGCCTGCACCTGAACCATGAATGCATCCTGCGACCCTGCGGGAATAGTGATTGACGGCGTAAGGATCGTGCATTGCGCATCAGACGTGATCGTAATCGTGACTTCTGCCTCCGAGGCGGTATCCAGCGCGATCTGATATGTATTGGTCGTCGCGCCTTCTTCATCCACCACCGTCTGCCCCCCCTGCTGAATAATGGTGACACCCGGCGTATCGTCGTCCGTGATGTCTACCACAACATCAGGGATAGCGATTTCGTTGTAATTGTTGTCATCGCTTTCAACGGTATGGACGACCGTGCAGGTGTGCAGCCCTTCGGCGAAATCGTCATCCAGCGCCCAGACTTCCACCGTCACCGGGCCAGTCGTCCCCGCTTCAATCTCCGCCGGGTTATTGCTGACGATCTCGCACTCATCAGCCGGGATAATATCCAGATAGATCAGGACGTTTTCAACAGGTGTCGTCGCCAGTGTGATCTGGTAAGTGTCTCCCGAACTGCCCGCCTCAGCTTCGCTGACCGCCGTGCCGCCGTTTGTCTCGGTAATGGTCACGCCCGGCACATCGTTGTCCGTTATGGACACGGTGACATCATCCACCAGCAAACTGTTGTAATCAACATCCAGGCTTTGCACGGTGTGCGAAATAACACACTCATGATCGCCTTCCGCAATCGCGTCATCCACAGCGGTCACGTCTACCGTGACCGGGCCTGTACTGCCCGCAGGAATAGTGACTGATGCGCCCTGCGCGATCTGACACTGATCTTCTGGATCAAGCAGAAATTCAATGGTAACGTTATTGACGGGTTCGCTGGTCAACGAAATCTCATAGCTGTCCCCTGCGCCGCCTTCGCTGACCTCGACACCGCCATCTATTTCATCAATTACCACTGCCGCGCTGTCGTTATCGGTCACGCTGACCAGCACGTCCGAAACCACGATGTTGTCATAATTTCCATCCCCGCTGGCGACCTGATGCGTAATCAGGCAGTCATGAGGGGATGGTTCGGCCACGGCATCATCAATCGCTGCCACGACGATCGTTTGCCCGCCCACGCGGCCTGCCGGGAAGGTAAACGAAGTCGGGCTGACTTCACATTGCACATCTGGCCCCGGTACACTGAGCGTCACAGTCACGTCCGATGCAGGCGGCGCGTCAATCCAGAGGGTGTAATCATCTTCCAGACCGCCTTCGACCACATCGGTAAAGTCCCCGGTTTCAACCACAGCGATATTCGCGCTGCCGGCTTCCACCGCGCCCACGTCACACGCGCTGCCGATAGGCCGCCGCGCCCCGCGCTGATCGTTCACCAGCCCGCAATCGTAAACATCGCGCGCGCTGCTGCCCGCGCCGGGGAAGTGGGTCAGGGTGCCGCCGCCGTTATCGGCAGGTGCGCCCAGGTTTAACGAGGCGCTGTCCGTCAGGCCAAAGCCGCTGCAACTGGCATCTGTCGCCCGGTTATTGCCAAAATTGCCCACACTGCCCGCGCAGTTCGGCACGCTGTTATCCAGAATGCTCCCCTGCACGTTGATGCCACCGGTGCCAACCGCGATCCCCCCCGCGCCGCCCGCTGCCGCGTTAGCTACAATCGTGGCCGCTGTGATTGTCCCGCTGCCCCCACCGACAAAGATCGCCCCACCTGTGCCAGCAGCGTTGTTGCCGGTAAAGGTGCTGTTGGTGATGTTTAACTCGCCTGTGCTGGCAATCGCCCCGCCATCGCCCGTGCTGGTATTGTTGGTAAAGGTGCTGTTCACCACGTTCAGCGTCCCGGCATTCTCCACCCCGCCCCCTGCAATCATGATGTTTTGCAGGATCATGTTGGCCCCGGCAGCGACGTTAAACACGCGCACGCCACCTGAACTGCTGATAGTGACCAAACCATCGCCATTAATCACGGTGTCGGTGCTAATCATCTTCGTATTGGTGATCGTAAGCGTGTGCGGCGCATCGCCACAGTCGAACGCCACCAGCCCACCGCCAGCCAGCGCCGCATCCAGCGCGGCCTCATCACAACTCGCCGGGCTGCCGCTCCCCACTGTCCCGGCGGCATACACGACTGGCACAGGCGCGACCAGCAGGATGCTCATAAGGGCAATAGTGACAATCGCGTAGATGTGCGCTTGGCGTATCTCAGGCATGGTCCAACCCCCTGACGTGGCATGTGGCATTTCTTCGTTTATCATACAACTAAAACGCTGGTCGAGATTGTTCAGATTTAATGATGATCGTTAGGTTGTGACCCATTATAAACCCCAGAATGACATTTTGTTCACGGGTGCTGGCATGATATACTGCCCTTTCACAATCTTTCAGATCAGTTACCAGCCGACCTTTGGCTTAGAACGGAACGTATTATGCGCGGCGAACTCGTCGTGATTGACCTGGAAACAACCGGGCTGGACCCGGATCACGATGCTATTATTGAAGTCGGCGCTGTCCGTATGAAAGACGGGCAGATTCTCGACGAATTTTCACGTCTGATTGACCCCGGCTTCCCCATCCCTCCGAATATTACCCATCTGACAGGTATTCGCCAGGAAGATGTCATCGGCAAGCCGGATATTAAGGCTGTGGTGGCTGCCATCCGCGCGTTTATCGGCAATGCTGTGATTGTCGGCCACAATGTCACGTTTGATGCCCGCTTTCTGGCGCGGCAGGGACTGGTCGAAACCAACCTGCGGGTAGACACCTACGACCTCGCTTCGGTGCTGATCCCACGCGCGCCGCGTTATAACCTCAACAGCCTGACAGCGCAGCTTGGCATCGAGATCGGCCATGCCCACCGCGCGCTGGACGACGCAAAAGCGACCGCCCTGCTCTACTGGAAGCTGTGGGATAAGGTCATGGCGCTGCCTTACGCCACGCTGCACGAAATCTGCATGGCGGCGCGCGGCCTGCCCTGGGATGCCGCCCCGGTGTTTGAGGCGGCGTTGAAAGAGCGCGAGGCCGAAGCGGAAGATACCCCGCTTGACCTGACCGACGCTTTCGAGCCATGGGATGACGAGGACAGGCCGCTGCGCCCCGACGATAACCCGAAGCTGCTCGATAGCGAGGCTGTAACCACGCTGCTCGACGAAGGCGGCGCGCTGGTACAGAGCATCCCCGGCTTCGAGAAGCGCTCGCAGCAAATCGCCATGACCCGCGCGGTTGTGGATGCGCTCAACAGCAGCCAGCACGTCATGATCGAAGCGGGTACAGGCACGGGAAAATCGCTGGCCTATCTCATCCCGGCGATTCTGTGGTCACGCCTGAACAACGAGCGCGTCGTCATCTCGACCAACACCATCAATCTACAGGAACAGCTTGTCGAGAAGGACATCCCCATTCTGAAAGCCGCGCTCAAAACCCCTTTTAACGCCGCCGTGCTGAAGGGGCGCGGGAATTATCTGTGTCCACGACGGCTGGCCGCCACCCGCCGCCGCCGCCCCACCAGCATTGATGAACTGCGGACGCTGGCGAAAATTCTGGTCTGGCTGCTGGAAAGCTCAACCGGGGATCGCGGCGAGATCAGCCTGCGCGGCCCGGTGGAGAACATCACATGGCAGCGCCTCAGCGCGGAGGACGAAGGCTGCACGATGGAACGCTGCCGCGCGATGATGGACGGCGCGTGTCCGTTCTACAAGGCGCGTAAACAGGCGGAGTGTTCGCACATTTTAATCGTCAACCACGCCCTGCTGCTCTCCGACGCGACCATGGAAAACCGGGTGCTGCCGGAATACCGTTATCTGGTGCTGGACGAAGCGCATCATCTGGAAGACGCTGTCACCAGCAGCCTCAGCTTCCGGCTGGATGAATCCACTTTTCGCCGCCGCCTGGCCGATCTTGGCGGGCCGCAGAAGGGCCTGCTTGGCGACCTGCTCCGCAGCGCGCAGGACAGCCTGCCCGACAAGGAAGTTGCCAAGCTGGAGCGCTATATCCGCAGCATTAGCGAAGCGGCCACGCTGATGGAGCATCACATCGGCGCGCTGTTCAAGGCTGTTCGCGCCTTCGTCCTCGACTCTGGCAACGTACAGGCTTCAGACTATCTCTCGCAGATTCGCATCACGCCCGACCTGCGCGAACGTCCGAGCTTTTCGCAGATTGAGGTCATCTGGCAGACGTTGCAGGAATTTATTGATGTCATCAGCCAGGCCATGCTCCACCTGACCGACGCGCTGGGGCGGCTGGAAACCTACGACATGCCCGACTACAACGACATTTTCAACAGCACGGTCACGGCGGCGCGCTTTTTGCAGGACATGAACAAGCAGTTGACCGCGTTTATCCTCGAACCGACCGACAACAGCATCTACTGGATCAGCGCCGGGCAGGACATGTCCTACAACCTCTCGATCAACGCCGCGCCGCTGCATGTCGGCACGATGGTCGAGCGTTACCTGTGGGACAACAAAGAGTCGGTCATCATGACCAGCGCCACGCTGCGGACTAACGGCAGCTTTAATTACCTGCGCGAACGGCTCAACGGCCAGCACGTAGACGCGCTGGAAGTCGGTTCGCCCTTTAACTACCACGAGTCGACCCTGATCTACATCCCGAACGACATCCCCGAACCCACCAACCGCTACCAGTATCAGCAGGCGGTTGAACGCGGGCTGATCGAGCTGGCCGCCGCGCTCAACGGGCGTGTGCTGGGGCTGTTTACCAGCTACACCCACCTGCGCCAGACCGCGCAGGCCATCGCGCCGCGCCTTGCGTTGGGGGATATTACCGTCTATGACCAGAGCGATGGCAGCAGCCGTCAGGCGCTGCTGGAGGGCTTCAAGTCTACCGAACGCGCGGTACTGCTGGGGACGCGGAGCTTCTGGGAAGGCGTAGACATCCCCGGCGACTCGCTCAGCGCGCTGGTGATCGTGCGCCTGCCCTTTGCCGTGCCTTCAGACCCGATCTTCGCCGCCCGGTCAGAGACGTACGAGAATTCCTTCAACGAGTACGCCATCCCGGACGCTATCCTGCGCTTCAGGCAGGGCTTCGGGCGGCTGATCCGCACCAGCACCGATCGCGGTGTCGTGGCGATCTTCGACCGGCGGATTATCAGCAAAGGTTACGGCAGCAGCTTTCTGGAAGCCCTGCCAGACTGCACCGTCCAGAAGGGAACGCTCGATATGCTGCCCACAGCGGCCAAAAAGTGGCTGAATCAAACGTAAAAACGATGCTCCATTAATTTCTCCTTCTGGGGATTTATGCTACAGTAAGACGGTAAAGACAAGAGTTGAAGGTAGCAAGGAATGCGAACACCAGCGGGCAAGGACTGCCGCTATTACTACGCGGATTTTAATCGCGGGCGCAATGTCCAGGAATGCCGCTTGATTAAAGGAAATCCCGAATCACTGCCCTGGAAGCCGAACGACTGTGCGAAATGCAGTGTGCCGGAGATTTTGAATGCCAACAGCAGCCCTAATCTGGAACTGAAGCTGACCGTGAAGCCGCGCCTGCTGGGGCTGGGGCGCGTGCTGGAAATCGAGGCGTACTGCCTCAAGCACCATGTCCCGATTGAGAATGCCTATACGGGCTGCCCACAATGCAACGCAGAGCGCCCCGGGCTGGATGTTTTCCGCGAAGCGCTGGAACGGATAGATGATGATTAAAGCCGTTCTCCTCGACCTTGATGATACGCTGCTGCATAACGCCAACGCGGTCTTTGTGACGGAATATCTTCGGCTGGTGGATGAATATTTCGACGAGGCATGGGGCTATAAGCCGCTCTCGCGCGTGCTGCTCAACGTCATGCACGTCGTCAACGCGCCGCGCGACCTGCGCCAGACCAATACCGATCTGGCTATCGGGATGATCGCCGAAGCCACCGGGCAGGCACAGGAAGAAATCCGGGCGCGTTTTGAGGATTTTTACGTCAGCAGCTATCCTGTGCTGGAAAAATGTGTTGGGGCTGTGGCCGCTGCCCCGGCGCTTGTCGAGCATCTCGTGCAGACAAGCTGCGCGGTGGTGATTGCCACCAACCCCCTCTATCCGGCGGAGGCCATCCGCCAGCGGTTAGCGTGGGCCGGGCTGCCCGACGACTTCACGAGCTACGCGCTGGTCACGACTGGCGACAACATGCACTTTGCCAAGCCCGACCCGGCCTATTACGCGGAGATTCTGGGGCGTATCGGTGTCGAGCCGGATGAGGCGCTGATGGTCGGGGATGACCCGGTGAACGACATCCTGCCAGCAGCGGCGCTCGGCCTGAACACCTATCACATTCGCCAGACCGCCGACGCTGAGCCAGAGGCTGCTGCCGGCGGCAGCCTTGAAGACCTGTACACGCAGATCACACAGCACAACTGGCTGGAAACGCTGCTGCCCGCCGGGCTGAAGCCAGAAGCGATTGAGCCGCAGTTGCGCGGGAACATCGGCGCGCTTTTTGGCCTGCTCTCCGAGGTCAAGTCGCACCAATGGGATCAGCATCCCGACCCGGAAGAATGGTCTATTTTGCAGATCGTCTGTCACCTGCTGGAGAGCGAAAAAACGGTTCAGCGGCCACGTCTGGAAAAAATTCTGGCAGAGGACAACCCGTTCCTCGCCAGCCCACAGCCCCCTGCTGGCCCCAGGGAAGCGGTTCGCTGCACGGCGGATGGCTGGCAGGCGGCGGAGCGCTTCGCACAGGAGCGTATGCTCACAATAGATTGGCTGCGCCAGCTTAACGCCGAGGACTGGCAGCGCCCGGCGCGTCACAGCATCTTTGGGCTGACCACAATGGCGGAGATGGCACACTTCACCGCGCAGCACGACCGGCTGCACCTGAACCAGTTGTGCCAGACGCTTGGCCGTTGTGAGTAGAAAGTGAGTACTATGGTAGATACCAGTTCCCGCACAGCACTTCTTGAGGAGTTTTACGAAGCCGACACAGCGCCACGTCTAAGCAGCCTGCTTCTACTGCCCGATACGCTGCCCGCCTGGCTTCAGACACTGGTTGCCACGCTGCGCCCTGACCACATGGCAGACACGCCTGAACAGGCGCTGGCGACATTGAAAAGCCACAGGCCAGAGATCATCATCGCTGCCGATACCCGCAGCCCGGCGCTGGCCTTTCTGAAGGCGCTGGAACAGACCGGGGCGTATCGTCCCGTTCGCCTGCTCATCAGCGAAGAACTGGACGACCCCAGCCTCTACCATTACGCCGACGCAGTGCTGCCCCCCCTGCCGCGTTATATTCATCATCAGGTGCATCGGCTGTCATCCCTGCACACCGAAAACGCCAGACTCCGCGCCGAAAACCAGACCCTTGCCGACGAACACCGGGAATTAAAAACGCAGTTAGACGCGGCCAGAAAGACCAGTGAGGAACTCGCCTTGCTGAAGAGTGCCGTCGTCCGCACCGTGTCGCACGAATTAGGAACGCCGCTGCTTCAGGTAAAATCGGCGGTGGCGCTGCTGGCGGAAGACGCGGAGAATCGCACGCTGGTGGATTATGCGCTGGGCGCGACGACGCGGCTGGAAGCGGTCGTGAAAAACATCACCCAGCTTGCCCACAGCATAGACGAGATGAACCTCTCGGTGCTGCTCATCCGCGAGTGCATAGATTACGCTGTCCGCAACCTGCGGCGCACATGGGAACACCGCGACGAAACCACGCGGATCAAAGTCTACTATGAGCCACAGGTCGCGCCCGTCACCGGGGATAAACAGGCCATCAGCACCGCCTTGCAGCTTCTGGTGGACAACGCCCTCAAATTCAGCGAGAAAGATGTTGAGGTGCATGTGCATCAAAAGGATGACCATGTGATGATCGCCGTGAAGGATTACGGCATCGGCATTCCCAAAGACAAACAGGAAGCCGTTTTCCAAACGTTCTATCAGGTGGACAGTTCTTCCACACGGCGCGTCGGGGGTATGGGTGTCGGGCTGGCAATTGTACAGCTTATCCTTGAACGTCATGGCACAAAGATCGTGCTGCAAAGCGACGAGGGACAGGGGAGCATCTTCGCCTTCAGCCTGCCCGTAGCGCAGATTGAGGCGGAATAAATTTATGTTTAAAGAAGAATATAAACAATATAACAGTCTCATTAAAGCACGCCGCAGGCCGTGCGCTTTGATTGACACCCCTGTTTATATCAGGTAAAATACATTTAATTTAGTTAGTTCTGAAAGTCACAAACGCAGGCGCTTCACACAAGGCGGAACAGCTCATATGGAAATACAGCAGGCAATGCAGGCCGTCGAGCGTATCATGGCCGAAGCCGTCAACAGCGACGTTACGCTCTTGCGTGATGCGAGCTATCATATTCTGGAAGCCGGGGGCAAACGCATCCGCCCGCGTCTGGTCTTCCTCAGCTACGCCGCCGCCGGGGGCATGGACATCGAGAAAGTCGCCCCGGTCGCCGCAGCGGTAGAGCTTGTCCACACGGCCAGCGTGGTACATGACGACATTAACGATCATGGCACTATCCGTCGTGGCCGTCCGTCGGTCAATGCCATCTGGGGGCGCACCTTCGCGCTGCTGACAGGCGATTTCCTGTTCACCAAAGTCTATGAACTGATGGCCCCGTACAAGGACCTCAACATCCTGCTGGCCGAGGCGACTGTCGCGCTGGTCGAGGGCGAGACCCTGCAAGCCAGCGCCGCCAAAGAAGGCAACCTGTCGCGCGAGGTCTATTACCAGATCATCGCGCTGAAAACCGCCGCGCTGTTTAAGGCCGGAGGGCTGTTAGGTGGCGAACTGGCGGGAGCGCCGCAGCAGCAGATTAAGGCGCTGGGCGAATTTGGCTATAATATCGGCCTCGCTTTCCAGATCGTGGACGACATCCTCGACCTCGTAGGCGATACGCATCAGCTTGGCAAATCTGCCGGGCTGGACCTGGCGCAGGGAAAAGGCGTTGGCTCGGTCTACGCCGGGAATGGCACGATAGCCACCAATGAAGGTGTCGCCGTCGCCGAAGCCGAAAATGACCCGCTGGCGGCCATCAAGCGTAAAATCCTTCAGGGTGATGCTATCGAGAAAGCGCAGGTGCAGGCGCAGATGCTGGTGCAGCAGGCCATCAGCAGCATTGATGTGCTGCCGCCCTCCCCCGCTAAAGAGCAGCTTATCGAGCTTGCCAACAGTGTGGTGGAGCGCGACCGCTAACCCCCGGACACCGCAAGGATACTCCCAATCCAGCAGTTTTCTGCTGGATTTTTGTTTCTCAAAACGTTACATTCCCTGCCTGTTGAATTAAAAACTTTCGCAAGGAGCGCGCGATGAAGGTTGTCTCAGTCAAGCAGATGCGGCGTATTGAGAGCGCTGCCGACGCAGGCGGCATCAGCTACAGCACCATGATGGAAAATGCCGGACGCGCGACTGCTGAGCGAGTGCTGGAAATCATCGCTGGGCGGGAGAATGCCCAGATCACCGTGCTTGTTGGCCCTGGCAACAACGGCGGTGATGGGCTGTGCGCCGGGCGCGTCATCGCCCAGAACAGCGACGCACTGGTGCGCTTTTACCTGCTGCACAAACGCCCCGACGACGATCCTCACCTGAGCGCGGTGCGCGAGATGGGGCTGCTGGTCGCCAATATGGAGGACGACCAGCGCTACCGGGTGCTGCATCACATGGTCGCCAGCGCCGATGTCCTGTTGGATGCCCTGTTTGGCATCGGCATTCGCCTGCCGTTAAGAGAGGACGCGGCACGCCTGCTGCAAAACGTCCGGCAGGCCGTCAATGAAGCCGCCGCGCCCTTCGACACGCCCGCCACCAGCACTAACCCCGCCCTGCCCCCGGCATACCCCGCTGTTCGTCCGCCCTACATTCTGGCGGTAGACTGCCCCAGCGGGCTGGACTGTGACACCGGGGAACTGGATAAACACACGCTCCACGCCGACGAAACGATCACCTTCATCGCCGCCAAGCCCGGTTTGTTCACCTTCCCCGGCGCGCAGGCGGTCGGCCATCTGCGGATCGCCCCCATCGCTATCCCGGAGACGCTGCCCGAACTGCGCGAACAGCAGCGGCGGGTGGCCGATGCCGGGTCGGTACGGCAGATGCTCCCACAGCGCACGGGCAGCGCGCATAAAGGCAGCACAGGCAAAGTGCTGGTCGTCGGCGGGTCGCGTCATTATTTCGGCGCGCCCACGCTGGCCGCCCGCGCCGCTTACCGGGCGGGCGCGGGGCTGGTCGAGGTCGCCGCCCCGGAAGCGATGATCCCCACACTGGCGGCGGGCCTGCCAGAACCCATCTGGCTGCCCCTGCCCACAGACAGCGCCACGCCTTCCGCAGAACATGCCGACCTGATCCACGAAAAAGCCAGCGCAGCCCAGGCGGTGTTGATCGGCCCCGGCTGGGGGCAGGCCGGGGCCACGCTGGAATTGTTCACGTTGTTACTCGAAAAAGCACGGGAAGGCTTTCCGCCGCTGGTCATTGACGCTGACGGGCTTAACCTGCTGACACGCCTCGAAAACTGGCATGACCGCCTGCCACAAAACACCATCCTCACCCCCCATCCCGGTGAGATGGCGCGGCTCTCCGGCACAGACACAAAGCACATACAGGCCAACCGCTGGCAGGTCGCCAATGAAAGCGCTGCCGCGTGGGGCGTGGTCGTCGTCCTGAAGGGAGCGCACACGCTGATCGCCGCGCCCGCTGGCGAGGTGACAGTCTTACCGTTCAAGACCGACGCGCTGGCGAAAGCCGGAACAGGCGATGTGCTAGGGGGGATTATCGCTGGACTGCTGGCGCAGGGTATGGCTCCCTACGATGCAGCGGTGGCCGGGGGATACCTGCACGGGCTGGCGGGGATCGCCGCCGCGCGGCGCACAGGCAGCACGCGCAGCGTCATCGCAGGCGATGTCAGCGAGGCGCTTGGCGGGGCTTTTCAACAGATTGAAGGAAGCGCGCCCTAATTTTCCAGACCAAGCTCGGCCCGGCGGCGCTGGGCGGCGGCCTTGCCCTCGGCAAGGCTCTGGGCGATGGGGTCGGTGGGGGTCACTGTCGCCTCGATTTTTTCGTACAACTGCTGCCCGCCCTGCGTAAGCTGCTGGCGCGTTTCTGCCCCCCGGCGCGGCGCGGCGAACAATGCCGCCACTGCCCCTGTCAGCAGGCCGAAAAACAACCCCCACAGCAGCCAACCGGGGGCAATATCATTCTGAGGTGATGTGTTTTTCATCAGGTTTATCACTCCGCAGCGCACGGCGCAGACCAAACAATTCGCGGAAGAACACCGAAGTCCCGGCCACAAAACCGCTCAGGTAAATCACAGGCTCCGCCACGTTCTTGCCCACAAACTCCACAGTCCCCTTCGCGCTGCCGATGGTGTCCTGCGCGTTCTTCAGCACGGGCATGATCTCGTTCTGAAGCAGGTTGATGATCCGCGCGATTTGCAGGATAAGCACCGCCAGCGCGACCACAATCAGAATGCCCTGCAGCGTCAGAATGATGATAAAAATATCGCGCACAATCTGGATTTTAGGCGCGGTCTGCTCAGCATCGGTCAGTAAAGCCAGCAGCACCCCAATCACGAAGATCAGCAGCAGCACCCCAATAATCACAGCACTGGCGACCATCACAATGCGCTGGAGCGTCCACCGGGATTGAGGCTCGGCAGGGGACTCGGTGGAAAGTGGCAGTTGTGGAGCGGTATCGTTCATGCACTATCCCTTTAGCGATTAAGTCGTCCGCGCATTCGATTAGAGGTCAGACCATAAGCCGCCGCCAGCGCCACCAGCGCCCCCAGCGACGCGGTCATAATGTGCAACGTGCCGATATTCAGCGCGTCAATTTCCAGCAGAACGCCGAAGATATGCCCCAGCCCAAAGCCAATCCACGCCGAAAGCAGGAATAACGCCAGCCTGCGCACATCACCACCCACGATAAAATGAAAACTCGCGCCGATCAGGGTGGCAATAATGAAGCCGAAGGTAGCGGTTGGACTGGGCAATATTTTTCCTCAAAAGACTTGTGGTACAATCTACGTTGAAACACCGTTAGTGTAACATAAACTGAGATTTTGAACACCTTCTCAAAAGCGTCTATAATGTAACTCTATGACAATTATTGACCAACGCATCCTAATCCCATCTGGCCCGGAAGTGATCTGGGAGATGGTCGGTGACATCAGCCAAAACCCGAACTGGCAGACCGATTGCACCAATATCTCGTTTCTGACCTCCAGGCGCTCTGGTCAGGGCGTTCGCTGGCGTTATACCAGCAGCAGCGGCCATGACTATGTGCTGGAAACCACCGCCTGGTACGATGGGCTTGGTTACGAGTATACCTATATTGATGGCGCAAATTATCGAGAGTCCAAGGGTCGGCTGCGCCTTCAGGAAATACCCGAAGGAACCATTGTTCAGTGGACATTCAGTTACGAATTACCGGGGGTCATTGGCAGCCTGCGTAATTCAATGGGTGCAAAGCGCGCGCTTGAAGCGGTGATGGTCGAGAGCCTCAAGAATCTGTGGCGCAAGGTGAACGAAAACCGCGATCAGGCTTACGTTCACGAAGCCAAATCCCTGATCCGCGAGGCGATTGATTACGAAGGCCGCCAGCGCTACCGTTCGCGCCATCCTTCCGCTGAAGGCGATACGCAGGATCGCCACGAGCGCTTTAAGCCCAGCGCGCCGCCGCCCGTCCTGCGCGAGCCTGCCGCGCCCACCCGTGTGGTCATTCCAGAGCCACCGCTTGACGAAGAAGATACGCGGCCTAATCAGGCAGTCGCCGCGCCAGAGGTGCCACAGCCTTCTGCCACCCCTGCGCCAGAGCCGGACTTCCTGGCTAACCTGCCGCCCGTAAGCGACAAACCTGCCGCACCAGCAGCCGATCCGCCCATCCCACAGGCAGAGCCGCCTGTGCCGGCAGCGCCATTAGCGCCAGCGGAAAAACCACCCGCTGCGGTAGATGACCCAAAGCCAGCGGCCAGCACGCCGTCGCCCGCCGAGGGTGATTCCAGCCGCTTCAGGCCGCCGCCTGTGCCTTTCCTCGACGAGCCAGCGCCAGCGGCAGACAGCCCACCGCCCGCCGATGTGCCACATACGACACGCGAAACCAGCGAACAGCAGGCCGAGCCACCCGTTGAAACGGCTGAAGCCGCCTCTGAAACGTTGGAAGAACCCCAGCATTCAACACGCGAATCGGCCAAGCTCGATACCAGCGAAATGAGCATCTGGGAGATTTTCGGTGTGCCGCGCCCCAGTGAAACACAGGAAATCGCGGCGGTGAAGATCGAGGAAGCGCTCAAGGATGGCGAGCCGCCTGTCATCGTACCAGAAGAACAGCCCGCAGAGGCTGTCGCCGCGCCAGAAGCAGTCGCCACGCCGGAAGCTGAAGCGTCTGAAGTTCTGGCCGTCACCCCTTCCAGCGCTGCCGCGCCTGTGTCCTCCCCGGCCACTGTCTTTATCGGCGGGCTGCGCCTCAGGCATCGGCGCAAGCTGGTGCGGCTGCGACGACGTTACCCCTAAAGCAAAAACGCCCATCAGGGCGTTTTTATTTTCACATCATGGGGTGGCTGATGGGACTTGAACCCACGACCTCCTGGGCCACAACCAGGCACTCTAACCAACTGAGCTACAACCACCATGAACAGGAAAAGTATAGCACGATTATTTTTGAAATACTAGACCCTTTTACGGGCAATGATGACCTGCGCCGCGCTGCGTGGGCAGCGTTCAATCACGGCTTCCGCCTCGAAGCCGTAAGGGGTGAAGAAGTCCGTCAGGCTTAACACACTGTCGCCGCGCTGCCCGGTCACGCGATACAGCCACTCCAGCCCGGCCTCTGCCGCGCCGCCGCCTGTCAGTATGCCATTCGGCACAATTACCAGCAGGCCACCCGGTTGCAGCACCCGGTAAACCTCGTGCAGCGTCTCTGGCGCGATAATAAAGCCGGTCGGAAAGGTACTGACGACGGCGGCGAAAGCCTGCGCCGGAAAGGGAAGCTGCTGCGCCCTGCCCCGCGCCAGCCGCACAGGCAGGCCGCGCTTTCGCAGCTTGCGGGCGGCGATGCGTCCCATCGCGGGCGAAAGGTCATAGCCCACCACGCGATACCCCGCTGTGATCATATCCAGTTGCAGGTTGCCCGTACCGTGTGCCAGTTCCAGCACGCGCTGTTCCGCCCCGATGGCGAGATGCTTCAGCGCCGCCCGCTGCCAGCAGCGCCACGCCCCCAGCGAGACGACATAGCTGACCGCATCGTAAGTAAAGGCCAGCTCGTTATACAGCAGCCGAAAGCCAAACGCCACCAGCCGCCACCACAGGCGCGCCAACTACGCCCCCCACAGCGCTTGGCGCAGCGCGCCCGGCCTGTCGGTAATCACAGCGTCCACGCCCAGCTCGCGCAGCGCCTGCGCCCGCTGCGGGTCATTGACCGTCCACGTGTTCACCCTGTAACCGCGTTCGCGCGCCCACTGCATATACGCCGCGTCAATCACCGACTCGTGGGGGTGGTCTGCTTCGTAAACCAGTTCAAGCTGATCCATAATGGCGCGGGTATCAATCACCGAACCCGGCGCGTGCAGGAACCCGATCGGCACTTCTGGCATGATCTGGCGGAAGCGCATCAGCGTTAACGGGTTAAACGAGGAAACAACCACCCGCTGCTGCATGTGGTAACGCGCGATCACATCCGCCACCACCTGCTCTACGCCGTCGGTCTCCTGCGACTCGGACTTGATCTCAACATTGATATACAGCCGCTGACCGACCGCCTCAAAGACTTCATCCAGCGTGGGGATACGCACCGCCTTAAACGCTTTGCCGAACCAGCTTCCGGCATCAAGCGCTTTCAGTTCATCCAGCGTCATCTCGGTGACGACACCGCTGCCGTCGGTGGTCTTGTCTACGGTGAAGTCATGGACGATAACGGCATGACCATCTCTGGAACGATGCACATCCAGTTCAATACCGTCCGCGCCCTGCTCCGCCGCCAGTTCAAAGGCTGGCAGGGTGTTCATCGGCGCGTCGGCGCTTGCCCCACGATGGCCGATCACCAGCATACGGTCTTTATACATCGCGTCAAGTACGGCCTGCATAGCGCCCTCCCTCATAAAACCCTGCGGTACGTTACTTCGCCTCAACCTGTATCTCGTTACCGACCACCTGAACAACATAGGTTGGCACAGGCACCACTGCAGGCGGCGCGGTCACTTCCCCGGTTCGCAGGTCAAAGCGCGCGCCGTGCCGGGGGCATTCTATCTCACAGCCGTAGAGCTTTCCTTCGGCCAGCGGCCCGCCGTCATGCGTGCATAGGTCCTCAATGGCGTAATATTCGCCATCCACGTTAAACACCGCCACCCAGTGGCGGCCAATCCCGACAACGATGTTCTCGCCGGGCTGGATTTCGTCAGTGGTCGCAACAGTCACAAATTCCGGCATGATTACTCCTCGTCCTCGTCTTCCATCTTCTGCCAGTCCGCCAACCCATACGCGCCTACCTTCAGCACCTTCAGCGACAGCAGCGCGCACTTCACGCGGTTCATTGAAAGCGGGATACCGAGCATCTCAAAGATGTCCTCTTTGCCGATACCCCGTACTTCTTCCAGCGTCTTGCCCAGAATACGCTCGCCAAGCATCGAAGCCGAAGCCTGACTGATGGCGCAGCCCTCGCCAGACCAGCCGATCTCCACAATGCGGTCGTCGTCATCCACGCGCAGCGTCAGCCGCAGACGATCCCCACACAGAGGGTTATGCCCCTCAAAATCTATATCCGCCGGGTCAAGAATGCCGTGATGACGCGGGTTTTTGCTGTGGTCGAGGATGATCTCCCGATACATATCGTGCATAAATTCCGCTCCTAAATCTGAAACGCAGTCTTTGCCTGGTACAGCCCTTCGATCAGCGCGTCCACTTCAGCAGGCGTGTTGTATAAATAGAAGCTGGCGCGTGTCGTCGCCGGGATGCCAAGTTCATCGTGCAGCGGCATGGCACAGTGATGCCCGGCGCGCACGGCGATTCCCTGTGCATCGAGAAGCTGCGCCAGATCGTGCGGGTGAATGCCTTCCATCGTGAACGCGGCCACCGCGCCCTTCTGCCCGGCTTCCGGCCCGTACAGGGTCAGCCCCGGCACCTCCGCCAGCCGTTCCAGCGCGTAGGCGGTCATCATCTGCTCGTGCGCATGGATTTTATCCATCCCCAGCGCGCTCAGGTAGTCCACCGCATGACCAAGCCCGATCGCCCCGGCGATGATCGGTGTCCCGGCCTCGAACTTATAAGGAAGCTCATTCCACGTGCTGCCATCCAGCCGCACCCGCGCGATCATGTCCCCACCGCCCATCCAGGGCGGCATGGCTTCCAGATGCTCACGCTTGCCATAGAGGATGCCGATCCCAGTCGGGCCGACCATCTTATGACCGCTGAAGGCGAAGAAATCCACATCCAGCGCCTGTACGTCTACAGGCATGTGCGGGACGCTCTGCGCGCCGTCCACCAGCACCAGCGCCCCCGCCGCGTGCGCCTGCCGGGCGACTTCCGCGACCGGGTTCACCGTCCCAAGCACGTTGGAGACATGCGCCAGCGCAACCAGCTTTACCGGCTCGTCGCGCAGCAGGCGGCTAAAGGCTTCCATATCCAGCAGCCCCTCCGGGGTCACTGGCACGTATTTTACGGTAAAGCCCTTCTCCGCCGCCAGAATTTGCCAGGGGACGATGTTCGAGTGGTGTTCCATCACCGTCGAAACCACCACATCGCCCGGCTTCAGGTTCGCCCGCCCCCAGGTCTGCGCCACGAGGTTGATGCCCTCGGTCGTGCCGCGCGTGAAGATAATCTCGCGCTTGCTGGCGGCGTTAATGAAGCGGCGAATTTTCACCCGTGCCTCTTCATAATAGGCGGTCGCTTCCTCGCTCAGCTTATGCACCCCACGATGGACGTTGGCGTTATAGCGGCGGTAGTAATCATCCAGCGCCTCAATCACCTTCAGCGGCTTCTGGCTGCTGGCGGCGTTGTCCAGGTAAATCAGCGGCACAGCATCATGGTGTGCTTCCTGCAAAATGGGGAAGTCCCGCCGCACGGCATCCACGTCATAGGCCAGTGTCAAGTCGGTCATCATCTCGCTCCAAATAAAAGAACCACAGCCAGCGCTGCAACATAGAATCCTGTTTCAGCTTCCATGTCGCTGTGCCTGCTGTGGTTCAAACCAAACTAACCTTTAGCTGTTGCTATGCAGGTAATCTGCTGCCGATAATCTTTGTATGCAGCGCGTCCTGCAGCCGTTCGCGCACCCGCTCAAACGGGATACGCTGGAGCAGTTCATCGAAGTAGCCTTCGCTCAGCATCACTTCGGCCTCGTTACGCGGGATGCCCCGGCTCATCAGATAGTAGATCGGTTCTTCTTCCAGCGAGCCAAACGTCGCCGCATGAGAGCAGGCGACATCATCCGCCTCGATCTCCAGCCCCGGAATCGCGTCCATGCGCGCGTCGTCACTCAGGAGCAGGTTACGACAGGCCTGGAAGCCGTCAATCTTCTGCATCTGTGGCAGCGACTTAATCATCCCCTGCCACACCGTCCGCGCCACGTCCTTGGCCGCGCCCTTGAACAGCAGGTCAGAGGAGGTCAGCGGCGCGTTGTGAATCTGCATGGTGTCGTGGTCAAAGAACTGGTCGCCATCGGCAAAGAACATCCCGGACATGCGCCCGTTCGATCCCTGCCCGTCCAGTTCGATTTCCAGATAAGCCTTCGTCAGCCTGCTGCCCATCGTGCCGACAATCCAGTCCAGATTCGCGTCACGCGCTACACGCGCGCGCTGGTGGCTGAATTCAAACGTCTCGCGGTTCCAGTCCTGTAACGCCACATAGCGCAGATTGGCCGCCGGCCCGACCAGCAGTTCCGTCGCGCCGATGTAAGCCGAGTGCGCGTGACCATCTGCCGAGTCATAATCCACCAGCATGGTCGCCTGCGCGTTTTCTTCCAGCACGACCAGCACATGCCCCAGACTGGCTCCGTCTTCCGTGTTATACATCACCACATGTAGCGGCAGTTCCACCTCTGTATTTCGCGGCACATATAAAAACGCGCCGTGTGTCCAGAGCGCGCCGTTGAGCGCCGCGAACTTGCCGTCATTCGGCAGCACCGCCCGCGTCATCAGGTTTTCGCGCACCAGCGTTTCATGCTCATGGCTGGCGGTTCGCAGGTCGGTGAAGACCACCCCCTGCTGAGTCAACGAGTCGGCAATTTCGTAATGAACAAGCTGCCCGTTCACAAAGACCAGCAGCCCGCCCTGCTCATCGCCGATCAGCGGCTCAAGGTTGGCTTCTGGCACCTCGTCAAGCTGCGCGGGCGCTTGTGTCAGCAAGCGGTCTGCCTCGTCCCAGCGAATATGGCGATAATCGGTGCGCCGCCATGCCTCATCCTGAAGCGTCGGCATGGGCAGGCTTTCGTAAATTTTCCAGGCGCGCAGGCGCTGTTCGCGCAGCCACTCCGGTTCGTTATTGGCCGCGCTCAGGGCTTCCACATCCGCCTGGGTGTAACCGGGCGCGACAGGCTGTGTCGCGCGTCGTCTTACAGCAACCACAGGTTTTTCTCCTTAACATCAGGGTACTGGTCGCAGGGGCGACCTGCCAGGTAACAAAATAAACACTGGCAGCGCCGCCCCTACAGTACGTATTTGTTAACCAATCGAGCCTTCAAGCTGAATTTGAATCAGGCGATTCAGTTCCAGCGCGTATTCCATCGGCAGTTCCTTCACCAGCGGCTCGATAAAGCCGTTGATGATCAGCGCGTTGGCTTCGTCCTCGCCCAGCCCACGGCTCATCGCGTAGAAAAGCTGATCCTCGCCCACCTTCGACACCGAAGCTTCATGCCCCATGGTGACTTTCTTCGCGTCAACCTCGATGTACGGGTAGGTGTCGGACCGGCTCTTGTCATCCAGCAGCAGCGCGTCGCAGACCACATTGCTCTTGGTGTTCTCCGCGCCCTCGACGATCTTCAGCAGCCCGCGATAGCTGGCGCGCCCGCCGTCCTTGCTGATGGACTTGCTGATAATCTGGCTGGTGGTGTTGGGTGCGAGGTGGGTAATCTTCGCCCCCGCGTCCTGATGCTGCCCCTGCCCGGCAAAGGCGATTGAAAGCACCTCACCATGCGCGCCTTCTTCCATCAGCAGCACCGCCGGGTACTTCATCGTCAGCTTCGAGCCAAGATTAGCGTCCACCCATTCCATCGTCGCGTTTTTGTAGGCCACCGCGCGCTTGGTCACAAGGTTGTAAACGTTGTTCGACCAGTTCTGGATGGTGGTATAACGGCAGCGCCCACCTTCTTTAACGATGATCTCGACCACCGCGCTGTGCAGGCTGTCAGAACTGTAGGTTGGTGCGGTACAGCCCTCGACATAATGCACGTAGGCATCCTTATCCACAATAATCAGCGTCCGCTCAAACTGCCCCATGTTCTGGGTGTTAATGCGGAAGTAGGCTTGCAGCGGCATCTCGACATGCACGCCCGGCGGCACATAGATGAACGACCCGCCCGACCATACCGCGCTGTTGAGCGCCGCGAATTTGTTATCGGACGACGGAATCACCGTGCCGAAGTATTCCTTCACCAGTTCCGGGTAATCGCGCAGGGCGGAGTCCATGTCGGTGAAGATCACGCCTTTGGCTTCAAGGTCTTTGCGGATGCTGTGGTAAACCACTTCAGATTCGTACTGCGCGCTCACCCCTTGCAGGAATTTCTGTTCCGCTTCGGGGATGCCCAGACGGTCGAACGTCTCCTTGACCTCTGGCGGCACGTCGTCCCAACTGCGCCCCTGACGGTCTGCCGCACGCACGAAGTAGTAAATATCGTCGAAGTCAATTTCATGAAGCACCGGGCTGCCCCAGTTGGGCATCGGTTTGCTCTCGAAAATCTGGTGCGCCTTCACACGATAATCCGTCATCCACTGCGGTTCGCTCTTGAGCGCGCTAATCTCGCGCACGACTTCCTCATCCAGCCCCTTACGACTCTTGAAGGTGTAATTGTCCGGGTAGTGAAAGCCGTAAGCCTCGTCGTAATTTCCGCGAATATCACGCAGCCGCTGTTCTTCTTCAGTAAGCTGCTTCTCGCTCTGTACAATTTCGAGTTCGTCGGCCATAGTTTGCTCCTTAATGGCTGGTGGTGATGTTATTCGGCGTGGCCGAACTTCTCACGAATCCATTCGTAGCCCTTTTCCTCTAGCTGCATCGCCAGTTCGGGGCCGCCGCTCTCAACAATGCGCCCCTCATAGAGGATATGGACGTATTCCGGTTGCAGGTAATTGAGGATGCGCTGGTAATGCGTGATGACCAAAGCACCCAGATTCGGCCCCTTCAGGCTGTTCACGCCCTCGGCCACAATCCGCAGCGCGTCAATATCGAGGCCGGAGTCCGTCTCGTCCAGAACGGCGATCTTCGGCTCAAGCACTGCCATCTGCAAAATCTCGGCGCGCTTCTTCTCGCCGCCGCTAAAGCCTTCGTTAAGGTAGCGCCCGGCGAAGCTGTGATCCATGTGCAGATAGTCCATCTTTTCACGCATCATGCGGATGAACTGCGGCACAGAGATGCCCTTGCTGTCCGGGTCTTCCGCCTTCATGCGGGCGTTAATCGCCTGCCGCAAGAAGTTCGCTACGGTCACACCGGGGATCGAAACCGGGTACTGAAACGCCAGGAACATGCCGGCGCGGCTGCGCTCGTCCGGCTCCATGTCCAGCACGTTCTGCCCGTCAAAGCTAATCTCGCCTTCGGTCACTTCGTAAGCAGGATGACCCATCAACACATTCGCCAGCGTGCTTTTGCCAGAGCCGTTCGGCCCCATCAAAGCATGAACCTCACCCTGCTTGATTGTGAGATTAACACCACGAAGAATCGGGTTGCCTTCTACCGAGGCATGTAAGTTACGAATTTCCAGTCCTGCACTCATCAGCGGGGAAACCTCCTGAGCGTTTTAATGCGCGTTAACTTTTGTGTATGTCCACAGTTTAAACTCACCTGCCAGTATAGCAGGCAGGCCACACCATGTCAATATTTCAGATGAATATTATAAAAATTGACTCGTGATCGGCCTTGTGTTACGATGCTGTCAGACCGTTAAAACAGCAGGCGCGTGCTTGCAAGAGGAAGAACCCATGACCGAACAAACACTTAGTAAGGAAGAAGGACTCCGCGAAGCCCTGCGTGCAGTCATTGACCCCGAAATTGGCATGAACGTCGTCGAGTTGGGGCTGATTCGGGATACCGAAGTTCACGATGACCGGGCGCACATCACGATGATTATGACCACGCCGTTCTGCCCATACGCACCGCAGCTATTAGAACAGACGCGGCGTACCGCCCAGAACTTTCTCGATCTGCCAGTCACGATTGAGATGGGGCTGGAAATGTGGGACCCCAGCATGATGGAAGAAGGCGCAGCCGACGACTGGGGCCTGTTCTAACTGAAACCGCCAGGACACAGAGGGTATAGAGCGCGTTTCACCTCTAACGCTTTGCGTCCTGGCGCTACACCCGTTTACGGGCGGTTTTGCTCGATAAACACTCGTGGATCAATGTAATTTGCCAGCAGCGCCTGCTGGTTCCTGCCCGGCCAGTGCTGCGGTTCGTTGACCAGAATCGTCGTCGGGCTGAGGTCGAAATGCAGATGGTATGCCCACTGGCCGAAAGCATTACCGACCTTGGCGATCTGCTCGCCACGACTTACCCGCTGCCCCACACTGACTTTCATCTCCTCAACATGAGCATAACGCCCATACAGCACCTTGCCGTTTTTCTTCAATGGGTCATGCCGGATGATAATCACATTCCCCCATGTCGGCAGACGCGCCGCAAACGTCACCACGCCGCTGGCCGCCGCGTAAACAGGCGAATGCGCGTCAGCATCGCGCGGCAGGTTCAGGTCTGCGCCCGTGTGATAGGCTTCGTTGGGGGTGCCAACAAAATAAAGCTGGCCGAAGGGGCTGGCATCCAGCCACTGTCCCGGCCATAACTTCGTGCCGCGCCGTTCTGCTGCCGTCCCCACTGGCGAGTCGTAACCGTCGGCGGTGTAAGGCTGTGTGCCGGGGTCGGTTGGCCGCAGGATTTGCCGCCAGCGAATCGCATCAAAGGCGATCTCTAACCCTGTTTCCCCGGTCACATCATTCAGGAAGATGTTCCCCGCGTTGGGAGCAGTGGAGTCAAACTCAAACGTGCCTAAGGTCATCCACTGGTTTTTATAACGCGACTGGTCTACCGCGATGGTCATCTCGCCGGAATGCCCTTTTACGCCATGTATCTTGAAGCGGGCGTTGCGGGTGGTCGCGTGGCGTGTCGGAACAAACACGGCTACTTCGTAATTGCCCCCTCCCGCAGGCAGGCGCGGCGACCACTGCGCCCAGACCTTGCTGGCGCGCGCTTCGGTCGCCTTATAATAGACCACCCATCCCCATGTGCTGAGAAACGCGCTGAATTCCGGCTTGCCAGTATACGAACCACTGGAAAAACCAGCATCACCCGGCTTAACCACGAATTCATCCCCATACTGAGGAATCTCGTCGGGGTCGGGCGGTGGGGTTGCCGGGTCAATCGGATGGTTGATAGCGGTCATCTGCTGCGGGTTAATCACCCCCAGCCGCCACCATGCCACGCCCGGAGCCTGATGCCGCTGCACCGCCAGATTACGCGCCGCGTTCATGTCCGGCACTTCAGCGTCCCCCTGCAAAGCCGGGATAATCGGACGGCCAAACCCGCCCCAGACGCGATACACCTCGGCCAGCACGTTCTCCGGCGTGCGCCGGAAGGTCGCCCAGTAGGTCTGCGGATGTACGCTGTTGACAAACGGATACCACTCATCCGGGTAGATGCTGGCGTAGTGATGCGAACGCGGGTCTACCGAGAGGCCAATGTGAAACGAGCCGGGGATGGCACGGCGGATACGCATCATAAATGGCCGGATGCCATCGCGCCCGCCCGACCAGAAACCCTCATACGGCTCGACATCCAGAATCATGGATTTTACGCCGGGGCGCTGGCACACCTGAATAATCAGGTTCGTCTCGCCCACGACATCCAGCCCACGTGGCACACACCAGGCATGAAAGCCCAGCCCATAACGCCCTAAAATCTGTACCCAGCGGTCAATGCTCGCTGGCCCGTCAATCGCTAACGCGCGCTTGGTGTCCCAGTGTCCCTGCCAGCGCGCGCCAGCGCTGGCTGTGTAATCGTTGGTCTTTACAAAAAGGTCGGTGACATACGGCGCGTTGCGCTTCAGGTTGGCCGCAAGGTCTTCAATCGTGGTTTCAGGGACGACATCCCCCTTCCAGTGCCAGATGGCAACCTTGCCATCGTAAGGCGTGGGCGCGGTGGAGGGCGGCGGCGTGGGCGCGACCTCCTCAAAGACCACCACGCCTGTATAAACCCAGCCAGCAAGCTGCTGCTGCTCCAGCCACAACCAGCCATCATTGGTTCTGGTGGCCGGGAAATACGTCACCACCGTCTTGTCGTAAATATCGCCAATGTCCTGATATTGTGTGCCGGGGCCGTTGCGGATGTTCATGTAAGCTACTTTGGTGTCTGCAAGGGCGACTTTACCCTCACCAGCGTTTGCGGGTTTAGGCACAGGAGGCGGAAATGAAGCCATAAGCACACCTTTCAGCATAAGCGCACACGCGCAACTGTATTTCAAATCATAGTTGATGTTAGTACAGTTTTATCACTTAAGCAAAACGGGGCATAAACGCTGCCCCGTTGGTTGTGGCTATGGTCGCTATGTAATGAACAATGCAGGCTGCTTACTGCTGTGTTCTGGATTTCGGCCCCTGCCAGCCTACCGGGTACAGCGCAATATCCAGCGCTGTCCAGAAGCGGCGCGCTTCATAGTCGTTTAACCGTACCCACCAGTTCTGATCGCCAATCCAGCCGACGATTTCAAACCCGCCGCCTTCAATCGGATCAACGGTCATGTGGGTGGTGATGGTGGGCAGCGCGTCGCTTCGCAGCGGCGCGGTAGACACCAGCGCCGTCACCATGTCAGACTTTTCCGGGAACAGCAGGCGCGTCATGTGAAACCACAGCATTTGCGCCGCGCGCGC
Source organism: uncultured Anaerolineaceae bacterium (assembly GCA_964548765.1). GTDB lineage: Bacteria > Chloroflexota > Anaerolineae > Aggregatilineales > Phototrophicaceae > JAIOHN01. Next base: position 24,030 of record CAZJSU010000019.1, read on the forward strand.
AGAAAGCACTCGTGTCCAGCGCGAAGCATCCTCAGCCACGCCCCCAATCACCAGCGACTCGCCACTCATCTTCCGGCTGACGAACAGATTAGAGGCTTGCCCGTAAGCGTTTTTCGGCTCTCCTGTCATGCGTGATGCTCCCCAAAAACCCTGATCTATGGACGACTGCTTTCAAACGACAACCCTGACTCTGCCACCCCCAGCACGACTTCACTGATAGGCCAAAAGCAATTTTTGCTGCGTTTCGGTAATAATAGCATCAAAAACTAACCATTCGCTAAAATAATTGCACCGCAGGGCCGGTACGCCAGACTCAACAATCCTTTATGTCATGACACCTCAAATTCTATGTTCTGCTGACGTTTCGTGCCTGGGCGGTGTTTTCTGTCACGGACGCGCTGCATCGCCCCCTGACGAATGATGCGGCTGTAG
>CAZJSU010000019.1:24561-53806 GCA_964548765.1 uncultured Anaerolineaceae bacterium
GTAGAGGCCACCCGCGAAAACAACCCCAAAAATCGAATGTCAACATAACCTAAGTATAGGAGACTGTCATAGCACAGGCAACCAGTTTCCAACAACCTCGCACAATACCCTGACAGAAAGTTCACGCGCATTCAGCCTTGCCAGCCTCCTGGGAATTCGTTATACTTGCATTTGTATTTAACGGGGCGTGGCGCAGCCCGGTAGCGTGCTTGCATGGGGTGCAAGAGGTCGTGGGTTCGAATCCCGCCGCCCCGACAGAACCCGCTTCAGTCAACATGAGGCGGGTTTTTATTTACCCGGCAGACCACCCGCGAAAACTGGATATATGCTCTGTAGATTGCTACACTATCGCGCGTGGAATTTGCCACAATTTTGAACCTCTTAAGCGACCACCGAGTACACAAGGTAATGAACGACTGAGGTTCAGACTCCCGCAGTTATGGGAAAATTTATCTACTAAAGGAGTAATGTATGAAAAGAGTTACCAGACTACTGCTGCTTGCGCTGTGCCTGGCAGCACTGGCCGTCCTGATGCTGCCCGTGGCCGCGCAGGACGAAATCGCCCCCGGCGAGGGTGCGCCCGTAATCTCCCCCAACTTCGGCGCAGACATTGCCACCCTTAACCCCATTCTGGCACAGGATGGTACTTCGCAGGAGATTATTGACCTCATCTATCCCCCATTCCTCGGCGTGGATATTGAAACCGGCTTCTTCGGTGAGGGTATCCCGCGTCAGTTGGTGGATAGCTGGGAAATCTCGGAAGATGGCCTGACCTACACCTTCCACCTCCGCGACGACTTTGTGTGGAGCGATGGCACACCCGTGACATCGGCAGACGTGCTTTACGTCTGGAACGCGATCCAGGATGAAGGTCTTGAGGCCAACGGTAATCTGGTGCAGACCAAAGATGTGATCACCAGCGTGGAAGCCCCCGATCCGCAGACTGTGGTCTTCACCTTCAACACCCCCAACTGCAGCGCGCTCACCGCCGCCTCCAAGTACATCCCGGTTCCGGCGCATGTCTTTGAGGAACTGTTCGGCAGCGACTACGCGCTGATGAACGACTCGGACTACAACCTGAACCCCAATGTCACATCGGGTATCTTCAGCTTCCAGAACTTCCGCCCCGGCGAGCAGGTCACCATCGTCGCCAACCAGGACTATCCTGATGGCCCGGTCTATCCTGAAGGCTTCATCCAGAAGGTTGTGACCGACCAGACCGTACAGGTAGAGCAGTTCCTCGCTGGCGAACTGACCCGCATGGGTGTCCCCTCTGCCCGTCAGGCCGAACTTCAGGAGATGGTGGACGCTGGCACCTATCAGGGCTTCAACAGCCTGCGTGCTAACTACCGCTTCGTGGCCTTCAACCTGGCCGACCCGGAAAACCCGCAGAACGGGCTGGACGCAGATGGCAACCCGATTGAGCAGGGCTTCCACCCGATCTTCGGTGATGTCCGCGTGCGTCAGGCGCTGAACTACGCCATCAACTTCGAAGAACTGAATCAGGGCGCGTTCAACGGCTTTGGCATTCAGGCCGCCACACACTCCCGCCCCGATAGCTGGGCGCATCCGCAGGAACTGGAGCCGTATCCGTTCGATCAGGAACAGGCGATTGCCCTTCTGGAAGAAGCCGGCTGGACTGACGAAGACGGCGACGGTGTCCGCGAATGCCATGGCTGCCTCCACGCTGAAGAAGGCGCACCGCTGGCCTTCGAATTCCTCACCAACGCTGGCAACACCTCTCAGGAAGCGATGGGGACCATCCTTCAGGATCAGTGGGGCGAGGTCGGTTTCGATGTGACCTTCCAGCCGATTGACTTCAACGTGCTGGTGGAAACCTTCCAGGCGCAGACGTTCGACGCAGTGAGCATCTTCTGGGGCTTCGACTTCCCCGCCGACCCGGACAGCGAATTCAGCGGCGTGTTCTCGCCCGAAGCCGACGTTCTGGGTGCTGGCTTTAACGCCACGTCCTACAGCAACCCGCGCGTGAACGAAATCGTGGAAGAAGCCCGCGCGCTCCCCGGCTGTGACCAGGAAGCCCGCTCGGAGCTATATCAGGAAGCCTATCGCATCCTGCACGAAGAATCACCGTGGATCTGGATTGGCGGCGCGCAGACCCTGCGCGTAGCCCAGCCCAACGTTGCCAACTGGAACCCGCTGGACACAGCCTCACCGCTGGAGTTCCACAACGTCCAGGAATGGCAGATCAGCAACTAAAACGTAATCCGTAACAATTTATCCCCCTGTTCATTGAGCAGGGGGATAAATCAATCTATACAGCAAATACTTGTCGTCTGGCAGGGTAGTTCGCAGGTAGTTTTACATGGTTAAGTACATTATTCGCCGTCTGGTACAGGCGATCCCAACTTTTTTCGGCATCACGCTCCTGTCCTATCTGCTTATGGCGGGGACACCGGGCGGGCCGGTTGCCGCGCTGGCGTTTGGCGCGGGCGCACAGAACCCAAGACAGGTAGAGCGCCTGAAAGCGCAGCTTGGTGTAAATGACCCGATTCATATTCAGTACCTGCGCTGGCTGCTGGGCGACGACTGGATGCGCTGGGACTCTGACGGCGATGGCGTTGCCGACAGCGCGGTGCTTATCCCGCTGGACGCGGACGGCGACGGCGAACCAGAACCCCCCGGTGAACGCCTCGGCATCCTGCGCGGCGATTTTGGCCGTTCGTTTGTGTTCCGCCGCCCGGCAGTGGACATCCTCATCGAGCGCCTGCCAGCCACCCTTGAGTTGGGTATCGCCTCGCTGGTCATCGGCGCGACTATCGGGGTCACCATAGGTATCCTCGCGGCGGTTAATCATAAAAAGCTGTTCGATCACTTCACCCGCGTTGCCGCCGTCGTTTTCGATGCCGTGCCTAACTTCTGGCTGGCGCTGGTGGTGCTGCTGTTCTTTGGGTCAATCCTCCAGGTGCTGCCGCTGGGAGGCCGCTGCAAGACCACCCTTTCTGACACCTGCCCACCGCTGCATGATCGGCTGGAATACCTGATTCTGCCCACCTTTGTGATTGCTACGGGCATCATCGCCACTTACTCCCGTTTCGCGCGCGCGTCCATGCTGGATGTGGTGTCACAGGATTACATGCGTACCGCGCGGGCAAAGGGGCTTTCTAACCGGGTGATCTGGTTCCGGCATGGCGCACGCAACGCGCTGATACCCATCGCAACGTTTATCGGCCCGGCTGTGACTTTTATCCTGAGCGGCGCGGTCATTACCGAGACGATCTTCTCCTGGCCGGGGGTCGGGCGAACCGTCGTCAACGCCGTCACTGGCCGCGACTACCCGATTGTTATGGCAGTAGTGATTTACAGCGCTATCGCAACGATCCTGGGTTTCCTGTTATCCGATATTCTCTACGTCATTATTGATCCGCGCATTCGCCTGGATTAAACGAGGTAAATGTCATGAGTACCCGGGTTCATACACAATCACAAGGCGAAGTCAGCAGGCTCGATACCAGCAGCGAGCATTACGTCAGCGAGTCGCTCTACCAGAAGGGCCTGCGCCGTCTGCGCCGCGACCGCATGACCATGTTCGCCTTTGGGGTCATTGGTGTCCTCGCGCTGCTGGCTATTTTTGCGCCGTTTATTACCGATAACATCCTGAGGGAAGACCCGAACAAAACCGCGCCGCTGGAAAATTACCTCCCTGTCGGCACACCGGGGCATATCCTCGGCACGGATAATCTTGGGCGCGACCAGTTAGCGCGACTGCTGCACGCCGGGCGTGTGTCGCTGGGGATCGGCTTCTTTGGCGCGGTAATCACCCTCACCATCGGCATGGTGCTGGGCATCACCACCGGTTACTTCGGTGGTATCTTTGATGACCTGATGAACTGGTTAATCACCACCATTGACTCAATCCCGGCGCTGTATTTGCTCATCCTGATCGCCGCCATCTTTCGACCTACGGCTGAGGCGCTGGTGTTCGCTATCGCCATCATCAGTTGGACGGGGACGACCCGCCTGATTCGCGGCCAGACCTTCCAGATTCGCAATCTGGATTACATCACCAGCGCGCGGGCGCTGGGCGCTTCCCCCTGGCGCATCATGTTCTCGCACATCTTCCCCAACCTGATCTCGGTTACGACCATCGCCCTCGCCCGGTTTATCGGCATCCTGATCCTGACCGAGAGCAGCCTCAGCTTTCTGGGGCTGGGCGTACAGCCACCGACGGCCACCTGGGGCAACATGCTCAGCAAGTCGCAGGAGTTCTTCAACCTCGGGCCACATCTGGTCGTGTTCCCCGGCCTGCTGATCTTCATCACCGTGCTGTGCTTTTACATCATCGGCGACGGTGTGCGCGATGCTTTCGACCCGCAGGCTACGGATTAAGCCTGTAACACCTGCAATACTGGTGATTAAAAGAGGCGGGAGATAATTTACCCCGCCTCTTTTCGTTAACCGCTGTTCCGGTTCTGGTACTGCGCTTCTAACCGCGCTTTTAATTCGTTATGCCCGGCGACCACCCGGTCAAGCTGGCTGATCGTTTCCGGTATGGTATCGCCTAAGCTGTCCTGATCGCCATTAGCATACGCCTGAAAGTTATCAATCGCGTTATTCATCGTCTCCACCAGCAGCAGATGCGTGCTAACGACGCAATCCGGCGCGGCAAGGGCGTTTGTCGCATCGCGCACCCGCGCCATGTGTACCACCGACTCATAAAGTTCCCCGCGCGCCTGGTTCGCGGCGCTGTTCACGGTGTTCTGGAATTCGGCGATGTGTAGTTCGGTCGTCTGCAACCAGCTATCCAGCCCGGCGGTGCCTGTACAATCGCCCTCTATCAGCAGCGACGGCGGCGCGGGCAGCGTAATCGGCGGCACGGGCGTGGGCGCGGCTTCTTCCCCCAACGCGCACGCGGGCAGGCACAGCATAAGCAGCGCGGGCAGTATGCGATAAATCCAACGCATGAACCAGACTCCTGTTTGCAAACGCTCAATTCAGCCTAGCATGAGGATGATGGGCTGTCAATTTGCCAACTGCTTAATTTTGCCTACAATCATAGGTAGCGCAACTACAGGAGAAGTGACCATGCCGCAGCTACTCAGCCGCCGCGATGATGCTGGATGGTTAACCCCGGCGATGGCCGATATTCTCACCCAGCCTGTGCCGCCGCTGCCCAGCGAAGAAGCCCTTCGCGCACAGATGGCGAACTTGCAGCAGGCGTTAGCCGGACGGGACGCGCCTGTCCGCATCGTGGATGTGCGCCCCTCGCCCTCGCACACGTTCTACGTCGTCCGGCCAGATGTCGCGGGCAGGATGGGCAGCAGGCGGCCTGTCACGGCCAGCGATGTCCGGCGCGCGCTGGGCGCAGTCGCTGAACAGCACCGCGAATGGACACTGGGTTTCATCAACCGTCTGGCAGAGGATGACGACAGTATGGGCATCCTCCTGCGTACCGAGCAGAATCAACCGCTGCACCTGCGCCAGATTCTTGTCAGCAACGCTTATATCAGCCGTCCTTCCACCCTTTCGCTTATTTTGGGCGTTGCGCTTCAGCAGCAGGCCGTCATTCGTGACCTGCCCGCGCTGGAGCATCTGCTGGTCGTCGGCGCTGAGGCTGGCCGCCAGCACATCATGAACCAGCTTTTGCTGACCATGCTCCTGTTCAGCACCCCGCCGGAACTGCGACTGGCCTTTATTGGCAGCAGCGCCCACGCCCATAAGGGCATCGCGCAGACCCCGCACACACTAGGGCGCTTGATTGATACGCCCGAATACGGTGTGCGCCTGCTGGACGGCATGGTGAAAGAGGCGGAGCGCCGCCGTCAATGGCTGCTGGAACACGGGGTAGAAACACTGGCCGAATACAACGCGCGCCTGCAAAGCCGGGGCGACACCCCCGCCCCCCACGTGTTGCTGGTGTTCGATTCGCTTTCGGATGAGGACTGGCACGCGGAGCAGGAACGCTGGCTGCCTGCGGTGTATGACCTGCTGGTGAACGGCGCGCGGGTCGGGATTCACCTGCTGCTCACAGCCAACCAGCCAGAGGACGTACCGCAGTTGATTGCGGACACCATCAAAGTCCAGATGGTGATGCGCTCGGCCAATCCCGCGCTGGCCGAGAACCTGAAACACCTCCACAGTTCAGCGCTCAGGTTCACCGACGCTTTTATCATCAACAATACAGGCGCGCGCAGCGACCCTGACATCACCCCGGTGGAACTGTGCGCCGTCAGCACCGACGACATCCAGCGCCTCGTCGCCTACTGGCGGCAGGCCAGCATCCAGCGGGCGCAGGAAGTCCCCACCCCGGAGCGTACCGGGCTGACGGGCGTGCTGCGCGGCACGACGGAAGAACCGCCCAGCCGACCGCAGACCACGCCACCCCGTACCGCCGTAAGCACGCTGGCACGCGCCACGTATACCCTCTCCGGCAGTACGGACGAACGCCTGCACAAACAGGCACAGGCGCTGGCGGCATATCTGGGCTGGCTGGGCGTTGGCCCGCTGAGGGATGTGCTTGGCCTTTCTGCTGGCGAAGCGCGCGCCCTGCTGGAAGCGCTGCAACGGGCAGGGGTCATCGAAGAAGGCGATTCCCCCACCCTGCGCTTTATCCGCCTCGCGGCCAATCCACTGGCCGATGCTGGCGGCGAATAGGTTTATTCACCCTCTACTGGCAGCACAGCGAAGGTACACGAGTTGTAACTGCTGCCCAGAATCACCTCAAAATCTGCTTCGCGGTTCGGGTCCGGGCTGACCTGAATATTCTCTGCCCGGACATTCAAAATGCGGGCGATCCTGTCGCGGCTGCTGCCTTTCGTGCCGCCCTTGTAATCAATCAGCACAGTATCGGTGTAGTCTGTGGATGGCGCGCCGCCCATAGCCACCGCCCGCAGGCCATCCCACGCCAGCCGCTCCGCCGCCACAATGTCCCAGTGTTCGTTGTTCGTGCCGTTATACACCCTGACCTGCGCGCCCTCCAGCGTAATCTGGCTGCTGGTCGGCGGCGCGTAAAAATCCTCCAGCAGCGGGCGCAGCGTTTCATACACCGGAAGCTGCACATAGTCGCCGCTGGGCGTTTGCCAGGGCGTGGTGTGGATGGTACGCACCAGCACGAAATTCTCGATCATGGCCGCGTCAAGGTTGAGCGCAATCGGCAGCAGGCCGAGCATATCCTCGAAGCCCAGATTAGTCTCCACCAGCGGCACCGCCTGATTCCACAGGGCGGGCAGGTTGGCTAACAGGCCGCTGTCCCGCGCCTTGCGCCACACCGCGCGTAGAATCTGCTGCTGCCTTCTGCCCCGGTCAAAGTCGGTGCTGTTATCCCGCGCCCGCGCATACCACAGTGCTTCCGCGCCGTTGAGATGATAATAGCCCACATCCAGCACGTAGTTGCCGTCCTCGTCCACGCGCTGCGCCTCGGTCGGCACTTCCGCGCCGATCAGCCGCAGATTCTTAATCGCGCAGTCCACAGCGACATCCACCCCGCCGACGGTATCAATCACCTCTTTAAAGCCTGACAGGTCAATCATCGCGTAATAATGCACGTTGATGCCGAAGTTATACAGAATCATCTGCCGCAGCAGTTCAAACGTGCCATCATTCCAGCCGCCAGACTCGCCGCGCATGTATGCCAGATTGATGCGCTGCATTCCCCACGCCGGAATGTAAACGAACAGGTCACGCGGCAGGCTGAGCATCGCTACCGAGTTCGTCGTGCGGTTGATCGAGAGGATGAGCATGGTATCAGTACGCACGAAACCGTCATTGGTGATTTCGCCATCGTTGCCCATCAGCAGGATGTTAAACAGGTCGTTGCCCTGTCGGTCAATCGGTTCAACGCGCGTCGGAATAGCGGTCACGTCCACCTGCGCCGGGTCAGGATCACCGAGGAACATCACCGTCGGCAGCGGGCGCGCCTCTCCCATAGGCGGCAGCGTCGAGGTGGCGGCGGGCGCTTCTGGCACAGCGGCAGCGGGGGTTGCTGTCGCGGCGGGCGCGGCATCCGCCTGTGGCGTGTTGGTCGCAAACTGTGCCACAACAGCAGGCTCGTCGCTCTGCCCGCGCCGGGTATGATACGAGGCCAGCACAAAGCCGCTGTGCGCCGCGCTGTCTGCGTCGGGTGTATGGGTGGTGATGGTCGGCGCGAGCGCGGTCGCCGTCTGCGGGTAAATCTCCCGGCGCTGATCGGCTTCCACCTGCTCGCCAATGCGCCGGCTAAGCAACTGCGCCGTCTGATACCCTGTCAGGACAATGGCGACCAGCAGAATAAACGGGATCAGCCTGAAAGCGACAAAACGGAAGAATCGCTGAAGGCGCGATGGACGATTTGCAGTCATTCAACACTCCACAAACTGTCAGAAAATCGCGCCCAAGTGTAGCTTAGTTACCCGCCAGATGCGATGCTCAGTCGAAGATCATAGGGATAGCGCAGGTTTCGCCGACATCTGCGCCAGCAGCATCCAGCACACGCAGGCGCACCCAATGCAGCCCGCGACCATACGCATCCGAGTTCACCTGTCCCAGTTCGCCCGCCGTCACTGGCGTATCCCCTTCCAGATAGAGGTCGTAAATTCTGGCGAAATCTGGCCGCACCTCGACCCAGTACCTTGCAAAGCTGTCGCCGCCCGCGCTCCCCACCAGCGAAAAAACGCCGCTCACCAACTGGCCGGGCTGCGGTGTAGTAATCTGCACCGCCGCATCACCGCACCCCTCGGCCTCAACGCCGCTGTATGGGGTGGCGCCAGGAGTGGCCGCCGCGCTGCCAGCCGCGCCGTAGGTGTAAGGCTGGCGTGGCACGAACAATGTACTGCCGGGGGTAATCGGTGCAATCTCGCTCAGACAGTTGACGCTCAGCAGTTCGCTTAACGCCGCGCCTGTCGCCCTGGCTACCAGTTCCAGCGTGTCACCGGGGCGCACCACATAGACCGTCCACCCCTCTGGAACATCACAGCCGCCCCTGCCTATAGGTGTGGCCGAGGGGACTGGCGAGGGGGTAGCCGTGTCTGTCGGTGTCGGGGTTGAGGTGAGTGTCGCCGTGCTGGTCGGGCGTTCCGTTGGCCGGATTGTCGCCGTTGGCCGGGGCGTATCCGTCGCCTGCGGGGTCGGGCTGGCTGGCCGCCGGGTAGCGGTGTCTGTCAGCGCGGGCGTACTGCTCGGCGCGGCTTCGCTCTCGGCCCGCTCCGGTACAACCGTCTCGCTCGGCTCCGCGCTCTGCTGCGCGACAGCCGTTCCCGTCGGCGCGGCGCTGCCGCTGGTGCCGCCTGTGCCGGAAAGCGAGAGGATGATGCCGAAAGCCAGCGCAAAAACCAGCGCGCCGACAGCGATAATCGCTACGGTTACTTCATTTCCAAAGTCGCGCTGCATGGTCTAGTTCTGCGCCTCAAGCATTGATTCCAGCGGCAGCACGAAGTTAAACGCGCTGCCCAGCCCCTGTTGACTTTCCAGCCATAACACTCCGCCATGCGCCTCGACCAGCGCTTTGGCAATCGCCAGCCCAACGCCCTTGTCGCCAAGCCCTTCAATCAGCGGGTTTTCCGCCTTGTACTTCCGGCTGAACACCCGTGCCTGATCTTCCGGCGCGATGCCGCCGCCGCGATCTTCGACCGAGACAAACAGGCTGTCCACCATCCCGCGCGACCCATTCCGCGCAAGGTTGGCCGCCTGCCGCCGGGCGGTGATGAAAACCTCGCTGCCGGGCGGCGAAACCAGCGAGGCGTTGGAAAGCAGTTCATCAACCACCTGATTGAGTGCGTCGGCATCTGCCGACACCCAGGGAATATCCTCCGCCAGATTCAGATGAACGGTCAGCCCCTTTTCGCGGAACTGGCTGCCCGCGCGTGTGATCGCGTCCTCGATGAGGGCGATCACGTCTATGGACTGCGGCATTAGCACCAACTCACCCATATCCAGCGCCGCGATGCGCGTCAGTTCATCCAGCATCGTCCGCAGGCGGGTCACATTAGAGGATACGCGCTGAAGGAATTTATGCTGCATCTCGCCCAGAATGCCCGCAGACTCCGCCAGCAGCAAATCCACATAACCAACAATCGAGGTCAGCGGGGTACGAAGCTCCTGCACCATGCCGAGGATCAACTCACGATCGCCCTGCGGCTGGCTGGCAGAAATCTGCTGCGCGCTGGCCTGCACCTGAAGCATTTCGATACGGTTTTCAACGGCGGCCAGTGCGCTGCGTGCCTGATTCAACTCCCGCTCTAACTGGTTGCGCTGGCTGGTCAGGTCGCGGATGATCCCGGTCATCGAGCCAACACCGTCAGCGCCCAACTGCTGCAAACGCTCGCGGTCGCCCTCTACCCGCGCCAGAAGCTGCTCACGCTCATTCTGCAACGCGGCCTTCTCGGCTTCCAGTTCCGCGACACGCTGCATCAGATCGCTGCGTTCGTTGGCGAGATGCTGGCGTTCCTGCCGCATCTCCGCCTGTGTTTCATGCGCCTCTTCCAGTTCCAGCCGATAACCATCCCGCTCGGCCAGCACCCGCGCCCGATTCTCCTTAATCGTCTCCACCTTCGCCGCCAGTTCATCGCGTTCAATGCGTAACTGGTCGCGCTGCTTCAGCGCCGCCTCACGGTCGCTGGCGACGTGCTTGAGTTCGTTCTGCAATACCTGAAGCTGCTTATCGCGCTCCTCCTGGCTTTTCAGGCTGCCTTCCAGCCGGGCGCGTTCAGAGAGCAGCGTATCGCGCTCGCGCCGCAGCACGTCATAACGCGCCTGAAGCGAGGCGCGCTGCTCATGAAGCTGCCCCACAAGCTGCACCAGCCCCACCGGCCCGTTCTCAATCCCCAGCGCGTGAAGCTGTGCTTCGATGTTGGTCAGCTTGCTTTGCAACTGGTCGCGCTCCACTTCCAGCCGGGCGCGATCACTGCTCATGGTACGCAGCATATCCTGCACCGCGCCGGGGATCACCGAACCGCCGCGCCGCAGGTCATTCAACTGCTTTTGCAGGCTCTCGCGCTGTGCCAGCAGGTCATCCTTCTCGCGGCGCAGCACGTCAATCATCGTATTGAACACGTCTTCGTTGTACGTGCCTGTCGCCCCGGCCAGCGCGGTTTCTGCCTCCTGCAGCCGCTCCAGCAGTTGGTTGCGCTCCTCCTTAAGCTGCTCCTGCTCCTCATGCAGCACCAGTATCCGCTGCGAGATAGACAGCCCTTCCTCGGTGTCCTCCAGCAGCGTCGTCACCCGGCTGCGCTCGTCGTCCAGTTCCACCTTAAGCTGCGTGACCTGCTGTGTTAGCCCGGCAATCTGCTGGCGGGCGAGTTCAAGGCTGGCGGCCATCTCCTGCCGTGCCGCCATCACCTGCTCGTCAGCGATTTCATCAATCGGCACGCCCTGAATCATCGCCTCTATCGCGCGTTCCTCGGCCTTCATACGGGCATCGTTGGCCTCGAAGCTCAGCGCCAGCAGGCCGCCAGCGATGACCGCAATCCCCTTAAGCCGGTCGCGCTCCGCCTCGCTCAGTTCGCGCCGAGCATACGGCATCCCGACCACCAGCACCGCCACCAGCGACCCCTGATGAGTCAGCGGTTGAATGTATGTCGGGCCGGGCGCGTCAATATCAAGCCGGGTATACAGATCGTTGAGTTCTTCAATGTTGCGGTCGGGATACAGCGGGCGCTGCGCCCGGCGTTCAATCGCGTTCACCAGCGTCGGCTGGTTTTCAAGGTTGACCGAAAGCGCCAGAATGAGCTTGTCCATCGCCTGATCGTAGGCGTAAATCACATCGGCATAGTTGGCATCCTGCACCCGCAGCAGCAGACCAATATCGGCTTGCAGCACATTCAGCACCGCGTGGACAATCTGCTGTGGAATGTCGGCGGGCGAAGCAGTTTCAAGGATAATGCCCAGCGTCTTCAGCAGTTGCACAGGTTCACGCTCAACCGCGCTTTCCGCTCGTGGTGCGGCAGTTCCGGTGAGGGCTGGCGCGGCGGCAGGCATCGGCGGCAGCGGCATGGCCGGGGCTGGGGCCACCTGCTGCTCCGCCCGCAGATTGTGAATGACATAGCGGTAAACGACAGCGGGCAGGATCAGCAGCGCCGCCAGAAACGCCAGCCGGGACAGGCCGGAATAATCGCCAATGATATTCCCCTGCGTCATCTGCACCAGCGTGCCGCCATAACCCGCCAGCAGCAGCGCGAAGAAAACCAGCTTCAGCGGCGCGTCAACCACCCGCCGGAAGTAAGCCAGCATCAGAAGCAGCCCGCCAAGTGAAACCGCCGCCGCAACCAACGCCCAGCCGATCCCAAACGGGCTGAGGTTAAAATCGGTGCCTGGGGCTGCGCTCGGCCATTGCACGCCCGTGATGATGTACCCCAGAATGACTACGGCCATCAGCGCCAGCAGCACCAGATTCGGGCTGCGCCCCCACGGCTCACCGTCCGCCGTCAAGAATGCCCAGCCCACAAGCAGAATCGTCACCACCTGCGCCACACGCTCCAGCGGTGGCATAATCAGGCCAGCATCCTGCCGGGAGAACAGCACAAAAGCCGCGCCGATCATCAGCAGCGACCAGACCGCCGCCCCCCCCAGCGAAGCCAGCACATAACGCGACGCACCGCGATCATGACGTGCCGACAGCCGCCGTTCCACAGCCATAAACAGCGCGGCCTGTGTGACCAGCACAACACCGAGGAAAAACAGCAGATCGCCGGGAGATCGGCTAAAAACGTTGATAAGGTCAAACGGTGCTTGATTCAACGAGCAAACCTTACACTAGGTGAGAATTTGTTATAGAAAGTATAGCATAATGAAACATTGATTTAGGTTTCAGTCCAGTTAAGTCGCCATTAGAGGATGATTTACGACCGTTGACTCCCTCTCGACGCTTCGTTAGACTGAGGGTTTGTGTGGCGTTTGTCTGGGGATTTGCGGCGGGTCAGCGCATGGCAGAAAGCAGATTTTGGCGAGGCGTGGCCGGGGTTGTCCGGCGCGCACCCTGGTTAATGCTGATCGCGCGGCAGGTATGGCGCTGGCGGCAGGCCAAATTTTCAGCAGGTGTCGTGGGCGTAGTGCTGAACGAAGCGGGCGAGATTCTGCTTGTTGAGCATGTTTTTCACCCCTATACGCCCTGGGGGTTGCCGGGCGGCTGGGTAGAGCGTGGCGAAGACCCGGCGCAGACCGTCCAGCGCGAACTGTGCGAAGAATTACAGCTTGCCGTAGAGGTCGGGCCTGTGCTGCTGGTCAAGCCCGACCCTCACCAGCACCTCGACATCGCTTATCTGTGTTATCCGTTAAACGAGGTCGGCAGGTTGAGCAGCGAGTTACTCGGCTACCAGTGGCTTCGCCCGGAACAGCTTCCCCGATTACACGCCTTCCATGATCTGGCGGTTCAGCAGGCATTGAAGTTAACAATACAGGCATAAAACAGGATGTCCGTTACAGGATTAGGCACAAGACGCAGCACCAGCCGGGGTTTCCCGCTGCTGGCTGCGATTTCCACCCTTTTTTTGCTGGGCGCGGTAGGGCTGTTTATCATTGAGCTTGTCAGCTTCAGCCAGCAGCAAAACCGCTTACCCGCCAACGTCACCGTTGCAGGCATCTCCGTCGGCGGCCAACTGCCCGGCGAGGCCGTCGCCAACTGGGAGCGCGCGCTGTCACAGCCCGTGACGCTGTGGTATCAGGACAGCCCCATCCAGCTCGACCCGGCGGCGATCGGCTTCCGCATCAGCAGCGAAACCATGCTGGCCGAGGCGCGCGCGGCTGCCGAAGCAGGCGGCGGCAACTGGATGCGCTTCATCAACTACATGACCGGGCGCGAGATGCAAAGCGGTGTTCAGGTGGCGCTGGCAGCAGATTACCAGCAAAGCCTGCTGGAACAGTTTTTGCAGGACATCAGCCTGCGTTATGACCGCGCCGCCGATTCTTCCGGCTTCGACCTCCAAAGCCTGACCGTGCGCCCCGGCGCGGGTGGGCGCGCGCTGAACATCCGGCAGGCCATCCCGATGATTGACGCGGCGCTGCGCGACCCCAACAGCCGTTCTGTCGTGCTGCCCACCTCCACCACCGGCCCCGGTATGGCCGACATCTCTGTGCTGGAAGACATGATTAAGGCTTACCTCGACGCGCAGGGCTTCCTCTATGACGGGCAGACCACCGTGGCCTCGGTCTACATTCTCGACCTGCAAACCGGGCAGGAAATCAACCTGCTGGGGGATGTGGCGTTCTCCGCAGCCAGCACCATTAAAGTGCCGATCCTCATTGACTATTACCGCAGCCTCAGCCTGCCGCCGACAGACGAAGAGGCCTTCCTGATGGCGAATTCGCTGCTGTGCAGCAATAACTCGTCCTCAAACCTGATTATGCAGATCATCGGCGGCGGCCAGAACATTTTTAACGGCCTTGCCAGCGTTAACGAGAACGCCCAGTTTCTGGGCGCGCGCAACACCTATATCACCGCCCCGTTTGTGCTGGGTGTCGAGGGCGAACAGTTCGGCTCCATCGCCCCGCCAGCCACGTTACCCAACCCTGACCACAACACCCGCCCCGACCCTTATAACCAGACCACGACAGAAGACCTGGGGACCTTGTTCACCATGATCTATGACTGTGCGAACTACGGATCAGGGCTGATGGCCGCCTACCCCAACGGCGAATTCACCCAGAACGAATGCCGCCAGATGCTGGAACTGATGAGCAGCAACGATCTGCTCAGGCTGCTGCAGGGCGGCATCCCGGCGGACGCGCGCATCTCGCACAAAAACGGCTGGCTGGACAACATGCATGGCGATGCAGGCATCGTCTACCCGCCTAATGGGCGCAATTATGTGATCGCTGTGTTCGTGTGGGAGAATACCGACTTTTTCAGCTTTGAGCGGGCGTGGCCGTTGATAGAAGGCATCTCACGCGCGGCATGGAATTACTTCAGCCCGGAAACGCCGCTGCTGTCGCCGCGTACCGACCTGCCGCCGACTGCGGCGGACTGCATGGATTTTCTGCCGCCCTTCGGTCAGGTCAATCTGGATGACATCAACTCGTGGCGCGGGTCATAAGGCCGGCCTAACCTGTCTTATGCTTGAAGCGCTCCAGCGCTTCATCTACCGATGACGCAATCGCAAACACCAGATCGAACCCGGTGAGGTTAATCACCTCGCGCACATCGGCGGTTAACCCGGCCAGCACAATATCGCCGCGCAGGTCGCGCGCCCGCTTCCACATGCCCACCAGCATCCGCAGGCTCTCGGAAGAAACCGCCTCGACGCTGCTAAGGTCAATAATCAGGTTTTTATTCCCGCCGTTCAGTTGTTGTTGCAGCGCTGCTTCGAGCATGTTGCTGGTTACAGCGTCCAGCGCGCCGTTCAGTTTCAACACCAGTGTATTCTTCTTGTAAGGCATCAGCACGATGTTTTGCGGCTGGGTACTGGCCCCGTTTGAATGGTGCTTGACCATCGTAAGCTGGTTGCGCCCGTGCAGCCGGACATAACTCACTTCGTCCATGAGCTGTTTGATAAAATAAACACCCCAGCCGCCGCCCTGTCGGCTGTCGAGGCTCATGCCGGGGTCGGGGTTTTCACGCAAAAGCGGGTTATAGGCCGGGCTGTCATCCAGCACACGGATGACAAAGCTCTGCGGCGTTGGCTGGCAAATGATGTCAATCACCTGACGATCATCGCCCGCCGGATACCCATGCTCAATAATATTGGTACAGGCTTCGTCCACCGCCAGTTGGCAGTGATGAACGTCCTTCTCGCTCAGCCCGGCAGCCTGTGCCGCCGCGCCCACAAAGTCGCAGGCTGCCGTAATCGCTTTAATGCGGGCGGGTATCCGCAGGGTTTTCTCGTCGTCCATAAAGCGCCTCCCCTACACCTGTCCTGATAGGGGCAAGGCTTAATAACTGGCTAACGCCTCTGACGATGACTCGTAAATCTGAAAGATCGTATCCAGCCCGGTCAGTTCCAGCACTTCGCGCACTCGTGGCGAGGGCTGCACCAGCCGGATGTCGCCGTTCTCGCGGCGCACCCGCTTCAGCGGGGAGACCAGTTCGCGCAGCCCGGCGCTGCTCATATAATCCACCCCGGTGAGGCTAACCACCAGATGACGGTGGCCGTCGTCAATGAGTTCCATCAGCGTCTCGCCCAGTTCGTTCGCGTTGGAGCTGTCCACGCGGCCATTCACCTCTACCAGCACCACCGGCTCACGCTGCGTCACTTGAATTTCAGCCATAACCTGTCTCACCCCTTGCCTGCCATTTCCACGTTATATTATAACCAGAAAACAACTTTTGCCTAAAAAAATCCCCTTTAGTCCTTCCAATTTATGCGGGCAAAACTATAATAAGGCCACAGGATGACATGAGAAGCGAACGATGGACTGGGGTTCACTTATTCTGCTGACCATCTGGCTTGGGGTGATCTTTTTCCTCATCCAGCGCACCGAGGCCAAGCGCCGCCGGACAGCGATTACCTTTATGCTGGTAGTCGTTTTTCTGACGTGGTACTGGGCCAACTTCAGAGGCTTAAACGCGCCCTTTCTGGCCGGGCTGCTGGCGGCGCTGGTCCTCAATTATCTGTTCTGGCTGCTCATCGGGCGTTATAACCCGGTGGGCGACAGTGACGAGATTCAGGTCATCGGCATGGATGACTAAACAAAACGCCGTCATGAAGACGGCGTTTTATATAGTGTCAATCGGCCTCTAGCCAACGATGTTCAGTGGAATGACGTCGGCGCTTTCCAGCATCAGCACACTCGCCCGCGCGGCCACATTCTGGGCGACCTGCTTGAACGCCTGCCCCACCGCGCTGTCCGGCTCGTGCAGCACCACCGGGCGGCCATAATCACCGCCTTCGCGCACGGATGCCGCCAGCGGCACACGCCCCAGGAACGGGATGTCATACTCGCCCGCCAGCCGTTCGCCGCCGCCTTCGCCGAAGAACTCCCCGGCCATATTCTCCACCACGCCCATTACAGGCACGTTCAGCGTCTCGAACATGGCGATGCTCCGCAGCGCGTCCGACACAGCCACGTCCTGCGGCTGCGTGACGATCACCGCCCCGGTCAGCGGGAACGACTGTGCCAGTGACAGCGGTGCGTCGCCTGTGCCGGGCGGCAGGTCAACGATCATGTAATCCAGCTTGCCCCACTCCACATCGGTGAAGAACTGGCGAATGGCGCTGTGCAGCATCGGCCCGCGCATAATCATCGGCTTGTCCGGCGTGGTCAGGAAGCCGGTACTCATCATCTTCACGCCATAGGCTTCCAGCGGCAGCATTTTACCGTCCACCACTTTTGGCCGCCCATAGCCCAACCCGGCCATGATCGGGATATTCGGGTTCAGAATATCCGCGTCAATCAGGCCGACCTTCGCGCCCGCCTCGGCCAGCGCGACCGCCAGATTGGTCGAAACAGTGCTTTTGCCCACGCCGCCCTTACCACTGGCAACCGCAATCAGGCTGTTCATGGGGACACTCAAGCGCCCCTGAATACGGCGGTCGGTCGGCACCTGCGCGTCCCAGCGAATATCCAGCTTCCCGATACCCGGCACCTTGCCGACAACCGCCGCCTGACAGCGCTCCACAAAGACGTTCTTCAGGGGGCAGGCGGGCGTGGTCAGCACAATGGTAAAGCGCGCGGTATCATCCACGATTTCGAGGTCGCGTACCATATTCAACGAAACAATATCACGGTGCAGTTCCGGCTCAATCACCGTACTGAGCGCCGCCATCACTTGATCCTGTATCTCGGCCATTATCTGTCCTGTGATCTGTTTAAAGGGTTGCAGAATAATTATAACCAATATCAGCAAAATTCGTCAGGAACATTTGTTGGATTCCTCACAGAAGTTCTCTAAATACCCGTCCGGTGAATAAAACGAGGCGGGTCAAAGGCCCGCCTCGGTGTGTTTCAGGCTGTACGCGGTCTTACCCCTCGCCCGCGTCGCGCGCGCGCTTACGCGCCAGCGCCGCCTCGCGCTTGGCAAGCCGTTCGGCCTTCTTGCGCTCCTCGTCGTCCGCCGCCAACTGCTCCGGCTCAACCGTCGGCACTTCGCCCACCGCCTCGGCGCGGGCTTCCTGCTGGGCATCTGCCGCAGCGGGCGCGGTTCTGGCGACAGCTTTCGCGTCGCCTGCGGCTGCCGCCGCCTTCGCCGCTTTGGCTTTTTCCTTCTGTACGTCTTTATGATCCCAGCCGCCGCGCGCTTCCATCTCTTCAACCACTGTCGTCGGGGCGATGGCCTTCCAGTAACGGAACTCTTTCGAGAGTTTCTGCTTGTCGTGGATATGCGCCTGGGTGCGGTCGTAGCTGGCTAGTTCGTAGTCATGATCCATCTTGATCGCGTCGAACGGGCAGTATTCGGCACAAAGGCCGCAGTTCATGCAGATGTCAATATCAATGAAAAACGCCTCCGGCTGTGGCACAGGCCGCCCGGTCACCGGGTCCTGCCCACGCACGATCCAGATACACTGCGGCGGGCAGACCTTCGCGCAAATGCCGCAGCTTGTACACCAGTCCATCCCTGGCCGTTCCGGGTCGTCATAGTCCTGCACCACGAGAAACGGCACAAAGCGGAAGCGCTCTGGCACAGCCAGCTTTTCGTCGGGATACTGCACCGTGTACACACCTTCGGTCTCAAGCCCCTGGCGTATCTCGAAATTATCCTGACGCATGTACTTGCGCCCGGCGTAGCGAATATCGTCAACGTAAGAATTGACGAAATGCTTAAAGGTGATTGCCAGACCTCGTAAAATACCCTGTCCGTACATCACGTTCCTTTCTTCAACAGGCGGCGGCTGTGCTGGCCTGCCGCCCGGTTACAGTGTGTCCAGTTGTTAACGATCTGTCTCGCCCAGCACAATGTCAATGCTGCCGAGGATTGCCACCACGTCGGCGACCTTATGGCCGGTACTCATCGGCCCCAGCACGGTCAGGTTGATGAAGCTTGGGGCGCGCACGTGATAGCGCCAGGGGTTCTGCGGCCCCTTCTCATCGCCTGCGGAGACGACATAGAAGCCAAGCTCACCCTTCGGCCCTTCGACATGCCCGTAAGCCTCGCCCACTGGCACACGCGGGGTGTGTCCGGTGTTGCTCATGACGGCCTCGCCTTTTGTGCGTTCCAGCCGGGGCAGAATCTGCTTGAGGATACGCACACTCTCGTGCATCTCCAGCAGTCGTACCATATAGCGGTCATAGATGTCGCCGTTTTTGCCCACTGGAATATCGAAGTCCAGTTCCGGGTAGATGCTGTACGGGTCGGCACGGCGAATATCAAACGGGACACCACTGCCGCGCAGCAGCGGCCCGGTCGCGCTGTGCGAGATGGCGATGTCTGGCGGCAGCACCCCCACACCAATCGTGCGCGAGCGCAGAATCTCGTTGTGCGTCAGCAGGCGGTCGTACTCGTCAAGAAAGCGCGGCAGGCGCTCGTTAACGAGGTCGGTCAGGTACGCCATCGTGTCGAAGTCGCGCACCATGTCGTTCACCAGATTGGCGACGCTGTGCATACGCTCCGGCAAATCCTTGAACACCCCGCCAAAGCGCATGTAGTTGTGCATCAGGCGGCTGCCTGCTACGGCCTCGAAGATGTCGAGGATTTTCTCGCGCTCGTTATTGGCGTAGAGCATCGGCGTAAAGAACGCGCCGAGGTCGTTGAGCAGGAAGCCCAGCGCCCACAGGTGGTTGACAATGCGCGTAAGTTCGACCATCAGCACGCGCAGGCATTCCGCGCGGTAAGACGGCGGCTGGTAACGCGCACCCTGACTTAACAACTGCTCGACCGCCAGCACATAACCGAGGTTGTTGCTCATACCGCTGATGTAATCGAGGCGGTCGGTAAACGGTATGTTATGGAGGAATGTATTCCGTTCGCCGATCTGCTCATGGTTGCGATGCAGGTAGCCCATGACCGGTTCGAGCATCTCAATCGTTTCGCCGTTCAGCGTCACCACCATGCGGAACACGCCGTGTGTGCTGGGGTGCTGTGGCCCCAAATTCACCACGAGGCGATCGGTGCGGAAGTCCTCGCTCTCCAGCGCCTGCACATCCACGCCCAGCCCCATGCTGTTATACAGCGCCTCTTCCGAGATATCGGTCAGCCGTGAAAGGTCAATGTCTGCCGGGTACTGCACATTCTTGCCGTAGACATTGCGCTCCTCGGCACGGTGTATCCAGCCATTCGGCCAGCGGCTGTCGAACGGCTTATGCTCCTCCTCATAGTAAGGCTCTTTCCAGTCCTTACGCATCGGGTGGCCGCCAAAGCCATCCCACAGCAGAATACGCTTCAGGTTAGGATGACCGGGGAAGCGGATGCCGTATAAGTCCCACGCTTCGCGCTCCTGAAAATCCACCCCCGGCCAGACATCAATCAATGACGGGATCACCGGGTCGTTGCGGTCTGTCTGCGCCTTAAACACCAGCGCAGGCCCGCCGCTGGTGCGGTAGGCGTGGTAGACCATCTCCATCGAATCCTCGATGCCATGATAATCTACCGCGGTCGCGCTGCTGAGCAGGTCGAAGCCCAGGTCATCACGGATGCTGGTTGCCACCTCGACAAGGCGGCTCTTATCAACAACGATCCCGGTATAGCCCTTACGGCTGTCGTCCTGAACTGCGTCCGGGAATTGTTCCTTCAGGTGGTTCGCCACCGCGTTCATATCCAGCTTGTTTGTCTCTGGTACAGCGATTGCCATGTGTGATTACCCCTGTGCTGCTTCTCGTGCGCGCTTGCGCGCCAGCGCTTCTTCACGCTTACGCAGACGCTCTGCTTTTGCCGGGTCCATTTCGCCCTCGGCGGCTGGCGCGGCCTCCGCTGCCTGCGCCTTCGCCGGCACTTTCTTCGGCTCTGGCTTCATGACTGGCGGCAGTTCCCGCACACCAAAAGGCTGGCCTGCGGCGGCCAGTTCTGCCTGACGGCGGATGATGTCCATCTGGCGCGGGTCAATGATGTCCGGCCCCAGAATCGGAATCGGTGTCGGCTCAGACGGCCCCACGCCGTACCATGGCACATCGTCAAAGTTCGCCAGCGATTGCCCGTCAATCTTCTTCTGCAGGGCGATCATCCCGTAGATAAGGGACTGCGGGGTGGGCGGGCAGCCCGGCACATACACGTCCACGGGCAGGTACTTATCAATCCCTGACACCACGTTATAACCCTCTTTGAAGGGGCCGCCGCCGCTGGCGCAAGCGCCCATCGCCAGCACGTACTTCGGCTCTGGCATCTGGTTATACAGGCGCACAATCGGCACCAGCATCTTCTTCGTCACCGTGCCAGAAACGATCATCAGGTCCGACTGGCGCGGGCTGGCGCGCATAACCTCCATGCCGAAGCGCGAAAAGTCGAAACGCGACGATGCCGTACCGATCATCTCAATGGCGCAGCAGGCCAACCCGAAAAGCAGCGGCCACATGGACGAGCGCCTGCTCCAGTTATAAATCCTGCTCAGGCTGGTGATCGCCAGGTTGCCTTGCAACTCATCGGGAATTGGGAATTCGGTATCGTTTAACTCACTCAGGTTCAGTTCACTCACTGACTGACCTCCTCGTACCATTCTTGTAAAATCGCATTCAGTATGCCCTCGTTCACTAACGCAGGATCATCCGCAAAACCGGGCAGCGCGATTACCCACTGCTCCAACTGGTCAAGGCCGACAGTCTCCACATCAATATGGGGATACTGTTCGCGCAGGCTCAGGACAATAGCGTAAGGCGCATCCCAGTAAAGTTGTTCTTCGCCAAACTCATCGCTCATTACATTACCGCACTTTGCTTAAAATTCCGATGAATTCCCTCACCCAAATGATAACTATTCACAAAGCGCTCACAGGCTACTCACCCAGAATTTTGTCCGTATCAATCTGCGCGCGCTGCAAGCGCCCGCTGTAATCCACATAAACCGACTTCCACTCGGTAAAGCTGTCCAGCGCGGCCTGCCCCGCCTCGCGCATTCCGTTGCCCGTGCCGCGTGTGCCGCCGAAGGGGAACTGAATCTCTGCGCCTGTCGTGCCGTGATTGATGTAGACAATCCCGGTCGTCAGGTCGCGGATCGCCCGGAACGCGGCGTTCACATTTTCGGTAAAAATGCTGCTGGAAAGGCCATACTTCACGCCGTTATTCACTTCAACAGCCTCTTCAAGGCTGCCGACCTCGATAATCGAAAGCACAGGCCCAAAAATCTCTTCCTGCGCCACGCGCATCTCTGGCCGCACGCCATCAAACAGGGTGGGCTGGAAGAAGAAGCCTTTGTCCATGTCTGCCCGTTCACCACCGATCAGCACGCGCACACCGTCCTGCCGCGCCACCTCCATATAACCGCTCACTTTATCGAGCGCCTTCTGGTTGACCAGCGGCCCCACGTCCGTCCCTTCGTCCAGCCCGTTGCCCAATCTAAGCTGCCGCGCCTTCTCGACCAGCGCCTCAACCAGTTTCGGCTTAATGCCGCTCTGGACAATCAAACGGCTGGTCGCGGTGCAGCGCTGCCCGGTGGTGCCGAAGGCGCTCCAGTTGATCGCCTCCACCGCCAGCTCAAGGTTCGCGTCGTCCAGCACGATAATCGCGTTCTTGCCGCCCATCTCCAGCGTAACTTTTTTGCCCAGCGCCGCCGCTTTGGCGTACACGCTCAGGCCGGTTTGTGTCGAGCCTGTGAACGACAGCACACGGACATGCGGGTTCGTCACCAGCGCGTCGCCTGTCTCGCCCGCGCCTGTCACCATGTTCAACACGCCCGGCGGCAGGCCAGCCTCTTCAAAAATCTTCACGAACGCTGCCGAAACCGCCGGAATATCTTCCGCAGGCTTGAACACGACCGTGTTCCCGGCAATCAACGCGGGCAGCATCTTCCAGCTTGGCACCGCTGTCGGGAAATTCCACGGCGTAATCAACCCCACCACGCCGACAGAATCGCGCAGCGCCATGCCGAACTTGTTCGGCATCTCCACAGGCGCGGTATAGCCCATCAGGCGGCGACCTTCACCGCCCATGTAGTAGGCCATATCAATAGCTTCCTGCACGTCACCGCGCGCCTCGGCAATCACCTTGCCCATTTCCTGCGTCAGCAGCCGCGCCAGGTCTTCCTTGTGGGCTTTCAGCACTTCGGCCACGCGGTACAGAATTTCGCCCCGGCGTGGCGCGGGGGTCAGCCGCCAGCTTTTATACGCTTCACGCGCGGCTTCTACCGCCGCGTTCATATCCTCGGCGCTGCCTTTGGGTGCGGTCGCCAGCACTTCTCCGGTAGCCGGGTTCAGGCTTTCCAGCGTTTCGCCAGCGCGCGCATCCAGCCACTCACCGCCGATGTAATTTTTAACCAGCTCAACCATTGGTTTTCCTTGTGATTAATAAATTTCTTGAGTGAGGCCTGAAAGAATCATACCATATTGTCAAGAATTTCACAATATCATTCGGCGGCCAGAACCCGCGCGCCTTCGCCATCTACCTGCGTCGCGCGCCCGTCACAGCCCATACCCGCCCGCGCATAAACCTCACACATCGCCTGCGTGACGGCTTCGGCGGTTTCCGCAGTGTCGCACACCGCGCACAATGTCGGCCCGGCCCCGCTGATGACCAGCCCCAGCGCCCCGGCCTGCTTCGCCACCGCGCGTACATCGTTCAACAGCGGCATCAGGTGCGCCCGCGCTGGCTCAATAACGCCATCCTTCTCCATCGCCGCCGCGATATGCGCCACGTCCTGCCGATAGAGCGCGTCAATCAGTTGGGCAACGCCAGCGGTCTGCGCCACCATCGCCTTCAGCGGCACCGTCCCCGGCAGCACCGCGCGCGCCTGCGCGGTCGGCACGCTGACCTTCGCGGTGACTAACGCAAAATGCAGGTTGTCTGGTACAGGCAGGTGACGAATCTGCTGCGCTTCCGTCCCACAAATGAGGGTAATACCCCCCAGCAGCGACGGCGCGACGTTATCCGCATGATACCCGCTGACCAGCGCCTCCCCCTCCATGCAGGCGGCGAGCAGGTCTTGCTTGTCCAGCGGTGAGCCGAACAAAGCGTTGGTCGCCACCACCGCCGCGACAGCGCTGGCGGCGCTGCTGCCCAGCCCACTGCCCAGCGGCAGGCATTTTCGCAGGTGAATGCTCACACCCTCCCGCGCGCCAATCGTGTCCAGATAAGCCTGCGCCGCGACCGAAGCCGTGTTTTGCGCCGCGTCCAGCGTCAGCACCCCGCCGTCCCCCTCGATGCTCGCCATGATCGCGCCGGGGGTCTCCCGCCGTTCCACGCACACCACGTCACCCGGTTCACGAAAGGCAAGGCCGAGAATATCAAACCCCACGCCAACATTGCCCATGCTGGCCGGGGCAAAGGCTTCTGCTCTGGTAAATGTCATAAGAAGTGCTATCCTTGATTAAGACGCGCGGCGCTTTAAGAACAGGTGGCAGAACACCATGTTGAGCATCTTACAATGTATGGATTGTGGTCGGCAATACCCGGTTAACGAGGTCATTTATAATTGTGCAGGTTGTGGCGGCCTTTTGGACGTTTCACACGATCTGGACACCCTGCGTAAGACCGTGACCCGCGCCACCTTCGACCAGCGCCTCGGCAGTTATGAGCGGCCTTATCATAGCGGGGTCTGGCGCTACAAGGAACTGATCTACCCGGCGTTAGACCCAGCGCACATCGTCACCCGCCCGGAAGGCAACACCCCGCTTTATGACGCGCCCACGCTGGCACAGTGGGCAGGGGTCAACACACTATACCTCAAACACGAGGGCGAAAACCCGACAGGCTCATTTAAAGATCGCGGGATGACAGGCGGGCTGACGCAGGCGCGAATGCTCGGCATGACGCGCGTGGCCTGCGCCTCCACAGGCAATACCTCGGCCTCGCTGGCCGCTTACGCCGCGCTGGCGGGCATGGAAGGCATCGTCTTTTTCCAGAACCGCCACATCGCGCTCGGCAAGCTGTCGCAGGCCATCGCTTACGGCGCGACCTGTGTGCAGATCGCCGCTGATTTTGACCGTAATCTGGAACTGGTACGGCAGGTCAGCGCCGAACTGGGCATCTATGTGCTGAACTCGGTGAACCCGTTCCGGCTGGAAGGCCAGAAGTCCATCATGCTTGAGGCGATCCAGCAACTGCGGTGGCAGGTGCCAGACTGGATTGTGTGTCCGGGGGGCAATCTGGGCAACAGTTCGGCCTTTGGCAAGGCGCTGCATGAAATGTACGAGATCGGGCTGATTGACCGCCTGCCCCGTCTGGCGATTATTCAGGCGGAAGGCGCGAACCCGCTCTACCGCGCCTACAAGACCGGCTTCCGCGAATACGAACCCGTCCACGCCGACACCATCGCAACGGCCATCAAAATCGGCAACCCTGTCAGCTACCCGCGCGCGGTACGCTCGCTGAAGTGGACAGACGGCGTGGTCGAGCAGGTCAGCGATCAGGAAATTATGGATGCGAAGGCGCTGATTGATGCGCAGGGCATCGGCTGTGAACCGGCTTCTGGCTGCGCGCTGGCGGGCCTGCGTAAGCTGGTGGGCGCGGGGGTCATCCAGCCGCATGAAACCGTCGTCGGCATCCTGACCGGGCATCTGCTCAAGGACTCGGACGCAACACTCGGTTATCACCGCGACACACTGGAAAATATCCGCGCGGCCTACCCCAACCACATCCATGAAGTCGAGCCATCTATCGCGGACATCGCGGAGATTCTTCACAAAGAAAACACGCCAGTAAATTGATGATAGGAAATTGTGAAAATAAACGAAAAATGGGAAAAAAGTTAATTGACCTACTTGACACGTTATTCAAACCCATGCTATTTTGAGAATGTAGATCGTTTATGATCCATCATTCATCATCATTTCACTAAGGAGTTCTCATCATGCTGTACATGCCACGTGAAGAAGGTCAGGGTCTGGTAGAATACGCGCTCATTCTGGTGCTGGTCGCCGTTGTGGTGATCGTCATCCTGGCGCTGCTTGGCCCGGCGGTTGGCAACATCTTCTCCAACATCGTCAACGCGCTGTAATTCGACAGTAACTTTGATAACGGAACGGGCGGCCTGCACAGGTCGCCCGTTTTGCTTTCCATCAACCCACTGCGAACCGCTTTAAACCAGCGCCAGCGCCTGTTCCAGATCAGCCAGCAGGTCTGCGGCATCCTCAATGCCGACAGCGAACCGCACCAGATTGTCCTTAATGCCCAGCGCCAGCCGTTCCTCCGTCGTCTTTTCGTAATAGCTCATCAGCGCGGGCTGCTCAATCAGGCTTTCCACGCCGCCGAGGCTGGGCGCGATGTAGGGAATACGCAGCGCGTCAATAAAGCGGCTGGTCGCCCGTAAATCGCCTGCGACCTCAAAGCTGATGACCCCGCCAAAACCGCTCATCTGCGCGGCAGCGACGGTATGATCCGGGTGCGACTCCAGCCCCGGATACCACACGCGCTCAATACGCGGGTGCGCTTCAAGGTAACGCGCGACCGCCAGCGCGGTCTGGTTCTGCTGGCGCACGCGCACGCCGAGCGTCTTGATGCCGCGATCCAGCAGGTAAGCGTTCTGCGGGTCTACCACGCCGCCCAGCACCCCACGCGAATCGCGCAGCGCCTTGATGCGGTCTGCCTGCCCCACTACCACCCCGGCCAGCAGGTCATTGTGACCGGAAAGGTACTTAGTCGCGCTGTGGACGACGAAATCAATGCCCCATTCCAGCGGTCGCTGGTTGATCGGCGTGGCGAAGGTGCTGTCAATCAGCGTCTTTATCCGGTACTTGCGCCCGATGTCCGCGATGCGCTCCAGATCAGCAATACGCAGATACGGGTTGGTCGGGCTTTCGGAAATGATAAAGCGTGTTTTGCGGGGGATGATCGCGGCTTCCAGCGCGGCATAATCGCCCATCGGCACAACCGTCGTTTCAATCCCGAAGCGCTTGAGGAATGTCTGGCAGAACTGGCGCGTGCGGCGGTAGCAGTCGTTCGTCATGATGATGTGCGCGCCCGCAGGCAGTACCGACAGCAGCAGCGAGGTCACAGCATTCATCCCGGAAGCGTACAGCACCGCGTCCTCGCCGCCATCCAGCGCGGCCAGCTTACGCTCGACAGCGGCCACCGTCGGGTTGCCGTAGCGCCCGTACTCCTCGCGCGCGTCACCATCCCCCCAGGTCTTGTTCTCCATAAAATCAATAAGTTCCTGGGTGTCTCTGAAGGTGTATGTGGCTGTCTGGACAATCGGGGTGGTCAGCGCGCTAAACGCCTTGCGCCGTTCTGCGCCGCCGTGTACCGCCTGTGTGCTACAGCCGGGGATGGTATCTGCTTCGCTGGTGCTGTCGGTATCGAGTTGGATGTCCCGTAGAACTGTCATTGTCCTCGCCGCTCCTGCTATAAATAAGACCTGCAAGCCGCGCTTATCCGGGGTGGCGGGACAATAAAAAAGACTTCCGGCTGGAAGTCTTTGAGGTCATTTCTTAGCTCAACAGGGCGCACCTGTCAGAAATTTTCCTCTCATCTTCCAGAACCATTTCTGTCGGAGTTGGCACCTTCCCGCTTATGAGACGGGGGTTGCCGTGGTTTCATAGGGCCGTTCCCTCCACCACTCTGGATAAGAGCATCTTTTATTCGGTTGTTAAACGACTGGTCAAAACTGTAGCACACTTTTTGTGCCAACGCAAGCACTTCGCCAGCGGAAATCCGATTAAATCTGGTCGAGTATCGCCTGCGCGAATTCGTCCGTACTCAGATAACCGCCGCCATGTGGCGCGATGTCTGCGGTGCGCGCGCCATCGGCCAGCACCCTGTCCACCGCCTGCTCCACCGCCTGCGCCTCGTCCTCCAGTTGCAGGCTGTAACGCAGCAGCATCGCCGCGCTGAGGATCGTCCCGGTGGGGTTCGCCTTCCCCTGCCCGGCGATGTCCGGCGCAGAGCCGTGAATCGGCTCGTACAGGCCAAAGCGCTCCGCCGCCAGTGATGCCGAGGGCAGCATCCCCAACGACCCGGCCAGCACCGAAGCCTCGTCGGTAATGATGTCGCCGAACATATTCTCCGCCAGCACCACATCAAAGCTGGCCGGGCGCGTCAGCAGGTGCATGGTCATCGCGTCCACCAGAATGTGGTCGAGCGCGACATCGGCGTAATCCTCGTGGACTTCAATCACAGTCCTGCGCCACAGCCGCATCGAGGCCAGCACATTGGCCTTATCTACCGACGTGAGTTTATTGCGCCGCCCCTGCGCCGCGCGGAAGGCGATATGCGCCACGCGCTCGATTTCCGGCGTGGTGTAGAGCATGGTGTCGTAAGCGCTGTCACCCTCACCCGCCTCCTGTCGCTGGCCGAAGTACAACCCGCCTGTCAGTTCGCGGATGAACAGAATATCCACCCCTTCCAGCAGGTCAGGCCGCAGCGGCGTATGCTGTGCCAGCGCCGGATAAGTCTTCACCGGACGCAGGTTGGCAAACAGGCCAAAGTGCTTGCGGATGCCGAGCAGCCCTTGCTCCGGGCGGACGGGCGCACTCGGGTTATCCCACTTCGGCCCGCCCACCGCGCCCAGCAGGATCGCGTCCGACTGTTCGCCCAGCCGCAGCGTTTCCTCCGGCAGCGCGCTGCCTGTCTTATCAATGGCAATCCCGCCCATCAGCGCTTCGTTGAAGGTAAATTCATGGCCGTATTTGCCGGCGACTTTTTGCAATACAGCAACGGCTTTCGAGACAACTTCTGGCCCGATACCGTCGCCGGGCAGAACCATAATAGAGGCTTTCATAAAGCTGGTAATCCCTTTGATACCAAAACCGATAAATAACGCTACAAATGATAACAGTACCGCGTTCTTCCGGCGCAGATCAGATCCGCTGCAAATCGCTCACGGTGCGCTCGTTCTGCACGTTCCCGGTGTTCAGCGTAGCCTTCGGCTCGAACAGCACGACATGCACTTCTTCTTCCGCCACAGGCAAATGCTCCACGCCGCGCGGAATAACGACGAATTCGCCTTCGTTCAGCACAATGTCCTGATCGCGCAGCTTAATCAACAGCCTGCCCTTCACCACCAGGAACATCTCATCTTCGTTCTCGTGCTGATGCCAGACGAACTCGCCCTGCAACTTGGCGAGCTTCACATGAAAGTCGTTGACTTCGCCCGCGATCTTCGGACTCCACTGATCGCTAAAGCTGCTGAACTTCTGTGCCAGATTGACTTTTTCGATCATAGAAAAACGAGCGCGGAGACCCTCGCATTTATGCGGGGGAGGAAGCGCTCACTCCTTTCTCGTAGGCGTAACCATCGGATTTATGAAGTGGGATGCAGCAGCGATAGCCAATACCCTGCACTGTGCCTGCGCGTGTGGTGATGTTGAAGCTACCAGAGCTTCTCACGGCTACGCGCCCGCTGTAAACGCCTGGCTTCTTCCCCTGCGTGACC
>CAZJSU010000020.1:0-53611 GCA_964548765.1 uncultured Anaerolineaceae bacterium
GACGTGATGGCGTTGGGGATAAAAACTTTTGAAGGTCGCATAGCCTCTTTACAATATTCACTGTCTCACAAGTCATGTCATTATAGCCTTAAACAGCGCGCCGAACACATTAGAAGCGCGCCAGCAGCGTTTCCCCGCCTTTGACCACCTGCTGCAACTGCACCTCAACCTGCGCGTCCAGCGGCAGGAATACGTCGCAGCGCGAGCCAAAGCGGATAAAGCCCAATTCCTGCCCGGCGATCACCGTCTGCCCCTCGCGCAGGTAGAAGCAGATGCGCCGCGCCAGAATACCCGCAATCTGGCGCATCAGCACCTGCTGGCCGTCGTCTCGCTCGATCACAATCGTGTTGCGCTCGTTCAGTTTGGAGGACTTTGGGTGAAAGGCCATCAGGTACTGGCCGGGGTGATATTTGTAGTAGATCAACTGCCCAGCTAACGGCACGCGGTTGGCGTGAACATCTATCACCCGCATGAAAATCGAGACGCGCAGGCGTTCCTCGCCAAAATACTCGTCTTCGTAGTCCGGTTCAATGCCCACCACCACGCCATCCGCCGGGGAGATGACGCAGTTGGCGCAGGAAGGGGTTTCACGCTGGGGATCGCGGAAGAATTGCAGCAGAAAGCCCATGATGACCGCCGACAGCGCGAACGCTGGCGTTTTCAGGCGGCGCGGCACCAGCAGATGCAGCAGCATCAGCAGGCCGCCGATTGTAACCAGAATGGGATAACCTTCGCGATGGATACGCATGGGGCAAATACCCGTACAAACTGACAGGGGCGATCCGTCCAGACCGCTCCCGCGCTCAGGAAACGCGATTATAGCAGGCGCTCAAAATTAATAAACTGTGTAATTTCGTCTTCCATCAATTCGCGCCCCGGTGTCAGCACGAGGTAACTATCCGCCCACAGCATCTCTGGCACATACGAGGGGTTTTGCGCCTGCGCGATTCGGCCTGCCCGCAGCTTCAGTTCGCCCACAAGCTCGTAAGCCGGGGTTTCGGCGGGCGCGTCGGCCAGCAGGTAAACGTACTCGTCGCGCACATCAAGCTGATGCACGCGCCAGCCCTGCTCGGTTAGCTGGGTGCGAAGCCCGGCGGCAATCGCCCTTGCGACAGGCTCGTCAAACAGACGGTCAGGGTCACGCAGCAGCCAGACATAGGTGTACGGCGCAAGCGGGCCAGCATCCACTGGCACGATCTCAACAGCGGGGGCTTCCGGCTCGCGCTCCAGCGCCTGCTCAAAACTCTCTGGCGCGGCGACAGGCGGTTGTAACGGCATCTCTGGCACAGCCGCCAGCGCGTCAGCCAGGCGTTTGCCCTGATTACGGATGTCACGCAGCGGCGTGGTATCGGCAAAAACCATCGAGAGGGTGAAGTCGCCTTCGGTATGGCGCGAGTACAGCATGTAATTCTTGCCGTTGCTGGCGAGGGTGATAAAGCGAATCTGCGGCGCGTCGCCGTACTCCGCCGCCCCCTGCGCCAGTTCGTCCTGAAGCGCGGCGATGTCCTCTGGCAAAAGCTGCCCGGCCACCGCCACAACTTCCCCGTTGTGCGTAAGCAGGGTGGCCTCTGCCGCCAGTTCCAGCGAAACCTGCGTCAGGCTGAGGGCAATCTGCGCGATGTAAGCGTTATCCGGCTCATGTTCGCTCAGCGGCACAGCAGACACGGGCAGGTCAAACTCCGCCGACATGCCAAAATCGGCAGGGGCAGCCTGCGGCCATGCTTCGGCAGCATCGGTTTGCGCTTCGGGCAGTTCATCCCATGAGTCAACCACTTCCTCCATCGCCTGCTCATCCTGCTCGAAGTCCTCAGCGCCCATATCGGCAGCGGGCAAGTCAAAAACCGCCCCATCAGCGACGCGGGCATCTGGCTCGAAGGTGTCGGCTTCTTCAACAACCTCCGGCACATGCGGCGGTGTTTCCGGGGCAACAGAAGGCACCTGCGTGGTCGAGGGGAATTCTTCGGGCAGGAAATCCGGCTCTTTGATGTACTTCTCCTCCGGCGTGGGCGGCGGCTTAAAGCGCACATCCCACGAGGGCAGCGGGCGCACGTCCGGCCTGTGGCGTGCCAGTTGGTTGTCAATACTGGCGATCAGCTCATCCAGCGAAAAAGACCCGCCAGCGGTCGATTCATCAAGCGCGGTCTCCAAAATCAACTGCGCGGGGATAGAACTGCCGGACTCTGTGGGAAAGCTGAACTCGTCCACATAGTCCTCGAACGAGGCATCAGGCACCTCGGCCTCGTCCTTTTCAGCGCCCATCTGGCTCTCGAAAAACGCGGCAAAGGCTTCTTCAACCTCTGGCGGCAGTTGGCGCGGCTGCCCCCGGCTCTCGCCTTCCGGCACTTCCTCGCCGCGCATCATCGCCAGCACATTACGGAAGCCGGGATCACTTACGCCAAGCATCAGGTCGCCTACGGTGCCGCTTTCTTCCAGCGTGGGCATGGGCGGCTCTTCGGCGGCCAGCTTATCAAAAACCTGCGAGGACTGTTCCTCGTCTGCTGGCTGGGCGGCAAGCGGCCCGGTTTTGGCCTTCTCAATCTCGCTCAGCAGCACGTCCATGCCGCCAGTGAGGATAAAATCTATGAACTGCTGGTGACGGTCTGGCAGCGGCGTATGCGCGTTCTCGCCGCGCATGGAGTTGACCAGTTCGGTGAAGCTGTTTGACTGTACGCGCGAAGCTGCCTGTTCGCGAACGGCCTGCTCGTCCAGATCATCCAGCACGCTGTCAAAGTCGTCTGCGCCGCTGCCGCGCGTGGCGATGAACTGGCGCACCGCCCCGGAGCTGACTTCTGGCACAGACGGCGTATCGCCATCCCTGACTGGCGGCTCAAAGATTTCTGAAGGCGCTTCATCCACCAAAACGCTGTCGAGGCTGGAAAATTCCGGTAACGTGGGTGGCCGAGCCGGTTGTCCCTGCCCTTCGTTCCCATCGAACGCCTCATCAGGCGCGGAAAGCTGCTCTGAAGTTGCGGCAGGCGGGAAGCCGCCGTCCAGCATCTCGGTTTCGCCCAGCACCGAGAGTTCGGTATCCCCCAGTGCTTCCACCGCCGCCCGCGCGTCCTCAATCAGCGGCATAATCTCGCGCGCGGTGAAGGGCTGGTCAATCATGCCCTGAACGCGCAGTTCACGCGCCAGCGTTTCCGGCTGGCGTGGGCTGACAATAATCGCCAGATCACGCTGCACCGCCCGCAGTTGAGCGACCAGCGCGCGCCCGGCCAGCATAAAGTCCACCAGCGCCACGTCCTGCGGGTTGGACTGAAGGTACTCCAGCGCGGCATCCGGCACGGTAAAGGCGTGCACGTCGTAAGCGCCGGTCTGCTCCAGCGCCTGCTTTAAAGTGACCGCAAAAACCAGTTGGCGGTGGATAATCAATAGGCGAGTAGTCATGAATCCATTGTATAGCGGCCTGTATTTTGAGGCAACCAAGAAAAAGCGACTGCCTGTTACGGCAGCCGCCCGAAAATGTTAGAAGTCACAAACCTTCGGCTTAAGGCTCTTCGGTCGCTTCCACAATCTGCGTCACCAGCACGTTATAGGTGCCTGTGTTGTTGACTTTACTGCTTTCCTGTACCTGACTGCTGCTGTCGGCCTGCACCCGCACCACATAATCACCGGGGGCGGTAAACGCCAATTCGCGCGTCAGCGTCACCGTCTCACCGGGGCGCAGGTTGCCCGCCGCCCCCAAGTCCTGCGGGCTGCCGCCCGGCAGAATGGTAATGGTGTTGCTAAACTGCCCGGTGCGCGACCCGCCGATGTTGGTGATGGTGATGGTGAACGTCGCGCGCACCTCAGCGCCTTGCCCTGCGGGCAGGCTCAGGTCTGCTGGCCCTTCGATAGCCGAGACAACGAGGTCTGCCGGGGTGGGAATCTGTGTCGGCGGCGGCACAGGTGTCCACGTGGGCGGCGGTGGCGGTGGTGGAGATGTCCACGTCGGCGGTGGTGGCGGGGGCTGGGTCGCCACAATCGGCACCCCGGAACACACCCCGTAAAGTGTGGTGTATTCTGCCGCCAGCCAGCCGGTATTCCCGCTGTAACGCACCTGCCACCACGAGTTATTGCCCAACCGCCCGATGATGGGGACGACAGTCCCGCTGGGCAGCACCGTGATAATGTTGCTGCTGGTGTTGGGGGCGCTGCGCAGGCGCAGGCCGGTATTCACCAGCGCGCGGCAGGTGGGGTCAAATGGGTCAATTGTCGGCACGTTTGTCTGTGGGATAAGCGTGGCTGTCACCTGCTGCTCGGTAGAGCGCACAATCAGGTCAATCTCCGCCGGGTCGCTGGCGACCGAGCCGCGCCGGGCGATCACCTGTAATGTGATCTCGCCTGCTGTGGCGGGCTTGTAATCCAGCAGTACGCTCATTTCCCTATCACCGGAAACGGATTCTGAAAAAACCCGCTTCACAATCTGATTATTGACGATCAACTGCACTTCGGTCACACCGACCGAGTCGGTCGCCGCCGCGCTCACGAACACATCATCGCCAACCACAACCTCTGACCCGGAGCGCGGCGAGGAAATGGTGACCTCTGGTTTGCCGCTGGCCTGCCCGGTCGTCGTTGCCAGCGGTTCGTCCGTCACCGTGTCTCTGGTCAGGTTACAGGCACTCAGAAGCACTAACAGCGCCAGAATGAGCATGTTTCGATAATGCATAGGGGGTCGTCCTTGGGTAAAGGGCTGATGTCGCTATTTGCATTCTAGCACCAGCCGCAAAAGCCGACAACGCGCGGCTGGGCAATTACCACCCGGCGCTTGCCCCACGCCAACGGAAAAAGCCCCAACAGCGCGGTGCTGTATGAGGCCCGACAAGCAGCAGATTGGAGGGTGTCGCCTGAAGGAAGCTAGCCAATAGGCTCTTTATAGATGACGTAGCGCCCCATTTCATCGCCTTTGGCGATGCAGGCCGCCATGTCCACCTTAAACTCATGGCCGCCAGAAACCCAGCGCAGCCCTTCCTGCAAAAGCCCCTGACCGACAAAGCACACCGGGCGGTCTGCCGTGCGTTCCCAGCACATGGGGCAGCGCTCCAGCGTGTAGATAATACGGTCGTTGCCTTCTTCGTACACGTTAGAAATCTGGTCGGAAAACTGCGAGAAGATGTTCGCCATAGCAGGCACACCGACCTTCAGCTTGGCGCTAAGGGGCAGCACCTTAAAGGCGAGGTCGCCCACGCCCGCCAGCGCGCCAAACGCCCGCAGGCCCTGGGCAAAGGTCGCGCGGCCAGCCCGCAGCGCCAGCCCACGCCCACCGCGCGGGCCGTACATATCTTCCAGCGCCACATTCAGCGCAGTATAATCGGCAAAGTCAAAACCTTTTTCCAGATTATCTGGCGGGTAGTTATCAATAAGATTTTCCAGCCCGGCCAGATTCAGGATCGCATTCAAACCATTTTTGCCCATGATTTCTTCCATCGCCTCGACGGTGATGCGGGCAAACTTATTTGGGTAATAATATCCGCTCTTCTCAGGTGGCATCGTGCCTGATCCTCCAATCGGTAAGTAGAGCCAACCGTGGGCTGCTGTTCATAGCGCGTTTAAAATTTACTCGACTGTAATGCTACCAGTATACGCCAAAACTTGGTGAAGTTCTAATCAACACACCCAATTCTAGCACAACGCTTCATACCAGAAGCGTAATCTCTGTTAGCTGACGATTATAATCTCGGATTGATAATCGTGCTGCGCCTGCGGCAGCCGCCCCTGCATACTCCACGGCCCTGTCCACGTAATTTCAAGGTCAACCATTTTACCGCGCCAGTCGGCCTCGTCCTCAAAGAAGACGAGTTTGTTCTGTGGGGTGCGCCCGCGCCATTTGCCCTTATGCTGGTCTTCCACCAGCACAGGCAGCACCTGCCCCAGAAAGCGCTGGTTAATGCCCGCGACGACTTCGGCCTGAAGTTCATCCAGCGCCAGATGCCGCCGCTTCTTTTCTTCTTCCGGCACGTCATCTTCCATCGAGCGCGCGCTGACCGTATTCGGGCGCGGGCTGTAACGCGCCAGATGCGCCTTGTCCAGCTTCAGCTCTGCCAGCAGGTCATAAGTCTGCTGGAACTGTGCATCCGTCTCGCCGGGGAAGCCAACGATAATATCGGTGTGGATGGCGACATCGGGGATGCGCGCGCGGATATTGGCGACCAGACGGCGGTAATCATCGGCGCTGTAGCCGCGCTTCATGCGGCGCAGCACGTCGTCGTCCCCGGCCTGCACAGGCACTTCGATGTGCGGCATCACGCGCGGCAGTTCGGCGACTGTATCCAGCAGTTTGTCGGTCATCCAGTTCGGGTGGCTGGTCAGGAAGCGAATACGCTCCAGCCCGGTTTCCTCGGCGGTATCGTGTATGATACGCAGCAGGTCGGCCAGGTCGGGGCCGTCGGGAATGTCCTTGCCGTAACGGTCTACAATCTGCCCCAACAGCGTGACCTCTTTCACGCCTTGCAGCGCGAGGCTGCGAACATGCGCGACGATCTCGCCCACGCTGCGGCTGCGCTCGATGCCCCGGCGGAAGGGGATAATGCAGAAGCTGCAAGCGTGGCTGCAACCGTAGACCACAGGCACATGCGCGCTAATCAGGCTGCCCTGTTCGTGCAGCGGCAGGATAAGGTCGCCATCCTGAACAGCGTCACGCTGCGCGCGCGCCTCGGCCTCCCGCGCGACCATTTCCGCCTCCAGCGAGCTATCACGCAGGAAGCTGACCATCGGCGCAGGCTCGGAAGGCGGCATAAAGACATCCACAAACGGCAGTTTCTTGCGCAGGGAGAGCGGGTCGCGCACGCCCACCATGCAGCCCATCACGCCGATCACTTTCTCTGGCTGCTGTTCTTTAATCTGGCGCAGGTGCAGCAGGCGGTTCATCGCCTTGTCCTCGGCGCTCTGGCGCACCACACAGGTGTTCACCACATAAATATCCGCGTCCTCCGGGTTGAGCGTGGCGCGGTGTCCTAAACGTTCCAGTTCAGATGCCAGCCGCTGCGAGTCAGACTCGTTCATCTGGCAGCCGTAGGTATATAGATAATATCTCATCTGCAACACATTTAACACTACAAATTGGCTGATAGTGATTATTCTAGCTTAAGATGGCCGGGATCGTCAATGTAAGCCTCAAGCGCGCCCTAATCCTCCTTTACGCTTTATAGGCAGCGCAGCGACAGCAGGGGACGCTCAAAACCACACAGCGCGAGCCAGCAGTTGCGCCTGTCTGGCAGAACTGTCAAAATAACACAGGATGCAGGGTGCATAAACATGCGAGGTGCGAGATGCGGCACACAGTCTTATTCTACAACCCGGTCAGCACATCGAAGGGCAAACAGCGCCTCCCCCTTTCGCTGATGGCGGTCGCGGCGGTGATCACGGCGGACTATGACGTAGAGTTTATAGACGGCAACCTGATTGACGACCCGGCCACCTACATCATCGAGCGCGCCACAGCCACCCGCGCCAAACTGCTGGCGGTGACGACCATGCCGGGGCCACAGGTGCGGCAGGCGGTGCCGGTGTGCAAACAGGTGAAGGCCGCCTTGCCAGACCTGACCATCCTCTGGGGCGGTTACTTCCCTACCCAGCACGCCGAAGTCATCCTGCGCAGCGACTTCGTGGATTACGTGATTCAGGGGCAGGGGGAAGCCCCCTTCCGCCAGTTTGTAGACCGTCTGCATCACGGCGGCGCGCTGCACGACACCCCCTCGCTGGCCTACAAAAACGGCGATGTCCACATCAACCCGCGCGCGCCCTATGTCCCCATGGATAACCTGCCCTGGTTCCCTTACGAGAGCCTTGATGTCAGCCGTTACGTGGGCAGGAGCTACCTCGGCACGCGCGTGCTGAACCATAACACGTCCTTCGGCTGCCCGTTTAGTTGTAACTTCTGCGCGGTGGTAGCGCTAAGCAACAAGCGCTGGCTGCCAGAAAGCGCCGAGCGTGTCGCCAGCATCGTCACCCACCTGCACGACAACTGGCAGATCAACGGGCTGGAATTTCATGACATGGACTTTTTCGTCAACCAGCATCGCACCGCTGAATTTGCCGAGCGCATCACTGGCAAGGGCATTCGCTGGTGGGGGCTGGGCCGGGTGGATACGCTGATGGCCTACAGCGACGACACATGGGAGAAGATGAAACGCTCTGGCGCGAAGATGATCTTCATGGGGGCGGAAAGCGGCAGCGACGACACCCTGAAGCGCATGAACAAGGGCGGCAAGGCCAGCACCAACCTCACACTGGCGCTGGTCGAGCGGATGAAGCATTACGGCATTGTGCCGGAACTCTCGTTTGTGCTGGGCAACCCGCCCGACCCGGCAGAGGACATCGAAAACACCATCCAGTTCATTCGTAAGATTAAGCAGATCAACCCGGCGACGGAACTCGTGCTGTATATTTACACCCCGGTGCCACAGGAGGGCAGCATCCTGCTGGACGAAGCCACAAAGCTGGGCTTCCGCTTCCCGGAGACGCTGGAAGAGTGGGCAAGCCCGGAATGGGCGAAGTTCTCCATGCGGCGCGACCCCAGCACGCCCTGGTTCAGGGACACAACCCGGCGGCAGGTACGCAACTTCGAGGCGGTTATTAATGCCTACTACCCCACCGTGACCGACATCCGCTTGCAGGGTCACTGGCGCAGCGCCCTGCGCGCGCTCAGCGGTTGGCGCTACCGTCTGGAATATTATGACTGGCCGTATGAACTAAAAGCGCTGCAGCGCCTGATTCACTATCGCAGGCCAGAAACAACCGGTTTTTAACTAGCGGACGCGGTGTACCGCGTCCCTACACAGGGTTTGTAGGGGCGGGTCTGTGACCCTCCCGGCGGGCGGGTTTCAAACCCGCCCCTACGAATCTGCGCGGTGTAGGAACGGCATTTCATGCCGTCCGCCGTCCGCTGCAACACAACCTGAATTTCATCCTACCGAAGAAGGAATAAACAACGTGGCAATCAAACAGTCGGTCTGCTGGTGGGCTTTTGCCGGGAGCGGCACCGCGCCCGAGGCGCTTATCCGGGCTATCGCCGAGGCGGGTTACGCGGGAATCGAACTTGTCGGGCAGGAATACTGGCCGCTGATTAAGGATCACGGCCTGACGATCGCCTCGATCAGCGGGCATACTTCGATT
The DNA here is from genome assembly GCA_964548765.1 of uncultured Anaerolineaceae bacterium. GTDB lineage: Bacteria > Chloroflexota > Anaerolineae > Aggregatilineales > Phototrophicaceae > JAIOHN01. The sequence goes on from CAZJSU010000020.1 coordinate 9,097, forward strand.
GAAAACGGCCTCAACCGCCGGGGCGCGCGCGACCGCATTAAAGGGGAGATCGAAGCCAGCCTCGAACTGGCTGTCCGGTGGGGCATCCCCAACCTGATCTGCTTCAGCGGCAACCGCGACGGGCTGGACGACGAAATCGGCGCGGAGATCACCGCCGAGAGCCTGCGCCAGATTGCGCCGCTGGCCGAAAGCGCGGGCGTAACCCTGACGCTCGAACTGCTCAACAGCAAGATAGACCACCCCGATTACCAGTGCGACAGTACCGCGTGGGGCGTAAAAGTGGTCGAGATGGTGGGGTCGCCGCGTGTGAAGCTGCTCTACGACATTTACCACATGCAGATTATGGAAGGCGACCTTATCCGCGCCATCCAGCAGCATCACGCCCACTTCGCCCATTATCACACAGCGGGCAACCCCGGACGGCAGGACCTCGACGACACGCAGGAGATCAACTACCCGCCCATCGTCCGCGCGATCCTGGAAACCGGTTATGACGGATTTCTGGGGCAGGAATTCGCCCCCAAAGGCGACCCCATCGCGGCGCTGAAGGCGGCCTATGACCTGTGCAACGTGTCGCTTTAGCGCCTCATTCAGGGGACGCTCATCAGCAGGTTAAAGTGTCCTGCATGGCAAGGGAATACAGACCGGATGAGGTTGCCTCTTTCGTCGGGCATACGCTATACTTGTTCACTACTTCACAAGTCAGCAATAAACATAGAGAGGCGGCTTGCAATAATGATACGTCAAACACTGATTCTGGCTGTCGCAGCCTTGCTGCTGGCGGCCTGTGGCACGGCAGCCACGCCGGAATGGGCGGAAGAGGCGCAGGGTACGCAGGCAGCGCTGGCAGAAACCAGCGCCTACGAAACGTCTGTCGCGCCGACAGCCACCCCCACCGAGGCCCCGACCGAAACCACTGTCCCACCGACAGCGACTTCGCTGCCGCCCACCGCTACCACCGAACCCGCCACCAGCACCCCGGAAGAAGCGGACGAGGCCACCGCCACCTCCACGCCCATTGAGGCCAGCGCGAGCGAAGATAACGGCGGCGGCGCAGAGGTAGACGGCGACGCGGAACATGGTCAGGAGTTGTTTAACGAAATGCGCGCGGAAGTCGGTTTTGCCTGCGCCACCTGCCATAACGCGGAGTCCACAGCCCGCCTGATCGGCCCCGGCCTGCAAGGGATCGGCGAAGCGGCGGAGACGCGCGTCGAGGATATGGACGCGGTGGCCTACCTGCACCAGTCCATCGTTGAACCCAACGCGCATATCGCCCCGGCTGCTGAGGGCGAACCGCCCTATCCCGAAAGCCTGATGCCGCAGATTTACGAAGAAGTCTTTACCGAGCAGGAAATCAACGACCTCGTGGCTTACCTGCTGACGGTGTAGATAAAGCCGCAAAGGGCGTATGATACCGACATTTTTCGTTAAACCTCATCCCCTCCTGGCCTGCGGCCATGCCGCCCCTCTCCCACAGGGACGCTTCGCAGACCAATGCGTTGGAGAGGGCGACCGAAGGGAGTCCCTGTGGGAGGTTGGGGGTGAGGTTTAGCGGTGCTTCATTCTTGAATTTGCAAACACGCTATGGGTCATTAACGCTGTTCCGGCTTTTTAAGTATGGGGGTCTGCACCTGCACCGTCTCGCCATCCAGATCATCCTCCGACTGTGCGACGGGCAGGCGGACGGCGGAGGTCAGCGGCAGGGTGATATTCAGCGCTGTCCCCACCCATTGGCGGCTTTGCAGCAGCAGCGTGCCGCCGTGCGCCTCAATGATATGCTGCGCGCTGGTTAAGCCCTGCCCAGAGCCAGCGACGCGAATCGCGCGCCCTTCGCGCGTTACCGGGCTGCCCCGGTAGAAGCGCGTCAGCACTTGTGGCAGTTCCTCGCTGGCGATACCCACCCCGTTATCGCGTATCCGCAGGCGCACCTTGTCCTCGCTGGTATCCGCGCGAATCTCCAGCGTGACATCCCCGCCCGGCGGCGTGTATTTGATGGCGTTATCAATCAGGTTGCCCAACGCCCAGCGCAGGCGGCGCTCATCCCCCAGCACATACAGGCCGCCCTTTTCGATCATCACATGCAGCTTAAGGTTATTGGCCTGCGCGACCTGCCGCCACTCGTTGGCGATTGACCAGATCAGTGTGTCAAGGGAGATAGGAGTCTGTTTTTTTTCGGGCAGCGCGTGCAACCGCGCGTCGCTCAGTTCGCGCAGTTCCAGCACCAGCTTTTGCAGCGCAACAGCGTTCCGGCTGACTTCCTGTGCAAGCTGGCGCAGCGACTTTTGGTCAGAACCTGCCGCCAGTGATTCCAGCGGCTGCTGCACCTGCTGCGTCACCTGCGCCAGCAGGCGCTCGCGCGCGCGTTCGCGCTGCACTTCGCCTGTCACATCGCGCAGCAGAACCACCGTGCCGATGCGCTGTCCGGCGGGGGTCATGACTGCCGCCGCCTGCGCGTTCAGCACTTTACCCTCAACCGTAAGCTGCTGCGGGCTGCCCAGCGCGTAAATCCCCGGTGCCAGCGCCTCGCCCATGCGGTCTGTCACCAGCGCTGTGAGGAACTGGTTGTCAAGGCTGTCGCCACGCGCCCCAGAGCCAAGCAGCTTCCGCGCGTGATCGTTCATCACCGTCACGCGCCCGTCCATATCCAGCACCACCACCCCCTCCGGCAGCGCTTCCAGCACCGACATCAAATGGGTGATCTCCCGCCGCTGGCGGCGCAGGTCAGCCCGCAGCATGTCCTGATGTTCCTGCACGTGATCGGCGTAGCGGTCGAGCGCATGTCCCAGCCGCCCGGTGGTATCCACAGGCGCAAGCCCGGTGCGCGCTGTCACGCTGCCCGCCGCCAGATCAGCCGCCGTCTGCGTGATATGCTCCACGCGGGTAGCCATCCGCGCCACCAGCCAGAACGCGCCAATAATCACCGCAGCGGCGACGACCGCCAGCAGCAGGCCGCTCAACTGGCGCAGCGTGCCGCTTGTCGCGGCGGCCTGCTCATTGCTCCATACACCCAGCAGGCCAACCGTCTCACCTCCGTAAACCAGCGGCGCAAAAGCCGCGCTGTAATCCACAGCGCCGAGGCTGACCTGTAGCGGAACCGTCTGTCCGGCCAGTGCCGCGCCCCGCGCCTCGGCAGGCAGCGCCAAAGCGCCCAATTCCACCTGCGCCGGGTCAAACGACGTTTGCAGGGGCGCGCCTGCCGGGTCGTACAGCACAATATCCGTCATGGCGCTGGCCTCTGCCGCCGCCAGCACGCGCTCAAGGCGCTGCCCGGTCAGCACCGCGCCGCTAATGCGCCCGTTAGCCTGCACAGGGACAGCCACGTAAAGCATGGTTTCGCCCCCGGTACGCAGCAGCCCGGCGCGCGCCGGGTCGCCCTCCAGCACGGCGGTGATGAACGACACATCGCCCAGGTTCGTCCCCATCCGGCGCGTATAGGTCGCGTCGCTCCCGCGCACCAGCCCCAGCACCTCAATGCCCTGGCGGTTGACCAGCAGCGCGCTGTCTAACTGCTCTGCTCCGGCGATAGCCTCCAGCGTCGCCTGTGTGGTCCCGGTCGGGCTGTCGAGATTGATGCCACTCGCCACGCGCTGCGCCTGCTGCAACTGCGCTTCGTACAGCGCCGCCACCTGCTGCTGAACAGCCCGGCTGCTCTCCCGCGCGATATTCATCTGCGTGGCCGCCGGGTCATGACCATTGTTCGCCACCAGATATACGCCCGTCATCACGACCACGAGCAAAAGCGCCAGCGAGAGCAGCAGCCAGCGAAAAAATAAAGAATCCGTCATTTTAGGGGGCATAAACAGCACAATCCCACATTTCAGTCAATACTACAGTTCATTTTATGCCAGAAGCACCACAAACATAATAACCCATGTCTCCCATCGCACAAACTATTACAGAACTGCTATACAGATTTAATGGTTTAAAGATTGCAGATTTATGAAATTCGTGTATCCTTTCAAGGATAGGAGATGGTTGGTTATCGGTTTAGTTTTTGTTAGGATACACAAAGTCATGATAGGACGCGCTGATATTCATATCCACACAACCGCCAGTGATGGCTTCGACACCGTTCAGGATATTCTGGACTATACCGCAGCCCTGGGAACGCTGGATGTCATCGCAATCACTGACCACGATGTGCTGGATGCCAGCCTGTGGGCTTACGAGCATCGCGCCCGCTATCCGTTTGACATCATCCCCGGCGTTGAGGTCAGCACCGCCGAAGGGCATATGCTGGCGCTGTGGGTGCAGAAGCCCATCCCTATGGGGATGTCCCTTGCCGAAACAGCCGCCGCCATTCATGAGCAGGACGGCATCGCCATCCTCGCCCACCCCTTTGAGCTAACCATCACCTTCAGGGTGTTTATGCATTATCTTCAGCAGCCCGCCAGCCTGCTGTCCACCGGCATTGACGCGATCGAAATCTACAATGCCGCCTCGCCCACGCCCGCCAGCAACCCGCTGGCGCGCCGCCTTGCCGAGCAGATCAAGCTGCCGATGACCGGGGGCAGCGACGCGCACAGCCTCGGCGGTATCGGCTGTGGCATTACCCGCTTCGATGGGCGCACCGCCGACGAACTGCGCCGGGCGATTATGGCGAGCGAAACCACAGGCGAAGGCCACTGGTGGCCGCTGCGCGAGTATCTGCGCTACATCCCGTCGTACAGCAGAATGGACAAGCTCAACTCCGCCGCCAGCAGGGGCAAACGTCTGCTGCCCTTCCTGCACTGAGGCGGCAGCCCCCAGCGTTACCTCAAACAACATCAGGTGTTAATTAATATACTGGCTGTGGGCTTGCTCACGGCCAGTCAGGGTCGCTAAAATCACCACAGCAGCGGCCACTCCCCACCATCAAGGGGTAGATTATGACTGAACACCGGTTACTTGAGGCGCTTACCCAGTTTGACATCGCACAGATTGAGCGGGTTTTCGGCGATGAATACGCCCTGAACCCACCCGACCCCGCCGTAGAACTGGCCCCGGTGAAACGGGTTGCCATCATCGCCGAAGCGTTTTTGCCAAAGGTGGACGGGGTTTCTAAAACCGCGTTCCTTACCCTGCGCTATCTTCAGCAGACCGGGCGCGAGGTGCTGGTCTTTGCGCCAGACACCGCGCCCCATGCCATTGGCTCCTCACAGGTGATCCCGATGCCATCGCTGGGGATGCCCGCCGCGCCAGAAACGCGCATGGCGCTGCCCACGCCCGCCGTAGCCGCGCGTCTGGAAGAATTTCAGCCTGACCTGATTCATATGTTCAGCCCGGCGGTGCTTTCTGTCGGCGGGATGCTGACCGGGCGGCTGCTCAACGTCCCGGTGATCGCCAATTACCAGACCGACCTGCCCGGTTACAGCCACGATTACGGCTGGCCGCTGATGTCCGGCGTGATCCGCGAGTGGCTGCGCTACATCCACAACGGCTGCCACCTGACACTGGTGCCTTCGCAGTTCACACGGACACAGTTGCAGGAATGGGGCTTTCACCGCCTGCGTATCTGGGGGCGCGGGGTCAACATCCAGCGCTTTAACCCGGAACACCGCACGGCGGAGTGGCGCGACAGGCTGCTCAACGGGCGCGACCCGCACGCGCTGACCGTGATTTATGTCGGGCGGCTGGCGAACGAAAAGCGGGTTGACCTGCTGCTGGAAATGGCGCGCACGCCGGGCATCGCGCTGACGATCATCGGCGACGGCGCGCTGCGCGAAGAACTGGAAGCGCTGTTCGCCGGGACAGACACCTATTTCACGGGCTATCTGTATGGCGACGACCTCTCTCACGCCTTTGCCAGCGCCGATGTTTTCGCCTTTACGGGCATCCGCGAAACGTTTGGTCAGGTGGTGCAGGAGGCGATGGCCTCTGGCCTGCCCACGATTGTCATTAATCAGGGCGGCGTGGCTGATCTGGTGATTGATGGAGAGACAGGTTATATTTGCCCGGATAACCCGGCAGCTTTTGCCGAAGCCGTGCTAAAGCTGCGCGATCACCCGGCGCTGCGTGAGCAGATGGCCTTCAAAGCCCGGCAGATCGCGGCACAGCGCCCGTGGGAAAATATCATGGCACAGCTTGAGGGGCATTACACCGAAGCCGTGCGGCTAAACGAGCGCATGAAACGCCTGTATCATCTTGAGCCGGGGCTGCACCTGCCTGCGCTCTTTAGCTGGAAGTAACGTTATCGGCGCTGTTGGCGAACCGGAAACGGTACGTCAGCCTGTCGGGGCGACGCGCTGCCCTGCCCCTATGAGAACGCAATTCGCCAACAACAGCATTATTCTGTTTTTTACCTGGCAAACCAAAAAGGTCGCTTTATGCAAGAACTCAAAACGCTGGCACTCATCGCCCATGACGGCAAAAAAGCCGATATGATCGCTTTTGCGCTGGCGCACCGCGCCGTGCTGGAGCGTTATGAACTGGTAGGCACCAACACGACCGGGCGACTGCTGCGCGACAAAGCCGCGCTGAACGTCCAGCTTATGCTCTCTGGCCCACGCGGGGGCGACGCGCAGATCTCGGCGATGGTGGCAGAGGGGAAGATCGAGGCTGTGTTCTTTTTCATAGACCCGCTGGAAAAACAGCCGCATGACCCCGATATTCAGGGGTTGCTGAGGATTTGTAATGTGCATGATGTACCGCTGGCGACCAACGCGGCCACGGCCAGTTACATTATCTCGGAGAAAGCGCTGTAGCCTTCAGGCATCAACCGCTGCGCTCGGCCACACGGATGGCGACGGTCAGCAGCCAGTCGGTGAGCATGGCCTGTAACATGGAAAAAGCCAGCAGCGCCAGCCCGATAAAGATGCCAAACGGCACCGTCGCCCAGATTTCGCCATAAAACCCCAGGTTCAGCAGCGCCAGCCCCCAATCGCCCATCGCTGCAAAGGCGGTTATCAGCGCCCACGCGCCGAGGTCGCTGGTTTCCAGAGCGCCCCGCGCGAATTCTGTCGCGCCGAAGATCAGCACGGCGGCGACCAGCACCCGCGCCAGCACCAGCAGAATTTGCGCCAGCACGGCGTAAGTGCGCTGCTGAAAAACCGAGGCCACCAGCAAACCTACCGCCGCGTCAAAGCCCACGCCGGTCAGCGGCAGCAGCAGGCTGGAGGTCATAAAAAAGGCCAGCAGCAGCGCCGCGATGGGCAGCGCGACATCTGGCACAATGCCGTTAATCAGCAGGTCGAGGTAGCGCCCCTGAAAAGCGGTCAGGTCGTACAGGATGCCCACAATAAGCAGCACGCGGAGGACTGTCACAACGATCATCGGCAGCCGCAGACGGTAAAAAACCGCCGCCCAGCGCGTCCGTAAGGTCAGTGCCGCGCCGTCCTCCGTCGCGCGCAGGCTGTCCCATGTCTGGCGGCGTTTTTCCTCGCTGACCACCCCACCCGTCATCACGAAAGCCACCACCCGCATCGCCAGTTGAATGAGCAGCAGCGGCCAGTAGACCACTGCCAGCACCGCCTCGGTGGGGTTTTGCCCGGCGGGCTGCGTGAGCAGATTGGTGGCGATGAGATACCCGCCGACGATCAGCGCGATGCCGAACAGAACCACCCACAACGCCCGCAGGTACTGCGCGCGCCTGCTGATGTGAGAAGCTCTTGTCAGTTCGTATCGCAAAAAAGGATGGGTGCGCTGCGCCCAGTCCGGGAGCTGTACGGTCGTTAGTCGTCTTAGCATGGAAATCAATCCATTACATTACCGATAAAGCCTTCCAGGTTCGCCAGAGCAGCCTGCCATGTCTGCGACGCGATCTGCACTGTCTGCCGATAACGAATGTAATGAATATACACGCCGATGTCTACAGAGTCCACTTTTAGCGTTTCGCGCAGTTGGCGCTGTGCCGCGCTGGCATACGCCCCGACCTGAAGATGGTAACGGCGGGCATGGCGTTGCAGCGCGGCCAGTGAAGGCCGCTGCCCGACATCGCTGGTTTTGAAGTCTATCACCGCCCACCGCCCCTCCGCCGTCAGCAGCAGCAGGTCAATCACCCCGTGAATGATGCGCTGGTCGGTCTCGAAGATGAACGGCAGTTCACGGTAAACCTGCTGCGCGCTGTTGACCATGCGATAAACATCGGTCTGCTGAAAGTCCACCAGCATCAGATAAGCCTCTATGGTGGCCTGTGCCTGATGCATCCCGTCCACAATGCCCAGTTCCCACGCATAGCTGCGTAACAGATTCTGCAAATTAGGATTGTCTTCCGGGAATTCCCACCAGCGCAGGGCCTCATGCACGATCTCACCGATCAGGCGCTCATGCTTGTGCGTGCGAAAGACAGGCTCAAGGCGGGCGGGCGCGTCGTTCAGCAGGCTCTGGCGGAAGCGCTGGCGGTAGAACCCGTGAAAGCGCGCGCTGCCGAGGTCGGCAATCTGCGTCACCGAGAGATGCCGCGCGATAGCTCTACGGTCTGTCTGTACAGCGGCCAGCAGCGGCGGCATGACCGCCGCGCCGGGGAGCGGCTGCCCGGCCTGCACCGGGGCGCTGTCCCACAGTATGTCGTCCTGCTCATGCGGCAAAAACCTCTCTGGTGGGGGCATGTCCCGCGCAATACGCAGGCGCATCTGCCCCCATGGATAATCCAGCAGGCTGTCGTCTTCACCGTCCAGCCGTGACTGCAAGGACAGCGCTTCGCAAAGCACCTCCAGCCAGCCTTTGATTTTGTAGCCATTGGCGGTCTGTTCAATCTGCCCGCTGACCAGCAGGTAATCCTGTGCGCGGGTGGCCGCCACGTAGAGCAGGCGCTTGCGCTCTGCGGCTTCGCGCAGCGATTGCAAACGCTCTGCCTTACGGTAACTGTAAGTTGTGTCAAATTTCTCAGTCTCGGGGTTATAGACCTTGCAGGCCAGCAGGCCGTCCCCACCGCGCAGAAGCAGCTTGTCGCCGCGCCTGTTGCGCTCCCATGAGCAGTCCATCAGCACCACGACCGGGAACTCCAGCCCTTTACTGTTGTGGGCTGTTATCAACGAAACCGCGCCGTGCGCTTCCAGCAGCGCCTCACCCTCGCGCACCTCACGCGCGCTCAAATCCATAAGGTACTGCGAGAACGCGCCCAGCGTCACCTTGCCGCTGCTTTCGGCCATATCCAGCAGTTTTTCGATGTTGCCCCGCTGTCGCCTGCCATCTGGCAGCCCGGCCAGAGTGGCTAGATAACCTGTGCGTTCCAGCGCGGCACGCAGCAGTTCGGAGATGGTGACACGCCCGGCCAGTGACCGCAGGTGGTTGAGGCAGTCACGCGCGAAGGCCACCAGCGCGATCTCATCCGGCGGCAACCTCTCCGGCTGGCCGAGCGCCACCCACAGGGGCAGACGCTCACCTGCCGCGTCGCGCGTGATGCGTAAAGCCAGCAGCGCGTCGTCGCTGAGGCCAAACAGCGGCGAGCGCAGCGCGCTTGCCAGCGCCAGATCATCAGCCGGGTTGTAGAGCGCGCTCAGCAGGTTAAGCAGGTCCCACACCTCCGGGCGACCATAGTAACCGCGCCCGGCAATCGTCACAAAGGGCAGCCCTGCCGCCTTGAACACCTCCTCATAAAGCATGATGTTGGACATGGACTGGAACAGCAGCGCCACGTCGCCATAATCCAGCGGGCGCGTCTGGTCTGTCTCCCTGTCAAAAATGAGCGTCCCTGCGTCCACCATTTCGCGCAGGCGGTGGGCGATCTCGTAAGCCTCCAGGCGGCGAGCGTCCTCGGAGCTGATGCTTTGCACCGCTTCAGCATCGGGCGGCTGAGGGTTCTTTTCCGACACGTAAGGCCGGGCGACCAGCAGCAGTTCCAGCGCGGGCAGGTTGGCGGGCGGGTCGGCACGGTGCGCGTCCATCGGCTCGCCCAGATCAACCTCATACTCATAAGCCATGCTGTCCACATCACGCCGCAGCACCTGCCCGAAGATCGCGTTCAGGCAGTCCACCAGCGGGTGATGGCTGCGGAAGGAACGCGCCAGCGCGACCTCTGCGTCGCCGTGCGCCCCGGTCAACACCCGGCGCACCTCGCCAAACACGCTTACATCTGCCCCGCGAAAGCCGTAGATGCTCTGCTTCTGGTCGCCCACCACGAACAGGCTGCCCGCCTGTACCGGGTTCGCCAGCGCGCGCACAATTTCCCACTGGACGCGGTTGGTATCCTGAAATTCGTCCACCAGCACATGCCGAAATTCGGCGTTCTGGTAGCGGGCGCGCACGGACTCGTGCGTGGTGAGCAGATCGCACGTGAGGGTTTCCAGATCATCGAAATCCAGCACGCCCTGTTCACGCTTGGCGCGGCGGTAAGCCGCCTGCATCCGTCCGAGCAGGCCGTGCCACAACGGCAGCAGCCGCGCCGCCTGCGCTTCCAGTTCGCCGGGCGGCTCGCCAATCTCCTTCACAGCAGCCTGCGCCAGTGTGCGGATGCTCATCAGCACATTTCTCGCTTCCTGCGCGCCATCCTTACCGCCCCAATATTGGCCGCTGCCCACATTACCGACCTTCAGCACATTCAACCAACTGAGCGCTTCCAGACACGGCTGCAAATCCGCCTCATGGTCGCCGTTCAGCAGCGTTTCTAACTGCGCGTGGCAGTCCCGCCACAGCAGCATGAGCTTGTCTTCAGTGTCCTGCGGCGGCCAGCCACCGCCCGGCTGCCAGGACACCCCCTGCAAAAAAGCCGCGTCCCGGCGCAGACGGTTAATCTGCTCGCGGGTGTGGCGCTGCCAGTCTTCAACCCAGAAGGCGAAAAGGTCTGCTGGCAGCGGCGCGATTTCCTCGCTGATGAGCGCCTCCAAAGCGCTGCGAAGCGCCGCCGCGTCGTACAGGCGGAACAATTCCAGCAGCGGGTTCTCGGTTTCGATCAGCGCCTGCAACGCCGCGTCCAGCGTGTCTTCCAGTAAAATCTGCGCTTCGGTCTCGTCCAGCACCGCGAAATCCGGGTCAATCCCGGCTTCTGCCGCGTTCGCCCGCAGGATGGTGACGCAGAGGCCGTGAATGGTGTCAATGCGCGCGCTGTCCATGCTGCCAAGCCGTTCTGACCAGCGCTGGCGTGCGTCGTCGTCGGTCGCCTCGCGGTAGCGGGCTTCCAGCGCCTGCCGCACCCGGTCGCGCATCTCCTGCGCCGCCTTGCGCGTAAAGGTGATGGCGACCAGCGCGTTCAGCGGCCAGTCGGGGTGCGCGTCCAGCAGCGCGAGGTAGCGCTCCACCAGCACGCGCGTCTTGCCCGACCCGGCCCCGGCGACCACAATCAGGTTCTTATCGTGTTCGTAAATGGCTCGGTATTGGTTCTCTGTCAGGTGCATCTGGTTTATCGTTTATCTGGCTTGTAACGGCTGGTGCCGCTGGTGCGGCAAAGTTTGGCATACTCGCAGTAATGCGTACAGCGGCCTTTGTCCGGCTTACCCGGATGAACGGTGAAGTCGCCCCTGCGCCCGGCGGCGATATAACGCCCGATGTGCTGTTCGGCACGGCGCAGGTTTTCCTGCCCCTCGACATCATTCATAGGCAGCCTCCCACTGACCTTCTGGCTGCGGATGTGCCAGAACAGCCCGCCTAACAGCGGCGCGTCGAAGCCAGCCATATTCGCCAGCACCTGCTCCGCCGCGCGCAGGTAAACCATCATCTGGAAGTTGCGGCCTTCGGCCATCTCACTCGCGGGAATTTCAGTGCTGCCCGTTTTGTAATCAATGATGACCGCGCCATCCGGGCTGTGGTCTATGCGGTCAATAAAGCCGCGCACCCGCAGCGCTTCTGCCCGGCCATCTACCTCAATGGGGATAGCCGTGTTGTTAAATTCCGCTTCCAGCATGTACGGGCGGCGCGGCGCGGCGGTCAGCTTAGCCACCGGGTTTGACAGGAAATCCTGCCTCACCAGCCCGCGCAAGCGGCGCAGCAGGCTGTCGCGCTCCTGCTGCCACAGCGCGTTGGCTTTAAAGCCAAGCCTGCGCGGCGCGTGTTCCAGCACATCGGCGGCCTGCTCGTCCAGAATCACCAGCGCTTCGTCCAGATTTTCCGGCGTGATCGTCAACCCGCGCTGGCCGATCTCGCGGTATGTGCGTTCCAGAATCTCGTGGTTCACCGTCCCCAGCTTACGCGCGTCCAGCCCGTCCTCCGGCTCTTCCAGCGCCTCCAGCTTCAGCAGCCGTTTGGCAAAGAAGCGGAAGCCGCACACGCCGTAATCGTTCAACTGGCTGGCGCTCCACACCCGCTGCGGGCCGAGTTCAGCGGCAACGTAAGCGATCAGTTCGGGCTGGCTCAGGCGGCCAGTGTAACGATCATGCCGAGACTTGTACGAGGCACGTTCCAGTTCCATACGGCGCGCGCTGCGTATCCGCGCCCACAGTTCCCCCTGCTGGGCCAGCAGCCAGTTATAAAGCCAGCCCTCCCCGGTTTGCGGTTCGCACAGCGCTTCCGCCGCCGCCACCAGCGCCTCGTGGGGCGAGGCCGCTTCCGCCGCGCTGACCACCGCGCCAACGGTAATTCGCTCCGTCACCTCACCGCTGTTGCCGAACACACGCACCGCCTCGCGCCAGAGATGGCTGGCGACCCAGGGCGCGCCGTCCCGCACCGTCGGACGCGAGAGCGTGAGCGACTCGCCCGCGAGGCTGAGCAGTTCGTAAAACAGGCCATCCTCCGCCATGCGCCCGGCCTGTCTTTCGATCAGGATGCCGCGCTCGTTGAGTTTCCGGCGTTCACTGTCGAGGTACAGCGGGTCTTCCGGCGCGGACGCGGGGAACACGCCTTCGGCAAGACCGGGAATAAACACGTGCTTATGGGGCAGGCCGCGCGCATCGGTGACGGTCGTGACCAGCACCTGACCATCGCGCCGGGGAGCCGGGTTTACCGAGGCGGCATTCACTGCGGTTTGCAGTTCGGTCAGGAAGTGCTGGCGGGTCATTACGCGCGCCTCGTTCAGCGCGACCAGCAGTTCCTCCGCCGAGAGCATACTCCGCAGCGCCCGCTTGAGCTGGTTCAGCGCGACCAGATCACGCGGGCTGGTTTCCTCAAACCCGCGAATGCAACCCGGCATGTGCAGATGATAGACCTGCGCCGGGGGCAGTGATGGCTCGTCAGGGTCGGTTTCTTCGTCCACGCCGATCAGCGCATCCAGCCAGCGCACATACTCGCCCATGCTGGCCTGCGCGGGCGGCGTGACCGCCTCGAAAAAGGCGTTCAGATGCTCGGACAGTTCGGCGGCGGCCTCAGCAGACAGCAGCGCGGTTTGCTGCTCGTCCTCCTCCACGTCCGGCGCTGACGCAAGTGCTGCCCGCTCCAGAGCATCCAGCCACTGCGCCCGCCCGCCAACAACAACAAACGCCCGGCTGACCTGCTCCAACAGGTCTACCTGCGCCGCTCCCAGCCCCGGCACCGCGAAGTAAGCCGAGCGCAGCGTGTCCAGCAGGTCGCGGCGGCGAAAATCCGTCGTATGCAGGTTGAGCAGGTTCAACAGCGCGATGACCGCCGGGTTGTGCGCCAGCGGTTCGCCACCGTGCAGCGCTAACGGGATGCCGTAACGCCTGCCGTAAGCCGCAACCTGCCCGGCATAGCGCGGCCAGTCGCGCAGCGCGATCAGAATATCGTCCGGCGAGCAATCACCCGCCAGCAGCAGGCGCTTCACCTGTCGCAGCAGCGCGCCCACTTCGCGCCCGATGTCCGGCGCTTCGATAAAACGCACGCCCTCTCCGGCGGCGTGGGTTTGCGGGTGGTTGTGGAAAATTTCATCACACAAATGGCGCAGGTCGGGATGCCGCCTGCCCACAGCGGGCGGCGCGGCGGGCTGTTCAACAATCGTCAGCGCCTGTTCCCCGGCGGCGCGCTGGAGCTGTGCCAGCGTTTCCGCAAAGCGCTGCCCCACCGTCGCCTCCCTGTCGGGAACGGTCGTCAGCGTAATCAGCGCCTGCCGCGCGCGCCCGGCCAGCAGCATCAGCAGTTCGGCCTGCAAGCGCGTAAACTGGTCGTAACCGTCCACCAGCAGCAAATCCACATCGCGCCCGATGTTCTGGTATTCCTGCGCCTCGCTCAACAGCGCCAGCGCCAGCCAGCCCTCGCCCTCGCGGTCTACCAGATCGCGCCCTTTGTCCTGCAACGCGGCCTGATAGCGGCTGTAAATCCGGGCGAGGTCTTTGTCCTTGGCCGAAACCGCCAGCGCTTCAAACACTTCGGGGCGAACGATGTTCTGCTTGAGTTCGTAAATAAAGTCGGCCACCACCCGCACAAAACCGGGCGTAGCGGCGATGGAGTCATAAACCTGCAACTCCCCTGCCTGATGCAGGCGCGCGATCATCGCCCGCACGAGGCCGTAACGCCCTGCGTCGTCCAGCCGTCGCGGGGGCTGGCGCGCGATGTTCAGCAGGCGGTGATAAAGCTGGTAGAAGGTGAAGAATTCAACGTTAAAGTAGACTCGCCGCCCGCCGCGCTCGATCAGCCGCTGGCGAAAAGCGTCTTCCTGCCGCCTGCCAGACACCAGCACCCAGATTTTGGAGAAGGGCTGGTGCTGTGCAGTATGGACTAACCGCTGTAGGGCGGCTTCGGTTTTGCCACCCCCAGCGGGCATCAGTAAAATTTCAGTGGACATGAGCTTAGCGGTCGTAAATCAGATCAACTATCGCCAGCACCATCTGATCGTCAATCCGATCATCACGTGCCATGTAGTTGTCAGCGAGGGTGTCCATCAGCGTCGTCAGGTGCGACACCGGCACAATCGGGTCCTTCACGGCGATTCGCACCAGCGCCGGGTCTTTGGTAAAGACGATGACCCCAAAGACAGGCGGCGTGCCGAGGTCATTACGCGCCAGATACTCGCGCATGGCCTTAATATCCACCACGCAGTCGCGCGTCGGGTCAATGCGCGCGGGAAGCCACTCTGCGCGGCGGCTTTCCTGAAGCCAGTCGGCGCGGTCGTTACGGTAGCTGCCTTCGTTGTCCACAATGCGGAACACCAGCACCCCCGGCGGCCCCACCAGCACCGCGTCAATGTAGCCCAGTTCGCGCTTGTTGACGTTGCGTACAAACCAGTAGCGGTTATCGAGGTGCTGATGCAGATACATGGCTGTGCGCTGCGCCAGGTCGTTGTCCACGCGCGTGAAATAAGCGCGCACGGCCAGCCCCAGCCCGATGACCGCGACGATAACGCCGCCGAACAGCATCATGCCGCGCATGAAGCTGTAAAACGGGTAAACCGAGTTCCCCGGCACAGCCAGCCGTACCACGTACAACGCCAGCCCTGTCACCGCGACAAAGATTCCGCCCGCAGTCACGACAAAAGCCAGTTGCAATAACTGGCGTGAACGGCGGGCTAATGCGCCTCCGGGCGAAACATTCTCCATGAACTTTTCCGTCCTGGTTACTTTTTATGCTGCGACACTCTGGTGCGGCGCTGGGCGATGACCTCTTCTAACAGGCGCTGCAACTCGTTAAAGCGCGGCAGCGGCTTGTAAAGCAGCTTGTCCGCGCCGGCTCTGGCGATGACTTCAACTTCTTCATCCACCGTGAGTTTATAAGCGGTTGTCAGGACAATGGAAATCTGCCCCAGCACCGGGCTTTTACGCAGCCGTTCCCCCACCATCGCGCCGCTGATCGGCCCCGGCAGGCGAATGTCCAGCAGCGCCAGCTCCGGCAGTTCACCGCGAAAGCGCCCGTTATCTACATCATCTATCCAGGCGACAGCTTCCTCACCATCTACAAAAGCCACGCCCCGAATGCCCCACATTTCAAACATTGCCAGCAACACTTCGTAAATATCCGGCTCGTCCTCGACCACCATCCAGGTTGACAAAGCCCACTCCTCGTTGTGTAACCAGAATCACTACCTACTATACTATAATAGATTTCTTACCGCGATTCAGCAAAAAATGTAGGTTTTACGCTTCACCGACATTAATTATTGTATATTGGGGGGTAGTAGTGATCGTTAACCAGGCAGAAAGCTGGAGAGAAAACCGCGTATGTGGTTAATTGCTGAGGACGAATTAGACATTCGCAATCTGGTTGAGATGTTATGCCGCGCGTGGGGTTACAACGCGCTGGTCTTTGAAGACGGGCAGCGCGTGTGGGACTGGCTGGACGAGGTAGAAGCCGGGCAGTACAGCGGCCCGATGCCGGAACTGGCGCTTATGGATATTCGGATGCCGGGCAAAAAGGGCGACGAAGTGGCGCAGCGCATTCGCTGTGTGCCTGCGCTCAAAGACATCCCGATTGTGCTGATGACGGCTTTCGCGCTCACAGACAGCCAGAAGGACACGATTCTTAAAAACGGCGCGGATAAAATCATCGGCAAGCCCCTGCCAGATTTCGACAAGCTCCATGCAATTTTGCACAATCTCATGTACTCTAAAGCATAGATCACGCCGCAGGGCGCGGCTGGCGCTCCTAACGGGAACTTTGCTGCATGGCTAAAAATCCGCAAAAACAATCTGACCCAGGCGAAGTGACTGGCGTACTGTCACGGGTGAATCATCTCGGCACGCTGACCGAGCGGGTCTTCAGCCGCCTCTACACGTCTTTCAACCGCCGGGCGCTGCTGGAAGATCAACTGGGCAAGTATCAGTCGGCCTACCGCCGCAAGAGCCGACTGCTGCAAACCCGCGAGGCCGAAATTCAACGCCTGAGCGCGATCCTCGCCAGCATTGATGAAGGCATCATCCTACAGGATAACGAAGGGCGCATTCTGCTGATGAACAACGCCGCCCGCAAGTTGCTGGGCAGCCAGAAAGCCTTCTGGGACAGCGAACTGAGCAGCCTGTTTCAGGTGTACAACGATGTCAGCCAGCTAGACACCGAACTCGCCCCCCTCAGCGAACCCACGCGCGTGCAGATCAACAACAAAATACTGGGCGCGCGGGTGGCCGCCGTGGCCGACAGCCAGGGCGAACGCATGGGAACGCTGATCGTGCTGCGCGATATTACGCGCGACGCGCTCTCAGACCGCCTCAAGGAACAGTTCATCACCGCCATCTCGCACGAACTGCGTACCCCCATGGCCGCCATTAAAGGCATGAGCGAGGTCATCCTGGGCCAGCCGGAAGGCCGCCCGGTCAACCGCCGCTTTCTGGAAACCATCGGGCGTAATGTGGACATCCTCGACCGCATGATCGTCGAACTGCTGGATATTTCGGAGATGAGCGCCGATGCCTTTGCCGTGCGGCAGGACAGGCTCAATCTGGAAGACCTTGTATGGAATGTCGTCAAAGGCATCGAGCCAGAGCTTAAACGCACCGACCTGCGCCTGATGGTCATGATTCGCAACACCGACAGGCTTTATATCAACGGCGACGACGAGCGGCTGCGCTGGGCTTTAGGCCACCTGCTGCAAAACAGCGTGCGCTATACCGAGCCGGGCGGCAGCATCATCGTCACCGGGCGGCTGGAAGACGAGGAACGCGCCGCTATTCAGGTGGTGGATACCGGCGTGGGCATCGCCGAAAAGGACATGCCGCATATCTTCGAGCGCTTCTACCGGGGCGAGCCGCGCACCCGCGCGGGCAAACTGCTCGACCCGCGCGGGCTGGGGCAGGGGCTGTTCATCGCCCGTAAGGTGGCCGAGGCACATCAGGGGTATCTGACCGCGCGCAGCACCCCCGGCAGCGGCAGCATCTTCACCATGACCCTTCCCGCCATCCAGCCATAATTTGCGCCAGCCAGCCGCGAATCGCTACAATCCTGCGAACCCATTGATCGTCGTTCCTCAGGAGTCGTTTCGTGACCGCGATAGGCGCTTTTACATTTGTCCTGCACAGTCACCTGCCCTACGCGCGGCTGGCTGGCCGCTGGCCGCATGGCGAAGAATGGATTCATGAGGCCGCCAGCGAGACTTACATCCCCCTGCTGCAAACACTTTATGACCTCAAAGAGGAGGGCATCCCTTACCACCTGACATTAGGCATCACGCCGATCCTCGCCGAGCAGTTGAGCGACCCCGACATCCTCGATCACTTTGACGAGTACCTCGACGAAAAAATCAAAGCCGCGCAGAAAGACATCGCCTATTTTGAGGCCGCCGAAGAAATTGAGGTCGTGCGCGAAGAAGACCCGCTTGCTGACGAGGCCGACCCGCACGTGCCTATCGCCCCGCCCCAGCAGACAGTGGAGGCGGAAAACATCCGCACCGAAAACCCACACCTGCGCTATTTGGCCGAGTGGTATAAGGACTGGTTCGAGCAGATCAAGCACGCCTTCGATGTGCGCTTTAACCGGGACATCATCGGCGCGTTCCGGCGCTTGCAGGACGAAGGCCACATCGAAATCACCACCAGCGCCGCCACTCACGGCTACCTGCCGCTTCTCAGCCGCGATAGTTCCATCCGCGCGCAGTTACATACAGGCATCAGCAGTTATGAGCGCATGTTTGGCCGCAAGCCTACCGGTATCTGGCTGCCGGAATGTGCTTACCGGCCCGCGTATATCAGGGGCAATGGCGAGGTGCGCCCCGGTCTGGAGCGCCTGTTAAGCGAGTACGGGTTGAAGGTGTTCTTCAGCGAGACGCACACCATTACCGGCGGCCAGCCTGTCGGCGTGGCGGCGGGCGATGCCATCGGCCCTTACGGCGCGATCAAACGGCGCTACGTGATTCCGGCGGCCAAAACCGCGCCCGCCAGCAGCGCCACCACCTATCAGGCTTACTACGTGGCCGACACCACCGCCGGGGTCGGCGCGGAGCAGCATTCCGGGGTCGCGGTGATCGGGCGCAACAACCGCAGTGGGATGCAGGTCTGGAGCGCCAGCACAGGCTACCCCGGCGACCCGGACTACCGCGAATTTCACAAAAAAGCCGGGACGAGCGGGCTGCAATACTGGCGCGTCACCGGAAATCAGGTTGAACTGGGTGATAAAGACTTCTACCACCCGGACTGGGCGGCGTATAAGGTGGAACAGCACGCCGAGCATTTCGCGCATCTGGTGGGCGACCTGCTGCGCGAGTATCACCAGCAGACCGGGCAGTTCGGGCTGGTGTCCTCGAATTATGACACCGAGCTTTTCGGCCACTGGTGGTTCGAGGGGGTAAGCTGGCTGGGCAAGGTGCTGCGGCATCTGGCACAGAACCCGGATATTGAGATGACCACCGCCAGCACCTATATCGCAGACTACCCGCCGCAGGAAGTGCTGAGCATCCCCGAAGGCTCATGGGGGACAGGCGGCACACACTTCACATGGGACAACCCGGAAACCCACTGGATGTGGCAGCCGATTCACGAAGCCGAAGCCCGCATGGAGATACTGGTGGCGCAGCACCCACAGGCCGACGACGATCAGCGCTATGTCCTCAACCAGGCAGCGCGCGAACTGCTGCTGCTGCAAAGCTCTGACTGGCCGTTTCTGGTCACTACCGGGCAGGCGCGCGAATACGCCATCCAGCGCTTCAGCCAGCATGTCGAGCGCTTCGAGAAGCTGGCCGCCAGCCTCGAAAACGGCACGCCTGACCGCGCGCTGGCCGAAGAATACTGGGAACTGGACAAGGTCTTCCCGGATATAGACTATCGCTGGTTTGGAGCGTAGCGGCATGAACGTTCTCTTTGCCAGCGCGGAGGCCGTCCCCTTTGCCAAAACAGGCGGGCTGGCGGATGTGGTCGGCTCGCTGCCACAGGCGCTGCGCCAGTCTGGTATAGACGCGCGGGTCATCATGCCCTTTTATGGCTTTCTCGATTATGAGCGCTACGGCTTAAGCCACCTGTTTTCGTTCCCGTTCTCGCGGCGCAGCGGGACGACAGAAGTGCATGTCCATACCACCGTTTACGATGGCGTGCCGTTCTACTTCCTGCAAGGCTGGCCGTTCTTCGGGCTGGAGGGGCAGGTCTACGATGGCTGGGGCTTCGACCACAACCGTTACATCTTTTTCAATCAGGCCGCGCTGGGGGTGGCGTGGGAGCTGCGCCAGCGGTTGGGCTGGTTTCCCGATGTGATCCACGCGCACGACTGGCACACCGGGCTGATCCCCTTCCTGCTGCGCGAAAGCCGCCACGACCCGAACTGGAGCGCTGTCCGCTCAATCATCACCATCCACAACATCGCCTATCAGGGCGATCACGCGGGCGGCTGGCTGTGGGAAGCGGGCATACCGGGGCGCAACCAGCCCGACCTGCTCTACCAGAACCTGACGGATAACCTGCTGGCGATCGGCATCGCCTATGCTGATCTGGTCACGACGGTCAGCCCACGCTACGCCATCGAAATCCAGTACCCATACATGGGTTACGGGCTGGACGGGCTGATCCGAACCCGCGCCAGCGACCTGTACGGCATCCTCAACGGCATTGACACCAAGCGCTGGAATCCTGAAACCGACCCGCTCATTACCGCCCACTACAACGCCAGCGACTTTGCCCACAAGCGCGGCGCGAACAAGCGCCAGTTGCAGCAGGACACCCAGCTAGCAGCGCGCGACGAGGTGCCATTAATCGGCTTTGTCAGCCGTCTGGATACGCAAAAAGGGCTGGACTTAATGATCCCCGCCCTGCGGCGGCTGCTCCTCAGCACCGATGTACAGTTTGTCGCCGTAGGCGCGGGCAGCCCGCATTACGAGCATGAACTCTGGCGACTGGGGCAGGATTTCCACTGGCGCGCGCGCGCCTATGTCGAGTACAACGCCCAGATCGCCCAGCGCATCTACGCCGGGTGCGATATTTTCCTGATGCCCAGTTATTA
Organism: uncultured Anaerolineaceae bacterium; assembly: GCA_964548765.1. GTDB lineage: Bacteria > Chloroflexota > Anaerolineae > Aggregatilineales > Phototrophicaceae > JAIOHN01. The sequence continues at coordinate 29,680 of CAZJSU010000020.1, forward strand.
CGAGCCGTGCGGCATCGGCCAGATGATCGCCATGCGCTACGGCGCGCTGCCGCTGGTGCGCGAGACAGGCGGGCTGGCGGACACGGTCATCAATTACGATAACGGCGAGGCTGATTATGGCAACGGCTTTGTCTTTAACTGGACGGAATCCGATGCCCTGCTCCATACTCTGCGCTGGGCGCTGGAAACTTACCACACCCGCAAGGGCGCATGGCAGCGGATGCAGGCGCGCAATATGTGTACGGACTTTAGCTGGGACAAAAGCGCGCAGGAGTACATCACATTGTACCAAAGGCTTGCTCAACATTAGGCCAGGAGAGGGGTATAAAGCGCCTGGCTAAGCGATAAAATACGGTTCTATGCATAAGAAGGGGGTACAGATTTGAAGATTAAAGCGGTTATTCTGGCGGGAGGCGAAGGGACGAGGCTGGCTATCCTGACCAGTAAACGTGCCAAGCCCGCTGTACCCTTCGCGGGCAAATATCGCATTATTGACTTTACCCTGAGCAACTGCGTCAATTCCAACATCTTTGACGTGCTGATCCTCACGCAGTATCGCCCACACAGCCTTAACGACCATATCGGGCGTGGCCGCCCCTGGGACCTTGACCGTTCCTTCACCGGGGGCGTGCAGATTTTGCAGCCCTTCAAAGGCCGGCTGGATACGGACTGGTACGCCGGGACAGCCGACGCAGTGACCCAAAACCTGAATTTCGTGCGGCGCGGCAGGCCAGACTACGTGCTGATCCTGTCTGGCGACCACATCTACGAGATGGACTACGACGTGATGCTCCAGTTCCATCGCGAGAAGAAGGCCGATGCCACCGTCTGCACCATCCGCGTGCCGCTGGACGAAGCCAGTCGTTACGGCATTGTGGACGTGGACGAAAATTACGCGGTGCGCGAATTTGTGGAGAAACCGCCCGACCCGCCCGGCAACCTCGCCAGCATGGGCGTGTACATCTTTAACTATCAGGTGCTGGAGCAGATGCTCAACGAAGACCAGCCGTTAAAGGGTTCCAGCCATGACTTCGGCAAGGACATCCTGCCGCGCATGATTATCGAGGGGATGCGCGTTTTCGCTTATCCCTACGGCGGCTACTGGATTGATGTCGGCACAGTGGACGCTTACTGGGAAGCGCACATGGACCTGCTGGAAACGCCGCCTTCGCTCAACCTGAATGACCGCACGTGGGTCATCCATACCCGCAGCGAGGAGCGCCCGCCAGTACAGATTCATAAGAACGCGACCGTGCGCGACAGTATGCTGACCGACGGCACCGTCGTCGCTGATGGCGCGCTGATCGAGCGCTCGGTGCTGTCGCCGGGGGTTTATGTTGGCCCCAACGCCATCGTGCGCGAGTCCATCATCCTGACGGACAGTTACATCGAGGCGGGCGCGGTCGTCGAGCGCTGCATTCTGGATAAAATCGTGGTCGTCGGCCATAACGCGCATGTCGGCAAAATCCAGGACGTGGGCGAGTTGGGCATTACCTGCGTGGGGAAGAACACGCACATTCCGGCGGGTTATACCGTTGGGCGCGATGTCATCCTCGGCACAGATTTACGGCTTGAGAATTTTGCCCAGTTTGAAAACAAGTCGGTGCCTTCCGGTACACGGTTGGGCTACAAGAAAAAATAATTTGCGCGAAGGGCGCTCTCAAAGCGCCCTTCCAGACGCGCTTGCAGCATAAAACATCAGGAGGAAGATGTGTCCAAGTTCGATCACAGCTTTCTATGCGTATACGGCCACTTCAGCCAGCCGCCGCGCGGCAATCCGCTCACGGGGATCGTCGGCAGCGAGACCGGAGCAGCCCCTTACCAGAACTGGAACGAGCGCATCACCGAAGCGAGTTATAAGCCCAACGCCGCTGCTGGCAACTTCCGCCATATCAGCTTCAGCATAGGCGAGGCGCTGATGGCGTGGCTTCAGCGGCGTGAGCCAGAGATTTACCGGGCGATTGTTGAGAGCGAACAAGGCACGGCACAGGATGAATACGGCAACGCGCTGGCAACCGCCTATCATCACAGCATTCTGCCGCTGGCCCGCCGCCGCGATAAACGCACGCAGGTGCTGTGGGGGATCGCCGCGTTCGAGCATCATTACGGGCGCAGGCCGCTGGGCTTCTGGCTGCCGGAGATGGCGGTAGACGAGGAAACCCTGTCCGTGCTGGCCGATGCCGGCATTCAGTACACCGTGCTGGCGCGCCAGCAGATCCGCGAGATGCCGCTGGAAGGCGGGGCAGGCCCTTATAAAATCGAACTGTCGCGCGGGCGCAGCATGGGCGTGTTTGTGCGCGACGACGCGCTCTCGATTGAGCTTTCGTTCAACATCTATAATCTGGGTGGCGCGGGACACTGGGCGCGCAACTCGCTCGCCCCCCGGCGGCAGTTCGACGGCACGCTGCTGCTGGTCGCCACCGAGGGCGAGACTTTCGGGCATCATTACGTGGGCGAAGACCAGTTTCTGCGCTGGCTGGTCACGCATGAAGCGCTGGCTGTCGGCTTTCGTGTGGTGTCGCTGGATCGCTACTACAGCGAAAACCCGCCGACGATGGCCGTCCAGATCGAAGAACCGAGCAGTTGGAGCGACCAGTACGGGCTGGCGCATTGGGCGACCGGGCAGGGACATACGTTATGGAAGGGGGCGCTGCGCCGTGCGCTGGATAACGTCGCCAGCGAGATTGACCGCGCCTATGAAGACCTCGCGCGGCAGCACGAGTTTGCCCCGTGGGAACTGCGCGACCAGTACGCCCCGGTACTGCTGGGCGAGATGAGCTGCGGGGAGTTTATGTCGCAGCACGTCCCCAGCGTAAAAGGCGACGAAACCCAGATGCTGGAAGACCTGCTGGCCGCGCAGGAACTGGCACAGCGCATGTACACCAGTTACACGTTTACAGGCAATGATCTGGATAACGCACAGCCGCGCTACGCCATCGCCTGCGCCGCTGCCGCGCTCATGCTGGCACAGCGCGCGACGAAAACCAATATGTCCGAGCGGCTGGTTTCTGACCTGCGCGTGGTGACGGCGGAGAACACGTCGGAAACTGGCGAAAGCCTCCTGCGGCAGATCATGCACGATTTTGAACTGGACCTTGAGCTTGCCGATTGATAGATACGCTGGGGCTTCGCCTGTCTGGTATAGCTGGCGAAACCCCCAGCAAGAGGATCAGACACTGACGACGGAGTTTTCGCTGTTGAAAGGGTTGCCCACGTAGTTGTCGGCCTGTTCTTCGTTACGCCACTCGTTCTCGTCAATCAGATAACGGAACTGATAATCGCGCCCCTGCTCCAGTTCGAGCATGGTCTTAAAGCGCCCGCCCCGCTGGGCTTCCATGGGCGTGGCTGTCCAGTTATTAAAATCACCCACCAGCGCGACGCGCTCCACACCCTTGCCCGCGTCCACCGCAAAAGTCACCTTGCAGACCGGGCGGCTCTTGAGATACTGCTTCTTAATCACCTTGCCATCTCCTTTTGTCTGTACGCTTTATATTTGTGGTGACAAAATGCTCTTACGAGCCTGAAAAGTTTTTATGGAACACCACTAATTTTTACAGACCTCAGGTAACAATGACAGAATTATCACCGCTGAAGGGGTTGGGGACGTATTTATCGGCTTCCCAGTCGTTATGCCATTCGCTCTGGTCTACCAGATAGCGAAACTGGTACTCGCGCCCGGTTTCCAGCTCTAACGTCGCCGAGAAGCGGCCATCCTTGAGCTTGGTCATCGGCGTACTTTGCTCATCCCACTGGTTAAAGTCCCCCACCAGATGCACCGTCTCCGCTTTGACCGCTGCGGGCAAATAAAATGTCACCTTACACACCGGACGGCTTTTGAGGTGCTGTTTTTTTAACATGCGGGTCTATTCCTCAGGCAAACGGCTTGTTTACATATTTTAGCATACTGACTTACCGCCGGAAGAGCAACCTCATTGTACGTTTTCTACAGAGTTTCTTAGTGACGGGGGCAACCTGTCAGCAGCGGCGCGTCCGCCGTCCGCTGCCAAAACAACACCCAAAAGTCAAAGGTTAACACAACCTAAGCAAACCGGGCCTATTGTCACATTTTAACAATATACTGATGAAGGACTGCTTAATCGTTTCACAACTTTACCGTTGCGCGCGGATAACGATTCAGGCTATCCTTGTTCACACGGCCTGAACGGCCTGCCAAGCTGAACTTGCAAATCTGACAAGCCCTGGAGTTTCTAGGCATGATTAAACCTGTGGCAACGATTAATGTGGTGCCAAACCTGCCCGAACCGCTGGCACGCCTGTACGAACTGGCGTACAACCTGCGCTGGGCATGGGACCACGAGACGACAGCACTGTTTCGCCGCCTCGACCCTGACCTGTGGCGCGCTACCGATCATAACCCGGTGTGGATGCTGGGGTTAATTGAGCAGGATCGGCTGCAGGCCGCCGCCGAAGACCCGGCCTTCATGGCACACCTTAACCGTGTCTCTGCCGCGTTTGATGATTACATGCGCGCGGATAACACCTGGTATAAAAGCCAGTACGCGGGCGAGGAGCAGCCGATCATCGCTTATTTTTCGATGGAATTTGGCCTGGCGGAATGCCTGCAAAATTATTCCGGCGGCCTCGGTGTTCTCAGCGGCGACCACCTCAAAAGCGCCAGCGACCTCGGCCTGCCGCTGGTAGGCGTGGGGATGCTCTATCAGGAAGGCTACTTTCACCAGTATTTAAACGCCGACGGCTGGCAGCAGGAGTCGTACCCGATTAACGACTATTCCAACCTGCCGGTAACGCTTCAGCGCGATGCCAACGGCGAGCCGATCAGGATCAGCGTTCCCATGCCGGGGCGCGACCTGTACGCAGTCATCTGGAAGGTGCAGGTCGGGCGTGTGCCGCTGTATCTGCTGGATACCAACATCGCCGACAACACCCGCGAGGAAGACCGCGACCTGACCGACAGGCTGTATGGTGGCGACCGCCGCACCCGCATTCGTCAGGAAATCCTCATGGGCATCGGCGGCATCCGCGCGCTGGAAGCGCTGGGGATGCGCCCAAGCATCTGCCACATGAACGAAGGGCATTCCGCCTTTCTGGCGCTGGAACGTATTCGCCAGTTGATGAACGAGCATGACCTGACGTTTAATCAGGCCAAAGAAATCGCCCGCGCCGGGCATATCTTCACCACGCATACGCCCGTCGCGGCGGGGCTTGAGCGCTTCGGCTTCGACCTCATTGACGAACACTTCACCCATTACTATCAGGAACTGGGGCTTTCGCGCGACGAGTTTATTGATCTTGGGCGAGAGAACATGGGCGATTACGAACTGTTCTCGATGGCGGTGCTGGCGCTCAACCTGTCCACCGCCGCTAACGGTGTGGCGCAGCTTCACGGCGTGGTCTCGCGCCAGATGTGGAACTGGCTCTACCCCGGCCTGCCCCAACACGAGGTCCCGGTTGGCTCGGTCACGAACGGCATTCACGTTCAGACGTGGATTAGCGATGAGATTGCTACGCTGTTTGACCGTTACCTCAACCCCGCGTGGCGCACCGAAGAATACCGCGCCGACATCTGGCAGGCCGTAGACGACATTCCCGACACCGAACTCTGGCGCATCCATGAGCGCCGCCGTCACGAACTTGTCACCTTCACGCGGACACGGGTACGCGCGCAGCTAGAGAACCGGGGCGCGCCGCGCAGCGAGATCGAGGCTGCTGGCGAAATCCTCAACCCCGACGCGCTCACCATCGGCTTTGCCCGCCGCTTTGCGACCTACAAGCGCGCCACGCTCATCTTCCGCGATATTGAGCGGCTGAAGAAGATCATCAACAACCCGGACTGCCCGGTACAGTTCGTTTTCGCGGGGAAGGCACACCCGCACGACACCGAAGGCAAGGAATTTATCCGCCAGATCGTCCACATGGCGCGCGACGAAGACCTGCACCACAGCATCGTGTTTCTGGAAAATTACGATATGAGCGTGGCGCGTTATCTGGTGCATGGGGTGGATGTGTGGCTCAACAACCCGCGCCGTCCCAAAGAGGCCAGCGGCACCAGCGGCATGAAGGTCATCTACAACGGCGGGCTGAATTGCAGCATTCTCGACGGCTGGTGGGCAGAGGGTTATGACCCGTCTGTCGGTTGGGCCATTGGCAACGGCGAAGAATACCCCGACTACGAAGCCGAGCATCAGGATTATGTCGAGAGTCAGGCGCTCTACAACGTGCTGGAGCGCGACATCGTGCCGCTGTTTTATGATCGTGGGCGCGATAATGTGCCGCGTGAGTGGGTCGCCAAGATCAAAAACGGCCTTAAAGACCTCGCGCCGTTCTTCAACACCCACCGCATGGTGCAGGAATACACCGACCACTACTACATGCCCGTGTATCAAACCCTGCTGACCATGACCGAGGGCGACCTCAAACACGGGCTGGACTATGCCGCGTGGCGCAGCAACCTTGAACAGGCATGGGGTGATATTGAAGTCCAGTCAGTCAATATCTCTGAAGGGCAGGTCAAGGTCGGTAAGGCGTTCGCGGTCGAGGCGGTGGTTAAACTGGGGACGCTGTCTCCGGAAGACGTGCAGGTGCAGCTCTACTACGGCCAGCTCAACAATCACGGCGAGATCGGCATGGACGGCGCAGCGGTAGACATGCAGTCCATCAACGCCAACGGCGACGGCACCTACAAATTCGCCGCCAATATCCTCTATAACACCAGCGGAGAGCGCGGCCTTTCGGTACGGGTGCTGCCCAGCCACAAGCTGCTGTCCACGCCGTTCCAGCCCGGCCTCATCACGTGGGCGACCAGGTAAGCCTCTGGAGCCAATCACCGTAAACCACAGAGAACACAGCGAGCTTTTGCCGTGTTCTCTGTTTTACTTCGTTTAAAAAGCTGGCAGCACCGCTTTTAACTGCGGATCAGCTTCGGCAGGTCGCGCAGTTTGGGCGCTTGCCCGGCCAGCAGCGTCTGTACCCGGAAGAGCCGCCCCGCCAGCCACAGCATCGCCAGAATCGTCAGCACCAGCAGCGCAATCCCCAGCGCGATTTGCCAGCCGGGGACGGTGCCAAGCACCAGCCGCATGGTCATGGAAGTCGGCGCGGTGATTGGAAACAGGCTAAGGCCGACGGCCAGCGGCGCGTCTGGCGCTTCGACAAACAGGCTGATAAAGTACAGCGGCAGCGCGGCGGGCAGCGTGAAGATAATGGCGAACTGTGGCCCTTCCTGCATCGAGGCGGAAAGCGCACCGACGATGCCGTAAGCGGTGGCAAACAGCAGGTACGCCAGCACGAAATACACCGCCACCAGCGGCAGAATATCCAGCGGCAGGTAGAGGGTCGCCAGTACCGAGATCGCACTGAGCGCGTCGGCGAATTGCAGCACGACAACCACCGCCCCCACCCACACAATCATTTGCAGCATCCCCAGCACGCCAAAGGCCAGAATTTTCCCGGTCAGTAACTGCATCGGGCGCAGGCTGGAAATCAGAATTTCGATGATGCGGGTTTCTTTTTCTTCGATCAACCCCTGCATCAGGTAGCCGCTGGTCAGGAATAACCCCATCATCAGCGCCAGCGTGAAGATATAGACCAGCAGGAAGGACGAGCCGAAATCCTGCTGTGGCGTGCCTTCCGGCACTTCCCGGCCATCCAGCGCAACCGCCTCAATATTGGACGGGTTCTGCAGGCGCAGGTAGACATCGCGGTCAACATCGGCGGCCAGCGTATCAAGCAGATGCTGGCGAATCAGATCGGTATTGATCTTGTTCACCGACAGCGACGGCATGACCAGCCGCACGTCGCCTGTTTGCAGGTAGTCCGGCGGGACGTGATAGTACACATCAATCTCGCCGTTGTTCAGCGCAGACAGGGCGGCGGCTTCATCGGGATAATGCACCAGCACGTCGCTCAGGTCGTCGGCAGGCACGCTCAGCAGGCCGGAGTCGTCCACATACCCGGCTGTGGTAATGCCACCGAGGTCTATCGTCGGCGCGGCGACTGGCTCGGCGCTGTCGTCGGCGGTCATGTCCTGTAGCGCCTGATACCCGAACAGCAGCGCGATAGCGATGAGCGGCACGCCAAACGTGCTGAAAAGATAGCCCTTGCGCCGCACGCTGCGGCTTAGCTCATAAACAAATACCTGAAGGATGTGTCTCATGCGGGCTGCTCCTCATGTGTTGCTGCTACTGTTCCCATACGGTTCACATTCGCGCCGCGAATCACCCGCCAGATTTCGCGCGGGGTTGCCCGTTTGCCATACAGCAGCGATGCCCAGCGGAACACCCGCGCCGAAGCCCAGACAGCGATGACCGACGAGGCCAGCAGGATAAACAGGCTAGCGATGATCTGCCATGCCGGAACCGCGCTCAGGCTCACACGTAAAATCGTGGTGAGCGCCGAGGTGAACGGGATCAACGTCAGCACCACCAGTATCGGGCTGTCAGGATTGGTGAGCAGGATGGTAAACGCGAAGAAGGGAAGCGCGCTGACAAAGCCGAAAATCCCGGCAATCTGCCGGCTCTCCTGCTCAGACCCGGCGACCGCGCCAATCCCGGCCATCAGCCCGGCAAAGAGAAAGTAGCTGAGGAGGAAATACACCAGCGCCAGCGCCGCCAGGTCAGCCGGGATAATCACGCCGTTCAAAAAGTCGGCGTTCTGCCCCAGCGACAGGCCAACCGCCCCTGCCACCAGCCAGATGATGAGCTGCGTCAGGCCGAGCGCACCCAGCCCGATGATCTTGCCAACCAGCAGTTGCAGCGGGGTAACACTCGTCACCAGAATCTCCATCATGCGGGTGGTCTTTTCTTCTACCACGCTCGACATGAGATAGCTGCTGGTAGTCTGCGTCGCCATGATGAACACAAGGGCGAAGATCACCGGCACCATAAAGAGGCCAACGGCAGCTTCCCCGCCGATCTCACGCCCGCTGTTCTCCAGCACCACAATCAGATCAACAGGGGCTTTAATGCGCTCCAGCATCGTCTCGTCGCTCACCTGCCGCCCCAGATTTGTCAGCAGGTACTCGTCAATCTGGTCATGCAGCCCCTCAGGCGCGCGGCGCTGGCTGTAAAGCTGCACCGCACCCGTTGCCAGATAATCTTCTGGCAGGACGAAATAAGCGCCGAGTGTGCCGTCTTCCAGCGCGGTACGCGCCTCGGCCTCGCTTCCGTAAGGGGTAAACGTTTCCGGCTTTTCGGCAGCGGCGCTCAACACGCCCGCCTCGTCCACATAGCCCACCTGCCCCACGCTTTCGACATCCTCAGCCGCGCTCGACGTGATGGCGATGACCAGAACAATCATCACCACAGTGATTAACGGCGCGCCAAATACCGCAAACAGAAACGAGGGGCGGCGCAGGTTATAGAGATACTCGCGCCGGGCGACCAACCACGCTTTAGTCATGACGATCGCCTCCCGCCACCTGGATAAAAATATCGTTCAGGCTGGGAACCGCCAGTTCAAAGCGGCGAATCTGGGTGTCTGGCGAGGCAGCGATGGCCGCCAGCACGCTGTCGGCGGTCGCCTCTGGGGTCAGGTTAAGGCGCGCGCTGGCCCGCCCTGTGCCGTTTACCTCGACCGAGGCCACGCCCGGCAGCGCTTCCCAGCGGCCTTCTCCCTCTACGATGATGGCGTGGGCGGCGTACTGCGCGCGAATCTCCTCCACCGGGCCGTAAAGTTTCTGTTGGCCTTTGCTCAGCATCAGCAGACGATCCGCCATTTCCTCCACCTGATACATCTGGTGGGTACTCATGATGATCGTGCCACCTTCCCGGCGGAAGTCGTGCAGCATGTCCTTAATCAGCAGTGTGTTCACCGGGTCAAGGCCGGAAAACGGCTCGTCCACGATAATCAGCGCGGGCTGGTGCAGGATCGTCACGGCAAACTGAACTTTCTGCTGCATCCCCTTGCTCAGTTCGCTGACCTTCTTACGGGCAACTTCCGCCAGGTCCAGCTTTTCCAGCAGCATCATGGCGCGCTGTTTGGCCGCGTCGCCCGCCATCCCCTTCAGCCGCCCCAGATACGTCATCACATCCAGCACGGGAACATTGCGGTAAAGGCCGCGTTCCTCTGGCAGGTAGCCGATGCGGTCTTTGGTTTCATCGTTCAGCGGCGCGCCCAACACGCGGATCGTGCCACTGTCTGGGCGCAGAATATCGAGGATCATGCGAATCGTGGTGGTCTTGCCAGAGCCGTTTGGCCCCAGCATGGCGAAAATCTCGCCCTGATGAACGTCAAATGTTACGTCATCCACAGCCCGAAAATTGCCGTAATTTTTAGTGATGTGTTCCACCTGTATGATAGGAGTGGTTTTCATGCATCCTTTCCTTAAACCTGTGCCTTTAAGTTAAGAGTTGTTGAGTTTAAAGGGGTTATCACACGAATTATATTACAATACAGCTTATATCCCCAGATGCTCCCCTAGAGTTTAGGGGGCAGCAAGCCTTACTATAAAAGGTTACGAAACCATTAAAAAGTTAAGCCCATTTTGTAAAATGCTGACAGGGATATGTCCTAAAGGGTTGGTGTTCTGTTATCGCTATATAATGGAACTTACAGCATAATTGAGCGCAATCTGCCGTGCTGACAGGCAGTTCATACTTAATGCTGGTTGCACCACTTTCGCAAATAGTGGTAAAATTGAACTTGTAATAAGAATTTAGAGCATCTTAATGTTTACAGGCTTACTCAAATTCAGGTAAGATAAGCGTTGCAGGCTTTATCCCGGCGCTTTTCATGCCTTTGGAGGCGTGTATGAAAAAACAAATTCTGGTCGTAGATGATGAAATCGGGGCGCTGACACTCATCGGGATTATGCTGGAACGCGGCGGCTTTAGCGTCCTCAAGGCGAAGGACGCGAAAACCGCGCTGGCCGTCCTCGACCAAAACACCCCTGATCTGATTATCCTCGACGTGATGATGCCCGGCATGAACGGGATTGACCTGTGCCGCGTCGTGCGCGATCGGCAGGATACAACACGTATTCCGGTATTGATTCTTTCAGCGCGTGGCGATGCCGAAAGCATTATGCGCGGGATTGAGGCAGGCGCGAATGACTACCTGCCCAAGCCCATCCTGCATCATGACCTTGTGGCAAAAGTCCGCCTGATGCTGGGCGAAAACGGCAACGAGAACTAAGCCAGAAACGCAAACGACTTTTGGGCGACGCAGTGTCCTGAACAGACACTGCTTTTGTTTCCCACCCTGGTCTACGCCGCGCTTTCCCCGCCGTATAACGCCCGGTAAATGTTGTAGAAGCTGTAAATGCGCTGCACATAGCCACGAGTGCTGTCTATGGTAATGGTGGACATGAACAGGTCTGGGTCATCACCCGCGATCGCCAGCCACTGCATCGTCCGCCCCGGCCCGGCGTTATATCCCGCCAGCGCCGCTGGCACGTTGTTGGCAAAACGATCAAGCTGCTCTTCCAGATAAAACGCGCCGAACTCGATACTGGCGTAAGGGCGGAACAGGTCGCTGTGCTGGTAGTTCGGCCAGTTGAGCTGTGCCGCGATGTATTCCCCGGTGCTGGGGATCACCTGTGTCAGCCCCTTCTCGCCCGCTGCGGCTGTGGCGTAAGCGTTAAACAGGCTTTCGTGCCGAATCAGCGATAGCACAAGCAGCGGGTCAATCTCCCGCCGCTGCGCGACTTCCTGAACCACGTCTATGTAATAAGCCGGATAGCGCATCCGGGCGATGTACGGCGGCGCGTCCAGCGTGCCTATCCCCGCCGCGCGGATGACATTGGCCGCCGCGACGATAGACTGGTAATACGCCCCGATGCCGCGCAGGAAGATAGCAAGCTGGTATGAGGCCAGCCCATCGCTTTCATAGGCTGCCAGCAGATCGCCAAACTCGACATTCGCTTCTTCATACGCCGCCACCGTCCACAGTTCGCGGCCACGAATCAGGCGCGGCTCGGCCTCCAGCGCCGCCGGCAGCGGCCACAGCGCGCCTTCCTGTTCGATGCCAAAGCGCTGCCGCAGCCAGTCCTCCGCCGCCGCAATCCCGCTCGCGTCGTCAAACTGGAACTGGTAGCTGGCCGGGCGCGCGAAGGGCGGCTGCCCGTTGATGAAGTCCTGCGCCCGCGCGCTGAAGTAGCCGTCCGGCGAAGCGCTGACCGCCTGCTGGAACGCCTGCTGCGCGGTGGTCGTGTCGCCACGCTGCAAGGCCAGCCGCCCGACCCACAGGTACGCCTCGGCCTGTTCTTCGCCTGTAGCGGTCGCCGCCAGCCGCGAGAAAAAGCGCTCGGCCTGTGCGCTCTGCCCCTGCCCGTAAGCGGTTGACCCCGCCAGCAGCAAGCCGCTGCGCGCCTGTTGTGTTTCGGGGAAATCGTTTGCCAGGCGGTCAAAAATGGTCAGCGCCTGTTCGGGCTGCTCATTGGTCGCCGCCAGATAGCCCGCCCGCCACAGGGCTTCCGCCGCCGCATCAAGATAACCATAACCGTCAGCCACGGAAAGATAAGCCTCTATCGCGCGGGGAATATCGTTCAGCATAAAGCGCGTGCGCCCCTGCTCCAGCAGCGCCTCGCCGAACAGCGGGTCCTGCGGGTACTGGTCAATCACCGTCTGGAACGCGACCACCGCCGCCTCGCTGTTCCCCAGTTCACGGTAAGCCCGCCCCAGCAGCATGTGCAGTTCCGCCGGGATGTTCACCAGCGCCTGCTGCGTGGAAAAATCGTTCAGCGCCTCAATCGCGCCCTGATAATCGCCGTAGAAGAAGCGCACCCGCCCGATGTCATACTGGCTGAGCTGTGCGTCGTTCTCCAGCAGCACTCCCATCGCCTCGTAAGCCTGCGTCGTGGCCGGGTACGTCTCGAACACGGTACGCATTCGTGCCAGCCCGTTTTCCAGATCACCCGCGCCCAGCAGCGTCTGCGCCGCGACGAACTCAATCGTCGCGCGGTAAGGCTCGTTCTGCGCCTCTGCCAGAATCGCGTCGTATTGGGCGACAGCTTCTATCGGCTGGCCGCTGCTGCGGTAGACCTGCGCCAGCCTCTCGCGCAGCGCCAGCAGCGGTGTAAGTGTCCGGTTGGCCTCTACCGCCTGCGTATAACTGGCAAGCGCCGCCTCGACCTGATTAAGCGCCAACTGTGCATCGCCAATGCGCTCGTAAGCGTAGCTGTCGGCAAGGCCGGGGCGCAGCGCGAGGTACTGCTGAAAGTCTGCCAGCGCCTCGCTCCATTGCGAAAGCCCCATGTAGGCATCGCCACGCAGGAAATAGGCTATCGGCACGCGCAGGTCCTGCGGGTACTGCGTCATAAACGCGGTCAGCGCGTCCGCCGCATCCTGAAATAACCCCTCGCGCAGCGCAGACTGTCCCAGACGGAAGGCCGCCTCTGCGCTGATGTCTGGCGGCGCGCCCTGTGCCAGCACCGTCTGGTAGGTGATGGCCGCGTTCTCAAAATAACCGTTAATCAGGTAGTGATCGGCCAGGTTCAGCACGATTTCAGGTTCAACGGTGGGCGTGGGGGGCGGCGGTGTAGGTGTGGGCGGGGGTGACTCGGTGGCCGTCGCGTCCGGCGTGGCGGTCACGTAGATAATATTCGGTTCAGGCTGGTTCAGGTTGCAGGCGCTCATCAACAGCGCCACCAGCAGCAAAGGCAGGTACAGCTTTGGTTTTCTCATGCGGGCGATTGTATCATGCCAGAACCACCTTGTGTCAATGACGTTCCCCTGCCACAGCAGGATAAGCGGCGACAAGGCCAATCGCTTGATCCGGCAGGTATTTGGCGGTAAAATATATGTGTACTCATGCATATATTGAGACGACGTTTCAATCACGCTGGTCACAGAGGGCAGTCATCCTAATGAGCGCAAAAGGAACTCTAAAAATCTACACCGTCAAAGGCATGGACTGCGCTGGCTGCGCCCGCGAGGTTGAGACAGGCGTGGCGAAACTGGACGGGGTGAAAGCCGCGCGGGTGGATTTTGCCAGCAGCACGCTGCATCTGGAGGGCGAGGTCGCTTTCGATGTGCTGGAGGCACGGGTGCGCGCGCTGGGCAAGTCGCTCGTCGCGCCGGAAAGCGCTACACAGGACACGCCACCAGCGGGTACGCCCATGCGCGGCGGCATCGTCGGCTTCTGGGATTACCTTGTCGCACGGCGCGAAACGCAGATTGCGCTCGCTGGCGGCCTGCTGGCGCTGCTCACGTTGGGCTTATCACTTTCCGGGCTGCCGGAAAACCTGACCGCGCTGCTCTACACAGCCGCCATGCTGATTACCCTCGCGCCGATCTTCAAAAGCGGCGTGAACACCCTACGCATTAACCGCGAATTTAACATCAACCTGCTGATGTCCATCGCCGCCATCGGTGCGATTCTCATCGGCGAGTATCTGGAAGGCGCGATCGTGATCTTCCTGTTCGCCATTGGCGAGGCGCTGGAAGGCTACACCGCCGACCGCGCCCGCGAGAGCATCCGCAGCCTGATGGCGCTGAAGCCGACACAGGCGGTACGCCTGCGCGACAACCACGAAGAAACCGTTCACGTCAGCCAGCTTGAGGTGGGCGACACAATTCTCGTCAAACCCGGCGAGAGCATCCCCATGGATGGCGTGGTGCTGGCCGGAACAAGCGGCGTGAACCAGGCACCGATCACGGGCGAGAGCATCCCTGCAGCGAAGGCGGCAGGGGATGAAGTCTTCGCCGGGACGCTGAACGGTGAGGGAACACTGACGCTCCGCGTGACCTGTCTGGCGGCGGATAATACGCTGAGCCGCATTATTAAGCTGGTGGAAGAAGCGCAGAGCGTGCGCGCGCCCAGCCAGCGGCTGATTGACCGCTTCGCGCATTATTACACCCCGGCGGTTGTCGTGCTGGCGGCGCTGGTAGCGTTGGTGCCGCCGCTGCTGTTTAACGCGCCGTTTTACGATACCGCCACCGAACACGGCTGGCTGTACCGCGCGCTTTCCATGCTGGTGATCGCCTGCCCGTGCGCGCTGGTCATCAGCACCCCGGTAACAGTCATCAGCGCGATTGCCGCCGCTGCCCGGCGTGGCGTGTTGATTAAGGGCGGCGCGCATCTGGAAGCGCTTGGCAGCGTGAAAGCCTTCGCCTTCGATAAAACAGGCACCCTCACCAAAGGCCAGCCCGCCGTGATCAGCTACCGTTCGGTAGACTGTGCCACAGGCGAAAGCTGCATCCTGTGCGACGATGTGCTGGCGCTGGCGACCGCCGTAGAACGGCGCACGACTCACCCGCTGGCGCAGGCTGTCGTCCACGCAGCGCGGCAGCGCCGTCTGGACACGCTGTACGCGCCGGCTGAGTCGGTGGAGATGCTGGCCGGGCGCGGCGCGCGCGGTATCGTCAACCAGCAGATGGTGACAGTGGGCAGCCACAGCCTGTTCGATGCCGAATTCCCGCACCCGGCATCACTGTGCGCGCTGGTCAAAGACACGGAGACGCAGGGACATACGACGATGCTGCTGGCCGACGGGGAACGGGTGCGCGGCTTTGTGGCGCTGGCCGACGAAGCCCGCGCGAGCAGCCGTCGGGTCATCAGCGCATTAAACGGGCTTGGCCTGCCGACGGTGATGCTGACCGGGGATAACGCGGCGGTCGGGCAGGCTGTCGGCGCGCAGGTGGGCGTGAGCGAAGTCCACAGCGGGCTGCTGCCACAGGACAAGGTGAAAGCGGTGGAGAAACTCGTCGCGGCTTACGGCAGCGTGGCGATGGTGGGCGACGGTGTGAACGATACCCCGGCGCTGGCCGCCGCCACCGTCGGCATTGCGATGGGCGGCGCGGGCAGCCCGCAAGCGCTGGAAACCGCAGACGTAGCGCTCATGGCCGACGACCTCGCCCAACTGCCTTTCACGGTGCGGCTGGCGCGTTTCGCGCGCACGCTGATTAAGCAGAACGTGATCCTCAGCTTCGGGCTGAAGTTCGCTTTCCTGCTGCTGGCGCTGCTCGGGTTAACGTCGCTGTGGGTGGCGATCTTCGCCGATGTCGGCATGGCGCTGCTGGTCACGCTGAACGGGATGCGCCCGCTGCGCTTCGAGCGTCAGCCCGCCTCAGCGCCCCACGTCTGACGCACTGAGCCGCCATAACATGACCGAGGCATCTTCGAGGCTTTCGCCGGGGCGCGGAAAGGCCGCGATCTGTTGGGCCTGTACGGGCAGCGCGGCAGCGTCCACGCCGATCAGCGGCGCGTTATCCACCAGCACGTAAACCACGCCATGTTCATTTAACGCCTGTTCGATCTCTGGCAAGCCCGGCGCATTGACGCAGCGCAGGCGGTGCGCCTCTGTGGCGTAAAAGTTCGCCCGACGGCAGCTATCCGGGAACATGCTGGCGATCACTGGGATGTCCGGCGCGGTCATTCGCGGCAGCGCGTCCATCGCTTCGCGCAGGCCATAGCCCGCGCTGTGATCGGTGACGTACTGGGTACGCACCGCGTCCGGCAGCGTCAGCCCGGCGGGGTCGTGATAAGCCGCCGTAATAAAAGGAATCATCGAAAAGACCAGCAGCGCCATGCTCAGGCCAGCCAGCACGGCACGTTCACGCGCCTCGCTGAGCCATCGGTGCAGCAGGCCAAGCCCGACCCCGGCCAGCACCAGCGCCAGCGGCAGCGCGGCGACATAGTGCCTGGGCAGCACCTCGCGCCCTAATACAGTGGTTACTAGAAATGGAATCAGGCTGGCGGCCAGCAGCAAGCGCCCATCACGACGACCTAAAATGAGCAGGAGCAGCAGCCCAACCAGCAGCAGGAGTAGCCAACTGAGCGTGCCGAAGCCGGTCAGCACCGACCACAGCCGCGCCAGATTATCAGCAAAGGCCGGGCTGCCGCCGGACGACCCGCCGATCCACCCCAGCGCGATGCCGAAGAAGTCACCACCGCGCAGCGCCAGATAGGCCAGCGGCGGGACAAAGCACAGCGCCGCGACCACGCCAATAACAAGCAGGTTCGTCAACCGCTGGCGGAAAGAGAATCGGCTGACACTGAGGATAATGAAAGCGACTGCCAGCGCATAAGGCGCGGCGGTGAACTTGAACAGCGCTGCCGCGCCGAAAGCCAGCCCTGCGTGAATGCGGTAGCGCCCGGTCTGCGCGGTCAGCAGCGCGCAGTACAGCGCCAGCACGACCAGCGCCCCGGCCTGCGCGTCACTCAAGGCCATGCGCTCGTAAAAGAACAGGTACGGGCTTGCCAGCCACAGCGCTCCGGCGAAAAGCCCTGCCCAGCGACCACCGACCCGGCAGGCCAGCGCGTAGCCCCCGGCCAGCCCAATCATGCTGACGAACACGGTTGCCAGCCGCCCCACAAAGACAGGCGCATGTTGTGGGTAAAAGAGCGCGATAGGCCAATGATTGATGATCTTGCCGTCGCTGATGTCCCAGAACGGATGCCCGTGCCATACCTCGACCGCGCGGCGCAGGTGCAGCCCTTCGTCGTTGTGCAGCGGCAGCGCTTCCAGCGCGGGCAGGCGTGTCCCCCACAGCACCAGTAACAGCAGCAGCGCCAGCCCCCAGCGCGACGTTAAACGTCTGTGCATGATGGGTTCGCCAAATAAAAAAGCCCGCCACCCAAATGCGCCGAGCTTGACAAAAACCTGAACAGGGGTGATACGCGCCTAACTGAAGCTGTCGCCGCCACCCGACCCGCCAGCATCCCGATAGCGATAAGTAATGCGGCCACGTGTGGGGTCATACATACTCATCTCAACCTTGACACGATCCCCCAACAGGATGCGGATATAATATTTACGCATCTTGCCAGAGAGATATGCCAGAATGCGGTGGCCGTTCTCCAGCTCAACAAGGAACTGGGTGTTGGGCAGCGCCTCGACCACGGTCCCCTCTACTTCGACCTTCTCTTCTTTCTTCTTTTCTTCTCGCTTCGCCATATCCATCCTTTATAAACGTTATGCAAATAAACACTTTGAAAAACAATAATCCGCTGCCCCAAAAAGACAGCGGTTTCTTTTACCTATCAACCCGCCTCAGTCTTTAACGGGTCGCCGCCTTACGTTGGCGACGGCGCGCCCGGCGAATAGCCTTTTTCTTCTCGATACGTCGCAGTTCGCTCTTGGAAATATGCCAGCGTTTGCGGCGCACGGTACTCAAAATGCCGCTGTTGGTCACACGTTTACGGAAACGCCGCAAAAGTGATTCCTGGGACTCATTCGGCTTCAGGTTTACAGATGCCATATACTCGCTTTTCACCTCCTCTCGTAAGTGAATTCAGGTGCCTATTCTTCAGCCATCATCTCGGCTGGTTCAAGATTCTCGTCCAACTCTACCACATCCTCAGCCGGGGCGCTATCGTCAGCGTCAGCCGCAGCTTCTTCGGCAGCCGCCTCAAGCTGGGCGCGCTCGGCACGGCGCTTTTCGTCCCAGCGGGTAAATTCTTCCTCGGTGACTTCCTTCAGGCTGAGGCCGAGGCGCTGCTTATCCGGCTCGATACTGATGACACGCATCAGCAGGCTCTGGCCTTCATGCACCACCAGCGAGGGATGCTCTGGCTGCGGGTCGCCCATCTGGCTGATGTGCAGCAGCGCTTCGATGCCGGGGTCAAGGCTGACAAACGCGCCAAACTGGGCGATGCGCGAAACCTTGCCTTCCACCAACTGCCCGACATGGTAAATCGTTTCAATAATATCCCAGGGGTTTTCCTGCAGCCGCTTCAGGCTGAGGCCGATACGCTTACCCTCTTCGTCCAGACGCAGGACGTACACCGTCACCTCGTCGCCCACGTTCAGCACTTCACGCGGGTGCTTGACACGGTGCCACGCCAGTTCCGAAATGTGAATCAGGCCGTCTGCCCCGCCCAGGTCCACGAATGCGCCAAAGTCGCGCAGACCGCTGACCACACCGGTGCGAATCTCGCCTTCTTCCAGCTTGTCCAGCAGCACTTCCTTGCGGGCTTCGCGCCGGTCGCGCTGCGCGTCACGCTGGCTAAAGACCAGGCGGCGGCGCTTCCAGTTGACCTCAATGACCTTCAGCATCACCTTACTGCCGACCAGATTGCTCATCTGGTTCTTGCGGTCTTCCTCGTTCAACCCGCGTGACAGGCCGGTCACATGGCTGGCAGGCACGAAGCCGCGCAGATTGCCGAACGGCACAATCAGGCCGCCCCGGTTCGCGTCGGTCACGATGCCTTCCCACACCTCGTCGTTCTCCATCAGCTTCTCGGCCTGCCGCCAGTCTTCGCTCTGGCGTGCCTGAGAGACCGACAGGACAAGGTTGCCGTCCTCGTCTTCGGTGCGAACCACCATGACATCAACTTCGTCGTCGGCGTGAAACTCGAGGAGATAGTCTTCTGGCAGGCGCTCAAGGTCTCTGCGTGGAACAACACCGTCGCGCCCGATGCCTACGTCCACAATAAGACCAAAATGATCTACGGCCAGCACAGTCCCGCTAATAATTTCGCCGCGTTCCGGTTCTTTCTGGGCAAAAGAAGCCTCTAATAAGGCGGCAAAATCCATACCGTCGGATGCAGTGTCCAACGAACTTTCGATATGCATAACTTTTTAGCCCCCAAGGGTAAGATTTTTGACCATCTTCAGGGATAGACATGAAAAAACCCGGTGAACTCATGGGATGATCGAGTTACCGAGCCTCAACTGGCTTGGAAAATAGGTGGCAAAGTCTGGAGATCGTGCAGTTTAGCCCTACGCCAGGTTACGCCCCCCTCCCCGAGAGATCAGGGACGGATTATACAAGTTAGGGTTATGTTTGTCAACGAAAAACAACCACGAAAGTCAGATTTTGTGGTTTGGTAGCATTTACCTTATTCTGCGTCGTTTTCAGCCGCCTCATCAGCGCCCGCGTCGTTCACGTCCTGCGGGGCTTCGGCCTCTTCCTCAGCAGGTGGCTCATCAGCGGGCGCGGCCTCGTCAGCCTCTGCCACAGCACCAGCGTTGTCTTCAGCTTCGGTCGCGTCCGTCCCCCAGCGCTGGGTGAAGCCGACACGCCGCTTCTCTGGCTCCAGATGGCTGATACGCAGGCTCAGGCGGTCGCCCTTCTTCACGTAAGAGTGCGGCTCCTTCAGCGACCCATCGCCCATTTCGCTCAGGTGCAGCAGCCCTTCAAGGCCATCATCCAGCGCCACAAACGCGCCAAAGTCCACCACGTTGGTCACTGTACCTTCGATCAACTGGCCTTCATGGTAGCGCTGCGCTGCGCTTTCCCACGGGTCGCTCAGCAGGCGCTTGCGGCTGAGGGCGATCCGGTTGGATTCGCGGTCAAGGTTCAGCACGTAAACCTCGATCTCCTCGCCCACACGCAGCACATCACGCGGGTGGTCTACACGGTGCCACGCCAGTTCACTCACGTGGATCAGGCCGTCCGCGCCCCCTAAGTTCACAAACGCGCCAAAGTCGCGCAGGCCCGTAACCGTCCCGCGAACCCGGTCGCCTTCCTGCAATTCTTCCAGCAGCCGCGCCTTCTGCTGCGCGCGCCATTCCTTCTGGGCTTCGCGCTCGCTGAAGATCAGACGGCGGCGATCCTGGTCTACTTCAATCACCTTGACAACCAGTTCCTTGTCGCGCAGGTCGTCCCACGCATCGCGCCGTTCGCCAGAAAGATTCATGGAAACCAGATGCGAACTGGGGATAAAGCCTTCCAGACGGTTCCAGCGCACCAGAATGCCGCCCCGGTTATGCCCGGTCACGATCACTGGCACCACTTCCTCGCTGGTCAACAGGCTGCGCGCCCGTTCCCAGTCGTACTGCTGTAAGCCCATGTTGATCGAGACGATCAGATTATCGTCCTGATCGCGGGGGTTCAGCACGTAGACAGGCACCTCTTCGCCCACCCGGAGCGACTGGCGAAAAGTCGGGTCGAGGCGTTCAATGTCCTGATTAGGCACAATGCCGTCCCGCTTCGCGCCCATGTCCACGATGATTTCGCGGTCATCAATCTGCAAGATGATGGCATTGCGAATCTCACCGCGCTTGGGTGGCGCGTAGTTAAACGAGGATTCTAATAGTTCCCGGAATTCCGCTCCGTAATCTTTTTGGTTCGCGTCCGAATTCGTAACACTCATCTATGCCCTACAGCCTTGTGGAAAGTTGTTGTCCCTGCCCCGTGAGACGAAATACCATAGGCGTGGATTGTGAATTGCCCGTATTGCGTTGGTGTGTCAGCAGGCGTTTTCGATCTCGGCCTCTAGCTGTTTCAGCCAGCCGATCTCCGCCTCATACTGCGACAGCGCGTACTGAATGACCCACACACGCTGAGATTCAGCGACGCGCTGGCTCTCCTTACGCAACGTTTTAATCTGCGCCTCCGTTTCATCACGCCGTTTTGCCAGAAGCGTCAAGAGTTCCTGTCTGGGTAAGCTGTCAGCCAGATACAGCTTCAGCAAAAACTCGCGGCGCACCTGATCGGCGACTGGCGGCTGTCGCAGCCATACTTGAAGCTCGTCGCTTCCCCTGTCGGTGATGCGATACAGCTTTTTTGAAGGCCGGGACTGCTGTGGTACTTCCTGAACTTCGACCAGACCTTCCTCAAGCAGCTTGTGCAGCGTCGGATACAGGGTTCCGTAGCTGGCACTCGTGACTGCGCTCAAGACGTTGTGAACGTGCTTCTTGATGTCATACCCAGACATCGCCCGTTCAGTCAGCAATCCTAAAATCAGGTATTTGTGGGACATATCTCGCCGTAGCAACCTTCTAAGACCATATTTCGAGTATATCTTTGCGAGATATGCACCCACAAGATAGAGTATGGTTTAGTTGGTAAGAATACTACAACGGTGTCTCACTAAACGTTTAATACCTGTGTACCGATATATCATTATAGCAGAAAATCTTTTGAACGGCGTATTCGCACATTTTTAATTAATCTCTGGCTCACCCAGAGGAATACCCCGCGTCCCCCGATCCACTTCCCACGGGTACACAATGTATGTATCCGTGACCGCCGCGTAAAAGTCCGGCTCGGACTTGGTGAACAGCGAGCGGTACGGGTTGAAGTGCAGCACACAGGTAAACGGCTGCGCCCCGGCCTTCTCCACCCGCCCGCGCACAGTGGTGCTGGTGCGCCCGCTGCCCCACACATCATCCACAATCAGCGTCCGCCGCCCGCGCAGCAGCGCCGGTTCTGGAAACTGTAGAAAGGTCGGCCAGGCCATCAGCCCGGCGCTCTCTGTGGTTGGGAAGTCTACCGCCGCTGTCAGCAGGTGGCGAATATCCAGCGCTTCGGCCAGCATCCCGCCGGGGATAACGCCACCGCGTGTAATAAGCATAATCGCGTCGAACGTCCCCGCTGCCTTCAACTGCGGAATCAACGTGTCAATCAGCTTATCCACATCCTGCCAGCTTAACATCTCGTGTCGTGAAGCACCCTTCAAATTGACACCCCCTTGATCGTTGGTGATAAACGATCTGATTATAGGGGTATATGCTGGCAGGAAGCAATTTTTCGTTGTGCGCCCGTGCTTTACAGGCGCTCGGCGATGCTCTTGGCCTGTGTGTACAGCAGCAGATAATCGGGGCCGCCTGTTTTGCTGTCCGTCCCGCTCATGTTAAAACCGCCAAACGGATGAATGCCCACCAGCGCCCCGGTACACTTGCGGTTGAGGTAAAGATTGCCGACATGGAACTCGCGCCGCGCCCGCGCCAGCCGCTCGGCATCCTGGCTAAAGACCGCGCCTGTCAGCCCGTACTCGGTGCTGTTGGCGATTTCGAGCGCCTCGTCGTAATCACGCGCGCGAATGATTGCCAGCACCGGGCCGAAAATCTCCTCCTGCGCGATGCGCGCGTCGCCCGGCACATCCCCGAAAATCGTCGGCTCGATGAAGTAACCCCCGCTCGCCGTCGCTATCTGCTGACCACCGAGCAGCAGCTTGCCTTCCTGCGTGCCGATCTCGATATAGTCCATAATCTTACGCATGGCATCGGCATCCACCACTGGCCCGACATCAATATGCGGGCCTTCATCCGGCTCGCCGACAACCAGTTTACGCGCCAGATCAATAACGCGCTCCGTGATCTGATCGTAAACCTCGTTGACGATAATTGCCCGCGACCCGGCAGAGCATTTCTGCCCCTGAAAGCCAAACGCGCTGGCGACGATCCCCTGCGCGGCGGCTTCCAGTTGCGCGGTTTCATCCACCACTACCGCGTCCTTGCCGCCCATCTCCAGAATTGCCCGCTTCAGCCACTTCTGGCCGGGCTGGACGACGGAGGCCGTGTTGTAAATCTGCACCCCGACATCGCGCGAGCCAGTGAAGCTGACATAGCGCGTGGCCGGATGCTCGACCATCTGCGCGCCGACCACCTCGCCCGGCCCGGTCAGGAAATTCAGCACGCCGTCCGGCAGGCCGGTCTGCCACAGCAGTTGGGCAACCTTGTAACCGCACAGCGGGCTTTGCTCGGCGGGCTTAAAGACGACCGTATTGCCAGCCACAATGGACGCGGCGACCATCCCCATCGGGATCGCGCACGGGAAATTCCACGGGGGAATGACCGCGCCCACACCCAGCGGGATATACTCAAGAGATAAATCCTCCGGTGGGTAATCCACCAACTGGTCGCTGGCATCGGCAATACGCAGCATCTGCCGGGCGTAGTATTCCAGAAAGTCAATCGCTTCTGCCGTGTCTGCGTCGGCTTCCGCCCACGTTTTGCCCACTTCCAGCACCATCGTCGCGCTGAATTCGTGCTTGCGCCGCCGCATCTCCTCCGCCGCGCGCAGTAAATGCTGGGCGCGTTCCTGCGGCGAGACAAAGCGCCAGCTTTCAAAGGCGGCGGTCGCCACCTCAACAGCCTGATCCACGTGCGCCGCTGTCCCCTGCGCGAAGTAGCCCACCACCTCGGCAGGCCGCGCAGGATTTACCGACATAAACGTGTCGTCCATGTCAAGGCGCTCGCCGCCAATGACCAGTGGGTAGGTGCGCCCCAGCTCAGACTTTACCTGTTGAAGCGCCGCTTCAAACGCCGCCGCGTTCTCTGGCTGCGAAAAATCGGTAAATGGCTCACTCTGAAATTCACGCAGCATTTTCGTCCCTTTTTCCTCAT
>CAZJSU010000021.1:0-53485 GCA_964548765.1 uncultured Anaerolineaceae bacterium
GGGATTGCGGAACTGCGGTGTGTGATATGTGGGGCGGGGTATGCATCGGGGGCGGTGACGTACACCTGTCCAGCGTGCGGCGAGGTGGGGACGCTGGACGTGTTGTACGATTACGCGGCGCTGCGGGCGCGACTTGACCGCGACGTGCTGCGTAATGTGCATGAGGCGACCTTGTGGCGCTACCGGGATTTGCTGCCTGTACAGCCGGACACAAAAGTGCCGCTGCTGCCTGTGGGATGGACACCGCTGCTGGATTCTGCCCGGCTGGCGCAGGAGTTGGGCGTGCGGCGGGCGTGGGTCAAGGACGATGGCCGGAACCCGACCGCATCGCTCAAAGATCGTGCGAGCGTGATGGTGGTTACGCGGGCGCTGGAGCAGGGGTACTCAGTGGTGACGACGGCCAGCACCGGAAATGCGGCGGCGGCGCTGGCGGGGGTGGGCGCGTCGGTGCAGGACGGCGCGATGCAGATCATTATTTTCGTGCCTGCCGCCGCGCCAGAGGCCAAAATCGCGCAGCTTCTGGTGTATGGGGCGACGGTGCTGCTGGTCGAAGGCAGTTATGATGTGGCCTTTGACCTGTGCATGACGGTTTCGCAGGAAGAAGGGCTGTACTGCCGTAACACGGGGGTCAACCCGTTCACGACAGAAGGCAAAAAGACCGTCGCTTATGAAATGGCCGAGCAGATGGGCTGGCAGGTGCCGGATGTGGTGGTGGTCAGCGTGGGGGATGGCAGTATTATCGGCGGGGTGCATAAAGGTTTTTGGGAACTGCATCAGCTTGGCTGGATAGAGCGGATTCCGCGCCTGATCGGTGTACAAGCGACAGGCAGTTCAGCGCTGGTTCATGCGTGGGAAAACGGGCTGAACGCAGCAGAGATGCAGCCGATGCCAGCGGAGACGGTGGCCGACAGTATCTCCGCCGGGCTGCCGCGCGACCGGGCAAAAGCGCTGCGGGCAGTGCGCGAAACAGCGGGCGCATTTCTGGCTGTGGCTGACGAAAATATTGTGGAAGCCATTCCGCAACTGGCGCGGCTGACGGGCGTTTTTGCCGAACCCGCCGCTGCGGCTGTTTACGCCGGGGCAAAACGTGCTGTACAATCAGATTTAATACAGCCAGACGAGACAGTGGTTTTGTTAGTTACCGGAAATGGCCTAAAAGATATTAAGCGCGCGCAGCAGGCCGTGGGCAGCGCGTTACAAGTGCGGCCTGACTTAGATTCAGTTCGGCAGGTTTTGGCAGCGTTGAGGGATTCATGAACGCAGATACCCGCTATTCGATCATCGCCCCGATCTACAACGAAGAGGGCAATATACAGGTTTTGTACGAACGTATACAAGAAGTGATGGACTCCACAGGTGAAAGCTGGGAGTTGATTACGGTGAATGACGGCAGCCGGGATCGGTCGCTGGAACTGCTGCAGGCGCTTTCTGCACAGGACGCGCGCGTTAAAGTGGTGAACTTCGCGCGTAACTTCGGCCACCAGATTGCCGTGACCGCCGGGCTGGATCATGCCAGCGGGGACGCGGTGGTGATTATTGATGCCGACCTGCAGGACCCGCCGGAGATGATTCTGGAGATGATCGAACGCTGGAAGGCGGGGTACGAGGTGGTGTATGCGGTGCGCGAGGAGCGCAAGGGCGAAAGCTGGTTTAAGCTGGTGACGGCCAAAGTCTTCTACCGTTTGATCTATCGCATCACCGACGTGGATATTCCGATGGACACGGGCGACTTTCGGCTGATGGACAGAAAAGTGGTGGCAGCGCTGCAATCCATGCGCGAACATAACCGCTTCATTCGCGGGATGACCAGTTGGATAGGCTTTAAGCAGACGGGCATTTCGTATGTGCGGCAGGCGCGGCTTTCTGGCGAAACCAAGTACCCGCTGCGGAAGATGATCCGCTTTGCGATGGATGCCATTACCGGGTTCTCGTACTTCCCGCTGCAAATCATGGTTTATGTCAGCTTCTTTCTGGGGGTGCTGGCGATTCTGGCGATTCCGGTGATTTCGCTGCTGCGTGTCGCGCTGGGCAGCGGCTTTCTGGGCGGGCAGGTGACGACGATTGTGCTGCTGCTGCTGCTCAGCTCGTTTCAGTTGTTCTTCCTGTTTGTGATGGGGCAGTATGTGGCGCGTATTTATGACGAAGCACGCGATCGCCCGTTGTATATCGTCGCCTCGACCAGCGGCTTTGAGCGCGAAGCCTCCAGGTCTGCCCAGCCCGCCGCGCCGGTGATCTCTGAACCAGAGCCAGAAGCGCAGGGATGAGGTCATGATGGACTCCGAAGAGAACAGCACGTTATATCAGGTACAGAATTACCGCAAGCTGGTGCTGATTTATGAGGCGCTTCAGAAGCAGATTAACGCGCTGATTATGGCAAGCGGGGGCAACTCTGAGCAGATGTCAGAAGAAGACCGCACCCGTTACCGGGGGCTGGCGAACCGCCGGGACGAAGTGCTAAACGAAATTCGCGTACTTGAGCAGCGTTTACTGGATGAAGAAGAAGAATAATAACACGGGAGTGTTTTTGTGATTACTGGCCCGACGTTTGAAGAAATGCTGCACCCGCAGAAGATCGCCGCGCGCACCCGCGAACAGGCGCTTAAGGCGCGGGCGAGTGACCCGCTGGACCCGGTGAACCTGTTTAATATCACGTGGCGGGATGGTGAAAATCAGGTTTATCATGTGGTGCTGCCGCCGGAATTTACCGGGGTAAAAGCGCCTATTGTGGTGATTTATGGGCGGGAGTTCCCTTCTGGCAGCCATAAAGTGGGGGCGGCGTACTCGGTGCTGCTGGAGAAGTCACTGTTCGGCGAAGTAGACCCGGCGGTGCATACGCTGGTGTGGCCTTCGACCGGAAATTACGGCATCGGCGGGGCGTGGGTCGGCGGGCGCATGGGCTGCCAAAGTCTGGTCGTGCTGCCAGAGGGCATGAGCCGCGAACGCTTCGCGCGCATTGAAAGTTACGGCGCGAAGGTGATTAAGACGGTTGGCTCGGAGAGCAACGTCAAGGAAATTTACGACGAGACACACCGCCTGCGCGCCAGTGACCCGAACATTCGCATTCTGAACCAGTTCGAGGTGATGGGCAATTACCGCTTTCACTATCATGTGACCGGGAACACCATTGTCGAACTGGCGGATGAACTGGCGAGCCGGGGCGTTGGCCGAGGACGGGTAGCGGCGTTTGTCTCGGCGATGGGCAGCGCGGGGACGATCGCGGCGGGCGACCGCCTGAAGCAGGTCTGGCCGGAGCATAAGATCGTCGGGCTGGAGCCGGTGCAGTGTCCGACGCTGTACAACAACGGCTATGGCGCGCATGATATTCAGGGCATCGGCGACAAGCATGTGACATGGGTTCACAACGTCATGAACATGGACGCGCTGATGTGCATTAACGATATGGAATGCAAGAAGGTGCTGCAAGTGCTGGCCGAGCCGCGCGCCAACCGGGTGCTGGTGGAGCGTTACGGCGTGGACGAGGGGCTGGTGGAGGAACTGTCCGGCCTGTTCGGCATCAGCGGCATCTGCAACGTGCTGGGCGCGATCAAGACGGCGCGCTATTACGGCTATGGCGAGGACGATGTGATTGTCACGGTCGCCACCGACGCGCTCGACCGTTACCACTCGGTGATGAGCGATATGGCCGAGGCTTACGGGACGCTGGACGAGGCGGCGACTGTTGGCCGGGTGGAGAGCATCCTGCACGGGCAGCACACCGCCTGGATCATGCGCGGTACGCCAGAGGTGCGGGAGCGCTGGCACAACCTGAAGTATTACACGTGGGTCGAGCAGCAGGGGAAAACGGTTGAGGAACTGGACGCGCAGCGCGACCCGGACTGGTGGGTAGAGCATCAGCAGATGGTGCAGGCGATTGACGCGCGGCTGGAACGCCAGCGACAGACGGAGGCGACCGGGGTTTAGGCGATGTATCCCGATGATCGGGTGCTGGTGGGGGTGGTCAACCGCAAACGTGATTTCGTCCATCTGCGCGAGGATGGCTGGTATCGCATCCCTCAGGCACGGATGAAGCGCGGGGTATATGCGGAGTATCTGGCGTTTTTCCTGAGCGGCAGGGTCTTTAAGGAGCAGAGCGGGACGATCCCCTATTACGCGGCGCGTACCGGGCTGGAACTGGCTTACCGCCGCGACCTGCTGCCGAAGGAAGCCGACCACAAGCACGCTAACGACGTGTACTACAAGGTGCAGATCGCGGGACTGAAGGAAAAAACGCCGCCGATTGCCAACCCGACACACCGCCCGATCAGCTTTATCTACACCACATGGGATCGCTTCATCCACGCGCAGCAGGTCAGCGACCTGTACAGCGATGCTGATTATTACGTAGACCGGGTGTATTACGCGCTGCGGCAGACCGGGCTGCGGCCAGAGCGCTACTGGGAAGCCGAGAAGCGCGAAACCGGCTTTGGGGCGCAGCTTCGGATTTTGTGCGAGCGCGGCACGGTGATCGCCGCCAGCGAACGCGGCGAGGGTGGCATCTATTTGGATAACCTGCACGAGAAGGATAGGATCCTGGCCGAGATTTACGCTGAGATCGCGCGGCAGGGCGGGCCAGTCACTGTGGATATTCCGCTGGATAGTTAAGCACCGAACAAATCTGGAATACAGGCTGGCCTTGATGCTGATGTACCATTGAATGGTAGGCATGTGCATTTTAAGGAGCTAGAACGTATGGCGAAGATCGAGCGGAGCATTGAAATTAACAGCGACTGGACAGCGGTGGATGCGGTGGCGCTGAATGGTCAGCGGCTGGCGGAATGGTACGCGGGGGTCGAAAGCTCGCAGGCAGACGGGACGTACCCGGAGCCGGGCGGCCAGGCGAAGATGGTCTATAAAGCGGCGGGCATGAACTTTGACCTGACGTTTACCGTGCTGGAATACGTGCCGGGCGATCATATCCTGCTCCAGATTGAGGGCGGCATCCTGAAAGGCACAAGCCGCTGGACGCATACGCCTGTGCCGGGGGGGACACGTTTAACCAATGTGCTGGACTATGAGACGCAGGGCGGCGGGCTGGGCGCGATTGCTGACCGCCTGCTGCTGGAACGGATGAACGCCAGCCAGATGGAAAAAAGCCTTGAGAATTTAAAAGCCTTAGTAGAAAGCGGCCAGTAAGATTAGATGTTGATTGTTCATGGAAATTTAGTCACCTGGGGCGCGCCAAACGCCATCCTCAGCGATCACGCGCTGTATATTGAGGGTGGCGTGATCGGGGCGATAGGGCCGACGCGCGAGTTGGTCGCGCGGTATCCACAGGCGGAGCAGCTTGACGCGCGCGGCCAACTGGTGATGCCCGGTAACATCTGCGCGCACACCCATTTTTACGGCGCATACGCGCGAGGTATGGCGATCCCCGGCCCCGCGCCGGAGAACTTCCCGCAAATTCTGGAGCGTTTATGGTGGCCGCTGGATAAAGCGCTGGATGCCGAGACGGTACGCGCCAGCGCGCTGGTGTGTCTGGTGGATGCCATCAAACACGGGACGACGACGCTGATTGACCACCACGCCAGCCCGAACTTTATCGCGGGCAGTCTGGACGTGATCGCCGACGCGGTGGAGCAGGCCGGGCTGCGGGCGGTGCTGTGTTACGAGGTGACAGACCGCGATGGCGCGGAGAAGATGCAGGCGGGCATTGACGAAAACCTGCGCTTTATGAACGCCAGCCAGCAGCGGACGCTGACGCGCGGGACGTTTGGCCTGCACGCCAGCCTGACGTTGAGCGATGCCACGCTGCGCGCCTGTGCCGACGCGCTGCCGCCGGGCGAGGGCATACATATCCACGTGGCGGAACATGAGGCCGACGAGGAGGACAGCCTGCGCCAGTATGGCAAGCGGGCGGTGCAGCGGCTGGATGAATTTGGCCTGCTGGGGGATAAGACGATTACGGCACACTGCGTCCATATTGACGAAGCCGAGCGCCAGTTATTGCAGGCCAGCGGCACGTGGGTGACGCATCAGCCGCGCTCCAACATGAACAACGCGGTGGGCGCGGCGGCGATAGACGCGATGCTGGCGCAGGGCATGAACGTGTGTCTGGGTAACGACGGCTTCAGCAATAACATGTGGGCGGAGTGGAAGGCAGCATACCTGCTGCACAAGGTGGTGCATCGTGACCCGCGCAAGGCCAACGGCGCGGATGTTGCCCGCATGGCGGTGTATAATAACGCGCGGCTTGCCAGCCGCTTCTTCGACGGGCAGCGGCTGGGCGAACTGGCCGAAGGAGCCATAGCGGACGTGATCTTTGTGGATTACCATCCATACACGCCGCTGACCGACGGCAACCTGCCCTGGCATATCCTGTTTGGCTTTGAGGCCTCGATGGTGACGACGACCATCGTGCAGGGCAGGGTGCTGATGCGTGACCGGGAACTGCTCACGCTGGACGAGGCGGAAGTGGCGGCGGAAGCGCTGGCGCTCGCGCCGAAGGTGTGGGAACGGTACGCAGCGAATGTGAAATAATTTTGAACCGCCATGACGCACAGCGATAAAAGAAATGGTCTTTAACCGGGCGGTTTAATTTACATGAATGGAGTAAGCATGACGCAGGCGGGTGATCGTGGCACGGTGGTTGTGGTCGGCGTGCTGGGGGGAACAGGCAAGGAAGGCTCGGCGCTGGCGATGCGCTGGGCAGTTAATGGCTATCGGGTGATTATCGGGTCGCGCGATGCAGAGCGCGCGGCCAGCCGCGCGGCGGAACTTAATCAGGAACTGGGCGGCGAATACATCACGGGCATGGATAACGCGGCTGCCGCCGCTTCGTCGGATATGGTCGTGTTGAGCGTGCCGTATGACGCGCATAAGGCCACGCTGGAGAGCGTGAAGGAACATCTGGCGGGCAAGGTGCTGGTGGACATCACCGTGCCGCTGAAGCCGCCGAAGGTGCGGACGGTGCATCTGCCAGAGGGACAGTCTGCCGCGCTGGAAGCGCAGGCGCTGCTGGGGGATGATGTGCGCGTGGTGGCCGCGTTCCAGAATATCAGCTACATCAAACTGGAAAGGCTGGACAGCGAAGTGGATTGTGATGTGCTGGTGTGTGGCAATGACGCGGCGGCGAAGGCAGACGTGATCCGGCTGGTGGAAGCGGCAGGGATGCGCGGCATTGATGCCGGGCTGCTGCCGAACGCGATTGCGATTGAGGCGCTTACGCCCGTGCTGCTGTACATCAACAAACAGTACGGCGTGAAAAGCTCTGGTATTCGCATCACGGGCATTGATTAAGTTATGGAGGGCGACCCGGTATCTTTGGCGCTGACCGCGCTGCCCGGTATCCCGGCGATTAAGCCGGGCGATGATCTGGTTGAGATGATTGTAGCTGGCTTGCAGGCGGCGGACATCACCCTGCAAAACGGCGACGCGCTGGTGGTGACTTCCAAGATTGTCTCCAAGGCTGAGGGATGCGTGGTAGAATTAGCATCCGTGACCCCCTCGGCGGCGGCGCTGCAACTGGCACAGGAGACAGACAAAGACCCGCGCGTGGTGGAGCTTGTGCTGCGCGAAAGCACGGCTGTCTCGCGCAAGGCGCGGCATGTGCTGGTGGTGCAGCATCGTCTGGGCTTTGTGAGCGCCAACGCGGGCATTGACCAGTCGAATCTGGATGGGACGGATGCGCGCGTGCTGCTGCTGCCGCTTGACCCGGACGCATCGGCGCGGGCGATTCGCGTGGGGCTGCATGAGCGAACAGGCGCGGAGGTCGGCGTGGTCATCAGCGATTCGCACGGGCGGCCTTTTCGCTTAGGCACGGTGGGGGTGGCGATTGGCGCGGCGGGGCTGCCCGCGCTGCTGGATTTACGCGGCCAGCAGGATATGTTCGGGCGCACGCTGCAAATCAGTGTACAGGGATATGCTGATATGGTGGCCTCGGCGGCGGCGCTGCTGACCGGGGAAGGCCGCGAAGGCCTCCCGGTGGTGCATCTGCGCGGGCTGCGATTTCCGCCGCTTGATGGGCGGGCGAGTGATCTTTACCGCCCGGCGGCACAGGATTTGTACAGATAGGGTTGATTTGGAAAGCACACACGAACCATTCGCGCTGATGAGCGCGATGCTGACACGACGCTCCGTGCGGCGTTACCATCCCGACCCGGTGCCGCGCGCGATGATTGAACAGGTACTGACCGCTGCAACATGGTCGCCCTCGGCGCATAATCGCCAGCCGTGGCGCTTCGCGGTGGTTGAAACGCGGGCGCAGAAGGAAGCGCTGGCGCGGGCGATGGGCGCGCGCTTGCGGCGTGATCTGGAAGCCGACAATACGCCGTCAGAGGTGATCGAGAACGATGTCGCCCGTTCCTACTCCCGCATGACCTCAGCGCCCGTGCTGATTGTCCTGTGCCTCTCAATGGTGGACATGGATACCTACGCCGATGACCGGCGCGCGCAGGCTGAATACATCATGGCTGTGCAGAGTACGGCGATGGCCGGGCAGAATCTGCTGCTGGCGGCGCATGGGCTGGGGCTGGGCGCGTGTTGGATGTGCGCGCCGCTGTTCTGCCCGCAGGTGGTGCGTGACGTGCTGGCGCTGCCGGAGGACTGGCAGCCGCAGGGCTTGATTGGCATGGGGTATCCGGCTGAAACGCGCGAGAAAACCCGCCATCCGCTGGAAACGAGGGTGCTGTGGCGCTAGAGAAAGTGGTGACGCTGGTTGGCGGCGTGGGCGGCGCGAAGCTGGCACACGGGCTGGCGCAGGTGCTTGCGCCAGAGCAGCT
Source organism: uncultured Anaerolineaceae bacterium (assembly GCA_964548765.1). Classification (GTDB taxonomy): domain Bacteria; phylum Chloroflexota; class Anaerolineae; order Aggregatilineales; family Phototrophicaceae; genus JAIOHN01. The sequence continues at coordinate 8,718 of CAZJSU010000021.1, forward strand.
TACGGTGATCGTCAACACAGGGGACGATTTCTGGCATCTGGGCTTACGCATTTGCCCTGACCTCGACACGGTGATGTACACGCTGGCCGACGTGGTGAACAAGGAAAACGGCTGGGGCGTGGCCGGGGATACGTTCCAGACGCTGGGCGCGCTGCAACGTTATGGCCTGGACACGTGGTTCGGGCTGGGCGATAAGGACATGGCGACGCACCTGCTGCGGACGCAGTGGTGGCGCGAGGGGGTGCCGCTGACGGAGATTACCCAGCGGCTGACCGCCGCGCTGAATGTGCGGTGTCGGGTGCTGCCGATGACCGACGCACCTGTGGCGACGATGGTAGACACTGTTGAACACGGCGAACTGGAATTTCAGGAATACTTCGTGCGGCATCGCTGGCAGCCGACGATGAAGGGAATACGGCTGGAGGGCATCGGGCAGGCCGCAATGAGCGAAGCAGTGCGGCAGGCGCTGGCCGAAGCGGATGTGATCCTCGTCGGCCCGTCGAACCCCTGGCTCTCGATCACGCCAGTGCTGAGCGTGCCGGGGATGCGGGCGGCGCTGCTGGCACGGGATGTCCCCCGAGTGGCGATTACGCCCATTATTCAGGGACAGGCCGTCAAGGGACCTGCAAGTAAACTTATGACAGAATTAGGGTATGACGTTTCGGCAGCTAGCGTCGCGCAATTTTATAGTGAAGCAATTAACGGATTCGTTTACGACGAACGGGATTCGGCTTTGAGTATTTCCGGGCTGCGGACGATGGCAATGGACACAATCATGCATACCGACACGGATCGGGCAGTGCTTGCCCGTCATGTGCTGGACTGGATAAAGAGGTGGTAGGATTATGAGTATTTGGGCAATTATTCCGGTGAAACCTTTAAACCGCGCCAAGACGCGGCTTTCGGGGGTATTGAACCCCGAACAACGTCAGCAGCTTGCCGAGATGATGTTCCGGCATGTGCTGCAGGTGGTGCGTGAAGTGCCACAGGTGATCGGTACGCTGGTTATCAGCCGGGACACTAAAGCGCTGGCAATCGCCCGCGAGTACAACGCCCGCACGGTGCAGGAAAGCGGCGCGCCGGAACTGAACGCGGCACTGACGCGCGCAACGCAGGTGGTCGCGGGGTGGCGCGGGGACGCGGTGCTGGTGCTGCCGGCTGATCTGCCGCTGGTGACAGCGGAGGACATCAGCAGCGTGGTTGCGCTGGGGCGCGACCCGTTCTCGGTGGTGATTGCGACCGATCAGGAGCAGGACGGCACCAACGCGCTGTTGATCCGCCCGCCGGGGTTGATCCATTTCGCCTTTGGCCCGGGTAGCTTTCACCGGCATGTGCAGTTAGCACGCGAGGCGGCTGTTGAGCCGAAAGTCTATCGCTCTGACCGTCTGGCGCTGGACATTGACCTGCCAGTAGACCTTGACCAGTATAACCATGTGGTGCGCGGGCTGGATTACGAACTGGATATTAGTGGCTAGATTGTGTTGACAGTTGACTTTTGGGTGTTGTTTTTGCAGCGGACGGCATGAAGTGCCGTCCAAACCCATCCGGGTAGGGAATACCCGTCAGATACAGAACGTCAACAGAACTGAATTTTAGTGATTAGCTTCATCAAAAGGATTTTTTATGCCAGACCGGGTAGCCCTTTATTTGCAGGACGCGCATCCGCTGCAGGACGCGATCAAATACGTACAATACGCCGAGTCGCGTGGGTTTGAGGCGGTGTGGCAGGCGGAGAGCCGTCTGGTGCGCGATGCCATCGTGCCGATGGCCGCCTTTGCCGCCACGACGCGCCACATCAAGATCGGCTCTGGCGTGATTAACAACTGGACGCGCAACGCGGCGGTGATCGCGGCGACGTTCCTGACGCTGGACGACCTCGCGCCGGATCGCATGATCTGCGGCATCGGCGCGTGGTGGGACCCGCTGGCGCAGAAGGTGGGCATCCAGCGCCGCAAGCCGCTGCTGGCGATGCGTGAAGTCGTGGTCACGGTGCGGGCGCTGCTGGCGCGGGAGAACGTCACATTTCACGGGGAGTTCGTGCATCTGGACGGCGTGGAACTGGACGTGGTGCATGGCCGTAAGGAGGCGCGCAACGTGCCGATTTACATCGGCGCGACCGGGCCGCAGATGATGACGCTGACGGGCGAGATCGCCGACGGCGCGGTGCTGAATTATCTGGTATCGCCCAGTTACAACGACGGGGCGCTGGCACAGTTGGAGAAGGGCGCGAAGGTGGCAGGGCGCAGCCTCGATGAGGTGGATCGCCCGCAGCTTGTGGTCTGCTCGGTGGATCATGACCGCAAAAAGGCGCTGGACGGCGCGCGCAAGCTGGTGACGCAGTACCTGGGCCAGCAGCCGCACATCATGAAGGCCAGCGGCGTGAAGCAGGAGCTTCTGGACGAGATCGCGCAGGTGCTGACGTGGCCCGCGACTGAGGAGCAGATCGAACAGGCGATGCGCCTCGTGCCGGACGATGTGGTGCAGTTGATTACGGCCAGCGGTACGCCGGAAGAAGTGAAGGCGAAGGTGCGCGAATACGTCGCCGCAGGCGCGACCTGCCCGATTCTGTACCCGTTGGGCGAGGACGTGCGGCTGATGATTGACACGTTTGCCGATGGGTATTCCAAGTAAGCGTAAAGATGATTCCCCCTCACCCTAAATCCCTCTCCCCTTTCAGGACGCTTCGCAGCCACAAGGGGCGAGGGACTTCTTTTTCTACCAAACATGTGAATCTGCTCATCTGGGCGTTGTGCTGTGCGGTGGCGGGGGCGGTGCTGCTGGTTTATGCCTGCGCCAGCCTCGCGGCGGGGCGCGGCGAGTTTCTGCTGCCGCTGGATGATGTGTACATTCACTTCCAGTACGCGAAACAGCTTGCCAGCGGCCAGCCGTTCGTCTATAACCCCGGCCAGCCGCCGACCAGCGGCGCGACCAGCTTCCTCTATCCGTTTGTCCTCGCGGCGGGCTACCTGCTCGGCTTTCAGGGCTTGAGTCTCAGCTTGTGGGCGATGAGCGTGGGGGCGCTGGCGCTGGCGGGGTCGGCATGGCTGATTTACCGGCTGGCGCGCGTTTATGGCGCGGCGGGCGGGCTGGCGCTGCTGGTCACGCTGGCCTTCGCGCTGACCGGGGCGGTGTCGTGGCATTTTATGAGCGGGATGGAAACCGGGCTGATGACCCTGCTCATGCTGGCGACGCTGCACATGCTGGTGACGCGCCGTGTGTGGGGCTTTGTGGTGAGCGCGTCGCTGCTGGCGCTGATGCGCCCGGAGGGGGGCGTGCTGGCGGTAATCGCGGTGGGGGTGTTTGTCGCCGGGGGGACGCAGCGTGCTGCGCCCCTACCGTACAGAAAACGGTTTATTCTCTTCGTTCCGGTGCTGATGCTGGCGGTGCAGCCGCTGGTGAACTGGCTGGTGACGGGGACGGCGGTGGCATCGGGCAACAGCGCCAAGTCCATCCTCGGCACGGTGCCGTTTTACTGGGATGAGGTGATCGGGCGGATTGGGGCGAACTTCGCGCGGATGTGGTGGGAGTTCTTCACCGGCTACAGCCCGCGCGAGGGCTGGTACGTGCCGCTGCTGCTGGTGCCGCTGGGGGTGGTTGGGTTGTGGGCGCTGCTGCGGGACCGGGAGCGGCGTTCTGTGAGCGTGATGCTGGTGCTGTGGCTGCTGGCGGGGACGGCGGCGATTGCCACGCTGGATACGGCGTTCTGGCATTTCAAGCGTTACCAGATGCCGCTGCTGGCGCTGTTTTATCCGCTGGCGGCGTGGGGGATAGGGGGAATATTAAAGATTCAACGCAAAGACGCGAAGGCGCAAAGGCGCAAAGATTTTATTGTTTACGGTTATGGGGTAGTAGCTGCGGCGTTTGTCGTTGTGACGGCGGCGACGTTTTTATGGGCGTTCGCGCTGAATGTGAACTACGTTTATTGGCAGCCGTTACTGATGGCGCGGTGGCTGGAAGCAAACACGCCGGAAGATGCGTTGATCGCGGTGCATGACGTGGGCATGATGCGCTATATGGGCGGGCGGACGACGCTGGATATGGTGGGGCTGACCACGCCCGGCGCGGCGGATTACTGGCGCAACGGGCCGGGCAGTGTGGCCGAGTACCTGATCGCGCACAGGCCGGATTACATCGCGTCCTACGGGCATGGGCATGGTTACGGGCTGGGGATGCTGGCGGAGACGAGCCTGTACGGCGAGCCGCTGGCGGGCTTCCCGGTGCAGCTTGACCCGAATTATAACGTGGCGCTGGCGGCGGATTTTCAGGGGATTTACGCGCCGGATTGGCGTTTGATTATCAGTGCTAACCCTTTTCTGCTGAATATGCCGCTGGTGCCAGATGCTCAGGTTGTGAATGTGGCGAACATGACCTCTGAACGGCTGGCCGGGTATGAGTGGTCTGTTAGCCCGGCCTATGAGGGCTTTGCGACGCAGCCCTATGAGCTGTCTGGTGAACACTGCCTGCATCGCGGCCTCGCGGAACTGGATGGCGCGCGGGCGGTCACTGAGGAGTCGTTTACAATTGAGGCCACGCCGGGCGAGAGCCTGCTGCTGATGACGATGTTTCACCCTGTCGAGCGCGGTGTGTATGATGTCTACATGAATGATGTGCATTTGGATCGCAACTGGATACCGGAAGCACCGGGCTGCTGGTCTATCGCCCGGACGATGATTCCGGGGGAGATAGTCACGGAGGCCGCGCTGACGATTCGTATTGAAGCACAGACCGCATCGGGTGTGTATCTGCCCGCCCATCACGCGGTGATTCCACAGGAGATCGCGGCGGCTGATACTGACGCAGCGCTGGCGCATTTTCAGGGGCGTTCGTTTGGGATGACAGCGGTTGACCTGCTGTATAATCCCGGCAGCCTGCTGTTAGGGGTGACATGGTATGCGCTGCCAGCAGTGGAGGGCGATTACCGCCTGTTTGTGCATGTGTATGAGGCTGATGATGCGCCACCAGTAGCGCAGACTGACCGTTACGCGCTCCATTCGCCGCCGGGAAACTGGTTGCCAGGCGAACATCGGGATACAGTTATGGTAAACTTGGATGGTGTCCCGCCGGGGGCGTACCGGGTAGCGATTGGCTTCTATAACCCGTACACGTTTGAGCGCCTGATGCCGGAAAGCGACACGCTGGAAGCCAGCCCGGACGGGCGGCTGTTCATCGGGGAAATTGAAGTGCAGTGACGATCATGAACGACGCAGCAGTCTACGAAGCACTTATCGAAGCGCAGAAAGCGGGCGAACCTGTCGCGCTGGCAACGGTGGTCAGTGTGCGGGGGTCGGTGCCGCGCCACGAAGGCAGCAAGATGCTGGTGCGCGCCGATGGCTCGATTATTGGCACGGTGGGCGGCGGCGCGATGGAGGCGCTGGTCGTCAAGGAGGCGCTGGCGGCGCTGGCCGATGGGCAGACGCGGATGCCTTCGTACACGCTCAATGACCTTGAGGCGGGCGATCCCGGCGTTTGTGGTGGCACGGTGCAGGTCTTTGTCGAGCCTGTGGGCATTTCGCCATCGCTGCTGGTGATCGGCGGCGGGCATGTGGGCAAGGCGCTGGCCGAACTGGGCAAGTGGATGGGCTACCGCGTGATCCTGTCTGATGACCGCGCCGAGTTCTGCAACCCGGAATACGCGCCAGGGCTGGATGGTTATGTCGTGTGCAAACCGGGGGACGTGCCGGAGCAGGTGGCGATCAACCAGCAGACGTATATCGCCTGTGTGACGCGCGGCCTGCCTGTGGATGTCAACCTTATTCCGGCGCTGCTGGCGACGGACGCGCCGTATATCGGGTTAATCGGCAGCCGGAGGCGCTGGACGCTGACGGCGCAGGCGCTGAAGGAGCGCGGCCTGACCGAGGCGCAGGTCGCCCGCGTGCGCGCGCCGATCGGGCTGGAACTGGAAGCGGAAACGCCGCAGGAGATCGCCCTGAGCATCATGGCGGAGATAACCATGCTGCGGCGCGGCGGCACAGGCGAACCGATGCGCGCGTTCGCTAATACGGAAAATGAATCACCAGGACGTGGAGTACACAGAGAAACACAGCAGTAAGCTTTTCTCTGTACGCTTTGCGCTCCGGTGGTTTAGGGATGAGTTTTTGAAATGGATTCTGGCGAGTGAAGATACTTTGCGTTAGTGATACGGTGATGCCGCAGTTGGAAAGCGCGGTGAACCTGCGGCGGCGTTATAACGATGTGCAGCTTGTCTTAAGCTGTGGCGATATGCCCTCGGCTTATCTGGAATATATTGTTTCCATCCTCAATGTGCCGCTGCTGTATGTGCGGGGTAATCATGATGAGCATTACCGCGAGCGGCCACCAGGGGGCGAGAACTTGCACCGCCGTTTCATCGAGTACGGCGGCCTGTCGTTTATCGGCATTGAAGGCTCGATGCAGTACAACGGCGGCGACATCCAGCACACCGACCGCGAAGTTTTATGGATGGTGCTGAGGATGTGGCTGGGCATGTCGTACCGGCGGCGCAAGTACGGGCATGGCGTGGACGTGCTGGTGACGCACTCGCCCGCGTTTGGTATCCATGACCGTCAGGACGTGGCGCACCGGGGCTTTAAGGCGCTGCTGCGTTTTATGGAATGGTATCGCCCGCGTTACATGCTGCACGGCCATGTTCACACGTGGGATCGCCGCGATGTGGTGCGAACCAGGTATCTGGACACCTGCATTATTAATATTAACCCTGTCACCGTACTTGATATTGACCCCGTTGTACCCTCCGGTCGCTAACTGCGTTAAGATTGCGCTGTGCAGGCAATCCGCTGGATTCCCGCGCAAAATTCTTTTTCTTGTGATTCGGAATTGATAAACTGCGCTACGATAGTAGTTGTGAGGTAATGGAACCCATGTGGAAGCATTATTACAGCGTCACTTCTCTGGGCGAGGCGCTCGAACTGCTGGCTGAATACCGTGAACGCGCGCGGGTGATCGCCGGGGGGACGGACATCCTGATCGAAATGGAACGCCACGCGCGCCCCGGCGTGGATGTGCTGGTGGATATTACGCGCGTACCGGGCATGGGCGAGATCGCGCTGCTGGGCGATCAGTTCTGGCTGGGGCCGCTGGTGACGCATAACCATGTGGTGGACAGCCGCTTACTGGTCAGCCGTGCGCTGCCGCTGGCACAGGCGTGCTGGCAGGTGGGCGCGCCACAGATTCGCAACCGGGCGACGGTGGCGGGCAATCTCATCACCGCGTCATCCGCCAACGACACGATCACGCCGCTGCTGGCGCTGAACGCCGAGGTCACGCTGGCCTCGCTGGAGGGGGAGCGCACGGTGCCGCTGTCGGCATTTTACACCACGCTGCGGCGCACGGTGATGCGCCCGGACGAACTGCTGACCGCGATCACGTTTCCGGCGCTGGCGGCCAACGAGCGCGGCATTTTCCTGAAGCTAGGGCTGCGGCAGGCGCAGGCAATTGCCGTGATTAACGTCGCCGTTGTGCTGGCTTTTGAGGGCGAGACGGTGCAGCGGGCGGCCATCACGCTGGGGAGCGTCGCGCCGACGGTGATCCGCGTACCAGTCGCGGAGGCGGCGCTGGTGGGGCGGACGCTGAGGGCGGAGGTGATCGGGCAGGCGGCACGGCTGGCCGCGCTCACGCCGTCGCCGATTGATGATGTGCGCGGCACGGCGGAATACCGGGCGGAGATGGTGCGCGTGCTGGTGGGGCGGGCGCTGCGGGCGCTGGCCGAAGGCCGGCAGGCGGAAGGCTGGCCGCAGCATCCGCCGATGCTGTGGGGCAAAAGCCGCGCGGCGCACCCCGGGCTGGCGCAGGCGCTGCACCATGAAGCCGCGATGCCCATCGAGACCACGATCAACGGCCAGCCGCGAAGCATCGCCAGCGGGCAGGACAAGACGCTGCTGCGCTTTTTGCGCGAGGACGCGGGCCTGCCGGGGACGAAAGAGGGCTGTGCCGAGGGGGAATGTGGCGCGTGTACCGTCTTTCTGGATGGCGCGGCAGTGATGGCCTGTATGGTGGCCGCGCCCAGAGCGCACGGCGCGGAGATTACCACCATCGAGGGGCTGGGGCAGAATGACAGCCTGCACCCGATTCAGGAGGCGTTTATCGAACAGGGCGCGGTGCAGTGTGGCTACTGTACGCCGGGGTTCCTGATGGCCGGGGCAAAGCTGCTGGAAGAATGCCCACAGCCCACGCGCGAGCAGATTCAGCAGAGCATCACGGGGAATCTGTGCCGCTGCACCGGTTATTACAAGATCGTTCAGGCATTTGAGGAAGCAAGTCAGAAGGAGCGGGAAAACTATGCAGGATTACACGATACCCCCTAAGGAGAAAAAGCGTGGCATGTGGCCGCTTTATGGCCTGCTGATGGCGATCGCGGCGGGGGCGTTTGCCTACGTCATCGGCCCGGAGCTGATCCCGGTCATGCGTAGTATTACCAACGGGCGTTTCACGGGCTTTGAACTGCCGCCAGAGCAGATGCGGCTGGCGTTTATGGCGGTGACGTTTCTGGTACTGGTGACTATCGGTGGGTTGATCGTGGCCTTCGCTATTCCCAAGAAGAAAAGCCGCGTCCGCGAAACCGACCTGAAGAAAGAGAAGCTGCTGATCCAGAAGGAAGAAAAGCGCCGCCGCGCCCGCCAGCTTATTATGGATCAGAAGATGAAAGAGCAGAACCGCCGGACTGACCGCCGCTGAGTCACAGGCGCGTTTCAATTGACAGGCAGCAAGCAAACTGGCGCATTCCCTGTTAAAATCAGGCGATGCGTCGTTTTGATTTGGATGCAGGCAGAGGTTGACATTGGCTAACGAGAAAACTGTCGTTATCGGACAGTCGGTAAAACGGATGGACGCGCTGGGTAAGGTGACAGGTGAAACCCCTTACCCCGGCGATATTGAGATGGACGACCAGTTGTGGATGAAAATCCGCTTTAGCGACCGGGCGCACGCGCGGGTGGTGGCGATAGATACACGCGCCGCCGAAGCGCTGCCGGGTGTGCAGGCGGTGTTTACGGCGAAGGATGTGCCAGTGAACGAGTACGGGCTGGTGACCAAAGACCAGCCGGTGCTGTGTGGGCCGGGCAGCCAGAAGCCGGGTACAGACATCGTGCGCTGTTATATGGATATGGTGGCGCTGGTGGTGGCCGATACCGAAGCGGCTGCGGCGGAAGCCGCGCGGCGCATCGAGGTCACTTACGAGGACCTGCCGCCTGTTTTCGACCCGCTGGAAGCGATGCAGTCGGACGCGCCACAGCTTTACCCGGACAAGCCGAACAATACCCTGTGTCATTTTCGAATCCGCCTGGGCGATATGGCGGCGGGCTGGGCGCAGGCGGAGGTGGTGGTCGAGGGTGAGTATCACACAGGCTATCAGGAACACGCTTACCTGCAACCAGAGGCCGGGCTGGGTTACATTGACGAGCAGGGGCGGGTGACGGTGGTTGTGGCCGGGCAGTGGGTGCATGAGGATCAGGAGCAGATTTACCACGCGCTCGGCCTGCCACCAGAGCAGGTGCGCGTGATTTACCCGGCGATTGGCGGGGCGTTTGGCGGGCGCGAGGATATGTCGGTGCAGATCGTGCTGGCGCTGGCGGCGTACCGTCTGCGCCGCCCGGTCAAAGCTATATGGAACCGCGAGGAATCGATCCGCTTTCATCACAAGCGCCACCCGATCACAGTGCGGGCGAAATGGGGCGCGACCCGCGATGGCCGCCTCGTCGCTGCTGAAGCAACCGTGATCGGCGATGCCGGGCCGTATAACTACACGTCCACCAAAGTGATGGCGAATGCCAACCTGATGGTGACAGGGCCATATGTCATCCCCAACTGTCACATTGATACTTACGGCGTGTATACCAATAACATCCCGACAGGGGCGTTTCGCGGGTTTGGCGCGCCGCAGGGCTTGTTCGCGGCGGAAGGGCAGATGAACAGGCTGGCGGCGGCGTTGGGGATGGACCCGCTGGAAATCCGGCTGCGTAACAGCATACAGGAAGGCAGCATTACCTCGGTGGGGACACCGCTGCCCGCCGGAGTGACCATGCCGCAGGTGCTGGAAGCCTGTGGCCGCGAGAGCTACTGGCAGCAGGCCAACGGCGGCTGGCAGCGCGTGCCGCTGGCACAACCCGCGAATCCGGCGCTGCGGCGTGGCGTGGGCATGGCGGCGGGGTATAAGAATGTCGGTTACAGCTTCGGCTTCCCGGAGCAAAGCTGGGCGACGATAGAACTGTACGGCGCGGGGGAGATCGAACAGGTCGTCGTGCGGGCGGCGGGCGCGGAGGTCGGCCAGGGGGCGCATACGGCGGTGATGCAGATGACCGCTGAGGCGGTCGGTGTGCCGCTGGCGAAGGTGCGGCTGATCACGCAGGACACGGCGGAGACGCATACCGCTGGCAGCGCGTCGGCCTCGCGGCTGACGTTCATGGCGGGCAACGCCATACGCGGGGCGGCGGAAAAGGCGCTGCAACAGTGGCAGGCCGAGGAGCGCCCGGCCAAAGCCACTTACCAGTATCGTCCGCCCAAAACGACGATGTATGACCCGGCCACAGGCAAAAGCGAGCCGAACTTCAGTTACGGTTATGTGGCGCAGGCGGTAGAGGTCGAGATTGATATTGAAACCGGGCATATTCGGGTGCTGCGCGTGGTTTCGGCCAATGATGTCGGGCGGGCGGTGAACCCGCAGCAGGTACAGGGGCAGATCGAAGGCGCGGTGGTGCAGGCGCAGGGTTACGCGCTGATGGAGAACCTGATCTCGCTCGAGGGGCGCATCCTCAACCCGTATCTTTCCACCTATCTCATTCCTACCGTGCTGGATGTGCCGCCGGAAGTGAAATCGGTCATACTGGAATATCCCGATCCGATTGGCCCGTGGGGGGCGCGTGGCATGGCGGAGATGCCGCTGCTGCCGCTGGCCCCGGCGATTGCGGCGGCGGTCTATGACGCGACGGGCGTATGGATAGACACGCTGCCGCTTACGCCTGACCGGGTGGTGGCGGCGCTTCGTCATCACGGTGTTGGTGTTCTGTAGAGTTTTGGCTTATGAAGCTGCACGAGGCCTTTGATATTGTACGCGGCGACGTGGTGGCGTTCATCGGCGCGGGGGGGAAGACCTCGACGCTGGTGACGCTGGGTTATGAACTGGCCGAACTGGGCTGGCGCGTGACGGCCACCACGACCACCCGCATCACCATTGACCAGATGGCGCTGGTGCCTCATGCTGTCAGGGTGAGCGAAGGCACAGACGCGCTTTCGGCAGCGCTTGGGCAGCATCGCTTCGTGTTTCTGTATAACCGGATTGACGAGGACGTGGTGTACGGCGCTGCGCCGGATTACATCCCGTTCCTGATGGACTATGTGGATTCGGACGTGCTGCTGATCGAGGCGGATGGCGCGCGCGGCCTGCCGTTGAAAGCGCCTTACGCCGATGAACCTGTCATCCCGCCGGAAACGTCGCTGGTGGTGCCGATCGCGTCGGTGTCGGTGCTGGGGCAGGAGCTTAACGAGGAACACGTCTATAACGCGCAGGCGATTATGGATCGCTACGGCTTCGTGGAGCATACGCGCGTGAAATCGCCCTGGGTGGCGCAGGTGCTGCGCGATGAAAAGCTCGGCCTGCAGGGCGTGCCGGAAAAGGCGCGGGTGGTGGCGCTGCTCAATCAGGTGTCATCGCAGGGATACGCCAGAGCGCGGGCGCGGCTGATCGCCCGGCTGACGCTGCGGTCGCCGCGCGTGAACGGCGTGGCGCTTGGCTCGGTACGCAGCGCCGACCCGATTTACGAGGTACAGCGCTCGATTGGCGCGGTGGTGCTGGCGGCGGGTATGTCTACCCGCATGGGACAGCCCAAAGTGCTGCTGCCCTGGACGGGGCGCAGGACGATCATCGAGCAGATCATCGAGCAGCTTGTCCTGTCGCGGCTGGATTACATTACGGTGGTGACGGGTAACAAAGCGCCGGAAGTGCGGCTGCTGGCCGAGAAAATGGGCGTGGAGACGGTTTACAATTCGCATTACCGCACGGGGGAGATGCTGTCGTCGCTGAAGACCGGGCTGGCGGCGATGCCCGCGCATGTCTCGGCGGCGCTGGTGGTGTTGGGTGACCAGCCGCGCCTGCAGCCGCGCGTGATCGGGCAGGTGCTGACCGCGTATGCCGAGGGCAAAGGCAAAATCGTCGCGCCGAGTTATCAGCAGCGACGCGGCCACCCGATTCTCATTGATCGCCGTTACTGGCCGGAGATTCTGGCGCTGCCGCCAGACGGCGCGCCGCGCGATGTCATCAACGCTCACGCAAGCGAAATCGCTTATGTGAACGTGGACACGGACAGCGTTTTGCGCGATGTAGACACGCCAGAAGATTATTCGCAGGAACGCGGGCGCGCGGGTTTAAGCGGCTGATCGGCCTACTGCTTGAACCAGTTGAGCAGGCGCTTGACGATGCTGCGCTGGTCTGCGGCTGTGAACTGGCTGTAATATTCTTTCTGAAGCTGCTGCGTTAAGAACTCCAGCTCAGACACCCGCATTTTGGCCCCGTTAACGTTTACCCAGCCATTCTCCAGGATTCGCAGTTCTTTGGGTGTACGCTTGTACAACTGCTGGTACGCCTGGGCATAGTGGGTCATGATTTTTTGAGAGTAATTGTCCATCATCATTTATTTTTCCCTCAATCAAAACTCACTCCCCTTATTTTACAGGGGATTTGCTGTGAAGTGCGTAGTAATGGCATGAAATTTATGAAAAATTCGGAATCAGGCGGGCATAGGAGCGCGCCTGTACGATGAGTATAATAGTCTAGCGCAGCGCACACAGGAAGCAGGTGGGAAATATGGCCTATAAACGCGCGGATTATGAACAGGCGGTGAGCGCGATTCGGCGCAAAACCGACAGGAAACCGAGCATCGGGCTGGTTTTAGGCTCCGGGCTGGGCGCGCTGGCCGAAACGCTGGACGAGCGCGCAGTCATCCCGTATGAAGATATTCCCGGCTGGCCGCGTTCCACCGTACACGGCCACAGCGGGCAGTTAGTGATCGGCGAACTGGAAGGTCAGACGGTCGCGGTGCAGCAGGGGCGGGCGCATTTTTACGAGGGCTACACGCCGCAGGAAGTAACATTCCCCATTCGCGTGATGGCACTGCTGGGCATCCAGACGGTGATCCTGACCAACGCGGCGGGCGGGCTGCACCCGGCTTACGAGGTGGGCGACCTGATGCTGCTGAACGATCATATTAACTTCGTGGGGATGACGGGCAATAACCCGTTGATGGGGCCGAATGATGAGTCGTTTGGCCCGCGCTTTGTCGGCATGTCGCAGACGTATGATCGCGGGCTGCGGCTGGCCGCGCGGCAGGTGGCAGACGAGGCCGGGGTGACGCTGCATGAGGGCGTGTACGTCTGTCTTTCTGGCCCCACGTTTGAAACCCCGGCGGAAGTGCGGATGCTGCGGACACTGGGCGCGGACGCGGTGGGCATGTCCACCGTGCATGAGGTGCTGGTGGCGCGCCACGCCGGAATGCGAGTGATGGCTTTTTCGGGCATTACCAACGTGGCGATTGACCTGCTGGACAGCGAACTGGACGCTAACCACGAGGAAGTGCTGGAGGCTGGCCGGGTCATCGTCCCGCGTATGACGACAGTGATACGAGGTGTATTGAAGGCATGGCAGGGATAGTTTATTTTATTGAGCAGATCGCCGTCGGCTTATATTTTCTCGTCGGCGTGGCGGCGGTGTATACATGGTGGCGGCTGGGGCGCGCCCGCCGCGAGTACCGCTCCACTTATTTTGAGCTGGAGCGCGACCTGGCACGTTATGAACGCGCCAATGCCGTTACGCTGCTGATTGTGCTGGCGGAGGTGGCGTTGATTGTGGTCGGTATCCAGACTGTGGTCGCGCCGACCATCCGCGCGCAGGATACCTCCCCCCAGACGATTGAACAGATCGCGCAGGACGGCGAATTTAATACGCCTGTGCCGAACCGCAGCGGCGACACCCTGATTGATCCCAGCGGCATCAACCTGACTCCCGATGACCTGCAACTGCGTGTGCTGGCAACGCCGACGCTGACCCCCACGCCTGTGGGGACGATTATCCCGAACCCGCCGCCTGTGGTGGGCTGTGATACGCCGAACGCCACGCTGCAAGTCCCGGCCAATGGGATGCGCGTTTTTGAGGCGGTTAACGTGATCGGCACGGCGTATGTGGATGACTTTACGTTCTATCGCTTCGAGATCAGCGGGCCGACGACGCAGGGCAACTTCGCCATGCTGGCCGAGTACACACAGCCCGTGACCGAAACCGGGGAACTGGGGCAGTTTGTGCCGTCGTTCTATGACCCCGGCCTGTACCAGTTCCGGCTGACGGTGTTCGACATCACCAGTACGCTGCGGGCTTCCTGCACTGTGACGATTGACATTACCGAGCCGATTGCCACCCCCACGCCGCTGCCACAGCAGTAAGCAGGGGGATGGTTGATACGTCTGCTTTGTCAGCAGATGGCGCATCTTTTACAGGGGAAGCACAGGATATGCGACTGACGGTACGTGATATTCAGAAGATGAAGGACAATGGCGAGCCGATCGCCATGTTGACCGCTTACGACGCGACCAGCGCAAGGTTGAGCGAGGCGGCGGGTGTGCCGATGCTGCTGGTGGGCGATTCGCTGGGCATGGTGGTACAGGGGCGCGATTCGACGATTCCGGTCACGCTCGACCACATGATTTACCACAGCGCGATCGTGACACGGGTGACAGAGCGCCCGCTGGTGGTGGGGGACATGCCGTTCATGAGCTACAGCGTCAGCCCGGAGCAGGCGCTTCAGGGCGCGGCGCGGCTGATGCAGGAAAGCGGCGTGGGCGCGGTCAAGCTGGAAGGCGGCGAGTCTATCGCGCCGACCATCGCGCGGATTGTGCAGGCGGGCATCCCGGTTATGGGACACATCGGCCTTACGCCGCAGAGCGTCAACCGCTTTGGCGGCTTCCGCGTGCAGGGGCGCGAGGTGATGGCGGCACAGCAGCTTATTCGGGACGCGCAGGCCGTACAGGACGCGGGCGCGTTTGCGGTCGTGCTGGAACTGGTGACCGCGCCGCTGGCGCAGATGATTACCGAGCGGCTGGACATCCCCACGATTGGCATTGGTGCGGGGCAGCACTGTGACGGGCAGGTGCAGGTGTTTCACGACATTCTGGGGCTGTATGACCAGCTTGCGCCGCGCCACGCCAAACAGTATGCCTCTGCCGGGGAGGTCATGCGGCAGGCGATTGAGCGCTACGTAAGCGAAGTGCGCGAGAAACAATTCCCCACCGATGAGAACAGCTTCACCATGCGTGAGGATGTGCTGGCGGCGCTGCGTGAAGGCGAGGCTGGCGGCAGTGGAGATTATTGAGACGATCGCCGCGCTGCGGCAGGCGCGGTCACAACTGGGGGGGAGCGTGGGGCTGGTGCCGACGATGGGCGCGCTGCACCGGGGGCATCTGTCGCTGGTGGAGTATGCCCGCGCGGAAAATGACGCGGTGATCGGCACCATTTTTGTCAACCCGACGCAGTTCGCGCAGGGGGAAGACCTCAGCCAGTACCCGCGTGACCTGCCGCGCGACCTGAAGCTGTTCGAGCAGGCGGGCGTGGAAGTGGTCTTTACCCCCACGCCCGAAGTCATTTACCCGCCCGGTTATCAGACTTACGTTGAAGTCACCGAAGTGTCGCAGGGGTTGGAAGGCGAGCGCCGACCGGGGCATTTTCGCGGGGTGGCAACCGTCGTCAGCAAGTTGTTTCACCTGACACAGCCCACGCGCGCTTACTTCGGCCAGAAGGACGCACAGCAGGCGGCGGTCATCCAGCGTATGGTGCGCGACCTGAACTTTCCGCTGGAAGTGGTGATCTGCCCGGTTGTGCGCGAGGCTGACGGGCTGGCGATGAGTTCGCGCAACGTCTATCTTACGCCGGGGCAGCGGCAGGCGGCGACGGTGCTGCACCGCGCGCTGCAAGCCGCCGCCGCGCGTTATGCCAGCGGCGAGCGAGCGCCTGAAGTGCTGCGCGATGTCATGCGCCAGACCGCCGAAAGTGAGCCAGATGGGGTGGTGGAATATGTCTCGGTGGCTGATGCTGCCACGCTGAAAGAGGCTTATACTGTCAGTGATCGTCCGCTGCTGGCTTCGCTGACTGTGCGTTTCGGGCAGACGCGGCTGCTGGACAACTGCCTGCTGCCTGTGGCACTGAACACCCGTGAACATCTGTCGCGCACGCTGGGCAGCGGTTAGCATTTCTAATGCAGCGCTGATGTTTTTCTGTAATAATTAAATTTTAAGACACTTAAAACCATAAAGCAGGTTTGCCGTATTCAGGAATAGGAGGAAAGACGACAGATGTTCATTTTCGACTCGAATTACCTGCTGCTGGTGTTCATCCCGACGATTATCATCTCGCTGCTGGCGCAGATGTATGTACGCTCCCAGTTCAGCAAGTGGGGCAACACGCGCAACGGCTCCGGGCTGACCGGGGCGCAGGTAGCGCAGCGTATTATTGACCGCACGCCCGTAGGCGATGTTGGCTTCGCCGCCGCAGACCCGCGCCGCCAGATGGCCGGGGCTTCCGGCATCAGCCTTGAGCGAACTGCCGGGGCGTTCACCGATCATTACGACCCGCGCACCCATACCGTGCGGATGTCTGAAGAAGTGGCGAATAAGCCGTCTGTGGCGGCGATGGCTGTGGTGGCGCATGAACTGGGCCACGCACAGCAGCACGAGGAAAATTCGGTCCTCATTCAGATGCGAAATTTCCTGCTGCCTGCGGTCGCGGTCAGCCCGCAGATCGCCTTTGGGCTGATCTTCGCCGGGCTGATCTTCCGGTTTGAGGGGCTGCTGTGGCTGGGGATTATCTTCTTCGGGCTGACAGTGCTGTTCGCGGTGCTGACGCTGCCTGTGGAGTTCGATGCCAGCCGACGCGGGTTGATCCTGCTGGAGCAGGCTGGCCTGATGAACACGGCGGAAGATCGTGGCGCGCGGCAGGTGCTGACCGCTGCCGGGCTGACTTATGTGGCGGCGGCGGTGACAGCGGTGCTGCAACTATTGTATTATATCAGTCTGGCACAGCGGCGTAACTAAGCAAGCATTATTCACAAGACTGGCTAACGGCGGTCTGGCTGGCCGCTTTAGCAAAGATGATCGTGGAACAAAACACCCGGCAGCAGACCGGGTGTTTTGGTTTCGGCGCGTTGTCGGTATGAGTGCTGAAGCCGTTAGTCCAGCTTGCGCTGGTTGATCTTGTGGCGCAGACGGTACATGCGCCCGCGTTCCGGGCGGATGCGGCTGATAACCCGCAGGAGAGGCCGCCGCCAGTACAGCACACGCCGCCGCATCCGCGCCAGTGTGTACTGGAACTGCCGCCGCTGGTGGGAGAGCCGACGCGGGGAGTCGGTGGCTGTCCCCGTCCACTGGACGACCATGGAAGCCCATGTGAGGCCGCCGCCGAAGCCCACAAACACGATGTAGTCATCTACACCTATGCGGTCTGCCTCAAGCGCCTCGCACAGCGCGATAGGGATGGACGCGGCGGACGTGTTGCCGTAGCGGTCGAGGTTGGACATAAAGATGTCGGGTTCGATCTTCAGCGTGCGCGCCGCCGATTGCAGGATACGCATGTTGGCCTGATGCGGCACAATGAGGCTGACATCCTCGATTGAGAGGTTCGCCATATCCAGCGCCTGCGTGACGCTTTCGCCGATCACCCGCGTGGCAAAGCGGAAAACCTCGCTGCCGTTCATGTGCATCTTGTGGAGCTTGTGTCCGTTGGGGCTGACATCTGGCACAAGGGTGTCCTGGCTGCCGACGGTTGGGATGCCGAGTAAATCCCAGCCGGAACCGTCGGAACGCAGCACCGACGACAGGATGCCGCCCACCATGTTGCTGGCCTTCAGCACGACCGCGCCCGCGCCATCGCCAAACAGAATACACGTCCCGCGATCCTGCCAGTCCATCACCCGGCTCATGGTCTCCGCGCCGATGACCAGCGCGGTCTGGATGCTGCCAGCGCGGATGGACTGTGAAGCCATATCCAGCGCGTAGACGAAGCCAGAACAGGCCGCGCTGAGGTCAAAGGCCCCGGCGCGGCTGGCCCCTAACCAGTCCTGAATCAGGCTGGCGGTGCTGGGGAAGATATTCTCCGGCGTGGACGTAGCGACGATCACAAGGTCAAGCTCAATCGGCAGCAGATCGGCAACTTCCAGCGCGCGCTGGGCGGCCTTCAGGCCGAGCGTTGCTGTCGACTCGTTTTCTTCGGCGATGCGCCGCTCCCGTATACCTGTACGTGCCTGTATCCACTCATCACTGGTTTCAACGATGGCCTCGAGGTCCTGATTGGTCAGCACCGTTTCCGGCACCGCCATGCCCCAGCCAACGATGTGCGCGTAAATCCCGTGATCGTTCAGCGGACGCAGTCGGTGGTTATGAGTGACCATTGGCTTGATACTTGCTAAAGAGCAACACAGCGTTATGACCGCCAAAGCCAAACGAGTTGCTCATCGCAATATTGATTTCGTGCTGAATGCCCACGTGCGGCGTATAGTTCAGGTCACAGTCCGGGTCTGGCGTGTCAAGGTTGATGGTGGGCGGTACAAAGTTGTTGCGTATCGCCATAATGCTGAAAACGGCCTCTACCGCGCCCGCCGCGCCCATCAGATGACCGGTCATGGACTTGGTAGAGCTAAGCGGGATTTCGTATGCGGTTTCGCCCAGCGCTTTTTTGATGGCGACCGTCTCGCTTTTATCGTTGAGCGGGGTGCTGGTGCCGTGAGCGTTGATGTAATCAATATCCTGCGCGCTGATGCCCGCGTCCACCATCGCCAGTTCAATGGCCTTGGCCGCGCCTTCGCCTGTTTCCAGCGGTGCGGTGATGTGGTAAGCGTCGGACGTGTGGCCGTAACCGATGATTTCCGCATAGATTTTTGCGCCGCGCGCGATGGCGTGTTCCAGTTCTTCCAGCACCAGCACCGCCGCGCCTTCGGCCACCACGAAGCCGTCACGGTCGAGGTCGAAAGGCCGCGAAGCCTTCTCTGGCGCGTCGTTGCGGCGCGAGATGGCGGTCATGTTGTTGAAGCTGGCAATGGTGACATCTACGAGGCTGGCCTCGGAACTGCCTGCAAGCGCGGCCACCGCGTCGCCGCGTTTGATGATCTCCACAGCTTCGCCGATGCAGTTATTGCCTGTGGCACAGGCGGTAGAGATGGCGAAGTTCGGCCCGCGCAGCCCATAGCGCATCGAGATTTTGCTGGAGGGGCTGTCTGGCAGCATCATCGGCACCATCAGCGGGCTTACCGCTTTGGGGCCGCGCTCCAGAAATGAACGGACGCTTTCAAAGATGGAGGCGATGCCGCCAATGCCTGACCCAATGATGCAGGCGATGTCGTACTGATTTTCAGGAGTAACCTGAAGGCAGGCATCCTGCATGGCCTGTTCAGCAGCGACCAGCCCAAGCTGGGTCACGCGGTCGGTGCGGCGTGCTTCGCGCCGCCCGAGGAACTGCCCCACGTCGAAATTCTTGACCTCGCCCGCGAAGCGATTTTCCAGATTTGAAGGATCAAAGTGCGTAATGGGGCCGATGCCAGTTTTACCAGCAGCGGTATTCGCCCATGCTTCTTCCACAGAGTTGCCGGTGGGGCAGATAATGCCCATTCCAGTGACGACGACTCGCCGTTGTTCCACGATACCCTTCCTTAAGACATATACAGCCGGGCTGGCCGACCATGCTTGTGTTGACTACCGCTAACGCCAATAATATACATGCTGTCCTGCTAAAAATAACCCCATGAGCCACCGCTGGTTACAGGTTTCCGGCTGGTGAAGCGCTATGTTATAATAGCGCGGCACTGGGGAGGGTTCATTTTTGTGATTCTCGTAACAGGCGCAACAGGCTTTATCGGACGGCATCTTGTCGAGCGGTTAATGGCCGATGGCAAGCGCGTGCGCTGTCTGATCCCTGAAAATAAAGCGCAGTCTCTACCGTGGGAAAATCCCCCTGATATTATCATAGGAAACATCCTTGATGAAGAGGCGCTCTTCCGCGCCGTCTCAGGGGTTCATGTTGTCATCCATCTGGAAAACGCTATGTGGTGGGGCAGGCCGCGCGATCTGGAACGGGTGGAACTGGCCGGGACGCGCACACTGGTGGCGGCGGCACGGGCGGCGCGTGTGGGGCGCATTATCACGCTGAGCCAGCTTGGGGCCGCGCCGTCGTCGGCGTATCCGCTCATCCGCATCAAGGGCATGGTGGAGGAAGTGGTTCGCAGCAGTGGGCTGGCCTATACGGTCATTCGCAGCGGAATCGTCTTTGGCGAGGATGATTCTTTTGTGAACCATATCGCCATGTCGCTGCGGGTTAATCCGCTGTTTTTCCTGATGCCGGGGCAGGGCGAGGTGGTGCTGCACCCGATTTATATTGATGACCTGGTGGATGTGCTGGTACGCAGCCTGGAGCGTATGGACGTGGTGGACACGGTGGTGGAAGTCGGCGGGCCGGAGTATATCACGCTGGCCGATCTGATCCGCACCGTGATGCGCGTCTCACGGATGCCGCGAGTGGTTATCCCGGTGCCGCCGTATGTGCTGCGCTGGCTGACCGCAATTTACAGCCGCGTTCTGCCGCGCTCACTGGTGACTTCCCAGTGGCTTGACCTGCTGGCGACCAACCGCGCCACGCAGCTTGGCAACACGTACAATTATTTCGGGGTGCGCCCGCGCCGCTTTGAAGATACGCTGCTTACCTATATGCGCGGCCAAAGCTACTGGCGACCGATGTTGCGTAGTGTCTTTCGCCGCCGCCCCAGAGGGATTTGACGATGGAGAACCCGATTGAGATTCGTGCGCTGTACAGCCTGAGCGAGATGCGCGCAGCAGTGGAATTGCAGAAATCTTACTGGGGAGACGATGCGGAGTCGGTAATTCCGGCGCACATGCTGTTCTCGCTGGCGAATCACGGCGGGCATGTGCTGGTGGCGATGGCCGGGGACGAGATGGCCGGGGTGCTGGTCGGCTTTCTGGGGACGAATATCGAAGCCGTTGACCGCCCGGCGATGGCAAACCTGCATATTATCTCCAAGCGGATGGTGGTGCTGCCCGCCTATCGCAATCGCGGGCTAGCCTATCGGCTGAAGCTGGCGCAGCGTGATATGGCGATCAAGCAGGGGGTGCGGCTGGTGACGTGGACGTTTGACCCGCTGCTGGCCCCAAACGCGCATCTGAATATCCGTAAGCTGGGCGCGATATGCCCGGAGTTCCGCGAAAATTACTACGGCACCGACAGCACCGGCGGGCTGGCGGCACTGGGTTACTCTGACCGTCTGGTGGTGGAATGGTGGGTGACGCATCGGCGGGTGAAGGCGCGGCTGGACAACAGCCGGGGCGACCTGACGCTGGAGCAGTATCTTCAGGCCAACACGCCGATCCTCAACCCCACGCGGCGCACCAGTGATGGCGCGCTGCGCCCGGCGGAGAAGGCCAGCCTGCCGTCTGGCTCGATGGCGCTGCTGGAAATTCCGCTGGATTACAGCCGTATGGTTGGGGGGAACGAAGCGCTGGCGCTGGCGTGGCGCGAACACGTCCGCACCCTGTTCAAATCCGTGATGAGCATGGGTTACATCGTGACCGACTTTGTGCGCGATCATCTGGAAGGGCGGGAACGCGCTTTTTACCTGTTCAGTCATGGCAGCCCGCAGTTCTTCGACACGAGTTTAAACTGAGACCGCATATGATGGGAACAGTATTAACGCTCCTTTTGGGTTTGCTAGGCGGTATTGCGGTGGGCATCCAGTCACCGATTGCCGGGGCGATCAGCCAGAAAGTTGGCGGGGCTTCCAGCAGCTTTATCATTCATCTCAGCGGCGCGCTTTTATCTGGGCTGCTGCTGCTGTCACGAGGTGGCGAGAACATCCGTGAGTGGCGCGCTTTGCCTGTGTACATGCTGTTTGCCGGGGGGCTGGGGGTCATCCTGTACCTCACCCTGAGCCGTACTTTACCTGCTTTGGGGGTGGGTGCGGCGCTGGCCCTTATCATTGTGGGACAGCTTTTGATCGGGATGCTTATAGACCATTTTGGCTGGTTCGGCGTGGCGGTTCGCCCGATAGAGCTGAGCCGCGTCGTGGCCGCGCTGCTCCTGTTTGTTGGTGGTTATCTGATGGTGCGTTGACGTATAAAGGAACTTATATGCCTTTTGAAAAGCAGAAGGTGGCGTTCATCGGCAGCGGCGTGATGGGCGAAGCCATGATTAAGGGGCTGCTGAACCGCGAACTGCTGCGGCCAGAGCAGATTGTCGCCGCAGACCCGCGCGAGGAGCGCGGCGCGGAACTGGTGCAGCAGTACGGGCTGCGCTTTACGACTGACAACGCCGCCGCCGCCGATGAAGCCGATATTCTGGTGCTTTCGGTCAAGCCGCAGGTGCTGGGGGCGGTGCTGCCGATTGTGCGGCGCGGGGCGCATTCGGCCTCGGTGGTCATCAGCATCATCGCCGGGGCGAAGATCGAGATGATCGCTAACGGTCTGGCGAATGCAAGCGTGGTGCGCGCCATGCCCAACACCCCGGCGCAGATCGGGCAGGGCATTACCGTGTGGACAGCCACGCCGGAAGTGCTGGAGCCACAGCGCCAGCAGGCAAAGATGCTGCTGAGCGCGCTGGGCGAAGAAATCTACATGGACAGCGAGAGTTATCTGGACATGGCGACGGCCTTAAGCGGCACCGGGCCAGCTTATGTCTTTATGTTCATGGAGGCGATGATTGATGCTGGGGTGCATATGGGCTTTTCGCGGCGGGACGCGGAAAAGCTGGTGCTGCAAACCATGCGCGGCTCGGTGGCGTATGCGGCACAGTCTGGCCTGCACCCGGCGGAACTACGGAATCAGGTGACAAGTCCGGGTGGGACATCGGCAGAGGCGATTTATCATCTGGAAAAGGGCGGTTTGCGGACGGTGCTGGCGCGGGCGGTGTGGGCGGCGTACCAGCGTTCAGTCTCGCTGGGCGGCGGCAAAGTGCGCGACCCCAACAACGGCGGCGAGGGTTAACGCGGGGTGGTCATAGGCGTTTGTGAAAAAGTGGACAGATGAACCGCCATCAGGTAGAATGTTTATGTGTTAGTTCGCGCCTGTTGGCTGGAAAAAGCACAAGTCTTAAAAGCGAACACGCGGTTAATTTAACGAGGCTATCACACTCGTTTGAGTGAGCAGGTCGGTCATTTTTGTACAGCAGGATAAATGAATTGAGGAGGCCGTAAATGGCGAATATCTCCAGCGATATTTTTGACTCGTTGATGAAGCAGCTTGAAGGCTACGAGTCAAAAGTTGAAGCGGTTGAAGTGGGGTATGTAGAAGAAGTTGGTGACGGAATCGCCCGCGTCGCTGGCATGGAAAATATCCGCTTCAGCGAACTGGTGCAGTTCCCCAATGGCGCGCTGGGCATCGCGTTTAACCTTGAGAATGATAACGTCGGTATCATTATCCTGGGGGAATTTGCCGAGATTAAAGAAGGTGACGAGGTGCGCCCGCTGGGTCGTATCGCCTCTGTGCCGGTGGGTGAGGGGCTGGTTGGCCGCGTGGTGGATGCGCTCGGCAACCCGGTAGACGGCAAAGGGCCGATCAACTTCACCGAGTATTACAACATCGAGCGGATTGCCCCCGGCGTGATGGATCGCCGTAACGTAGACCGCCCGATGCAGACAGGCATCATCGCCATCGACTCCATGATCCCGATCGGGCGCGGTCAGCGTGAGCTGATTATCGGCGACCGCCAGACGGGCAAGACCGCGATTGCGATTGACACGATCATCAACCAGAAGGGTCTGGGGATGAAGTGCATTTACGTGGCGATCGGCAAGCGTAAGGGCGAGATCGCCCGGTTGGTCGCCACGCTGGAAGAGTACGGCGCGATGGAATATACCGTCGTGGTGGTGGCTTCCGCGTCGGACGCGGCGGCGATGCAGTATATCGCGCCGTATTCGGGCTGTGCCATGGGCGAGTGGTTCATGGAAAACGGGCAGGACGCGCTGGTGGTCTATGACGACCTTTCCAAGCACGCCTGGGCTTATCGTGAAGTGTCGCTGCTGATGCGCCGCCCACCCGGACGCGAAGCCTATCCGGGCGATGTGTTCTACCTGCACAGCCGCCTGCTGGAGCGTGCCGCGCAGTTGAACGAGGAGCGCGGCGGCGGCAGCCTGACGGCGCTGCCGTTTATCGAAACGCTGCTGGGCGACGTGTCGGCCTTTGTGCCTACCAACGTGATCTCGATTACGGACGGCCAGATTTATCTGGAGGCGGAACTGTTCTACGCAGGCCAGCGCCCGGCGCTGAACGTCGGTATCAGCGTGAGCCGCGTGGGTGGTGACGCGCAGACGAAGGCCATGAAGCGCGTGGCAGGCGGTTTGAAGCTGGACCTCGCGCAGTTCCGTTCGCTGGCCGCTTTTGCCCAGTTCGGCTCCGACCTGGACAAGGCGACCCAGCAGCAGCTTGATCGCGGTCTGCGCCTGACGGAACTGCTCAAGCAGCCACAGTACCAGCCGATGCCGCTGGCCGAACAGGTCGCGGTGATCTTCGCCGGGACGCGCGGGCTGCTGGACAACATCCCGGTGGATCGTGTTGTGGAATGGAAACAGGCGTTCCTGCGGGCGTTTAACACCCAGTATGGCGAACTTGCGCGTGGGATTCAGGAAAACCCCGAAAAGTGGGATGAGGGTATTGAAAACGATCTGCGAAACGCGATTGAGTCATTCAATGCCAATTGGAGCTAATGCGCCGCAAGGCATAGAGAAAGGCGCAGGATAGATGGCAACAGCAAGAGAAATACAGAAGCGCATTCGCAGCGTTAAGAACATCGCCCAGATCACGCGCGCGCTGGAGGCGGTTTCCGCCTCCAAAGTGCGGCGGGCGCAGGCGCGGGTGCTGGCAAGCCGCGCGTTTGCCGAGAAGGCGTGGGAAATCCTGCTGAATGTGCAGAGTATGGGCGGCGGCGCAGCGCTGCATCCGCTGCTGACGGAGCGGGCAGAGATCAATAACGTGATGATCGTGCTGGTCACGTCCAATCGTGGGCTGGCGGGCGCGTTTAATACCAATATCATTCGCGTGGCGCAGCGCTTTGGCGAGCGGCTGGGCAAGCCCGTGCAGTACGTGACGGTCGGGCGTAAGGGACGCGATTCACTGATACGCGCCCAGCGCAACGTTGTGGCGGAGTTCGGTATCCCGGATAACCCCTCGGTCAGCGACATCGCCCCGGTCAACCGTCTGGCGATTGATGCCTTCCTGAGCGGCGAGGTGGATGACGTTTACATCGCCTACACCGACTTTATCAACACGCTCACCCAGCGCCCGGTAGTGCTGGGCTGGCTGCCGTTGGTGCCGCATCTGGTGGAAGATCAGGTCGCGGCGGAGTACGTCAAGGATGTGCCGCAGGTGAGCAGCACCGGGGCGGATTATGAGTACGAACCCAACCCGGAAGCGATCCTTGACGAGATCGTGCCGCGTTTCACCGAATTGCAGCTTTATCAGGCGGTGCTGGAGAGCCAGGCGAGCGAACACTCCGCGCGGATGGTAGCGATGCGTAATGCGTCGGACAACGCGACTTCGCTGGCATCTGACCTGACACTGGAATACAACAAGGCGCGGCAGGCAGGCATTACCGCCGAGATTCTGGACATCGTGGGCGGCACCGAAGCGCTTCAGGCAAGCATTGACAAGGCGGCGGATGATATTCTGGCCGCGTCGTTTGAGATGCCGCGCAGGCCACCTGCGCCACGAGTGGCCGCGCCGGTAAGCGCTGGACGCGAGCCGGGCGAATAGGGATTAGCTGGTAGCAAGCAGGCGCAGGGGACAGCCCCCGCCCTTATTCAGATGAACTGACCACCCATCCCCTGCAGGAATGGGTTAGAGGAGAATAAAGACAGATGGCAGAAATTCAGGGGCAGGTTGCCCAGATTCTCGGCGCGGTAGTGGACGTGGAATTCCCGGCGGGCGAACTGCCAGATATTTACGAAGCGATTCGTGTGCCGCGCGAAGGCCAGGAAGACCTGATTCTGGAAGTGCAGAATCACCTGGGTGATAACATGGTCAAGACGGTGGCGATGGACACCACCGACGGCTTGCAGCGCGGTGTTCCGGCCTATGCGACTGGCGCGCCGATCAAGGTGCCTGTGGGCGAGGCCACGCTGGGGCGCGTGTTTAACGTGCTTGGCCTGCCGGTGGACAAGCGGCCTGCGGTGCCGGAAAACGAGCCGCGCCGCGCGATTCACGCCTCCGCGCCGCGCTTTGAAGATCAGTCCACACGCATCGAGCAGTTTGAAAGCGGCATGAAGGTGATTGACCTTGTTGCGCCGATGACGAAAGGCGGCAAGACGGGTATCTTCGGCGGCGCGGGTGTGGGCAAGACCGTGACCATCATGGAACTGATTAACTCCATCGCCACGCAGCACGACGGCATCTCGGTGTTTGCCGGGGTGGGCGAGCGCACGCGCGAGGGGACACAGCTTTACGGCGAAATGGAAGAAGCGGGCGTGCTGGACAAGCTGGCGATGGTCTTCGGCCAGATGAACGAGCCGCCCGGTGTGCGTCTGCGTGTGGCGCTCTCCGGCCTGACGATGGCCGAGCATTTCCGTGATGAAGGCCGTGACGTGCTGATGTTTATTGACAACATCTTCCGTTACTCACTGGCTGGCGCGGAAGTGTCGGCGCTGCTGGGGCGTATGCCTTCGGCGGTAGGGTATCAGCCGACGCTGGCCGACGAGATGGGGCAGCTTCAGGAGCGCATCACCTCGACGCGGCGCGGTTCGATCACCTCGATGCAGGCGGTCTATGTGCCAGCGGACGACTACTCTGATCCCGCGCCTGTAGCGGTGTTCACGCATCTTGACGGAACAATCGCGCTGGAGCGCTCGATTGCCGCGCGCGCGATCTTCCCGGCGGTAGACCCGCTGGGCAGTACCAGCAAGATTCTTGACCCGCTGATCGTGGGCGAAGAACACTACCGGACAGCGCGCGAGGTGCAGCAGGTGTTGCAGCGCTACAAGGACCTGCAGGACATCATCGCCATTCTGGGGGTGGACGAACTCTCGGACGATGACAAGCTGCTGGTGGCACGCGCCCGCAAGATTGAACTGTTCCTCAGCCAGCCGATGGTGGTGGCCGAGCAGTTTACCGGGCGAGCCGGACGTTATGTGCGCGTGAAGGACACAGTACGCGGCTTCCGCATGATCCTCGATGGCGAGGTTGACCATATCCCTGAGCAGTTGTTCTATATGGCTGGCCCCATTGACGAAGTGCTTGAGCGCTACGAACAGTCGCAGAATTAGCGAAAGGGCGCGTCATGCCTATTCATGTGGAATTAGTTACGCAGGAACGTAAGGTCTTTGAAGAGCCGGAAGCCGACATGGTGGTGATTCCGGCAGCGGAGGGCGAGATGGGCGTGCTACCCCGGCACGCGCCCGTGCTGACCACGCTCGGCTTTGGCGAGCTGGTCGTGCGTAAGGGCGGGGCAGAGGAGCGCTTCGCCATTTACGGCGGCGTGGTGGACGTGCGCCCCGATAAGGTTGTGGTACTGGCTGATCTGGCCGAATCATCGTTCAGCCTCGACATCGAGGCGATTGAAGAGGCGCGCGCCAGCGCAGCCAGAATGCTGCAAGAAGGGCTGCCGGCAGAGCAGAACCGTGAGGCGGTACTGGCGCTGCGCCGCGCCGAACTGGGTATGCGGATTCAGCGGCGCTTGCAGTCGCGCTCTGGCCCGGTCATGCGGATCATCGAAGACGACGAAGCGTAGCCGGTATCTCAGCCAGTTTTGAAGGCTTTGTAACGCCCGACCTGAAATGGCCGGGCGTTGCTTTTACCCCACGAATCCGGTATAAGAGTCGCCGCGCATAAATTTTGATGAGCGTGCAACTGTTGATTACTTCTGCCGTTTGCCATTTAAGTGAGCGAACCATCGCTGAAGCGGAGCGCGTCCCTCAATGGGCTTATTCCAGAAACAACTCGGGCTTGACCTGGGTACAGTAAACGTCCTGATTTATGAAAATGAACAGATCGTCCTGCAGGAGCCGTCGCTGGTGGCGCTGACGGCGGAGGACGAACGCATTGTCGAGATCGGCCAGCCCGCGCGGGAGATGCTGGGGCGGGTGGACGAGGAAGACATTCAGATCGTGCGCCCGCTGCGCGATGGCGTGATCGCTGACTATGAAGTGACCGAGGCCATGCTGCGTTATTTCTTCAGCAAGATCGCCGGGCGCATTCGGCTGTTCAAGCCGACAGTCATGGTTTCTGTGCCATACGGTGTCACCAGCGTGGAGAAGCGCGCCGTCCACGAGGCGACGATTGCTGCCGGGGCGCGCGAGGCGTTTCTCATCTGGGAGCCGCTGGCGGCGGCGATTGGCGCGGGGCTGCCTGTGGGGACACCTGCGGGCGATATGGTGGTCAATATCGGCGGGGGCATCACCGAGGCGGCGGTGCTGACGATGAACAACATCGTGCGGGCTGAAAGCGGGCGCGTGGGCGGGGTGCGGCAGGATGACACGATCATCAGTTACGTGCGGCGCAAGTATAACCTGTCCATCGGCCAGCCCACAGCGGAATCGATCAAAATTCAGGTCGGCGCGGCGGTCAACAGCGTTGAAGAACTGAGCATGGAAATTCAGGGGCGCGATAACGTAAGCGGGCTGCCGCGCACGGTCAGCATCAGCACCGGGGAAGTGGTGGAAGCGCTGCAAGAGCCGCTGGCGATGATCGCCGGGGTGGTGAAGTCGGTACTGGGCAATACCCCGCCAGAGCTGGCCTCCGACATTATTGATCGCGGGATCGTGCTGACCGGAGGTGGCGCGCTGCTGCGCGGCATTGACCAGTATCTTACGCGCGAAACAGGGGTGCCGGTTTACCGGGCCGATAACGCCCTGATCGCGGTGGCTGTGGGGGCGGGGCGGGCGCTGGAAGACCCGGCGCTGCTGCGGCGCATCACGCAGCTTACCTGAGCCACAGCCTGCGCTGTGCCTAGTCGAGGTAGTACGTCATGCGCTGCATGTGGGCTACCGGGTCAATGTACTGCACATAGACCTTTTCAGGAACGTTGAGGTTAATGGGCGCGTAGTTGAGAATCGCGCGTACCCCGGCCTCGACCAACTGGTCGGCCACCTGCTGGGCGTGTTCAGCCGGGACGGCAATCATGGCGATTTTGATGCCGCGCTCGGTAATCATCTGGCGCATGTCGGCGATGGGGAGGATCACCAGCCCGTCAATCCGCTTGCCAGCTTTGTCCGGGGCGCTGTCGAACACCGCCACAATACGAAAACCACGGTCGGAAAAGCCTTTATAGTGTGCTACCGCGCGCCCCAGGTCACCCGCGCCCACCAGCACGACATCCCATTCGCGGTCCACCTTCAGCACGTGCTTAAGCTGCTCCACCAGATAACTGATCTGATAACCAGTCCCCTGCTTACCAAAGCCGCCAAAGTGTGATAAATCCTTGCGGATTTGTGCTGAGCTAATTCCTAACCGCTGTCCTAATTCATGGGAAGACGTGACCTCTTTCCCTTCCTGTGCCAGACGGCTTAGCGCCCGTAAATAAATGGGCAGGCGGCCAATCACAATATCGGGAATGTTCGAGGACAGCACATTCGAGGGCATAATTCCTGTAGACTCCTGGGCCGTAAATTTCGTCTGTTTGTGAAAGTTGATACTTTTTAATAGTACCACAGGGTAAACATCTCACGCCAGTTAGCATTTAAACAAGCCTTACGATGAATTTCTGCTGATAACTGGCTAAAAGAATCCCCGTGTTGTCAGCAATCCTTAACAGTGCTACGATTAACAAGTTATTGACTGTTTTGAACGATGCAAATAAAGCGGCGGTTGGGTTGTGAGTTTTGTAGAACAGGATGAGGTTTAGATGGTAGAGCAGGGTACGACAGCAACAGACGAACAGGCTCCTCTGCTGGCAGCACACGACAGTATGCTGGATGGGCTGGGGCAGCTTGCGGAATACTTCGGCTTCAGCAAGGTGATGGGGCAGCTTTACGGGTCGCTGCTGATGAGTTCCAGACCGCTGTGTCTGGATGATATGATGGAACTGCTGAGCATCTCCAAAGCCAGTGTCAGCATGAACATGCGTACATTGGAGCATATGGGCATGGTGCGGCAGGTGTGGGTGCGCGGGCGCGGCGACCGCCGTAAATTCTACGAGGCGGAGACGGACTTCTGGCAGATTATCTCCAACATCCTCAGCGGGCGCGAGATGCGCGATGTGGATCGGGCGCTGTCTATCATGAACCAGAACGTGCAGATGCTGCGCGAGGCGATGCCGGAGATGAGTGCTGAAAATCAGGAACTGGCCGGGTTGTATCTGGAGCGCATCGGCCAGATGCAGGCGTTGTTTAAGTTCGCCCAGTTGATTATCACCTCTATTCTGGCGCGGGTGGGCGATATGGACCTCGACGATGTTTCCAGCATCGAACTCCATATTGACTCTTCACACGAAGCCGGGATGTAACTTTCACACTTGTAGCACTCACAGGCGTTGACTATAATCGCAGTTTACGGCCAGCGGGGGAGTGGCGGAACTGGCAGACGCGCATGACTTAGGATCATGTCTCTTACGAGGTAAGGGTTCGAGTCCCTTCTTCCCCAAGTAAGACCACAATAAGGCGCTGTATGCGCCTTTTTGCCTCTAATACAAATTATATAACACCTGCTGCCGTAATAATGCTATAATCGAAATGTTCCAGTGTCACCGCAAGGATAAACTCTTGAACGTCCAAACTGAACGACTAGCAGATCATACCGCCCGCCTGACGGTTGAAGTGGACGCAGAACGCCTGGAGAAAGCCAAGCGCGATGCTGCCCGCAAAATCGCAAAGCAGGTGAATATCCCCGGTTTCCGTAAAGGCAAAGCGCCCTATCACATTCTGGCGAGTTATGTCGGCGAGGCGGCCATCCTCGAAGATGCGCTGGATGTGCTGGGCAACGAAGTCTATAAGGATGTCCTCAACCAGTCCGACATTGAGCCGTATGGCCCCGGCGCGCTAGAGGACTTTAATCCAGAGCCGCAGCCGACTTTCCAGTTTGTGGTGCCGCTTCAGCCGACAGTGGATTTAGGCGATTACCGCGCGGTGCGTGTGGAGTACGAAGCGCCGCAGGTAGAGGACTCTGATGTGGATGAAGCCCTGCATAACCTGCAGGAGCGCCACGCCCTGATTGAGGAAAGTCACCAGCCCGTCGCCGCCGGAAATCGGGTGACGGTTGATCTGGTCGGCGTGTTTCTCGATGATGGACATCACCACCACGACGACGACGAGGCTGAAGAAGCCGAGGATGTGCAGGAAGAACACGAGGACGACGAGGAGAGCAAAATCTTCGTTGACCAGGAAGACATGATGTTCCTGCTGACCGAGGAGCGCGAACCCGCGCCCGGCTTCAGCGCAGGGCTGGAAGGCGCGCAGGTGGGCGAAACGCGCGAGTTCGAGATCACCTACCCGCACGATCATGATAAGTACCAGCAGCTTGCCGCGCGGCATGTGAAGTTTACCGCCACGATCAAGAAGATCGAGACGATGACGCTGCCCGCGCTGACCGATGACTTTGCGGCGCGCGTGACCGAGGACGAGGAAACGCCGCTGTCGCTGCTGGAACTGCGGATGCGTGTACGTGACGATCTGCAGAAGGCGGCTGAAGAAGAGGCCAACAACGCTTACGCGGACAAGGTCTTTGAGCAGATGGTGGAGGGCGCGAGCGTCTCCTACCCGGAAGCGCTGGTGACTGACCAGCTAAACCACATGCTCCAGCGGGTGGACAATGACCTGCGCCAGCGCGGCATGAACCTGCCGGATTACCTGAAAATTTCTGGCCGGACGCTGGACGACATGCGTAAGGATTACCGGGAAAGCGCCATCGAAGACATTAAGCGTATTCTGGTGATGCGTGAACTGGTGAAGGTCGAGAATATCGAAGTCACCGAGGAACGCATTAACGAGGAAGTGGACAGGATTGTGAGCCAGTTTGGCGCGCAGGCCGACATCTTCCGCCAGATGTACCAGCGCGAAGATATGCGCGAAAACCTTGTGAATGACCTGACCAACCGTGTGCTGATGGAGCGCATTGGACAGATCGGCAAGGGTGAAGCGCCAGACATTGATGCTACGGCAATGAACGAGCCTTCGTCCGAAAGTGACGAGGCCCCAGATAAAGGAGAATAGTACCTGCAATGGACGTGTTTAACGTAATTCCGATGGTCATTGAGCAGGGTAGCCGGGGCGAGCGTGCTTATGATATTTACTCGCTGCTTCTGAAGGAACGCATCGTGCTGATGGGGACACCCATCAACGACCAGATTGCGAACCTGATCGTGGCGCAGCTTCTGTACCTCAATGGGCAGGACCCGGAGCGCCAGATCAATATGTACATTAACTCGCCCGGTGGGGTGGTTTACGCGGGCATGGCGATTTACGACGCGATGCAGCAGATTTCCGCGCCTGTCAGCACAGTCGCGCTCGGCCTGACGGCCAGCTTTGGGACGGTGCTGCTGACAGCGGGCGAGGCCGGCCTGCGCTACTCGCTGCCTAATGCCACGATCCACATGCACCAGCCGCTTGGCGGGTCGCAGGGGCAGGCTTCAGACATCGTTATTCAGGCCAATGAAATCATGCGCCTGAAGGAACGCCTGATTGACATCTTCGTCCAGCACACCGGGCAGGAGAAGGAAGTCATTGAGCGTGACCAGGATCGTGACATCTACTTTAGCGCGCACCAGGCCGTGCAGTATGGGTTGATTGACACGGTGCTGGAGCCGCAGAAATTAGGAGTGAAGGAAAGTTGACACGAGGATTTTCTGCTGAGCAAAAGTGTTCGTTCTGTCGTCGCAGCCATGACGAGGTTGAACGGCTGATTGCTGGCCCGGAAGATGTTTTCATCTGCAATTACTGTGTTGACCTGTGCCAGCACATCCTGCTGGAAGACAGCGCGGCGGCACAGCCATACAGTTCTGACTTTCGCATCGAGCATGTGATGTCTCCGCGCGACATCATGGCGCATCTGGATGAGTACGTGGTGGGGCAGAATTACGCCAAACGTGTGTTAAGCGTGGCGGTGTATAACCACTATAAGCGCATTCAGGCGGAGGTCAGCGAAGATGATGTCGAACTGGAAAAAAGCAATATCCTGATGGTCGGGCCAACAGGCAGCGGTAAGACGCTGCTGGCGCAGACGCTGGCGCGCATTCTGGATGTGCCGTTCTGTATTGCCGACGCGACAGCGCTGACCGAAGCCGGTTACGTGGGCGAGGATGTCGAGAACATCCTGCTGCGGCTGATTCAGGCGGCAGATGGCGACATCGCGCGGGCAGAAAAGGGCATCATCTACATTGACGAGATTGACAAGATCGCCCGCAAGTCTAACGACAACCCCTCGATCACCCGTGATGTGTCGGGCGAGGGGGTGCAGCAGGCGCTCCTGAAGATCATCGAAGGCACGGTTGCCAACGTCCCGCCGCAGGGCGGGCGCAAACACCCGCATCAGGAATTCCTGCAAATTGACACAGGCAATATCCTGTTTATCTGCGGCGGCATGTTTGACGGGCTGGAAGATGTGATCGCCAAGCGTGTCGGCGGGCGGGGTCGCTTGGGCTTCCATGAGGCCAACGTGACGCGCACCAAAGAGGATGCTTCGGTGCTGCTGCGGAAGATCAGCCCGGAAGACCTGATGTCCTTCGGCCTGATTCCAGAATTTGTCGGTCGCCTGCCTGTGCTGGTGAGCGTGGAGCCGCTCGACCGTGAAGCGCTGATGCGTATTCTGGTGGAGCCGAAGAACGCGCTGACCAAGCAGTACAAGCATCTGCTGGAACTGGACGGCGTAAAGCTGGAGTTTGAGCAGGGGGCGCTGGAAGCGGCGGCAGAACTGGCGATGGCACGCGGCACGGGGGCGCGCGGCCTGCGCTCGATCATCGAAAGCACGCTGCTGGATGTGATGTTCGAGACACCGGGGAACGACACCATACAGCGGGTCGTGATTACCGGAGAGGCCATTCGCGGCGAGGGTTCACCGCTGATTTACGGCGATGACAATATCCGCCTGGAATGGCAGCCGGACGGCAACCTGAAGCCAGCGGCTTAGTCAGGCGCATTGAGCCAACTTGTAAGGGCGGGGATTAAACCCGCCTTTTTTGTTCAAAACGAACGCGACCCGCAGGGCAGATTGCGTCCGGCTGTTGTAGAAAGAACGAGGCCAATCTTACGCTTACAACACCTGCGGCAGCAGCACCGCCTCGGTGTATTGGCCGGCGAGCCGCTGGAACGCCAGCGCGTCCAGCCGGGAAGCGCCTTCCGCCGTGTTGCCCCAGTTGGCCGGAAGCGCCCAGCGCGGGCGCATCTGCCGCACCACCTCCGACGCTTCTTCAACCGTCATTGTGCCGCTGCCGTCAATGGGCAGGATAGCGATGTCTGGCCTGATGCATGACATTTCCGGGATGATCTGGGTGTCCCCGGCGTAGTAGATGTCGTAGTAGTTAATGGAAATGATGAAGCCGAGGCCGCCGTCAGAAAGCGGATGCCGCCAGTCGTCCGGCGAGTAGGCGGGGACAGCCTTGATGCAGGCGCGGTCAATCGTCAGGCTTTGCCAGGGGCGCAGCACGTGACAGCCTTCGACTTCCTCCGCGACTTTGCTGTTGCTGATGATGATGGTATCTGGGCCGCGAAGTTTTTCAATGTCGCCCTGAGAGCAGTGGTCGTAATGGTCATGGCCGATGAGGATAATGTCTGCGTGGAAGGTGCTGCGGGCGATACGCCAGGGGTTGATGTAGATCAGCGGCGATCCCTGAATAAGAAAGCTGCCGTGTCCCATCCATTGTATATTGTCAATCATCGTACAAAACCTGCTCAATGACTTACGAGTGAGTGCCAGATTGCGTTTCGATTAATTCAGTCTTTACTCTACCGGAAAGCCCGGCGCTGCTCAAGAGGCAAAGGGGAAATTAGTATGGCTTGTGTCGCTTTGTAAACCCGCTGTATAATCAAAAGTGTTGTGCAGACGGGTGTTTCACCCGGCTTTTTCTGATAATCACACAATAACATTAACCAACTCATACCTGGGTTAGAATGCTTAAACATTGTGGTGTTTTTGCCCACAGGCCGCCCCAATCTTAACCCAATCTCGCCCTAATCATGCTATGATGTCCGTAATTCGATGGTCAGTTACGTCATAAAGGGAAAAGGAATTATTTTATGACAGATCGTCCTGTCCCCAATACACAACGGCTGCCGCAGATCAAGAGCCTTAGCGGGCAGCGCCAGCCGGAAATCCCGATGCTGTCGTGGTCGCCGCCGCCGATTACCTCGATCGCTGATACCGGCCTGAATATGCTGAGTATCGCTGATCTGGTGTTGAAGGTGCTGTACTATGGTGGTGTCATGACCGGGCAGCGGGTTGCCGAAGTGGTGAAGCTGCCGTTTACCGGGGTGCTTGACCCGGTGATGGAGTTCCTGAAGCGCGAGAAATTTGTCGAGGTGCGCGGGCAGGATGGCTTCGGCGAGGCCGCTTACAAGTACCTGATTGTCGAAAAAGGCTCGGACAAGGCGCGCGAGGCGATGGAGCGCTCGCAGTATGCCGGGCCTGCGCCTGTCCCGCTGCGGGCATACATCGAGTCCACGCAGGAGCAGAACCGTAAAAAGCTGACGGTGCATCAGGATGACCTGCGTAAGGTCATGACGAACCTGATTATCGAGGACGAGATGCTGGACAAGATCGGCCCGGCGGTGAATTCTGGCCGCTCGATCTTCCTCTTCGGCCCGCCCGGTAACGGTAAGACCACCGTTTCGGAAAAGATTGGCCGTATGATTCTGGGCGATGACATCTGGATTCCCTACGCGATTGACGTGGACGGCCAGATTGTCCAGATTTTCGACAGCGTGAACCACGAACTTTCAGAAGCGCCAGAGCAGCGGACGAAGGCCGGAACAGGCGTGGTGCTTGACCCGCGCTGGGTGAAGATCAAACGCCCGATGATTATGGTCGGCGGCGAGTTGATGATGTCCGGGCTTGATCTGGTGTATAACGACATCAACAAGTTCTACGAAGCGCCGTATCAGGTGAAGGCCAACGGTGGCATGTTCCTGATTGACGACTTTGGCCGCCAGCAGATCCGCCCGAAAGACCTGCTCAACCGCTGGATTGTGCCGCTGGAAAAAGGCGTGGACTTCCTGACGCTGAACAACGGGCGCAAGATCGAGGTGCCGTTCCATGTGTTGATCGTCTTTTCGACCAACCTTGACCCGAAGGACCTTGTAGACGAGGCGTTCCTGCGCCGTATCCGCTACAAGATTGAGGTGGGCAACCCCTCTTACGACCAGTTCCGCGAGATTTTCAAGCTCATGTGCCGCATCCTGAAGGTGCCGTATGATGAGCAGGGTCTGGCGTACCTGTTAAACGAGTGGTACATCAAGTATGACCGTGACCTGCGTTCGGTGCATCCGCGCGATATTCTGTCACAGCTCATTGATATTGCGACGTACCTGAACAAGCCGCCGACGCTAACCAAAGACCTGATTGACCGCGCCTGCGCCTCGTATTTTGTTGAGCTTTAACGCCTGTTTGCGGGCAGATATGAACGTGTTTTGAGGTGATGCGTAAGGTCTACAGCGGTTCTCCGGTTTCGCGCAGTTCGGTATTTATCCTGGCTGATGGCGCGTTTGTCGTTCAATGGGACGAGGCGCGCGTTCAGGAATTACTGACCGGGCGCTATCGCGCCTATGGCGACGGCGATTTTGGTCACGCGATCAGCGATTACGAACTGAACCAGTTGAAGGCTTCCGGGCGGGTGGAGCATTTCAACCGCCAGTACGTCTGGTTGTATGCGCTGCCGGAAGCCGGACGTTACGATTATGACTCCAAAACGCCCAGCTACGCCCGCAACCGGGTGCGTTCCTACTATCTGAACACCACGCTGCCGAAAGAGCGTCTGGAGGAAATTCAGACGCTCCTGACCGCGCTGGAACTCCACGACCGATTCTTTGCTCGCACTCGTAACGATCTGGTGACGATCCTGGGGCAGAACGGCGCGCCGTTTCGCAATCTACAGGATGCCGAACTGGCGCAGAAGCAGTTGCTTGCCAAAGCCCCGGCGGTCTTTCAGCCGTCGGCCATCGCTTTTATCGAGACAGCCGACAGCACCAACAGCTATAAACAGCAGACCGAACACACGCCGGAGAAGATAGATTTACGCGCCATCATCGCCAGCCAGACAGACACCACCATCAGCGAAGGCAAGCGCGTGGTGCTGGTGACGAGTGATAAGGATGAGCAGGTGGCGATTGGCGACCTGCTGAACACGATGAAGATGGATGTGCGGGTGGCAGGGGACGCGGGCGAGGGCCTGCAACTGCTGGAAGACTGTAACCCGCACCTGCTGATTATGAGCCTGCAACTGCCGGATATGCACGGCTGGGAACTGCTGGCGAAAATCAAGGAAATTGAGGTGCTGCAAAAGCTGCCTAAAATCATTCTGGCCGACCACACCACCTCGCCAGACGCGCAGGCGTTCGCGCTGACGGTGGTAAAAGTGGATGTTTATCTCATCCGCCCGGTGAGCATGGCGCAGCTTCGGCAGCATGTCTGGACGACGTTAAGAGACCGTACTGAAGCGGATTGACTCTGGTTTGGAGCGCTGGTAAAGTGTGGTCTAAGGCAACACTCATGAGGGGAATAAATGACTCCCGACGCGGTAATTAATCAGGTGCGGTCAGACTACCTGACCGCGATCAACTGGCTCCATAACAGCCCCTTGCTGGAGCGCTCGCGCCAATGGGCGATGTCTGTCGTCTATCTGGAGGGCGCGTTCCTCAAACGTTACCAACGAATCGTGATGCTCAATCAATCGGCAGCCCCGCCATCGGTGGTGAATGTGCTGCGCGCCGATCATCAGGTGCAGGTGCGGCACTTCTCGGAGGACGGCGGGCGCTGTCTGGTGATTGATACGCAGACACAGCGGCGCATGGCGACTTACCACGCCGGAAGCCGGGAGCGGCTGCACACGCAGGACCTCGGCGAATGTTCGCAGGTTTACCAGATGGTATATGATGATCCCGGTCGTCGCTGGAAGATCGAAACCTTTATTCAGGAACTGCCGGGCGGTTGGAATCCTTTACGCTCTACGCGGCATATTCATCTGCTTTCCTCCTTAGCTACTTCCAGCGGGCGCGATAACTGATTTGAACAGGCCCGGCTGCTGTGTGAACTCTCGCAGGGCTGTATAATGATTTTTGTTACGGGTGGCACAGGTTTTTTGGGTCGGCATCTTGTCCCGGCGTTGTGCCGCGAAGGGTATCGCCTTCGCCTGCTGACGCGCCGCCCGCACGAACACTTGTGGTTACAGCGTTACCCCAATGTTGAGGTCATTCCCGGCGATATTGTGGAGCCAGCGACCTATGCGGAGGCGCTTCAGGGCTGCCGCTGGGTGATCCACGCCGGGGGGATGTTTCGGATGTGGGGGGACGAGCGCGAGTTTCTGGAAACGAACGTGCGCGGCACCGACTTCCTGCTGGAAGCGGCGACACGGGCGCGGGTTGAGCGCTTCGTTCATATTTCCACCGTCGCCGTGATCGGCAAGCCCGCCCCGGACAGCATTATTGACGAAACGTACCCCCCCCGCCCGCTGGACGCTTACCAGAAAAGCAAGCTACAGGCAGAGCAGAACGCGCTGCGCTATTATCGTGAGTACGGCCTGCCGGTGATTGTGCTGCGTCCGGGGGCGTTTTACGGCCCGATGGGGCATTATGCGTTTAATCGCCTGTTCTTCAAAGACCCCATGCGTGGTATTATTATGCAGGTGGATGGCGGGCGTTACATCATCTTTCCGGTTTATATCGCGGATGTGGCGCAGGGGATTATTCAGGCGCTGGCACGCGGCAGGGTTGGCGAGATTTACAACATCTGCGGCGAGTGGATCACGCACCGCGAGGCGTTTGACATCATCTGCCAGCAGGCGGATATTCGCTGGCCGCGCATCCCTATGCCCGGCTGGCTGGACATCCCGATGGCGCGGACGCTGGAAGCGGGGTTTAACCTCATCAGGCGCGAACCCTTCTGGCCGCTGAATCTGCTGCGCTCTTATGTGCATAACAACTGGCGCGTGAGCAGCGAAAAGGCGGAGCGTGAACTGGGCTTTGCGCCGATTGATTTTCGAGAGGGTGCGCGCCGGACGATTGCCTGGTATAAGGCAGGCGCGCCGGACGACTGGGTTGAGTTGG
The DNA here is from genome assembly GCA_964548765.1 of uncultured Anaerolineaceae bacterium. Lineage (GTDB taxonomy): Bacteria > Chloroflexota > Anaerolineae > Aggregatilineales > Phototrophicaceae > JAIOHN01. The sequence goes on from CAZJSU010000021.1 coordinate 47,903, forward strand.
ATCGTTAGCTGCCATGATTGACGAAGCGAAAATTTTTGTAAAAAGCGGCGGCGGGGGGGATGGCCTCATCCACTTTCGCCGCGAGAAATATGTGCCGCGCGGTGGCCCGGCGGGCGGGGATGGCGGTCACGGCGGCGACGTGATTCTGAAGGTGAACCCCAAGCTGAGTACGCTGTCCGCGTTTCAGCGTAAGGTGCATTTTAAAGCGGAGTCTGGCGGGCGCGGCGGGCCAAACAACAGCACAGGCGCGAGCGCGTCAGCATTAGAAATTGAAGTGCCTGCCGGAACCGTCGTGCGCGACGCGGACAGCGGCGCGATCATCGCTGACCTTGTGCGCCCCGGCGATCAGGTCGTGGTGGCGAAGGGCGGGCGCGGCGGGCGTGGGAACGCGCGTTTTGCCACCGCCTCGCAGCAGGCCCCGCGCTTTGCCGAGAAGGGCGAACCGCCAGAGGAACGCTGGCTGAAGCTGGAACTGCGGCTGATTGCCGATGTCGGGCTGGTGGGCGTGCCGAATGCCGGCAAGTCCACGCTGCTTTCGGTTATCAGCAACGCGCGGCCAAAGATCGCCGATTACCCCTTTACCACGCTGGAGCCGAATCTGGGCGTGGTGGTCTACGATGACCGCGATGTGGTCGTGGCGGACATCCCCGGCCTGATCGAAGGGGCGCACATGGGCGTGGGGCTGGGTCATGCGTTTTTGCGCCACGTGCAGCGCACCCGCGTGATTGTGCATCTGCTGAATGGCGCGAGTGATGACCCGCTGGCCGACTATAACCAGATCAATGTTGAACTGGCGCTGTATGACGAAAAGCTGGGCGAAAAGCCGCAGGTCGTCGTCTTTAACAAGATAGACCTGCCAGAAGCGCAGGCTCGTTGGCCGCAGGTGCAGGCGGCGCTGGAGGCGCGCGGCGTGAGCGTGATGGAAATTTCCGCCGCGACCCGGCTGAATATCGACACGCTGAAGCAGCGTATCGTCCAGTTGATTGATTCGCTGCCAGAGGAAGTCCCGCAGTACATCGAGGAAATCCCGGTTTACGAACTGCCGGAAGAAGAAGTGCCGTTTACCATCACACGCGCCGATGATGGCAGCTTCCATGTGACCGGCAAACGTATCGAGCGGGCGGCTTCCATGACGTATTGGGATTACGACGAGGCAATCGCCCGCTTTCAGGATATTCTGGAAGCGATTGGCGTGGTCAAGGCGCTGGAAGAAGCCGGGGTCTCGGTTGGGGATACGGTGTTTATCGGCGACTTTGAGATGGAATGGACGGAGTAAACACCACGTCTATGCAGCGCATCGGCATCCTCGGCGGCACCTTCGACCCGCCGCATATCGGCCATATGATTCTGGGCGAGTACTCGGCAGAGGCGCTTGATCTTGATACGCTGCTGTTCCTCCCGGCAGCAGACCCCCCGCACAAACAGGAACGTTACAAAACCCCGGTAGAACACCGGCTGGCGATGGTTGAAATCGCGCTGGCGAATAATCCACGCTTCCGGCTTTCGCGGGTGGATATTGACCGCCCCGGCCCCCATTACTCGGTGGACACGGTGAAGATCATCCGCGAACAGTACCCGACTGCTGACCTGTACTTCGTCATGGGCGGCGACTCGCTGCGCGACCTGGCGTTCTGGGATCGCGCGCGAGAGTTTATCGCGCTGTGTAAGCTGGCGGTGATGCGTCGTCCGGGCGATCATGTCTATGCCGGGATCCATGAGGACGTTCTGCCCGGCATTTCGCAGCGCATTGTCATTGTGGACGCGCCAGTGCTGGAAATCTCGTCCAGCGAGATTATCCACCGCATCCGGCAGGGGATGAGTGTGCGTTATCTGGTGCAGGATCGCGTGCTGGCCTACATCCACGAACACGGAATTTACAGGGAATAACTTCATGATGGTTTTAAAGCGCGTGTTTTCATCGGCGCTGCTGCTGCTTTTACTGGCCGCCACAGTGCCGCTGGCTTCGCAGGATGACCCCTTTGTGCCAACCCTTGTCCCGCCCACGCTCGTCCCGAATACCGACCCCGGCATGGTGGACGCGCTGGCTTCGGAGTCGGCTGTTGCGCGCATCCAGCGCGATGGCCGGGTGCGCGTGGGCATCCTGTTTAATGAAGCGCCATTTGGCCTGCTCAATGTGCGCGGCGAGGTGGCAGGCTTTGATGCTGATCTGGCGCGCAGCATGGCCGAACTGTGGGGCGTGGACGTGGAGTTTGTACAGGTCACGCGGCAGACCGCGCTGGATATGCTGCTCAGCGGACAGGTGGATTTTCTGGCAGCGGGGCAGGTGCATACGCGCGAGATGGACTCGCGGGTGGAGTTCAGCCAGACGTATTATCAGGGCAGCATAGCGGTAATGGTACGCAATGACGACGGTGCGACCACCCCCGCCGACCTGAACGGGCGCAAACTGGGCGCGGTCATGGGGACACCCGCAGGCGGGGCGATTGGCGAATGGCAGCGCCGCACGGGCAGCAGCGTGGAAGTGGCCGAGTACCTGACGCTCGATCAGGGGCTGGTGGCGCTGGTGGACGGCGAGATAGACGGATTGGTGAGCAGCCGCATTCGCCTGTCCAATATGGTACAGCAGGACGTGGTGCGTATTCTGGACGAGGCGCTGCTGCCCCAGCCTTACGCCATTGCCATGCGGCGGCAGGATGAAAGCCTGCGCCATCTGGTGAACCGCACGCTGCAATTTCTGGCGACGAATGGCCGCATGAATGAAATTTATCAGGCGAACTTTCCGGGGACGAGTTATCCGACTGGCCTGATTTTTGTCTATGAAGGGCTGGGGGAGGAAATGCCGACACTGGAGCAGTTCGGCACCGAGATCGCTTATCCTACCCAATATGTGATTCCACGCATTCAGAGCGGCCAGCCGATTCGGATCGCCGGGCTGCCGGACGCGCCCGCCGAGGATGCGCCAGAGAGTGAAAAGCGGCTGTATGCGCTGAACCGGGCGGTGGCCGACGAGCTTGTGGGGCGTTGGGGCGCGACGGCGGAGTACCTGCCGAACAGCGTCGAGAACGCGCTGGAACTGGTGGCAGGCGGGCAGGCGGATATGGCGGTTGGTGTGAGGCCGAGTTGGGAATGGGCGGGGCGTGTGGATTTTAGCGCGCCGTATTTCCTGCATGGCGATCGCCTGCTGGTGGAGCAGGGCAGCCGTTACGAAAGCTTTAACGAACTGCGCGGTGGCCGCTGGGTCGGCGTGTTCGCCAGCGAGCCGGGGTCTGCCGAGCAGGTGAACGAACTGGCGCGCAGTGTGAACACTGAAGTCAACATCTTCACCATGATTCGTGAGCAGGATGTGCCGGCGTATATCCTCGAAGAAGAGAACGCTGATGTGGCCTTTGGCGACAGCCTGAAGCTGATTCCACACCTGCAGGCGCGGCCAGAGGAATTCCGGCTGGCGACGCGCTGCCCCGGCTGTGACCCCTGGTATACGCGCGAGTATGTGGCCTTTGGTGTGCCGCGCAACGACCTTGATTTCCGGCTGCTGGTGGAATACACCTTGCAGGAGATGGCGCAGGATGGCACGCTGGAACGGTTGTTGCAGCCGGTGATGCTGGCCGAAGAAATGCTGACAGTTGATGTTTGGCCGGGGCAGGCCAACTCGTTTGGCATTTCGGTGATGCGGCGCTAAGCAGCCGAACCCGGCTGAAAGGCCGCGCTCATTCGCGTTTGGGCTGGTGGCGCATGTTCGCCAGCGCGACTCCGGCCAGAATAATCATGCTGCCGATGATCTGAACGGGCAGCGGCACCTGATTGTAAACCAGCAGGGCGACGATGGCGTTGCCAACGGTTACAAGCTGGCCGACCAGCCCGACAAACGTTGCCGGGAAATGCCCCAGCGCGTAATTAAATGAGGACTGTACCACCAACTGCGGCCCAAGCGTGATGAGCAGTATCCAGAAGTAGCCATCAGGCGTGTAGCCTGTCAGCGATGTATGGGTGAAAAGGGTTACGCCCAGCGCGGTAAGGGTGGCGAAGATGCACACCAGCCAGATGTACGGCGCTAACGAGATGCGCTGGCGGATCGAACGCCCGCACAGGAAGTAAACGGCGGTGATGAGCGCGCTGACCAGCGACAGGCCGCCGCCCAGCAGCGGATTGCTGCCGATGCCAGAACTGCCTCCTAAGCCGGACAGCGAGATTAAGGTGCTGCCGAACAGCGCCAGCAACATGCCCATCCAGACTTTGCGCGGCAGCGGTGTCTTCAGGATGCCGCGTTCCATCAGCGCGACCCACAGCGGCACTGAGGAGCCGAGTACCCCGGCGATCAGAATCGTGGTGTGGTTGAGCGACTCGAAGCCTGTAATCAGGCTGAGGGCAAAAGTGACCCCCGCCAGCGCGGTAAACAACAGGTCTTTGAGCGTTAACTGACGGATTTGTGCCTGATAGCGCTGTAAAATCAGCGGCGTGAGGATGAGGCAGGTCAGCAGCAGCCGCAGCGCGGTGATGGCAATGGTTGGGATATGCGCTAACTGCGCGTTGCGGATAAAGACGACACCGATGGAACCAACGAAAACACCAGCCGCCATCACTAAGTAAGGCTGCCACTGGACACGCGGATAACGCAGGGCTTCGATGCTTGCCATAATGCTGTCTGCTTTGCCTTTGATGAGGGTAAGTTAATCAGAACGAGAGCTTTGGCCGAGGCTGGCGAACATGACCCCGGCCAGAATAACCACGCTGCCTATCACCTGTGCCTCGCGCGGGGTTTCGCGGAACACGACGAAGGCCAGCAGCGCGCTGCTCACTGGCTCTAGCTGTGTGGCGATGCCCACATAAGTGGCCGAGAAATATTCCAGCGCGTAGTTAAACGAAGAATGGCCGATGAGTTGCGGAAAAACGGCCACCGCCGCCATGTAGAGGTAAGCCTGTGGGCTGTAGCCGGTGATCGGGGTGCGGGTGAGCGCGACCACCACCAGCGTGAACAGCGCCGCCATCGTATAGACCAGCCAGATGTACGGGATGAGCGGCAGTCTGGCGCGCACACTGCGCCCGATGACCAGATAAACAGCCACCGCCACCGCCCCGGCCAGCGCTAGCAGCCCGCCCAGCAGCGGGTTCTCGCCCACGTCCAGCGCGGCGTTTTCCCCCGGCAGGCTGATAAGCACCCCGCCGACGATGGCAATCGCAAGGCCGATCACGGTCAGTTGGGACAGGCGCGCCCGCAAAAACAGCGCTTCCAGCATGGCGCTCCACAACGGGGTCGTCGTCACCAGCACCACGCTAATCAGCACGGTGGTGTATTCCAGCGAGGTAATCCAGAAGATGAAATGCAGCGCCAGAAAAAAGCCGGAAAGCGCCATCAGCACCAGATCACGCTGCCTTAACTGTGACAGGTGCGACCTGTAGCGCCGCAGCGTAAACGGCGTGAGCAGCAGGGCGGCAATCGTCAGGCGCGCGGCAGCGATGAGCAGCGATGGCGCGTTTTCTGCCTGTGCCAGCCGGATGAAAATGGCCGAGACGGAAACCGCCAGAATGCCTGCGGCTAAGATGGCGTAAGTTTGCCACGGGATGGTTTTAACGGAATGGGTTGGTGTCATAAAAAATTTAGCGCGGAGACCCCCGCATTTATGC
>CAZJSU010000022.1:0-52905 GCA_964548765.1 uncultured Anaerolineaceae bacterium
TTCTGGCGCTCGCTGCGGCTCACCCTGCTCTACGCCCTCATCAGTGTGCCGCTTGGCCTTTTAGGCGCGTTGGGGGTCGCGCTTCTGCTCAACCAGAAGGTGAAATACCTCGGCTTCTGGCGCGTCCTCTTTTACATGCCTGCCGTCCTGCCCGCCGTCGCCACCGCGCTGCTGTGGCGCTGGATGTTCTCGCAGAACGGCATCATCAATACCCTGACAGTGCCTATCTGGAGCGTGACCAGTGGGGAGCCGCCGCGCTGGTTTACCGACCCGCAGTTAGCCCTGCCTGCGTTTCTTATCATCAGCCTGTGGGGCGTGTTCGGCGCGAATTCGGTGATTCTGCTGGCCGGGCTGAAGGGTATCCCGCAGGAACTTTACGAAGCGGCCTCGATTGATGGCGCGAACAACTGGGCGAAGTTTCGCTATGTCACCATCCCCATGCTGAGTCCGGCGCTGTTCTATAACCTCGTGACCTCCATGATTGCCGCGCTGCAGGTGTTTGAGATCGCGGCCTTTATTCAAACGCCGGAGTCGGTGGGGACGTTCCTTAACTGGCTCATCTATCAGGAAGCGTTTAACCTGCGTAACATGGGCATGGCCTCGGCGATGGCGTGGATAATGCTGCTCATTATTCTGGCGCTCACCGCGCTGGTCTTCCGGTCATCAACGGCATGGGTGTTCTATCAGGGTGCGCGTGAGGAAAGGGCGTAAGCATGACGACAGACACAACCTCATTGAGAAACGAACCGCTGGTGGCCGACCCCGCCCCGCCACAGCCCAGATTTCAGCTTCGGCAGGTGGTGATCTACGCCCTGCTGATCCTGTGCGGCATCATCGTGCTTGTGCCGTTTCTGTGGATGATCTCGACATCGCTGAAAACGCCAGACCAGTTATTCACGCGCGAGGTGAACTTCATCCCAGACCCGATCGCGCCGGAGAACTATGTTGATGTATGGGAGCGGCTGAACTCCATCCGCCCCGGCATGACCTTCTGGCGCATTCTGGGCAACACACTTTTTATCACCCTCCTAGCCATGTTCGGCGAAATTTTCAGCGCGTCCGTCGTCGCCTATGGCTTTTCGCGCTTTCAGTGGCGCGGGCGCGACCTGCTGTTCGGCATCATGCTGGCGACGGTCATGATCCCCGGCATCGTGACACGTGTTCCCGGCTATCTCATCTGGCGTGAACTGGGCCTGCTGAACACCTATGACCCGCTCACGTGGCCGTCGCTGTTCGCGTGGGGGCCGATCTACGTTTTCCTGATGCGGCAGTTCTTCCTCTCCATCCCGCGCGAACTGGAAGAAGCGGCGATCATTGACGGCGCGAATGTGGCGCAGATTTACTGGCATATCATGCTGCCGCTCATCAGGCCGGTGCTGCTGGCGATTGCGGTACTCTCGTTTCAGGGCAACTGGAACAATTTTCAGGGGCCTATTCTGTACATCAGTACGCCGGAAATGTTCCCGCTGGCGCTGGCGATGCGCTTCTTCGATCAATCCCTCTCGCTGATCGCGCCGCAGTGGCAGTACATGATGGCGATGGCAACCATGATGAGCATCCCTGTCCTCGTGTTGTACTTCCTCGCGCAGAAGCAGTTCATTGAAGGTATTAACATTGGCGCGGTGAAAGGATAAGGCTGATGCGATGGCTGTTGCTGATAGTTCTGCTCTTATCAGGAAGCGGTGTGATGGCACAGGAAGCGAACACGGGCGATGATCTGGTTAACCTTGACCATCTGCGCTTTCTCACGCAGCCTGTAACCATTGACGAAACGCCGATGGCGATTGTCCATATCTACTCGGAGTATCCCGAATACGAGTGGGTAGACGCTGCCGGGGAGGGGCTGAGCGCGGTGGATGATGTCGCGCGCGCGGCGGTGGTCTACCTGTGGCAGTATGAGCGCACGGGCGACCCGGAACTGCTGGAACTGGCGCGGCGGTGCCTGAACTTCGTCCTGTACATGCAGGCGGAGGACGGCGAGTTTTACAACTTCGTCACCGACAGCGCCGGAACGGTGAACGAGCGCGGCAATACCAGTTACAAGAGCCTCGGCTGGTGGGCGATGCGCGGGCTGTGGGCGCTGGGCGAGGGGGTGCGCGTGTTTGATGCTGTTGACCCGGCCTATGCCGACCAACTGGAAGCCGCTTACCTGCGTACCGAGGCGGCCATCGCCGCGACGCTGACCAACTACGGCACGTATAACGAGGTTCACGGCTTCCGCGTTCCGGCGTGGATTCCCACAAGCGAATCCACCGTTGCCGGGATCGGGCTTTTAGGGCTGGCCGCCTACCAGCAGGCGCGCCCCAACGAAACCACCGCCGCGCTCATCACGCAGATTGCCGACGGCATCTCGGAATACCGCCTCGGCGATCACAGCACCTACCCCTTCGGGATGCATCCGGCCCGTTCCAACGCGCCCGGCTTCTGGCACGACTGGGGCGCGCACATGACTCATGCGCTGGTGGTCGCCGGGGTGACGATGGAGCGTCAGGACTGGATTGATTCAGCGGCGGCGGATGCAAACTCGTTTCTGCTGCGCCATCTGGCCTTCGAGCGTTTTCGTCATATCGGCGTGGTGCCGTCGCGCCTTGAGCAGATCGCCTACGGCACCAACCAGCTTGTCCTCACCTATATGGCGCTCTACGAAGCGACCGGGGATGAGCGGTACGCGCGTTATGGCGGGCTGGCGACAAGCTGGTACTTCGGCAATAACATGGCGGGCGTGCAGATGTACGACCCGGCCAGCGGCCGGGTTCTCGATGGCATTAACGGGCCAACGATGTTTCGCGTCAACCGCAACGCAGGCGCGGAAAGCACCATCGAAGGGCTGATGAGCATGATCGCCGTAGCCGACGTGCCAGAGGCGCTGGAGTACGCTTATGTCACGCCTGCGGGCGGCAACCGCTACTTCATCGTGCAGGCCGAAACAGGCGAACGGGTGGTCGGCACGCCGACATATTTCACCGCCGACTGGACAGGCGAGGGCTATGTCAGCGGTGGGCGTTATGTCGGCCTGGGCGAAGGCCAGCGGATGCGCGCCGCCTTTGAACTGAGCGCTGAACAGGCGGCTGAGGATTACCTGGTCTACGTCGCCCACATGCGCCAGGCCGTGAACAGCGGCGCGAACCTCGTCCAGCGCGTGCAGTCACCCCCAACCATTGATGGCGACCCCGCCGATTGGTCGCCGGACTTGCCCGTGCTTGCGGCAGACACCGCGCAGCAGCTTCTACGCGGCGGCGGCCTGTGGCAGGGCGCGGAGGTAGACAGCCACCGCGTCACGCTGGCGTGGGACGACGAGAACCTTTACATGCTGGCGCAGGTGCGCGACCCCGAACACGATCAACCCTTTACCCTGCGTAATGTCGGGCAGGCGGATACGCTCTGGGTGTACGTCACCAACACGCCCGATGCCCAGCGCCTGTCGGCAAAATTCACGCTGGCACAGACCCCGGATGGCCCGCAGGTGTGGGACTGGATCAGCACACGCTTTCTCGATGGCGCGGCGCTGGCATGGCAGCCCGCCGACGCTGGCTACACCTACGAGGCCGCTGTCCCCTGGTCATCACTCGACGTGGAAGCGCCCGCCGCCGGGATGCAGTTTGGCTTCGAGGCCGGGCGGGGCGTGGGCGGGAATTCGTTTATGGATTTAACCGGGCGCGACCCTGACGTGCCAGCCAACCTGCTCACGCTGATGCTGGCCGAGCCGGGCATGGATGCCTCGGCAAGCGCCGCGCCGCAGGTGGCGCTCGACGTGCGTATTAACGATGGCGACACGATCATCATCCCGGAAACAGTTTCGCCCGACAGCGACCATTTCTGGCTTGATCTGGTCACGACCGAGCCAGTACGCCTTGCCGAGGGCGAGAATATCATCCGTTATCGCTATGCGGGCGACGAGGGCGAGAACCCCGGCATGAGCAAAGTGGATGCGTTTTACATCCAGCCTGTCACCGCCCGCCGCGTTTTGCGGCACCCCGACGGGCGCGAAATCACGCTGACGTATAACACCCTCACTGGCGAGGCGACATGGACGGAAACGCCCGCCAGCTAAAGCACAGTTTACCCGAATTGGAGTACAGCCTTGCCCCGACCGGGCGAGGCTGTCGCATCACCTGCTGAAGAAAGGAACGCTATGCGCCTGCACCTCACCCGCCACCCCGAAAGCCCGCTGCTCTACCCTAACCCGCTGCACCAGTGGGAATCGCTCAACGTGTTCAACTGCGCGGTGACACAGCACAACGGCCTGTTCCACATGCACTACCGGGCGCAGGGGGTGGATTTTGTCTCGCGCATCGGTTACGCGGTCAGCGCCGATGGGCTGCGCTGGAACCGGATGGAGCAGCCCGTCCTCGCCCCCCACAACGGACGCGAGGATTATCGCGGTGTAGAAGACCCGCGCGTCACCCTGCTGGACGGCACGTTTTATATGTGCTACACCGCCTACGGCGCGAACGAATATTACCCGATGATCGCCCGGTCAGATAACCTTATTACATGGGAAGACATCGGCCCGCTGGAAAAGGCGCGCAACAAGGATCACGTACTGTTTCCTGAAAAGGTCGGCGGGCGCTACTGCATCCTGCACCGCCGTTCGCCCAATATCTGGCTGGCCTATAGTGATGATCTGGTCAACTGGACAGATCATACCGTCATCATGACCCCGCTGACCGATGTGGAATGGCAGAGCAAGAGCATCGGCGCGAACGGGCTGCCGATCAAAACCGAGCATGGCTGGGTGCTGTTCTATCACGGCTATGGCGAAGCGCACATCTACCGCCATTCTGTCGCGCTGCTTGATCTGGAAAATCCCGCCAAAGTCATCCACCGCCCGCTGACGACTATTATGGAACCCACCGAAGTGTGGGAGATTCGCGGCGATGTCCCCAACGTGACCTTCTCCTGCTCCAACAACGTGGTCGGCGATCAACTCTACTTCTACTACGCCGGCGCTGACCGGCTGATCGGCCTCGCAACCGCCCCGTTTACCGATGTGGTCGAGTTCGCGCGGCGCGGCGAATAACCTGCCGCAACGGGCCAGGGGCGCTCGATTGGCTACGCGCGAGACTGCGAAAAGCACAAGTCCACACAATGCTTATGTGTGGACTTGTCCGTTGGTTTACGTTACTGCTTTAAGCGCGTGTGCTACTGCGCGCTGCCTTCCGTGATGCGGGCGATCAGCAGGTCGGCCACGTCCTCCCCCAGCGCCAACCCGGCATCAACATCGCTGCGGAAGTGGATGCCGCCCCAGATGCGCGCCTCGCCCACTTCATGGACGATCGCCATCAGGCGTTCGCGGTCTGTCGGGAACAGGTGCGCCAGTACGCCCGCCGCCGCGCTGGACATGCACGAATGCGCCGACGGATAGCTCGGATGGCTGGGCGTGGTGAACAGCGGCGTGAACTCCGGGTCATACTGGAAGGGGCGCATCGCCCAATAGGTGTATTTCGCGTCCCAGCAGCCTACCACGCTGTCATGCCCGGCGATGTTCACCAGCGCGTAAGCGCGGGCGGCCAGCAGCGGCTGATCTTCCCAGCGGGCGGCCAGAATAAGCTGGTTTGCCACCTCGTTCCAGTACCAGTGAACGTGTCTGCCGCCCGCGCCATACTCCCAGAACAGGGCGATCGCATTGGTGACAGGCGTGCGCTCAAAGGTGCGTAGTTCCTCCATCTCCGCTGCAAGCTGCGCCGAGTCGTAGGCGGGCGGCGCGGCAGGGCGCAGTTGGTCGGGCGTTTCCATCAGCCACGGCTGCCATGTGCCTGCGCCGGGCAGCGCCGGGTTTTCGCCCGTCCAGTATCCCGACTCGGTCGGCACGCTGCCTGTCCAGGGCGCGTTGAAGCCATCCGCCTCACCCCGCGCGATCACCAGCTCGGCCACCTGCCGCCCCAGTTCCAGCCCGGCCTCAACATCGCTGGGGTATTCCACCCCGGCCAGCAGGCGCGAGTTGACCGCTTCCTGCGCCTGCTCCGCGAAGCTGTCGGCGCTGTCCGGGAAAAGCCAGCTCAGCACGGCAGACGCGGCTCCGGCGGTCACGCCGTACTCCGAGGGGTAGGAAGGGCTTAACGGGGTTTCGATCACCGTCGTCAGGGTGGGGTCGAACTTGTCGGGACGCGGGCGATTATAGGTGTATTTGCTGTCCCACGCGGCGATGGTGGCATCGTTTACAGCGGCGTGCAGCAGCGCCAGATGGCGAAACGCGACAGGCGCAGACACCCCACGCGCCAGCATCGCGTCAAGCGTGATCTGATTCCAGCGGTACACGGGCGGGCCGCTGTTCCAGTAGGCGATCTGGTTTAAAGCGGCTTCATCACGCGCCGCGACCATCTCCAGCAGCAGCGCTATTTCCTCGGCAGCGGCGGCCTCATCCGGCGGCGCGTCGAGCCGGAACTGGTCGGGCGCTTCCAGCACCCATGTCTGCCACAACTCCGGGCTGATGTCTGTCTGCGCGGCTGTGCCGGAGACGATGCCGAGGCAGAGCGCGACGGCCAGCGCGAGCGCTAGTCGCAGGCCTGTGCGGGCGCGAATCCTCAAGCGAATAGTGTGAATCATCGTGGTTTTCCTCCTGGGAAATAGTGAACATGCGTGAGCAGGTGCATGGTGTGAGGTGACACTGCTCACATGACAAGTTGCACTGTATAGACCCGTTGGAGTGGTTGTCACCATTCGAACGAAGGGTAAAAGAGGGGAGTTTGACCAGATGCTGCCCGCAGCAGGCGGAAGTGGCGAGTGTAACAGCCTTTAGCCGGGCGCGGCGGGGCAATCGCCGGGCGTATGCACCAGCGTCACAGCCTGCGCCGGAACGGTGAACACGGCCAGCCCATCGGCCTCTGTGCAAGCCGCCGGGATCAGCGCGTTTTCCTCTGACGCAGGCAGCAGGCTGTAGAACTGGTAGCGCATATTGCTGCCGGGCATCAGCCGCGCGTCAAGCGTGAATATGCCGTCCTCGTCTGGCAGCACAGGCAGCGGTCGCCTGCCTGCCCCGGTGAAGTCGCCGCGAAAATAAACCTGTTCCGGCGCTTCGCCCTCCCCCCACGCAAAACGCAGTGTCACCGTGACCGGGTAATCATAGGCGTGGCGCAGGTATTCGATGCCCTCATGCAGCGCGTTGCCCTGCCGGAAGTCGAAGAAGGTGGCGTTCTCCCAATGCGACCCCTGCCCCCACAGGGTAAAGCACTCGGTCGAAACCCATGCCGGCTCCCAATAGATCACGCCCAGCCCGCCGCTGCTGAGGATGGTCTGCGTCAGGTCGGTCATGAACTGGCGCTGCCCGGCGGGGGTGGCCGGGTAGCCATCAGTCAGGAAGTCGCCGCCGGGGATGTTTCCGGCGCTCTCGTTCACGCCGTTCAGTGTCCAGGGGTAAGCCGTTTCTGCGATGATGACCTCTTTGCCGAAACGGTAACGCAGCTTGTTCACCACCGCGCCCGCTGTTTCAATCGTGTGGTCTGACCAGCCGACGTAATACGACAGGCCGATGATGTCAAAATCGGTCACGCCCGCCCGCTCCGCTGCCAGCAGCCAGCCTTCGGCCTCTTCCGGCTGGGCGATATGCAGCATCACGCGCGGCGCGTGCGAGGCCGCGCCGCCCACATCACGCACTGCCTGTATCGCCCGGTTGAGCAGCGAGGCGTTGCGCTCCCAGTTGATGGGATAACCGGACGTGTTCTCCGGGCGCAGGATTTCGGAGTTGATCTCGTTGCCCACCTGCACCATATCCGGCAGCAGGCCCGCCGCGTCAAGCTGCATCAGCGTGTCGTAGGTGTAGTCATAGAGCGCCGCGCCCAGTTCGTCCGTGTCGCCCACGTCTGCCCATGCCGCCGGGATAATCTGTTTGGAGGGGTCGGCCCATGTGTCAGAATAATGGAAGTCGAGCAGGGTCGCCATGCCCAGATCAGCCGCGCGGCGCAGCGAACGCATGACATCCTCAAGCGTGCTGTAATCCGTCCAGTCCGGGCTGTGCCACAAGCGCACCCGCACCAGATTCGCGCCGTGATCGGCAAAGATTTCATACGGGTCGCGCGCTTCGCCATCCACATGATAGACCGCGCCGCAGTCCTCCATCTCGTTGACGTAGGACAGGTCAACGCCGAAGTAGAACGCGGTATCCGCTGGCTCATCCGCCTGCAAGGCCGGAACACTGACCAACAGCAGCAGCACCCCGATGATAAAAACCACGCGCCTCATGTGCTTTGCCTCAAAATCATCATCTCGTAAGCGGGCAGTCGTACCCGCTCGCCCAGCCCTTCGCCGTTGAGGGCATCGGTGAACTGGCCGCCGAGAGTCAGGTCGCGCGGTTCGTCGGCGAAGTTCATCAGGAAGACGAAGCGGTGCGCCGCGTTTTCGCGCACCTGTGCCGACACCCCTGCGGGCAGGTCGAAAGGCACCTGCTTCAGCGCCAGATCATCCACCAGCGCGCCGTAAAAATCGCGCAGCAGCGCCTCGTCGGCCCGCGCCGCCATCAGATAAGCCCGCCCGCCGCCCAGTGTATTGACCGTCAGCGCCGGGCAGCCCCGGTAAAACTCGCTGTCATAAACCGCCAGCGCCGTCGCGCTTTCCAGATGCACCAGTTCAGCATAATGGTGGAATGTGTTCGACCCTGCCAGCCGCAGCGCATTGTCCGCGCAGGCGCGAATGCTCCCGGTCTGCGCGTCCGTCAGCGTGTCCAGTTCCTCGCGCCACAGGCCGAGCGTCCGGCGCAGCGCTGGCGGATAACCGCCGAGGATGCTCAGGCCGGACTCATCCACCATGCCCGAAAGATAAGTCAGCACCAACGACCCGCCCGCCCGGACGAAGGCTTCCAAACGCTCGGCGACACCGGGGCGCAGCATGTACAGCATCGGCGCGACCAGCAGGCGGTAGCCGCTGAAGTCGGCATCCATCTCGATGACATCCACCGCTGCCCCGCGCTCCCACAGTCCCCGGTAGTGATTAATGCACGTCTGCTGGTAGTTCTTGTCCACGCTGCGCGGCAGTTTCGCGTAACGCAGCGCCCACTCGTTCTCGAAGTCGTAGATCACGGCGGCCTCGGCGCGGGGGCGCGTCTGCGCCACTTCGCTCAGGCTCGCCAGCGCCTCGCCCACGCCCTGCACATCCCGAAAGACCTGCGTCTGCTCATGCCCCAGATGGCTCACCACCGCGCCGTGAAACTGTTCTTCGCCGCCCCGGCTCTGCCGCCACTGAAAGTACATGACGCTGTTCGAGCCATGCGCCACCGCCTGCAGCGAGGTCAGCCTGTGCGCGCCCGGCTGCTTCAGCCTGCTCACGCCCTGCCAGTTGGTGACGCTCGGCGTGGATTCCATCAGCAGAAACGGCTGCCCCTGCTTATAGGCGCGGTGCAGGTCATGGTAGAAGGCTGTCCTGGCCGCTGTGCCGATGTCGTCACCCTGATGCCAGCGCGGGTAGCTGTCCCACGCGATCACGTCCACATGCTCGGCAAAGCGCCAGTAATTCAGCCCGACATCCGGCTGCATGAAGTTCGTCGTCAGCGGGACTTCCGGGGTGATCTCGCGCAGCGGCGCGCTTTCCGTCAGGAAGAAATCGAGCGCCCGGTCGCTGGTGAAGCGCTGCCAGTCCAGCATCAAGCCCTGCATCGAGGGGTCAAGCGGTTCGATCTGCTCCCATTGGGTGTAACGATGGCTCCAGAAGGTCGTCCACCATGCCCGGTTGAGCGTGTCCAGATCGCCGTAACGCGCCTGAAGCCAGCGGCGGAAAGCCCGGTAGCACAGGTCACAGTGGCACGGCGCGCCGGGGTACTCGTTGGAGACATGCCACATCCCCAGCGCCGGGTGTGTGCCATAACGCTCTGCCAGCAGGCGGTTGAGCGCGACGATCTTCTCGCGGTAAATGGGCGACGAGTAGCAGAAATTCTGCCGCCGGCGGTGCGGTTCGCGGATGCCGTTCTCCGCCATGCGGCGCGTTTCCGGGTACTTCTGCGACAGCCACGCGGGCGGCGCGGCGCTCGGCGTTGCCAGATTAGCCGTGATGCCGTCCTCCGCCAGCCGGTTCATCAGCCCATCCAGCCAGTCAAACTGGTAATGCCCCTCCTCCGGCTCCAGCACCGCCCATGAGAAGATGCCCACGCTCATGATGTTGCATTTCGCCAGCCGCATCAGCCGGAAGTCCTCGTCCAGAACCTCCGGCGAATCCAGCCATTGCTCGTAATTATAATCTGCGCCATGCCACAGGCGGCCCAGCAGCCGCCCGGCACGTGTCTGCGTCGTCATAGTTTCACCGCGCCCGTCGTCAGCCCGCCAATAATGTAATTTTGCAGCAGCAGGTAGATCACCAGAATCGGCAGCGCGGCGAGGATCGCGCCAGCCGTAAACACCCCCCAGTTCTGCGCGTAGGCTGCCGACTGGAACAGGTACAGGCCGACCATGATCGTCAGCTTGTCCGCGCTTTGCAGCAGCACACGCGGCAGGATGAAGTCGCCGTAAATCGCCATAAACGTCAGCACGCTGATCGTCACCAGAATCGGCCTGATGAGCGGCAGGGTAATGGCGGTGAATATCTGCCAGTGTGACGCGCCATCCACCAGCGCCGACTCGTCAATCTCCACCGGGATCGAGTCGAGATAGCCTTTCACCAGAAAGACGTTGATGCTCAGCGCGCCGCTGGTGTAGATAAGCACCAGCGACCAGTGCGAGTCCAGGCCGAGCAGCGGGATATGATTGCCCAACTGCTGCATGGTGGTATACAGCGCGATCATCGCCAGTATGCCGGGGAACACGTTGATAATGAGGATGGCGCGCATCAGCCCGGTGCGCCCGGCAAAGCGGAAGCGCGACAGCGCGTAAGCCGCCAGCGCCGTGCTGGTCACGCTCAGAATCGTGGAGATGATGGCGATTTTATACGAGTTAAAAAACCATGTGCCGAAAGGGTAATACTGGTGTTCCAGCAGGGCGCGGTAGTTTGCCAGCCCCGCGTCGCGCGGGATGATTTCCACCGTGACCAGCGACCCAGCCTGATTAAACGAGGCCGAAACCACCCACACCACAGGCACAAAGGCGAACACGATCAGCACAGCGGCGATGAGGTAGCGGATGCCATAGCCCAGCCAGCGGCGCTGGCTGAAGCCCGGCCCGGCGGCTTTCTCTGAAAGGGTGATCGGGTTGGTCACAGCCATCAGCGCGCATCCTCCAGAACACGGGTATAACGGAACTGTATCCACGTAATCAGCGCGACGAACACGAACAGGACAATCGAAATCGTGGCCGCCAGCCCATAATCCGCCTGTGCCGAGTTGAACGCCAGCTTATAGACAAACGAGATCAGGATGTCGGTATGCCCGGCGGGAATGGGCGAGCCAGCGATGGGCGGGTTGCCCTCGTTAAAGATGTAGATCAGGTTAAAGTTGTTAAAGTTGAAGGCAAACGAGGCCACCAGCAGCGGGCTGACAATCCGCAGCAGCAGCGGCAGCGTAATCCTCGAAAAGCGCTGCCACGAGTTCGCACCGTCCACCGATGCCGCGTCCAGAATTTCTGTGGGCAGCGCCTGTAACGCGCCGCTGGACACGATGTAAAAGTAAGGGTACGACAGCCACATATTGACCAGAATAAGCGCTAAGCGCGTGGCGTTGGGGTCGGTCAGCCAGCTTGGCGCGCTGCCAAAAAGCGCGACTTGCAGTTTGACCAGCGCGCCGAAATCAGGGTTAAGCAGGTTGCGCCAGATCAGGATGGAGACCAGCGCCGGAATCGGGTACGGGACGATCAACAGCGTGCGGATAATATTTTTGCCCGGCAGTTGGTTAAACAGTATCGCAATGAACAGGCCGAGCGCGAAACTGAACAACACGCTCAACGCGGCATAGGCGAAGTTCCACACGACAATCTGCGCCAGCGGCCCACGCATCGCCGCGCTTGAGAAGAAGCGCTCGAAGTTATGCAGCCCGACATTGACGAAGAAGCCGGGGCGCAGTTCCTGCCCCTCTGCCGAGACGAAAGTGCCGTTCCGCGCCTGATACGTCGCGCCTGTCTCCAGATCGAGGATGCTGTCCTGCGCTTCGTCATAACGATAGCGCGACTGCGTGGTGGCCGCCGCGCTCACACTGGTAATGCGGACGGTATTGGGCGGCTCGCCAAATTCCATCTGGCCGAGATCGTTCAGCATCACCACCGTGTCGCGCCGTTCCAGCCGTTCATAACCTTCGATTTCGAGTGGAATGCCGTTTTCATCCAACGCGCCGATGCCTGCCTCGCCCGCCTGCGGCGCGGTGATGAACTCGCCGGGGCGCGCCAGGCTGCCCGTGCCATCCTCGCCTTGCAGCCACAGCGCCACCGTGCCATCGTCCGCCCGGAAGGCCGTCCACGTGAAGCGCTGCCCGCCTTCTGGCACGTACTGCTCGCGCTCCAACCGTTCAATCGCTACCTGCTTGGTGAGGATATGCCCCAGCCCGGTGTTGGTGGTCGAGAGGTAGAGCGTGTAGAAGATCGGATACAGCACAAACAGGATCATCAGCGCCAGCCCCACCGAGAGCCAGCGCCACGCCCGCAAGCGTTCCAGCGTAAAAATCGTGGTGATAAAAACGCCCACAATGCCCAACACCGCCGCCAGCGGGTACGCGCCATCCTGCACAAGCTGCACGATCAGCCAGATAAGGTAAGCGTCGAACAGCACCACGCCGATCAGCGGCAGGCCGGGTTTTGTAAATTTGGGGGATGCTTCTTTTGGTAAAGCAATAACTTTGGTCGCCACAGGCATAAGCTCGTCAATAAACAATGCAACGTGATTTACTTTTTAACCTCACCCCTTCCCGCCGCATCCTGCCAGCGAAAAGGGATGAGGTTTGCTTGCTCAAGGCGCTTAGCTGCCTTCTTCAATCTGCGTTACGATCTGACTCTCGGCCTCGGTCAGCGCTTCTTCCGGGGTCAGTTCGCCCTGCACGATCAGCAGCCCGGCATTGTCCCACGCATTCCACACCGACCCCATCTCCGGGATGGCGGGCATCGCCTGCCCTGTGACCCCGGCCTCGGCAAAGCCGCGCATGTCCTCGTCCTCGGTGGCATCAAAGATCGCCTGCCACGCCGACGGGCGCGGGTCGCCCTCGAAGATCGTCTGCATGGCTTCTTCGGTGGCGATGAACTCGGTCAGGTAGGTCTGCGCCAGCAGCACGTTCTCGCTGTTGGCGTTCACCATAAAGCCCTGCACCCCGATGAACGGCGCGCCCGGCTCGTCGCCTTCATTGGCGGCGGGGAAAGCGCTGATGGCGTAAGGGATTTCGGCGGAGCGGAAACGGCTAATCGCCCACGGCCCGGTCATGATGAACGGCGCTTCGCCGCTTTCAAACAGCACATGCGCCGCTTCCCAGTCCAGATTGTCAGAAGCATAACCGTCGCGGATCAGCGTGTTTGCCCACTCTGCGCCCGCGATCATGCCCTCGCTGCCGATGCCGATATCCTCGGCGGTGTAGTTGCCTTCGTCATCGCGCCCGAAGATATAACCGCCGTGCGCGCTGTACACCGGGAAGTAATTGTAACCGAGGTCGGGCAGCGCGACGGCATAGCTGACCTCGCCGCTGTCCACCAGTTCACGGCCAATCTGCGCGACTTCTTCCCATGTTTGCGGCGCTTCTGGCACCAGTTCGGTGTTGCGGAAGAAGCCGATGTTCTCGATAGCGAACGGCACGCCGTAAAGCTGCCCATCGTACATGAAGGCTTCGATGGCGTTGGGCAAAAAGAGGTCGGCCTTGTCGCCCAGGTCAATCGGCGCGACCACGCCGCTCTCCACCACGCGCCCGATGTTATCGTGCGGCAGGATGAACAGGTCGGGGCCTTCGCCCGTGCTGGCACCCAGAATCAGCGCGTCAATCGTGTCCTGAATGCCCATCGGCTCGACCACGACGGGGATGCCGAATTCCTCAGTAAACTGCTGTGAAAGCTCGGTAATGACGGGCAAACGCTGGTCATCCGTCCAGATGGTCAGCGTTGTGTCCTGGGCAACTGCCGGGATGGTCAACCCCAGCACCAGCACGACAGCCAACAGAAGCAGGAAACGTTTCATAGAATAACCCTTTCTTTATTTAAACAAAAAGCGTGCTTTGCTATTCCCTCGCTTGCGAAAGGAATGTGATACCCGCGTGAACCGCGCCGTCGTAATCAAAAAACGTCGCATTCTCCCAGATAGAGGGCTTGTCCGCCGTCGAAATCCAGGCCGGCTCCCAGTAAATTACCCCGCTGCCGCCGCTGCTGCGAACTGTTGCGGTCACGGCAGTTAAAAAGTCGCGCTGGCCTTCTGGGGTGGCCGGGTACTCTGGCAGCCCCGCGTCTGCCCCCAGCAGATGCTCCTCGACAAGGCCGGGCTTGTGCGTCCAGGGGTACGCCACCTCGACCAGCATGACCGCCTTGCCGTAGCGCTGGCGGGCCTGCGCTATCGTCTGCCCCATCTGGTCAATGCTGTAGCTGCTCCATTTAGGATAATAAGAAAGGCCGATGATGTCGAAATCCCGCACCCCGGCGGCAGTTGCCGTGTCGAACCAGCCCAGCACGAACTCCGGCTGGGCGATATGCAGCATTACCTGCGGCTGCGTCCCGGTCTGCTGTCCGGCCTCGCGCACGGCGGCGATGGCCGCGTTCAGCAAACGCGCGTTGCGCCCCCAGCGGATTTCCTCGCCCACGTGCGGCCCCGGCATGAGGATTTCGGTGTTGATCTCGTTGCCCACCTGTACGAACTCCGGCATCAGCCCGCGCTCATTCAGGTGCAGCAGCACGTCGCGCGTATAAGCCGCCAGCGCTGCCGCGAGCGTGTCCACATCGCTGATGCCCGCCCACGCCGCCGGGATAATCTGCTTGGCCGGGTCTGCCCATGTGTCGGAATAATGAAAGTCCAGCAGCACATGATAACCCAGCGCGCGGGCGCGGCTGATCGTGCGCTCCACGTCGCTTAACGTGCTGTATTCTGTCCAGCTATCGGGGGTGTGCCACAAGCGGACGCGAACGATATTCGCTCCGGCATCTCTGAGGATACGGAAAGGGTCGGCGGGCTTGCCATCAGCATAAAACACGCCGCCGCTGTCTTCCACTTCGTTGACGTAAGAAAGGTCAGCGCCTAAGTACATAAAACAGTCTTCATGCGTGCAGTAAAAAATCAACGCACATTGTCTACGCGCGTTGACAAAACTATACGCCAAAATATTTTCCCTGTCAAACTTTGCCTGTTTCTCACCTGTTTGTCAGATCGTGGAGTCGCGCACGACAAGCTGTGTGCGTACCGTAATCGAGACAGCGGCGGCGCTGCCGTTGGCCTGCCGCGTCAGCAGCGTCTTCACCGCCTGCTGGCCGATCTCGCTTTTGGGGATGTCTACCGTCGTCAGGGAGGGAATCAGATAAGGGGAGATGTCCAGATTGTCTATGCTGGCAACCGCCACTTCCTGCGGCACGCGAATGCCGTGTTCGTGCAGGTACTTCAGCACACCGATAGCAACCTCGTCCGTCCCGGTACAGATCGCGTCTACAGGCACGCCCGTGCGGAAAATCGCCTCGCAGCAGGCGTAACCCCGTTCCGGCGCGATGGCGAAATGCATCAGTGCGTCGTTGAGGGACAGCCCCTGCTCCCATATCGCCTGTTGATAACCGCGCAAACGGCGGTCTTCCGGGCCGATGTAGGCCACCTGCCGCCTGCCGATGTCCAGCAGATGCTCGGTCGCCTGATAGGCCGCGTTCTGGCGGTCGAACTGCACCGACGGCACGCCCGGCCACTCCCACTCCACGCAGACCACCTGCGCCACCCGGTCTACAATCTGCTCGATCAGCCCCCGGTCATCGCTGGTCGTCAACACCTGATCGAGGCCGAGCAGAATCGCCCCGCCGATCTCGTTGGGGTGGATCAGTTCGTTAAACAGCGCCGGGTCGTTAAAGTCGTCAAACACGCGGATAAACCGGATGTGCAGGTCGTGCTGATGAGCATGTTCATGAATACTCGCCAGAATGTGGCCGTAATATGGCCGCTGGAACATATACTCAGCCGCGAGGACGATGCCGATGTATTTTTCCGCGACCACATCCGCCGCGCTGGAAAGCAACTGCGCGTGCTTGTTCGGGCGATACCCCAGCGCCTTGATGGCATCCAGCACCCGCTGGCGGGTTTCTTCAGAGACGCTGCGCGGCCCCTTGTTAATGACATAGGACACGATAGACCGCGACACCCCTGCATGGCGTGCCACGTCTTCCTGTGTCACCACTTTGGGGCTGTTGTTTTCGGGCATGAAGTAGGCACCTTACTCTTTCCGCTCAAAGATGCTGTTGGCAAATTCATTTTCGTAGGGGCGCAGCGGTGCCGCGCCCCAACAGATATTATCGTTTTATGCGTGAACCAACACCATCGTTAAAGTCATTCACCCACTGATAGTACACCAGAATCAGGCCGCATCCATAGACCCGCCCGGTTGTCCCGTCTGTCGGGATGTGTGAAACAACCTAAGGCACGCGATGAGGCGGATGATGAACGTACTATCCGCCCACTGCTCAGCGCCTGTCGTTCCCAGCGCACCCTCCCCAAATCCATCATGGTCATATATCCAATTCCGGGCTTCTTGACTCTGCCCTTCAATCGTGTTCTAATTTCTATGCATACGATTTCACGTATACGTATGCAAAATTTATCACAATAGACAGGTGGCAGTTAAAACGCCCTGAGAGTACAGGAGACAAGGAGGAGCGCCCGGCAGGAAAAACAGCGTCAATAAATGCGAGTCATAACAAGTGAATTTCATAATTAAGACCTGAGAGGTAAAAAGATGTTCAAGCGTCTATCACTATTTACTACCCTCGTCATGCTGCTGGTTTTTGCGGCGGCGCTTTCAATGCCAATGGGGACGGTCGCGCAGGATGAAGAAATAGAGCCGACCCCGATTGTCTCTGAACTGGGTACAGGTGGCATTCAAATTTCCTTCTGGAACGGCCTTACCGGCTCCGACGGCGTGACGCTCAACGAGATGCTGGCGGGCTTCATCGAAGACCACCCCGAATACTCCGTCACCACCGAAATCATCCCCTGGAACACCCTTTACACCAAGCTTCAGGCGGCCTTTGTCGCGGGCAGCCCGCCAGATGTTTTCGTGCTTCATGCGTCAGAAGTTCCCCAGTTCGCCAGCTACGGCGTGCTGAAGGACCTCGGCAGTTGGTATACCTCTGGCGGCGGCTGGCTGCCCGATGAGGACCTGTCGGCAATCACCCTCGACGGTATGAGGTACGAAGGCGTGACTTATGGCATTCCGCTGGATAATCACGGGCGCGGCCTTTGGATTAACGCCGATATGTTCGAGGCCGCCGGGCTGGACCCCAACATGGAACCGCCGACGACCTACGAAGGCTGGGTCGAACTGTTCCAGCAGCTCACGCTTGATGCCAACGGCAACAACGCCGCCTCGCCCGATTTCGACCCCGAAAACGTGGTACAGTGGGGTTATGGCGTGGGCGAGTGGCCGCGCGTAAACTTCCAGTCGGTGCTGGCGCAGCATGGCGGCAGCCTGATCAGCGAAGATGGCACCACCGTCACCGTCAATTCGCCGGAAGGCATTCTGGCGCTTCAGCAGACCTATGATCTGGTACACGAATATCACGTATCGCCGCCGCCTGCTGGCTTCGACACATGGCAGAGCTTCGCGGGTGGTACGCTGGCTGTCGTCCCCACCGGCTCGTGGTTCCGCAACTTTGCCAACACCTCTGCCGACTTCAACTGGCAGGCATGGCCGCAGGTACAGTGGGGGCCGGAACCAGCCACATGGTTCGGCGTACACACCTTCATGGTTCCGGTCGGGCTGGAAGGCGAGAAGCTGGAAGCTGTCCAGACGCTGATCCAGTGGGTCAGCGAGAATCAGGTGGCGTGGGCTGCTTCTGGTCAGGTGCCGGCGCGTATTTCCGCGCAGGAAGCGCTCGACCCGGAGAACTACCCCACCAACATCCTTCTGGGGCAGACCTTCACCGAATACGGTGTGATTGATCCTAAGCACGTCGCTATTCAGGAACTGTACGCGGCGCTCGATCCCGAACTGGACGCGGCGCTGAACGGCCTGAAAACCGTCGAGGAGGCGTTGAACGACGCTGCCCAGCGGATGCAGCAGGTGTTGGATCGCGCCGGTTAAACCGTTACATCTATCGCGCTGTAGAGGGGTGGGCGTTCGCTGCCCCTCTACAGTTCTCGATTCGGCTGTGAAAGTGTTGTTTACCGGGAATATTGCAACGCTGGGGTGAAATAGTAATGCTGCGCGTCGCGCTCTCGCTGTCCGCGCAAGTGCAAAGCCAATAATATTCTTAAGTTATTTCATCATGAGGAATTGTTCGCCGTGACGCAGACAAACGAGATCACTGCCGACGTTTCACTACCGAAACGCCGCCTCCTTCCCTTCTCGCTTAATCTAAAAAACCAGGAAGCCCTCGCCGCTTACTTCTTCCTGGCACCATTTCTGCTCTTCTTCACCGTTTTTGTCATTCGCGCGGTCGTGTTTGCCGTCCAGATGAGTTTTTACGACTGGCAGATTCTCAGGCCCAACCGTCCATACGTGGGCTTCGATAACTACCTTGAGCTGTTTAACGATCAGGTGTGGTGGTTATCCCTCCAGAACACGGTCGTGTTTACCGTCATCACGGTGATCGGGGTCACGATCATCGCGCTTATGTCGGCAATCGCGGTAACACAGCCGATTCGCGGGCAGGGGTTTTTCCGCGTGCTGCTCTACATGCCGACCCTGTTCTCGGTGGGCGCTGTCGGCCTGATCTGGGTGTGGCTGCTGAACACACAGTTTGGAGTCATTAATTACGGCCTGAGCCTGATCGGGCTAAGGCCAGTGAACTGGCTGGGCGACCCTAATCTGGTCATCCCCGCGCTTAGCCTGACGACGATATGGTGGAGTTTCGGCTTTCCGATGCTCATCTTCATCGCCGGATTGCAGGGCATCCCGGAGCAGCTTTACGAGGCGGCGCGCATTGATGGCGCATCGGGAACGCAGATTTTCTTCCGCATCACCCTGCCGCTGCTGCGCCCGACCATCCTGTTCGTGACAGTCACCTCCGTGATCGCTCACTTTCAGGTATACGGCCAGCCCTTCATCATGACCAACGGCGGGCCGGGCAGGTCATCCTACTCGGTGATCTTCTACCTGTACCAGATCGCATGGACAGCATTCCGCATGGGCTACGGCGCGGCTGTCGCTGTCGTACTGGCACTCATCATCGCGGTCATGACCGCCGTTCAGTTTATATTTATCGGTCGCCGCGTCGAGTTCTAAGGGAGGCATCATCTATCATGTCTTACAGACTGCGCTATTTCCCGGCCTATGGTTTTCTGCTGGTCATGAGTTTATTCGTCATCATGCCCCTGCTGGTGGCATTTTCACAGTCGTTCATGACCAACGCCGCCGTCAACCGCTGGCCGCCACAGCTTATCCCGACCGAGCCGACGCTGGAGAACTTTCACGCCGTCCTCACGCAGCAGGACCTGCGGCTGGACCTGTGGCTGCGTAACAGCCTGCTCGCGGCCAGCGGCTATACCATCGCCGTGCTGCTGCTGTGCGCCCCGGCGGCCTATGCCTTCGCCCGGCTGCGCTTTCCTGGCAACAGGCTGCTGTTCGGCTTCCTGCTGGTGACGATCATGATTCCGTCACAGGTCACGCTCATTCCCAATTACCTGCTGATGCGTGACCTCAAATGGCTGGACACGTTTAACGCGCTCATCTTCCCCGGCGCGGCCAATGTCTTCGGGGTCTTCCTGCTGCGCCAGTTTTTCATGCAGATTCCGCAGGAACTGGAGGAGGCCGCCGTGCTGGATGGTGCCGGGTACTTTGGGCGCTTCTGGTATGTGGTGCTGCCGCTGTCGTCCAACGCGCTGATGGCGCTGGCGATCTTTGTTTTTCTGGGGCATTACAACGACCTGTTCTGGCCGTTTATCGTCACCAACAGCCTTGAGACGCGGACGCTGCCTGTCGGCCTGACGATTCTCAATTCGTCCTATGCGGGTCAGTACCGCCCGATGGTGCTTTCCGGGGCGGTGCTTTCAACCATCCCGATTCTGATCGTTTATATCCTTTTCCAGCGCCGGATTATCAGGGGCGTGATGCTGACAGGCATGGCCGGGCGCTAATCGAACAGCACCAGCCTAAACAACTTTAGTGCTTGACACAATCGTTTCGCAGGTCGAGTTCAGCGAATTCGACCCTGTATTAAATTTTGCCCGATAGCATGGCATTTATTATCAGGTTAAAGTATCACAGTACACAAAGGAAGACAGATGACGGCCTCACAAATCTACATTGATACCAACCGCGTAATCAGCGCGATCTCCCCCCTGCTCTTCAGCGGTTTTGCCGAGCATATGGGGCGCTGCATCTACGAGGGCATTTACGACCCGGCCTCTCCCCACGCTGATGAAAACGGCCTGCGGAAGGACGTGCTGGCTGCGCTGCGCGAGCTGAATTTCCGCGCCATGCGCTACCCCGGCGGCAACTTCCTCAGCGGCTATCGCTGGGAGGACGGCGTAGGCCCGCGCGACCAGCGCCCCCGCCGCCGTGATCTGGCGTGGCAGTCCATCGAGACGAACCAGTTCGGCACCAACGAGTTCATGGCCTTCTGCAAAGAGATAGACACCCAGCCGATGATGGCGGTCAACATGGGGACAGGCACGATACAGGACGCGGCCAACCTGGTCGAATACTGCAACGCGCCTGTTGGCACGAAGTACGCAGACCTGCGGGCAGCGCATGGCTACCCGGAGCCGTACAATGTGGAATACTGGTGCATCGGCAATGAGATGGACGGCCCCTGGCAGATCGGCCATCTGGACGCGGTGGAATATGGCAAAAAAGCCCGCGAAGCCGCCAAGATGATGCGCTGGCATGACCCGTCTATCCAACTGGTGCTGTGCGGTTCGTCAAACTCGCAGATGCCGACGTATCCCGAATGGGATCGGGTCGCGCTGGAACTGTGCTGGGATCGCGTGGATTATCACTCGCTGCACTATTACGCGGGCAACCGTGAGGACGACACCGCGAGCTACCTCGCCCTCAGCGCCGAGTTTGAAAACTTTGTGGACACGCTTGCCGGCGTGCTGCGTTATGTCAAAGCCAAAAACCGTTCCAGGCATGATGTGTACCTGACATGGGACGAGTGGAACGTGTGGTATAAGGCAACGAAGCCGGAAGACCTGCACGGCAATTGGGAAGAAGCGCCCCACCTCATCGAAGAAGTCTACAACCTTGAGGATGCGCTGGTGGCCGCCCAGTGGATGAACGTCTTCCTGCGTAAGTCTGACGTGCTGAAGATCGCCTGCCTTGCCCAGATCGTGAACGTCATCGCGCCCATCCTGACCACCCGCGACCAGATGCTCAAGCAGTCCATTTACTACCCGTTCATGCTGTTCAGCAGGCTGGCCTCTGGTAACGCGCTGGATGTGGCCGTCAACGCGCCGATGTACGGCACGCGGCAGTTCGGCGATATGCCTGTGCTGGATGTCTCGGCCTCGCACAACGCGGAAACCGGCACCAACGCCGTGTTCATCGTCAACCGCAGCCAGACCGAGAGCATCCCGGTTGACCTGCACTGGCAGGCGCTCAGGCCATCGAGCATCAAGTCGGCTTACCAGCTTGCCGGGACAGACCCCAAAGCTGCCAACAGCTTTGATAACCCGAATCAGGTGATCGCCGCGCCGATTACCGCGCCAGAGGTGAAAGACTGTGGCACGTCGCTGCTGCTGCCGCCGCTTTCCTTTACCACGCTCGAGGTGGCGTTGTAAGCTGTTCAACGATGCTGTTGGTTCACGCATAAAACGATCATCTCCGCAGGGGCAAGTCGGTGCTGCGCCCCTACGACAATGATTTCACCAACATCATCTTCAACCGCTTATCATCCTGAACGCATCGGGCAGAGCAGGTTCATCATCTGCTCTGCCCTGATTATTTACGGAAAAGTTATGAACGTTAAAAAGCTGCTTTATGTTCTGGCCTTGTTTCTGCTTGTCGCGCTGCTGCCCGTAGGAAGCACGTGGGCGCAGGAAGCAGACGGCGAACCCGGTGTCCTGCGTAACCCGCTGAACGCTTACGGCGGCGCAGACCCCTGGATACAGTATTACGAGGGCTACTATTACCTCTCGACCACGACATGGCGCTCTGAACTGATGATGAGCCGGTCGCCCACGCTGGCCGGTTTAAAGACCGCCGTCCCGGTACAGATTTACGCCGAGACCGACCCGACGCGCTGCTGTAATATGTGGGCCCCAGAGTTTCACCTGCTGGACGGCCCCAATGGCCTGCGCTGGTATTTCTACTACACGGCTGGCACATCCGGCACGCTGGATAACCAGCGGATGCACGTGCTGGAAAGCGCCGGAACAGACCCGATGGGGCCTTACACCTACAAGGGGCGCATCTACGACCCGGCAAATGACGGCTGGGCGATTGATGGCAGCGTCCTCACGATAGACGACGCGCTGTATTTCCTGTTTTCGTCGTGGGTCGGCGATAATCAGTCCATGTTCATCGCCCCCATGAGCAATCCATGGACGCTGAGCGGCCCGCGCGTGATGATCGCGCAGCCGGAATATGACTGGGAGCGCGTCGGGCTGAACGTCAACGAGGGGCCGGTCGCGCTTTACCATGATGACCGGATATTTATCATCTACTCCGCCAGCCACTGCGCCACGCCCGACTATAAACTGGGGATGCTCACTTACAACGGCGGCGACCCGCTCCAGCCCGCATCATGGGAGAAACACCCGCAGCCAGTTTTCCAGCGATCCGATGCAAACGGCGTGTTTGGCCCCGGTCATAACGGCTTCTTCCAGTCGCCGGGTGGCACCGAACACTGGATTGTCTACCACGCCAACAACAGCGCGCAGGGCGGCTGTGATGATGGCCGCACCACGCGCGTGCAGCGCTTTGGCTGGAATGCAGACGGTACGCCGGACTTCGGCGCGCCTGTGGCGACCACCGAGCCAATCGCCGCGCCTGCTGGCGACAACGGCACCGACCCGCTGCCAGACTTCGCCCAGCTTCCCGTCTCGCGCTTTCGTTCGCTGGCTTACGATCATGCTTACCTGCGCCACACCGATGTATTCGTGCGCGTGGATGTCACGGTAGAGCCACTGGCGGACTCGCAGTTCCATGTGTTCCCCGGCCTCGCAGACCCGGACGCGATCTCCATACGCTCGCTCAACCTGCCCGGTTACTTCCTGCGCCGCGAGGGGAACAGCCTCCTGTTCGCGCCTAGCGATGGCTCTGAAGCATTTAACCGGGATGCGACATGGTGGGTCAGGCCGGGGTTGGCCGATAGTGACTGGATTTCTCTTGAGGCTTACAGCCAGCCCGGTTACGTTATCGGGCGGCAGTTTGGCGTGCTGGCGCTTGTGCAGGCCAGCGACAGCATGACGCAGGCCATGCGCGAAGATGCGACCTTTCTTGAGGAGCAGGATTAATGAATAAGATAACGATCAACACCGCAGAAACAGCAGGCAAAATCAACCGTCACATTTACGGCCACTTTGCCGAGCATTTGGGGCGCTGTATTTATGACGGCATCTGGGTGGGCGAAGACTCGTCCATCCCCAATGTGCGCGGCATCCGCAGCGATATTGTCGAGGCGCTGCGCCAGATCAAAGCGCCCAATCTGCGCTGGCCGGGCGGCTGCTTCGCCGATGTTTACCACTGGCGCGACGGTATCGGCCCCAAAGACCAGCGCCCACAGACCATCAACTTTTGGGGCAACGCGCCGGAGACGAACCACTTCGGCACCCACGAATTTATGGACTTATGCGAGCAGATCGGCTGTGATCCGTACATCGGCGGGAATGTCGGCAGCGGGTCGGTACAGGAAATGCGCGACTGGATTGAGTACCTGACCAGCGATTACGACAGCGCGCTCTCAAACCTGCGCCGCCAGCACGGGCGCGAGGCGGCATGGCCGATGCCGTTCTGGGGCATCGGCAACGAGAACTGGGGCTGTGGCGGCCACATGACCCCCGAATATTACGCCGACCTCTACTGCCAGTACCACACCCACATCAAGAACTATGGCGACACACCGATGATGAAGATCGCCAGCGGTTACGGCGGCAGCGACACCGACGGTGAAGACCTCGCGGTGTTTATGGATCGCATCACCAACCGCCGCTTCCCGGTCAGGACGGACGGCATCAGCATTCATTACTATGTGTACCTGCGTAACGACGAGCGCCATTCCGCGACGCAGTTCGGCGAGGAAGAATGGTTCCGGGTGGTGAAGATGGGGCATCACATCGGCCATGTGATTGAGGAAAACGCGAAAGTCCTTGACCGCTACGACCCCGAAAAGCGCATGTGGCTGATTGTGGATGAATGGGGGACGTGGTATCCGGTTGAACCCGGCACGCATCCCGACTTCCTCTACCAGCAGAATTCCATGCGTGATGCAGTTGTGGCCGCGCTCTCGCTGCACCTGTTCCAGCAGCACTGCGACCGGGTGCAGATGACCAACATCGCCCAGACGGTGAACGTGCTGCAAGCCATGATCCTCACCGAGGGCGAAAAGATGCTGCTCACGCCGACCTATCACGTCTTTGATATGTTCAAAGGCCATCAGGACGCGGCGCTGCTGCCGCTGGCGCTGGAATGCGAGACGTACAGCATGGGCGACGACTCGCTGCCAGCTATCAGCGCCAGCGCTTCACGGGCAGAATCCGGCGAGGTCCTGCTGACGCTGTGCAACCTCAGGCCGGACACGGCGGTCAGCATCGAATGCGAGTGTACGGGCATGAACGTCACCGATGTGCGCGGGGTCGTCCTCGCTGGCGATGCGATCAGCGCGCACAACACCTTCGACGAGCCGAACCGGGTGCAGCCCGCAGCCTTTCACGGCGCGAAGCTGGACGACGGACAGCGCCTGAACATTCAACTGCCCGCCGCCTCGGTGGTCGCGCTGACGCTGGCTTAGGCCTCGGCCTCCATACCGGGGACAAACGGCCAGCCATCATCGTCCCATTCAAGCGGGTCAATACGCAGGGTGGGGGTCCCACCCTGCACCGCGTCATAGCTGTGATAGACGATGTAATCCTGTTCGCCTTCGGTGAAAATGGCGTTATGCCCCGGCCCGCGCCAGCGCCCTTGCGTGAACAGTATTTGAGTGCCGCCGTCCTCCATCATCGGCACGCCGTTGCGATCTTCATACGGCCCGGTAATCGCTTCAGCACGGCCAACGCGCACGTTATACGTGCTGTTGATGCCGTTGCAGCACTGGTCGAAGGACACGAACAGATAATAATAATCGCCCTTGTGGATAATAAAAGGCGCTTCGATGGCGCGGGGATGCACCGCGCGTGCCGCCAGCGAATATAACGTGTCGTCCTCTGCCGACTGCATCCCCGTCTCGTAATCGAGGCGGATCATCTTGATGCCGCCCCAATGACTGCCAAACGCCAGCCAGGGTGTGTCGTCAGCGTCCAGAATCAGGTTCGCGTCAATCGCGTTGTAGAACTCCGTCCCGTCAGAGCTGAACACGATGCCGTGATCTACCCACTCGAAGTCGTCATCATCGTAGTGCAGCGTTTTGTTGGTCGCCAGCCCGATAGCTGAGCGATTGGAGCCAAAGGTTGAAACAGAGTAATACAGATGATAGCGGTCATTGTAGAATGAAATATCCGGGGCCCAGATATTCGTTGCGCCGGGGACAAAAGCCGAGGCTTCTTCCGGCATCTGCTGGAACACCGTGCCGCCCCGTGCCACCCGCCACGTCTCCAAGTCGGTTGACCTGCGTACCGGAATGCCCACACCTGTCGAAAACAGGTAATACGAGTCATCCTGTTTGATGATTACCGGGTCGTGAACATCGAGGATCGCGCCTTCCAGTTGCAGGCGCGCCTCGTCGTCCTGATTGCTCTGCCCCAGCAGGGAAGCGGCGAATAACTGGCTGCCCGCCAGTGTCCCCAGCCCGGCTAAACCACTTTTCAAAAAATCTCTGCGTTTCACGTAACCACCCGCCTGTATTTTATGGACAAATACCGCAGCGCTGTTTAAGTAATCGTATGCGGTTAATCGTATTCTATTCAGGCGATGGCAAAAACGCAAAAAAACACCAGCCTACGCTGGTGTCAGGTTTCCCGCGCGGAGGGGTTTCTGCTTCAGGTGGAGGCGCGCTTAACCAGCCGTGTGCGGCTTTCGATATGGCGACCGGGCAGGTCAGGCTTGCCGATACGCTCGAACAGGCACGAGGCCAGCTTCCGCCCAATGTCGGCCTTGTCATGCGCGATGGTGGTCAGGGTCGGGCGCACGATGTTCGCCTCCGGGATGTCGTCATAACCGATGATGGCGATGTCCTCCGGTATGCGTACCCCGGCGTTTTGCAGCGTCAGCATCACGCCAATCGCCATTAAATCGTTCATCACCACCAGCGCCGTCGGCAACTGTCCCCCTTGCAGCAGTTGCTCGGCAGCCTTTTGCCCGCTTTCCAGCGTGAAATCACCCATCACGATATGTTCCGGCTGTACGTGCAGCCCGGCATCTTCCACCGCGCGCACGAACCCGCGCAGGCGGCGGGGGCTGGGTGGCAGGTCGTCAGGTACGCGCACAATGCCGAGGCGCTGATGACCCAGATCGTGAATCAGCCAGTGGGTCGCCTCGTAAACAGCGTCCTCGTCTCTGGCGTAGATCACGTCCACCAGCGGGTGGTTGATGTGCTGCCCCAGGACGACCACAGGCGCGTTGGTACGGGTGATTAACCCATCCAGATCATCGCTGGTCAGGTGCTGCGGCACCATGATAACTCCATCTACCGGGCGGCGTGTCACGGCCTCGCAGAAGTGCTTCTCATTTTCGTACTCGTGGTCGCTGTTGGCGATCATGACATCATAATTATGGTCATGCGCGACATCCTGCACCGCGCGCACAATACCATGATAGAAGCTGTTGGAAATGTCCGCGATCAGCACAGCGATCATCCACGTCTTCTGTGTTCGCAGGCCCTGTGCCAGCACGTTAGGACGATAGTTCAGCTTCTCTATGGCGGCGAGGACCTTAGAGCGTGTTTCCTCGCTGATGGAGATATTCGTCCTGGACTGGTTCAGCACTCGTGAAACTGTCGGCTGTGACACCCCGGCCAACCGGGCAACATCACGCATGGTCGCCGTCTTATGCGGCTTTTTACGATCGTCTATACTCATGTAACCACTATCCCCGAAACCGTTTTTGTGTCCCCTGTTACACAGCTCAGCGTATGTGGTGTATGGTGTTTACTTTGCGCTAGAGTAACCGAACACGCTAAGTATAGCGCACGAACGCATGAGTGACGACAGCCAGAAGCGGTAACGGCTGCCGCGCCTGTCAACCGGGGCTTAAGCCGTCCGCGTCCGAGTCGTCTGACGAACTGGTTTTGGCGGCGCGCTCGACCTCGATGCGTACCGTCTGCACGCCGTCCTTCACCTCGACCTCCACCACCTGCATATCACGCGCGTAGGGGATAACGCTGATTTTGCCGCTGCGTTCCAGATAGGCGCGCTGGACTTTCGCCGGGTCGGTCTGGTTGGTTTGCTGGCGCAGCGCTTCGATAAGGTCGTTCTGGGTGATGCTCCCCTGCCGCATCCCCTCCCGCTGAATCTCGCCATCCTTAATCAGCAGGGTGGGCGAGCCTTTCACCAGCGCGCCGAACCAGTCTGTACGAAAGGCGAGGAAGGCGAAAACCCAATGCAGCCCCAGCAGGATCACGCCAGCGCCCAGCGTGGGGAAGAATGGCGCAGACCCGTTGATCGCGCGGCTCATGATGGAGCCAAGCATAATAGAAACAATCACATCAAACGCGGTGGCTTTGCTCAGAAAGCGCTTGCTGCCAATACGCACGATCGTCAATGTGAACAGATAGATCACAACGGTGCGCAGCACCATCTGGATAACGTCTACATCACCCACTTCAAGTTCCAGCCCCAGCAGCGTTTGAAACTGTTCCCATAAATCTTCCATGGCGCTGTTCCTCCTTCCGCGCGAGGCGCTTTTCTAAGCGGCACTCAAAATCGTCCTTTACGTGTGCCGCCGCGCGTTTTTTAACCCCTTGACTTAAACCCCACTTCAAATTGTACAGTCAAACACACTGAAGGCACAGCCATTCAGCAGCGTTCGTTCAGCTTATCTTTAACAGGAGATTAAACCCTATGTCCCACACGAATCAGCAGCAGGAACCCGTCATCGCCTGCAACCCCGGCGCGATTGACCCGGCAGAGCGCGAGGCGCACGGCGCGCTGGCGAAAGAAATCTTCTCGTCGTCAACGATTCTGGAAGTTAGAGAACTGGCGAATGGGTACGGGTTCCGGCTGCCGCTGGAAACCCCGATGCTGTACAAAGCCGCCGCTTTCATCGCCAATGACCGCCTGTGCTGCCCGTTCTTCACCTTTACGCTGGTCGTCGGAGAGCAGCTCTGGCTGGAGATCAGCGGTACGCAGGCGGTCAAAGACCTCATCAGGGCGGACATTCTGACGATGATCGAAACAGGGGACTTCCCGGCGATGGACGATCTGCAAGCAGCGTACAACGCTGCGGCAGCGCAGCCTCGCTAACGGGTTAGTGCGTGTTGATATGCACGCGCGCGTTGGAGTTACGGTAGCGGATGGGCGTGGTGTGCTTATAGCGCCGGAAGATGCGGCGGAAATATCCCGCGTCGGTAAAGCCGCAGGCGGTGGCGATCTCTTCAATGGGCATGTCGCTGTTCAGCAGATAGGCACAGGCTTTTTTGACACGGCGGCGGTGGATTTCCTCGGTCAGCGTGCAGTGATACACCTCGCGGAAGATGCGCCCCAGATAGTCGGGATTATACCCTAGCGCTTCGGCAACCCGGCTCGGCGTAATCGGCTGGTCGTAATAGATGTGGATGTAGTTTTTCGCCCGTTCCGCCAGCGCGTTGGTGGTGTCGCAGTCCGTCTTCTGTGGCTGCGACACCTCGTACAGCATCAGCAGCGTGAGCAGGTCTGCCGAATGTGGCTCAAGGTCGCCCGTTTCCTGCCCATCCAGAAACAGGCGAAACAGGCTTTCGAGCTTATCCGGCCTGCTTAGCCGCTGCACCTGTGGCATCTCCACCAGCATGGTATTGTCCCCCGCAGGCTCGACCTCGAAGTGAATCCAGTAAAACTCCAGCCCTTTGGGCAGCGCGCCGATGCCGCCATGCCAGCGGTGCGGCCATAAATGTAGGGTTTGTCCTTCCCGCAGCGAGAATTCCCGCTGCTCTTCCCACATCTCTAGCTGGCCTTGGCGCACCAGAATCAACTCATGTGACTGGATGATTCGCGTGGGATGGGTGGCATCGTTTCCGCTGGAAACGAATAAACCCGCATTTTGCACTTTTACCGGGCAGCGCAGCAGCGCCACAGGAAGCCCCAAGCCTGTCATTTTATCATCCTCGCGCGATGCAGCGCTGGCACACGCGTGACCGAAAAGTAGGAATTGTCCCCATATTATACGTATTCATATGTGGTTATCAAAAACGATTCTCTGTAGATTAGTTATAAAACGCCATGAGAAGAATGTTTTCTTTCAGGAGTAAAAATCTTGGTAGACAAGACGCAGTTTTCCCCGACCACTGTTCCCTTACAGAACGTCTCCCTTGAGGGCGGCTTCTGGGCTGCCCGCCAGACCATCAACCGCGAGAAGACCATCCCGGCCATCTACAGCTATCTGGAATCCACCGGGCGGCTGGCCGCGTTCGACCTCAACCCCAACCAGCAGCCCCCCCGGCAGGGCAAAGTGGTGCGTATGTTCTTCGACTCCGACTCCGGCAAATGGCTGGAAGCGGTGGCCTACAGCCTGATGAAAACGCCCGACCCCGCGCTGCAAGCGCTGGCCGATGACCTTGTGGAACGCTTCGAGAAAGCCCAGCAGCCCGACGGCTACCTCAACACCTATTTCACCGTGATGGAAACCGAGTACCGCTGGCGCAACCTGCGCGACTGGCACGAGATGTACAACGCGGGGCATCTGATCGAAGGCGCGGTGGCCTATCATCAGGCGACAGGCAACCGTAAGGTGCTGGATGTGCTGACGCGCTTTGCCGACCTGATCGCCGCGCGCTTTGGCCCCGGCGACGGGCAGAAGCGCGGCTACCCCGGCCACCCGGAACTGGAACTGGCGCTGGTCAGGCTCTACCGCGAAACAAACGAGCCGCGCTACCTGAAGCTGGCGCAGTTCTTCATTGACGAGCGCGGCCAGCAGCCCCACTACTTCGATCTTGAGAGCGCCGACCGGGGCGAAGACCCGGCGGACTTCTGGGCGCAGACCTATCACTACTGTCAGGCACACGCGCCGCTGCGCGAGCAGACCGAAGCGACAGGCCACGCCGTGCGCGCCTGCTATCTCTACGCCGGACTGACCGATGTGGCACTGGAAACCGGGGATGCCAGCCTTGCCGAAACCGCGCGGCGGCTGTGGGATGACCTGACCGATCACCAGATGTACATTATCGGCAGCCTGGGGCCAGCCCGGTCTAACGAGGGCTTCACCTTCGCCTATGACCTGCCCAACGAAACCGCCTATGCCGAAACCTGCGCGGCGATTGCGCTGGTTTTCTACGCGCAGCGCATGTTCCAGCTTGACCAGAACGCGCGCTATATTGATGTGATGGAGCGCGCGCTCTACAACGGGGTACTCAGCGGCGTGTCCTACGACGGCACGCACTTCTTCTACGCCAACCCGCTGGCCGCCTATCCCAAAGTCAGCCCGCATGACCCCTGGAGCGCCACGAAAAGCGACCCGCATTACCGCCGCGAGGAATGGTTCTACTGCCCGTGCTGCCCGCCCAATCTGGCGCGGCTGGTTGCCAGCATCGGCGCGTACTTCTACGCCGCTGTCGGCGATACGCTTTATGTCAACCTTTACGACAGCGGCC
Source organism: uncultured Anaerolineaceae bacterium (assembly GCA_964548765.1). Classification (GTDB taxonomy): domain Bacteria; phylum Chloroflexota; class Anaerolineae; order Aggregatilineales; family Phototrophicaceae; genus JAIOHN01. The sequence continues at coordinate 30,804 of CAZJSU010000022.1, forward strand.
AGGCCGACATCAGCGTCAACGGCCAGCAAGTCCAGCTAACGCAAGCTACCCGTTACCCCTGGGACGGCGACATCGAGATCACTGTGCAGGTGGCCGCGCCCGCTGCCTTTGAACTCGCGCTGCGCGTGCCGGGCTGGTGTCATCAGTTTGAGCTGCACGTGAACGGTGAGCCTGTCACCGTGCAGCCAGAGCAGGGCTACGCCAGAATCCGGCGCGAATGGGCCAACGGCGACACCGTGCGCCTCTCGCTCGATATGCCTGTCGAGCGCATCGCCCCGCACCCACTCATCCGCCAGAATGCCGGGTGTGTCGCGCTCCAGCGCGGGCCTGTCGTCTACTGCATCGAGGGCGTAGACAACGGCGAACAACTGGCAAACCTCACGCTCCCGCGTGAAAGCGCGCTGCACGTCGCCCATGATGACAGCCTGTTTGGCGGCGTGCCGGTCATCACCGGCGAGGCGCTGCGGGTAGAGCCAGCCCAGTGGCACAGCGGCCTGTACCAGCCCCAGACCACGCTGGAATATGTGAAAACACCTGTAACGCTCAAGGCCATTCCCTACAGCCTGTGGGCAAACCGCGACCCCGGCGAGATGCGCGTGTGGATACGCGAGTATTAGCGAAAGGAGACACCCGGCAGACCACCATCAGCGTTATCAATCGAATAGATCATTTGAATTCATGGAGGCAAAAATGACTAGAAATTACTTATCGCGCCGTGCTTTTATGAAGATGGCCGGCATCTCAGCCGTTGGCCTGCCAGTCCTCAGCCGCTTCGGTGGCTTAAATACCGCCTCGGCACAGGACGTGACCAATATCGTGTTTGGCGGCTGGGGCGCGACACAGGAAGACGAAGGCGTTCAGGCCGCGATCGCGGTCTTTGAGGAAGAAAACCCCAACATCCGCGTCACCTGGCAGATCACGCCCGAAGCCGGGGACTACATGCAGGTGCTTTACACCAATTTTGCAGCGGGGGTCGCCCCTGATACCTCATTTATCATATCCGATGATTATGAATCGCTGCGCCGTGATGGCATCCTCATGGATATTACCGACCAGATCAAGAACGACCCGCTGCTGGGACAGCCCAACTACTTCCTTGAACCACAGGAAACCAACCGCTGTGCAGACGAAAACGGACGCTGGCACGGCATCGGCTCTACATGGGTCGCCCCACATCTGTATTATAACGCTCAGGTCTTTGATGAAGCAGGCATCGAACCGCCCGGTTTTCAGGACGATCAAATCTGGGATTGGGACCAGTTCGTTGAGATCGCCAAACAGCTTACGGTGGACAGCAGCGGCAGACACCCGGACGACAGCGGCTTCGACCCCGACGATATTCAGCGCTGGGGTGTAGACTGGCCGCTGTGGTGGATTCCGATAGCGACCGCTGTACATTCCAACGGCGGCCAGTTTATCACCGACGAAGGCTTAATCGGCTTCGACAGCCCGGAAGCGCTGGAAGCCATGCAGCGCCTTCAGGACCTGATTCACGTGCATCACGTCGCGCCGCGTTCCGCCGCCTTTGCCGACCTGGGCATGAGCAACACCCAGATGATAGACAGTGGCCGTCTGGCGATGGGGGTGGATGGCTCGTGGGCGCTGTCGTGGATGAACCCCACCACCATGACCAGCCCGATGGGGACGGGCGCGCTGCCGAAGATGGCACAGCCCGCCTCGCTGATGCAGGCGCACTTCCACTCTATCCTTTCCAGCACGCAGTATCCCGATGCCGCGTGGCAGTGGATTCGCTTTTTGGCGACCCCCTTCTACCAGACACACTTCGCCAAAATCGGCCTGTGGCTGCCCAACCAGACAGCCATGCTGACCGAGGAAGGGCTGGCGGGCTGGATCACCGAGGGCATTCACCCCGAAAACTACAGCGAACTGGTGACGGATTACCTGCCCAAATACGGCTTCTCGCTGCGCCAGCCGCCGGGCATGATCGAGGCAAACACCAACTTCATGAACGCCGCCTATGAAGCGCTGGCGGTCGGCTCGCCCATTGAAGAAACCTTTGTCCCGGCTGTGCAGCAGGCCAACGATGTGCTGCGGGCAGCGCAGGGCTAAACACTTAACGTTATGGGGAGAGGGCGACAGTCTGCCCTCTCCCGCGCTGAAGCTGGCTAGAGCATAGAAAAGATTGATGATGACGACTCAAACAAACTCCCGGCCAGGGCTTTTGACTTTTGCAGGGCTTCAACTGACGCTCCCCCGCCGCCGGATACTCTGGGGTTACTTCTTCATTACGCCTTTTATTCTGGGCTTTTTTCTGTGGTTTTTAGTCCCCGCGCTGGTGGCCGCTTATCTCACGTTCCATAGCTGGAACCTGCTCAGCCCGCCGCGCTTTGTCGGGCTGGAAAATATCCAGAAACTTTTTACCGACCCGCTCCTGCCACAGTCGTTAAAGGCGACCTTTCTTTACACGTTTCTGGCCGTACCACTGGGGCTTGTCGTCAGTTTCATCCTCGCCATGCTCATCAACACCAGAATGCGGGGCATCGCTTTCTTCCGCACGATCTACTACCTGCCGAGCATCGTCCCGGCGGTCGCCAACGCTCTGCTGTGGGCATGGATGTTTAACACCGAGTTCGGGTTGATTAACACCTTCATCCGTTCGCTGGGCGGGGCGAAGGTCGCGTGGTTACAGCAGCCTACATGGGCTATCCCGGCCTTCGTGATCATCGGCCTGTGGGCATCGGGCAGCGCGATGATTATCTTTCTGGCTGGCCTGCAAGGCATCCCGGAGATTTACTACGAAGCCGCCGAAATTGACGGCGCGGGGGCGTGGACAAAGCTGCGCCATGTCACTATTCCGCTGATGTCGCCCATCATCCTCTTTAATCTGGTCATCGGCCTGATCGGCTCTTTCCAGTCGTTTGTGACCTCGCTGCTCATCACCAACGGCGGCCCGCAAAACTCTACGCTGTTCCTCGTCCTTCATATCTACCGCACCGCCTTTCAAAGCAGGCAGATGGGCTATGCAGCAGCGCTGTCGTGGGTGCTGTTTCTTATCCTGATGGCGCTGTCATTTATCGTGTTCAGATACCTGGGTTCGCTGGTCTATTACGAGAATCCGGGTGATTAGGAAAGAGGTTGCGGCATGTCATTACTCAATCAATCCGCCAGCGTTCCCGCCCCGGTGGTACAGGAAACCACGCTGCGTCCGGGACAGGCGACGATATGGCGCACGCTGCGCGTCGTCTTGCTGGTGGTCATCGCCTTCTTCATGCTTATGCCATTCGTCTGGCTGGTGACCAGTTCGCTCAAGACGCAGGTGAACATCTTCCAGTATCCGCCCCAGTGGATTCCTGACCCGGTGATGTGGGAGAACTTCCCCAACGCGCTGACAGCCAAACCGTTTGGGCTGTATTTCCGCAACACCGCGATCATCGTCGCGCTTAACGTGCTGGCGGTGGTGTTTTCCGGCTCGTTCTGTGCTTATGGCTTCGCGCGGCTTCGCTTTCCGGGGCGCGACTTCTGGTTCGGCGTGGTGCTGGCGACCCTGTTTCTGCCCTACACCATCCTGATCGTGCCGAGCTTTATGATCTTCTCGCAGCTTGGGTGGGTAGATACCTTCCTCCCGCTGACAGTGCCGCTGTTTTTCGGCGGCGGGGCGTTTAATATCTTCCTGCTGCGGCAGTTCTTCCGCAGCATCCCCGAAGAACTGGCCGATGCCGCCCGCATTGACGGAGCGAGCGAGTTCGGCATCTACTGGCGCATCATGCTGCCGCTCTCCAAACCCGCGCTGATTACGGTAGCCATCTTCCAGTTCCTCGCCTCGTGGAACGACCTGCTCGGCCCGATCGTTTTTCTGCGCTCGCAGGAAAACTTCACCATCGCAGTCGGGTTAGCCAGCTTCCAGAGCCAGCTTTCCAATAGCTGGGACCTGCTCATGGCCGCCTCCACCGCCATGACGATCCCGGTCATCATCCTGTTCTTTCTGGCACAGCGCTATTTCATTCAGGGTATCGTCATGACCGGGCTGAAGGGATAACTATCCCCCGTAAACGTGAAACGGGAGGCCGTGCGCTGGCAATCCAACCCGGCCTCCTGCCGCTATAGATGCTCCTGAAAAAACGCGATAGTTCGCCGCATCGCCAGGTCGAAAGACGGCAAGCCGATGTTATGCCCGCCGCTGGTGTATTCATGCAGCTCGTAGGTCTTGTCCTTAACTTCCAGTATCTTGCCCAGATCGCGCGAGTAACCGATATTGACCACATCATCATCGAGCGCGTGGTGCAGTTGCAGCGGGCTTTGCAGGTCGTCAATATGATTGGTGAGCGATACCGCCGCCCAGTAAGGTTCTGCCGTGTTTGGCCGTCCGTAAGTGTCGAAAATCTCGCGGCTGCGGCGGGAACTCGGTGAATCAGCGACACGCACGAAAGACGTATCGCTAATCGCATAAGCGGCAAAATCGTCATAGCTGTAGACCGCGCCTGCCCAGATCACACCTGCCTGGATGTCTGGCTCGATGAGCATCGCCCGCAGCACCAGATTGCCCGCCATGCTGTGACCCCACATCCCGATCCCCTGCGGGTCAATGATGTCCATCCGCTGAAGGCTGCGCAGCGCCGAGATGGCATCAATCGTGTACGCAGGCGAAAAATAAGACCCCATCGGTTCGCCTTCGGAGTCGCCATGACCGCGCAGGTCAATCTTGAACACCACGAACCCGCTCTGCGCCAGCAGGTCTACATAGGCGACATAGCGCTCAGTCGTCTGGTAAACATCCGGCGGGATGTAACCATGATTAAAGACGATGGCTTTAAAACCGCCTTCCGGCACTTCCCCAAAAGGGATGGTGAGCAGGCCGTAGATTTTATTGCCTTCCGAGATATAGCTGGCGATATAGCGGCTGTAGTTCAGGCCGTTGGCGAGAGCCTGCTCGATAATAATGTCGCTGCCTTCGATGGTCAGTTCGCGCAGGGCAGCAATGGTCAGGTCGTTACCCACCGTAAAAGGCGGCGCTGTCGGCTCTGGCGTGGTTTCCTGTAGGGCATCCACGCCGGGAACACCGAGGGCAAAGGGGCAGAAAAGCACGAGCAAAAAGAGTAATCTGCGAATGTGTGATGTTCGAGGCATTCCCTGTCCTCACAAAACAGCCGGGCGTACAGCCCAGCGTACAATGACGATGCGTGCCTGTGGCAACACGCTCAGGCCGCTGCATTATAGCCACTGCCGCCACTGCGGGTAAGGCCGTCATACAATTTACTAATTTTGACAAAAATTGTGCAACATTAATGTGATGTAATATTGTACAATATAGATCACTCTATATAACAAACCATTTTTATCCATGAAGCTGGTTAGATGAATACTTCGCGGCTCTTACACAGACACAGAATAACCTTGCTGCTGGCAGTCTTTATTATTTACAGCGGCCTTCTGCTTCTTGGATACAAACGCCCACCCTACGAAGGCATCGTCATCGCCTTTTTTATGGTCAGTCTTCTCCCACCGGGGTCCCAGCCTTTGAAATCAGCACGACAGGAAAAAACGGATGATCCCCAGCAGGCCATGACGGTAGGGCTGCGAATGGTTCTTGCCATCGCCAATGACCTCATCACCTGCCCCGATCTTGACACCACGCTGCGCGAGGCGGTGGAGGCGGCGCGCAGCAAACTTGGGTTAGAGCGCTGTGCCATCTTCATTGAGCATGACGGCTTTTTATACGGCACCTACGGCACAGACGGTCACGGTCGCCCGACCGACGAACACGACCTGCGTATCCCCATCAACAAAGTGTGGCAGGAGCGTTTTGACCGCCTCACGCCGGAAGATGCTCAATGGATTACCGTAGAAGACACCCATTTTGAATGGGACGGCAAGCGGGCGGTGCCTATAGGCCGAGGGTGGATTACGATCACCCGCGTCCAGTCAGAGGAGGGGTTTAAGGGCCTGCTGATTAACGATGCCAACATCTCCAAGAAAGAACTTAACGAAGTTCAGCAGGAGGTTATAAGCGTTTTCTGCACGCTGCTGGGCAGAATTATTGAGCGGCGGCAGGTGGAAGAGAGCATCCGCCGCACACTGGCTAAAGAGCAGGAACTGGGCGAAATCAAGTCACGCTTTATTGCCACCATCTCTCACGAATTCAGAACGCCGCTGGCGATTATCCAGACATCCAGCCAGTTATTGAAGCACTATCATGATCGCCTGAGCGAAGCCCAGAAGGCGGTTTATTTTGACAACATCGAAAGGCAGATTCAGCAGATCACCGTACAACTCGATAACGTCCTGACGATCGGACAGGCTAACGAGGTCGGGCTGGATTGCGATGTAGAGCCAGTGGATATTGTGGGGTTCTGTTCGCGCCTCATCCACGAAGCCACGTTCGTATCCAACACCAGGCACGAGATCGTTTTGTCACACACAGGCCACTCAACCTGTCTTGTGGACGAACAGCTTCTGCGCCAGATTATCATGAATTTACTGACGAACGCGATCAAGTATTCGCCGCAGGACAGCCGGATTGATGTGGAAATCAACTGCCGGGATGAAGAAATCGTCATTCGTGTCAAAGATCAGGGCATCGGCATTTCAAAAGCAGACCAGACGCTGGTGTTCGAGGCGTTCCAGCGCGCAAAAAATGTCGGCTCCATCTCCGGCACGGGGTTGGGGCTTTCCATCGTCAAGCGCACCGTGGAAGCTCACGGTGGCCGGGTTGACCTCCAGAGTGAGGAAGGCGTGGGGTCAACCTTTACCGTGACAATCCCGTTATCCACTCCGTGACGGACGTTATCCCGTCATCTTACGCGGGCAGCACGACCGTAAAAACGCTGCCCTCCCCCACAACGCTCTCAACCGAGATGCGCCCCTGATGTACTTCTACCGCGTTTTTAACAATCGCCAGTCCCAGACCAGTCCCCGCAATATCCCCGACATTTCTCGCCCGGTGGAAGATGCCGAACAGCTTGTTCAGGTCTTCTTCGGGGATGCCCATGCCTTCATCCTTCACCTTCATGACCACCTCGTTGCTGGAGAAGGCAAGAGATACCTGCACCGCTCGCTGGGGCGGCGAATATTTAAAAGCGTTGGAAAGCAGGTTTGAAATAATCTGCCGCAGTAGTTTGACATCCGCCGCGACAGGCGGTATTTCGTCCACAACCAGAAGCTCAACAGGGTGATCGGGATAAACCTGCCGCATGTCGTCTATGATCTCGCGGCACGCATCCGCAATATTGACCACTTCAGGATTAAACGACTCGCCGCCGAGCGTGTCCGTCCGGCTGATCTCCAGCACATCATCCAGTAACGCTGTCAGCCGGTTCACATGCGCCTTGATGTTTTCCAGATAGGGCTGCTGCTGTTCCCTGGTCATACGGTCGCTGTATTTCAACAGCATACTGCTTGAGGTGTAGATGATCGCCAGCGGTGTGCGGTATTCGTGCGAGACGGTTGAAATGAAGCGGGATTTAAGCTCGGCAAGTTCTTTTTGCCGCTCGAACGCGGTACGCAGTTCCTGTTCCAGTTGCTTTTGTTGAGATATATCGCGCAGGCTGCAAATAATACCGGTCTCCTGCTGAAGCGAAAACGCCGCAAGTGCCGCGTCTGCCGGAAACACGCTGCCGTCCTTGCGCTTCGCCAGCACTTCAAAACGCGCGTACTTGTTCCCCGCTGCGCCAGCATCAATAATCTGGCTCCAGCCTTCCAGATTCTCCATCGTGATAATCCGGCTTAAATCTTCCCTAAAGAGTTCATCGCGTTCGTAACCGAGCAGTTCATCGAAGCGCGGGTTGGTTTGCTGGATCGAACCATCGGCGTGCAGCAGGATAACCGCGTCGCTGCTGTTATGCAGAATGCTTTCCACCCGATCCTTCGCTTCCTGAAGTTCGCGGGTGCGCTCTGCCACACGCATCTCTAACTGCGCTGCGTGCTGGTTGATCTCCTCATATAGCTGGATAATCTCAAGCGCCGCAGCGGCACGCCCGGCAAACGTGGTCAGGACATGCTGGTCGCGCTGGTTAAAATAGCTGCGCTGTGTGCTTTGCAAATCCAGCGCCCCGATGATCCCGCTGCGGGTTCGCAGCGGCACGACGATCTCGGACTGTGTGGATGGCACATTCGCCACGTACTCCTTCGCCTGATGCACATCAGGCGCGTACACGATCCTGCCCTCGCGGACAGCCTTCGAGATCAGGCCGGGGCCGTCCACCGTCAACACCACCTGAGTGTTGATCTGATAATGCCCTGTCCGCGCCACACGGTTTAACTCATTGGTTTGCTTGTCAACCAGCAGCAGGCCACAGTCTACATGCTCGAACTGCTCCACCACCGCCCGGACGATCTGCTGTGCAAGGCCATGAACGCTTTCCGCATTAAAGAGGTAGGCGGTCGCGTTGTACAGCGCCCTGATCTCATCGTTGGCCTGCGTGCGTTCGATCACATGCCCGATCTGCGTCATGATATGCGGCAGCATGTCCATGAGCGATGGCTCCGGCTCCGCCGCTGTCATGGAGAAAAACCCCATGACCGCCGCGACTTCCTGATCTGCGAAAACAGGAAACGCATAGGCAGCCCGGATGTCACTTCCCAACGCATCACCAACGGCACTGGCCTCGGCCCCAAGTTCAATATCAGTCACCCATTCCGGGGCCTTCGAATTAAAAACCCGGTATGCCAGATTGCTGGCGATCTCGCTTAGCTGTGTACGGTAAGAGGTGTCCTGAAATCTGCCGAGCTTTTCAGGCTGACTGACATGCCAGATGGACGACGTGGGAAGCTGGTGCAGATCACCACGAATCCGAACATAGGTATGCCCCAGCACCCAGCCCGTAAAATGACAGATATGATCCATCGCTACCTGTAAGGCGGTGTTTACTTCAGTCGCCTGGTTGGCCGCTGTGGTCACTTCACCGATCAGTTCCATGAGCCGGATATGCTCTTTAAGCGCTTCCTCAGCGCGCTTGCGTTCCGTAATATCCTGCCACATCGCCAGAACGCAGGTTTCGCCGCCCAACTCTACCGTCACGGTGGAAAGCGAGACATGCCTGCTTTTCCCATCCTGCGTCAGCAGCGTCACGTCCCTGTCCCGAATCGATTCATACCCTTCGGGGCGGCCTTGCAGCAGTTGGTGATCGTCTGCATTATCCCAGATGCCCATTTCCAGCGGTGTTCGGTCAACAATCGAGCCTGCGGCGAACCCCAGCATCTGGTGGAACGCATCGTTTGCCGAAAGGAACACCGCGCGGCTGTTGCTGATGGTCATACCAATCGGGCTGACCTGAAAGGCTTTGGTAAAGCGCTCCTCTGCCCGGCGCAGTTCTTCCTCAGCCTTCCGGCGCTGCTGTCTTTCCTGTGCTTCGCGCACTTCGCGGTTAATGGCCGCCGCCAGCCGGGTAATTTTCCCTTTCGGGAAGTAGTCATGCGCCCCGGCCTTCATCGCCGCAACAGCGGTCTCCTCACCCATTGTGCCAGACACGATGATGAACGGGATGTCTATGTTACGCTCCTGCACCAGCTTTAAGGCGGCTGTTGCGCTGAAGTCTGGCATGGAAAAGTCGGAGAGGATCACATCCCAGACCGCCTCCTCAAGCGCCGCGAGCATGTCGCGGGCATTATCAACTCTGGTATACACCACATCATAGCCTGCGCGCTTCAGTTCACGCAGCAGCAGGAGGGTATCGCTATGGGAATCCTCCAGTATCAACGCGTGCAGCGGCGTTTCCATAACTTACCTCCGGCCTTCTTCAGGATTTAAAAGGGCTTTCGTTCAGGACGAGCCAGTACAGCCCAAGCTGCTGGACAGCCTCGACAAACTGGTTAAAGTCCACCGGTTTCTGGATGTAGCTGTTGACACCCAGGCGGTAGCTTTTCACCACGTCCTCCTGTTCTCTGGAAGAGGTCAGGATAACGACAGGCAGCATCCGGGTTCGCTCGTGACGGCGAATCTGCTCTAAAACTTCCAGACCATCCACTTTGGGCAGTTTAATGTCTAGCAGGATAAGGACGGGCAGCGGGTGCAGGTAATCGTCTCCATCTTTACCAAGCAGGTAATGGAGCGCCTGTTCGCCATCTATCGCGGTAGCAAGCTCATTTCTAAGATTGCTCTTTTTAAGGGCGCGCTGCATTAACTTCAGATCGCTGGGGTTATCTTCTACGATGAGAATAGTGCTCATTTTCCTCTGCTCCCTACTCTTTAATTTAACGGCAGTTTCCCTGTCCTAGTGTGAAGAAAAAACTGGCACCCTCGTTTACAGCCCCCTGCGCCCAGATAATGCCGCCGTGCTGGTGAATAACCCTTTGGACCGTTGCCAGCCCAATCCCGTTCCCCTCAAACTCGGCGGCGCTGTGCAGCCGCTGGAAAGCCCCAAACAGTTTATGCACGTAGTTCATGTCAAACCCTACGCCGTTATCTCTTATAACGTAAACCGTGCGGTTATTGTCACGGGTACTTACAAATTCGATACGCGCCACAGCCTGCTTACTGGTGTATTTCCAGGCGTTATTGACCAGATTTTGCAGCGCCACCCGCATCAGGTGCGAGTCTGCACAGACCCACAGGCCGTCCTCGATGACGAACTCCACCGCGCGCTCCCGATCGTGCCGCTGAAGCTCCCCGGCGATGTCGCTCACCAGATCGCTCAGGTTGATCTCCTCGCGGTTAAGCTCTGTCCGTGTCAGGCGCGACAGGTCGAGCAGGTCGTCAATAAGCTGCCCCATACGCTGGCTCTCGCTGCGGATCAGCGTGAGGTACTCCTGCCCCTCGTCGTCCATCTTATCCCGATAATCCTCCAGCAGCGCCTGGCTGAAGCCGTCCATCGCTCGCAGCGGGGCGCGCAGGTCGTGCGATACCGAATAGCTGAAGGCTTCCAGTTCCTTGTTGATGACTTCAAGCTGCTGGGTACGCTCCGCCACCCGCTGTTCGAGTTCTTCATTCAGCCTCTGAATCGCTTCTTCGGCCTGCTTACGCTCGGTGATATCCTGAATAAATACCGTCAGCACGCTCTGCTCGCCTTCAGTGAGCTTTGAAATGGAGGCTTCGATGGGAAACACGGTTCCATCCTTGTGCCGGGCGTACAAACTCCCCTGCCGCTCCCCCATTCCTCGCGCGATGTCCTGCCCTTCGGCAAAATCCGTGATAAAGCGACCGTGACGCTCCATCACCCCCGGCGGCAGCAGGCGGTCGAGCGTCTGGCCGAGCATCTCGTCAGCGCTGTAGCCGAAGATGCGCTCGGCGCTCTGGTTAAAGAGGATGATGCGCTGGGAAGCATCCACAGTGATGACCGCCTCAGCAGTGGTATCCAGTACGCGCCTGAAACGCTTCTCCGCTTCAAGCCGTGCTGCCGCGCTCCGCTTACGCTCGGTGATGTCCTCCATCACCTTCAGGAAATGTTTGGCCTGCCCATCCTCCTGACGCATCAACGAGGAAGTCAGGTTCACCCATACCACATGCCCCTGCCTGTGATAACAGCGCTGTTCGATGGAGTAGCTCGAAATCTCCTCAGCGAGCAGCGCGCGGCTGCTGTCCTGCCCGATTTCCCGGTCATCGGGATGGGTAATGTCGTGCAAAGTCAACGAGCGTAATTCGTCGGCAGTGTAGCCGAGGATGTCGCAGAAACGCTCGTTTGTACGCAGAAATTCCCCCTCCAGCGAAACCTCGGTAATGCCCACCGCCGCCTGCTCGAAAATGCTGCGAAAGCGCTCCTCGCTTTTTGTATACGCCTGTATACGCTCCTCAACCTGCTGCTCAAGCCCTTCTGTATACAGCCTGAGATGTTCCACCAACCGGGCATTCTCTGAGAAAACCGCGCTTTGCTGGGCAAGCAGGCCAAGCATTTCAATGTCGTCATCGGGGAAAAGCGATGTGTGCTGCAAAAAGACCAGCAGCAGCCCCAGAACCTGCTGTGATGTGTGAATGGGGATGATGGCGAGGGTTTCGGCCTGCATATCCCCCAGCAGGCGGCGGTCAAAGTGGGCCAGCGCCGAGGTTTTGTCCACCAGCACAGGCGACGTGCGCTGCCATGCCTGCTTGATGGCGCTGTTCCCCTCAATGTGCAGGTTGTTCCACACCTGCTGTTCTGTAGAGCAGACAACCTGCCAGTAGCTGTCCGCCGAGTTCATTTCCACAACGAACGCGCCGATACCCCCCACCGCACGGTTGGCGGCGTTACAGAGTTCGTCAAAGCCGTCGCTGATATTTGAATGGTGATCGAGCAGCGGCTGGTTGATTTGCAGCAGAAAAGCATGAAGCTCGGCATATTGCCACGCCCGGCGCAGCCAGCGCGGCAGCGCAAAGCCGATGTAAAAGCACAGCACAGTAACCGCCGCCAGCAGCCGCGTCACTAACGTCGCGGCACCCTGAAGGGCTGGCAGAAAATAGGCCGCCCCGACGATCCCCAAAGTCAGCGCCAGCATTCCAGCGCCCACCGCCGCAAACTGGAGCCGGCGTTGGGTGACACCGGAAGTGTCAATAGCGCCACGAATAAAGACCAGCATGGCATAGCCGTTAATGATTACGAAGTAGGTGACAACGACGGCTCCGGCGGCTGGGGACACATTGGTGCCAGAGATACCAAAGATCAGCAGGCAGACCAGCATTCCGGCAAATGCCAGCCTGTGAACAACCTTTGGCAGTGATTTAAGGTAATACACCACTCGAATCAGCAGATAGGGCTGGGCGATGAGGGGCAGAAGCTGGTAAGTCGTAAACCAGCCCGGCATGTCTACCACTTCGCTCAGCATTCCGCCTGCCACAGGCAGGGCAATCGCGCCAAACATCAAAGCGACATCGCGGCGGATGTGCGTGCGGTAACGAAGATAGTCAATGAGCGTGATAATGCCGAGGAGCAGGAAAAACAATTGACTGAGGCGTAGTAGTAGCTGATTTGCATCCATGTATTCAGATAAGAGCCATACTAATTCTATTAAAACAGTGGTGTCTTATTATAGATATTATAGGTTTTTCCCTTTTATATCAATTTCACCACTATTACCAATCCTACCAATGATTTACAGGGTAGAGCAATAACCGATTTTCGAGGTATTTGTCTGGGTTGTATTGACAATTGACCTTTGGCGGGTGTTCTCGAAGCGGACGGCATCTACAGTAGGGACGCGCAGCAGCACGTCCGTGATATGGAACATCCTGGCATTAATGAGGGGGCGCGCGTCAATCGGCTGTAACGAGCGCTGCATCAACCGCCCTGAGCGCCTCTCCCCCACAGTCCTCCAGCGTGGGACACTCACAGGACAGCGTGTGTTCGAGCAGGCGCTTCATGGCCTGAATGCGTTGTATCTGCGCTTCGAGTTCCGGGATTTTTTCTGCCGCCAAGGCTGTCCAGCGCTCAGATGGCAGCGTACTGGCGGGGAATTCGTGCAGCAGCGACCGAATCTCCGCGATTGAAAGCCCGGCCTGCTGCGCCAGCCGGATAACGCCGAGTTTTCGCAGGATGGCCGCGTCATAACGTCGTCTGCCGTTTTCACGCAAGGGAGGCGGCAGCAGCCCGATGCGCTCATAGTAGCGAATCGTCGAGGTGGCTATTCCAGCTTTACGCGCAATGTCTCCGATACTGAAAGCTGCCATCATGCCCCCTCTCGATACGAAGCTCGCTTCGCGTCCTGCGTTCATCACTGCCTGCTCATTTCTGACAGCGCGGGACGAATGTTTATTACTGTGCTAACGGGCGAAGTACCACTTCGCCCTACAGGTCATGCACATGCCGACTCACGTTAACGCAGGGTTGCGAGTGTTTCCATCTCAGTTGGCTTCACCGGTTGGTTGAAAATCAGCCGCTCTTTCGCCACCTGCGCCATCTCAATGAACACACGTGAGGCGCTGCACAGGTAGTTCTCACGGTGCCATAACAAGCCGACCTGCCGCAATGGAGTCGGCTCGATCAGGTCAACACTCACAAGCCGCGACGATGCATTCTGTTTGAGCGTAAACTTTGGCAGGATGGTCGCCAGACCCGTGTTCTCAACAACGGCCAGAATGCTGCTTACCGTGTTCATCTCCATCACCACCTGTGGGCGGGCTGGCGTGAGGTGGGCGCTTTCTTCCCACAAGCGGCGCGTGCAGTAGGTGTGAGAGAGCATCACCATAGGAAGCTGGTCTAAAGATGCGACCGCCACCTGCGCCTGATAGGCCAGTGAATGATCGTCACGCACAATCAGGACGAGCGGTTCTTCAAAGAGGGCGAAGCTCTCAAGGCTGTGGCTTGAACCGGGCAGAAAACCCAGCCCGACCTGCAACTCACCCTGTTCCAGCCGCTTTTCAATCTCATCAGATGGCAGTTCGTCAATACAGAGCTTGATCTGCGGGTGACACTCGGCGAAGGCAGACGCAAGCAGAGGCATCAGGTAATCATTGACGGTCTGCACCACGCCGATGTACAGCTCTCCCCGCTGTAACCCCTCAAGTTCCTGAAGCGCAGTCTGTGCCTGCTCAAGCTCTACAAAAATCCGGCGCGCATGATGATACAGAATCTCGCCCGCAGCGGTCAGGCGTACCCCGCGCTTTGACCTGTCCAGTAGCAGCGTCCCCACTTCCTGCTCTAAAGCCTGAATCTGCTGCGACAGGGCAGACTGTGACACAAACAGCTTCTCCGATGCCCGTGTGAAATTGGCTTCTTCAGCGATGGTCGCCAGATAGCGCAGTTGGCGAAATTCCATAATCATTACCTCAGCTTATCGAAATCATCAGAACTATATGTTGGACTAATTATAGCGCATTCTTTAAACTTGCCCCATCAGTCATATCTACATTGAAGGAGAGACGTTATGTTCAATCGTGCTGGTCTGTTACTCTTGATAGTGCTGGCCGTGTTTGCAGCGCCGGTCGCCGCGCATGGCGATGGCGAACCTATCCACGCTGATGAGACCGAGAACATCGCCGCCGAATTCGACATTATCTTTGCACAGGTGACACGTGCCGGGTCTAACCTGATCTTCCAGATGATCGTAAACGGCGAAGCAGGCGCTACGATTCCAGAAGCTAAGGGCGAAGTGCCGGGCGCAGAGGTGTTGAGCTACGTATGGCCGACTTCGCTGGATACATCGCTGGTCGGTTTCGACCCTGAGCAGGGGATTCTCGCGCTGGTGGTGACTTCGCATCCCGATTTTGACGATACACCGCTGTGGGATGAAGACGGCAACGGTGATCCCACCGATGACGGCACACTGTGGCACAGCCATTGGGTCGTCCTTGTCGCCGACGAAGCCTGTGGTGAGGGTGGCCTTAAAGTCCGTGACATTCCCGAAGGCGAAGCCCCGGCAGTGCCGGAGACATGGCCGGAACTGCCCATCCTGATTGACAGCCCGAACTATGCGGTAGAACTCTTTCGTGATGAGGTGGTGGTCACGGTGCCACATGCTGATCTGGACTACATCGAGGAGTTTAACTTCGACGGCGTGACCGCTGGCTTGCAGGTAAACGCCAACCTGCACAACCCTTTCCTGTGCGTGACTGGTGTGGATGATATTGCCTCAACCGATCTCAGCCTGCCCGGTGTCATGGGCCGCTAAACGGTGCTGTTGGTTAACGCATAAAACGATCATATCCGTAGGGGTTGCCCAGGGCGAAGCGGTGCTTCGCCCCTACTAAACCACAACACCCCTGCCCCTCGCAGGGGTATTGACTTTACCCTGGCCTGTAACACAACACCCCACCCCCGCCGCCGCGAGCTTAAAACCACGTTTATAGCATTCAGCGTAATTTGATGTACAATCCAATTTCTTGACATTTTCCGATGTTTGCCGTATACGTTACGGTAACGTTTTGTATGTTACAGCATAACATGAATAAAATACGACCAACGATGGCAGACGTTGCCGAGATGGCAAAAGTCTCCAAAATGACTGTTTCCCGTGTGTTAAATAATAAGCCCGGCGTGGCGGAAAATACGCGGCAGCGTATTCTGGAAGTTGCCGATGAGTTGGGGTACTCCCTGCAAAATCAGTTCCCCATCAGCGATGGATGCATCATCGCGCTTCTGATTCCCAACCACCCGACGGTCTATCTGGGCGAGGTGTTAAGCGGCATCTCCGCCGCCGCAGAGCAGCTCAACTGCACACTGCTGCTCTACACACAGAATATGTTCAGCCAGGCAGTTCAGTTAGACAATGCGCTGTCGCCCCTGCGTGGTGGTCTGATTGATGGTGTGGTGGTCATCGTGCCGCGCGACTATCAGGAAGTCATCGTCAACCTCGAACGTTATGAACTGCCCTTCGTTCTAATTGACCACCACAGCGAAGCGTCCGACGAGGCGAGCGTCACCGCGACCAATCGCAGGGGGATGCTGGAAGCGACCCGTTACCTGCTCGCGCTGGGGCATCGGCGCATCGGCTTTATCACAGGCCGTATGGACATCGCCTGTTCGCACGAGCGCTTACAGGGATACCGCGACGGTCTGGAAGAAGTCGGTATGCCCTTTGAGGAAGGGTTGGTCATAGAGGGCGACTTTTTGCAGCCGACAGGCTTTCGCAACGCCAAAGCGCTGCTGGAACGCGATACCCCCCCCACCGCGCTGCTCGTCTCCAACGATATGATGGCCTACGGCGCGCTGGAAGCCGCCCGGCTCTTAGGGTTAACCATCGGGCAGGATGTTTCGATCATCGGCTTTGACGACGTTTTCCTTTCCAGCCAGACATACCCCCCTCTCACCACCGTGCGACAGCCCTTAGCCCAGATGGGCGAGGTGGCGCTGGATATGCTCGTTGATCTCATTCAGGGGCGCAGGGTGCTTAATCTGCGTCGTCAGCTTCCGACAGAACTCATTGTGCGGGAAACCACCGGCCTGATACAACTTAACAGGATTAAAACCTAACAGCCTGAACGATCAGAAAAACGTTATCCGTGTGACCACCGGGCAAATTTAACTTCTGACACGCTTTCCCCAAAGGACTTGACGCACGCCATGTACAAGCATCATCAAAGCACCCTTGATGCGCTGGCAGCCCAACTACAATCGGATGAAGATGTCATCGCGTTATTACTCGCGGGTTCCATCGCCAAAGGCTGGGCAAGGGAAGACTCCGATGTGGATGTCATCATCGTGAATACCGACCGGGCTTACGAAGCCCATCTCGCCAGGCAGGAGGTCGCCTACTTCGATGCAGGCATCGCCACCTACGAGGGCGGTTATGTGGATGGCAAGTACATCAACAAGCAGTTTCTGTACGATGTCATTTCTCACGGCAGCGAAGTGGCAAAATCGGCTTTTCTGAACGCGCAGGTAGTCTTCAGCCGTGATGATGAAATCGCGCGGCTTATCGAGCAGATTTGCCAGTATCCCGAAGAAGACCGCGAGGAAAAGATGCGCTCTTTCGTGGCGCAGATCATGCTGTGGCGCTGGTACGTCAGCGAAGCGGAGAAGCGCGGCGATCGCTACCTGCTGCTGCAATCGGTCAGTGAGCTTGTCCTGTTCGGCTCACGCCTCATGCTGGCCCATAATCGCCTGATTTACCCCTATCACAAGTGGCTCAGGCGGCAGTTAGAGCAGGCCAAAGACCTGCCAGAGAACTACTTCGCGCTCATGGACGCGGCGCTGGAAAACCCCGGCACGCAGACAGCCAATGCCTACGCCGAAGCCCTGATGCAGTTCCGCGACTGGGGTGTCAACCTTGAAACGGCGATTGTGCTTTTCCTGCATGACCGTGAATGGAACTGGCGCAGCGCCAAAGCCCCCATCCAGGATTGGTAAAACGCAGCGGCAATATCCAAATAAAAACGGACATGCCCAAAACGCCTCAGTTAAGCGGCGTTTTATGACATGCCGTTGTTGTACTTCCTGCTTCTATTTAACCCGGTCGGGCTAATCGTTAATCACACCGCGCAGATCGAGCGTATCCGCGTAATGGCATTTCGCCATCTGCGGTAATGGGCCGTTACCGACCAATTTGGCCGGGGGTTCCTCTACCGCGCAGCGCTCATCCGCGTAACTGCATCGGGGGTGGAAGTAGCAGCCACTCGGCGGGTTGGATGGGTCAGCGACTTCCCCTGTCAGGCGGATGCGGTCGCGTTTGCCCCGGTCAATCGGGTCGCTGATCGGCACCGCAGACAGCAGGGCTTCTGTGTACGGGTGAGTCGGTTTACGGAACAACTCATCCCCAGTCGCCTTCTCCACCAGCTTGCCCACATACATCACCGCGATGCGATCACAGATATGGCGGATCACGCTCAGGTCATGCGAGATGAACAGATAGGTAAGCTGGAATTCTTCCTGTAGTTCCTTCAGCAGATTCAGGATTTGAGCGCGCACCGAAACATCCAGCGCGGAAACCGCTTCATCGGCGACAATCAGCCGGGGGTTGGTAATCAGGCAGCGCGCAATCACAATACGCTGCCGCTCCCCGCCGCTGAAAGCGTGAGGATAGCGGGTCATATACTCCGGGCGCAGCCCCACACGCCTTAGCAGCGTGGCAACGCGGTCTTTCATCTCGCTGCGCGACACGCCGCTGACCCGCAGGGCTTCGCTCACGTTTTCAAAGACCGTCATACGCGGGTTGAGCGAGGAATACGGGTCCTGAAAGATCATGCGGATGTCTTTTCGCAGGGCGCGCAGTTCGTTTCCTTCGACAGCAGCGAGGTCAATCACGCTGCCATCAGCCGCCTGATACAGCATTTGCCCGCCCGTGACATCATAAGCGCGGACGAGACAGCGCCCGATGGTGGACTTGCCGCAGCCGCTTTCACCGACCAACCCCAGCGTCTCGCCGTTCTTGATCTCAAAGTTAACGCCGTCTACCGCCTTCACATAGCCGCTGGTCTGGGAAAAGAGGCCAAGACGAATGGGAAAGTGCATTTTCAGATCGCGCACTTCCAGCATATTATCCGGGTGGCTCAGGGTATTATCTACTACTGCTGGAGCTTCATTAATCATTTATACGTTTTCCCCTTCTGCCTGTAGTTCTGTTTCGTATAACAGGCAGCGTACAGAATGGGTTTCACTCAGTTGGATCATGGCCGGGTCAATATGCCGGCACTGTTCAACGCGCTCTCTACAGCGCGGGTGAAACGTGCAGCCTGTTGGCCGCCTGAACGGGCTTGGCACCATGCCCTCGATAGGGTTCAGTTCCGTCCGGTCAGCGGCAATCCGTGGGATGCTTTCAAGCAGTGCTTTGGTATAAGGATGCTTCGGGTTGTGGAAAATGGAATACACATCGCTTTGCTCCACCACACGCCCCAGATACATGACCGCGACATCATCCGCAATTTCAGCAACTACGCCTAAATCGTGCGTGATGAACAGCAGCGCCATGTTGTATTCTTCCTGCAACGAGCGCATCAGTTCCAGAATTTGCGCCTGCGTCGTGACATCCAGCGCCGTTGTCGGTTCATCGGCAATCAGCAGGGTCGGGTTGCAGGACAGCGCCATCGCAATCATCACCCGCTGCCGCATCCCGCCGCTGAGGCGGAAGGCGTATTCATCCACCAGACGCTCCGGCTTCGGGATGCCGACCAGCCGCAGCAGTTCAATCGCCCGATCACGCGCTTCCTGTTTGCTGGCTCCGGTATGCAGGCGGATCATCTCGATGATCTGGTTGCCAATGGTGTGCATCACACTGATGGACGACATCGGCTCCTGGAAGATCATGGCGATCTCCTTGCCGCGTATGGTGCGGATTTCCTTCCCTTTGGCATCCAGTTGTGCAATATCAACCGTTTCTGTCGTGCCATACGGCATCGGGCGATGATAGAGCATTTGCCCGCCCACAATTTTGCCGGGGCTGTGGATGATCTTGAGGAAGGCGCGGCTGGTGACGCTCTTGCCACAGCCGCTTTCCCCCACCAGACACAGGGTCTTCCCGCGTTCAATCGTTAAATTCACACCATCTACAGCTTTGACCACCCCTTCATCGGTGAAGAAGTGAATGTGCAAATCTTTTACTTCAAGTAACGTATCAGCCATAACAACGACCATTTCTCATGAACTAAACTGGTTTAATAGGGATCGGCGGCATCGCGCAGGCCATCACCCAGAAAGTTGAACGCCAACACAATGAAGATCACGGCAAACGCCGGAGCCATCATCCACGGGTAGTTGGCGATCACATTGATCTGCTGTGCATCCTGTAGCTGCACCCCCCAGCTTACAACGGGCGGGCGCAGGCCCACACCGAGGAAGCTCAACGCGGTTTCGGCGATAATCATACCGGGCAGCGCCAGCGTCAGCGAGGCGATGATGTGGCTGTAGAAGGACGGCAGCATGTGCCGGAAGATCAGGCTCATCGTTCTGGCACCGTCCAGCCGGGCAGCCAGTACAAAATCCTCCTCGCGCAGCGCGAGGAATTTACTGCGAACCACGCGCGCCAGCCCTGTCCAGCCAGTGATCGCCAGCAGGAATACGATAATCGTATAAACCCTGATGACGCTCCAGTCTATGGGGACTAGCGCGGCCACCGCGATAATAATAGGCAGCAGCGGTATGGACATCGTGATTTCAATCAGCCGCTGAATCAGATTGTCAACGATCCCGCCCATCAGGCCGGAGATGCCGCCCAGCAGAATACCCAGCGCCATACTGATGATGACACCGACCCACGCGATGCTCAGCGAAATGCGGCTGCTGAAGATCGTGCGGCTCAGCACATCGCGGCCTATAGCATCGGCCCCGAGGAGGTAAAACGGCTGGCCTTTTTCGACCGCTCCAAAGAGATGGATATCCGTCTCGAACAACCCTAACACCTTATAAGGCACGCCACGCACAAACAGGCCGATCGGGATGATCGTCTCCTCATCAATGGCGAATATCTTTTTGAAGGATACCGGGTCGCGCTCAAAGGTATAGCCGTAAACATGAGGGGCGAAATTGCCGTCGCGGAACAGATGAATCTGCTGCGGCGGGGCATAGACGTACTCTGCGATATAGCTTGTCTCCGACTGTGGGGCGACAAACTCGGCGCAGATCGCCACGAGATAGAAAAGCGCCACCACAACCAGCCCCACCACCGCGAGACGATGCCGACGGAACTTCCACCACATCAACTTCCACTGCGAGGCAACCTCGAAGGTGACTTCCTGATCTTTCTGCTCGACATCCGGTGAAACCGGAACCCCGGCAAGCTCTTCAGATTTTGGTGTTATTTCCATAATATCTATTCCTTATGCCAGCCGAATGCGGGGGTCTAAAATCGCCAGTAACACATCGGAGATGAACGTGCCAATCACAGTCAGCGAGCTAAGCACCAGAATAAAGCCCGAAGCCACGTACATATCCTGCTCCAGCAGCGCGTTGAACAGAATCGGCCCCGATGTAGGCAGATTTAACACAATGGAAACAATGACTTCACCCGCAACCAATCCGGGCAAGGCCCAGCCAATGGTACTCACAAAAGGGTTCAGGGCATAACGGACAGGGTATTTCCACAGGAGCCGGGTCTCCGACAGGCCTTTGGCACGCGCCGCGTCCACATATGGGCGGTTCAATTCGTCGAGCAGGTTCGCGCGCATCGTGCGAATTAAGCCCGCCGTAAAGGATGTCCCGATAATAATCATGGGGATAATGAGGTGTTTCATCAGATCGAGGATTTTCGCCCCGCTCCATGGCGCATTGACGTATTCAGGAGAGAACAGGCCGATCAAAGCCCGCCCGCCATACTTGTAACTTAAATACATCAATATCAGGGCAAACAGAAAATTAGGTGTCGCCAGCCCAATAAAGCCGACAAACGTGGCAATGTAGTCTGCAAGGGAGTATTTGCGGACAGCAGAGAACACGCCGATTGGCAAGGCAACCACCCAGACAAAAAGCACCGTTGACAAAGTAACCACAAATGTCAGCGGTAAGCGTTCCAGAATTAATTCTTTAGCATCCCGTTGAAACGCAAGGGAATAACCAAAATTGCCTTTTGTGACGATGTTGCGGATCCACTTAAAATACTGAATATGTATTGGATCATTCAAACCATATTGTTCGCGCAGTTGTTCAATAATGGCCGGATCAATATTGTCTGTACCTGATGACATCAGCTGCGTTACCAGCCGGGTAACGTAGTCGCCGGGAGGGAGTTGAATCACGATAAAGGCAATTATCGAGATGACCCATACGGTAAGAACCATGTAAATTGCGCGACGCAAGAGGAATTGTTTCACACCAAACCTGCCTTTAACACGCTACCTGTGCAGAATGAGGGATATACCCGGAAGCGGGTATATCCC
>CAZJSU010000023.1:0-31629 GCA_964548765.1 uncultured Anaerolineaceae bacterium
AGGTCACGCCCCATGCCTACATACTGCGCCCCCTGCCCGGTGAACAGGAAGGCGATTTTCGGCTTGTCGGTGATCTGGACAGCGCCAGCGATGACTGCCGCGCCCTCGTCGGCGGCGAAGGCGGCAAGCTGCTGCCCGGCGCTCTCTGCCGAGCCTGCAACCAGCGCCAGCCGGTGGTCGAAATGGGTACGGCCTGTGTTGGCGCTAAAGGCGGTGTCCGCCAGCGGCACGTCGGGATGCGCGGCGAGGTGCTGGCTGTAACGCGCCGCCAGCGCACGCAGCGCGGTTTCGGTGCGTGCCGAAAGCGTCAGCACATGCAGCGGGCGCTCCGTCTCGGCGGCGGGTGTTTGCGGTTCGGGCGCGGCTTCCAGCAGGATGTGCGCGTTGGTGCCGCTGAAGCCAAACGAACTGACCCCGACGACCGGCTGTGCGCCGTTGGCTTGCAGCGGGGTGCGCTCTGTCGGGACGCTGATTGGCAGCTTCTCCCAGTTCACGAACGGGTTGAGCGCGTTCAGGTGCAGGTGCGGCGGAATTTCGCGGTGGCGCAGCACCAGCAGCGCCTTAATCAGCCCGGCGATGCCCGCCGCCGACTCCAGATGGCCGAAGTTGGTCTTGACCGAGCCGATCGCCAGCGGCTGCCCCGCCAGACCGCCGCTGCGTAACGCCCGCGCCAGCGCCTGCACTTCGATGGGGTCGCCCAGCGGCGTACCCGTGCCGTGCGCCTCGACGTAGCTCACCTGCTCGGCGGTCAGGCCGCCGTTCGCCAGCGCCTCGTTAATGACCGCTTCCTGTGCCTGCCCGTTGGGGGCGGTCAGGCCGCTGCTTGCGCCATCCTGATTAACCGCCGAGCCGCGAATCACGGCGAGGATACGGTCGCCATCCTCAAGCGCGTCGGACAGGCGCTTCAGCACGATCATGCCACAGCCTTCGCCGCGCACAAAGCCATTGGCCGCCGCGTCAAAGGTCTTGCAGGTGCCGTCCGGCGCGAGCATCCCGTACTTGGAAAGCGCGATGTAAATATCCGGCAGCAGCATCAGGTTCACGCCGCCCGCCAGCGCCGTCCGGCATTCCCCGGCGCGCAGGCTTTGCACCGCCAGATGCACCGTGACCAGCGACGATGAGCAAGCGGTGTCAATCGTCAGGCTCGGCCCCTGCAGGCCGAGGATGTACGACAGGCGGCCAGAGGCGATGCTGTGGGCGATGCCGGAGGCGTAATAAGCGTCCAGCAGGGCGAGGTCATCGGTTTTGGTGAACAGGTGGGCGTAATCGCTGCTGGCCTGCCCGACAAACACGCCTGTCGCGCTGCCCGCCAGCGTGTCGGCATCCAGCCCGGCGTTTTCCAGCGCTTCCCACGCCACCTCCAGCAGCAGCCGCTGCTGCGGGTCCATACTGTTCGCTTCACGCGGGGCGATGCCAAAAAATTTCGGGTCAAACTGATCTATATTGTCTATAAACGCGCCGTGCCGCGCCGCCATCTTGCCCGGCGCGTCCGGGTCAGGGTCGTAATATTCTGTGACGTTCCAGCGGTCGGCGGGGATCTCCGACACGGCATCCACGCCCTCGCGCAGCAGGTGCCAGTAACTTTCCAGATCGTTCACACCCCCCGGAAACCGGCAGCCCACGCCGACAATCGCAATCGGCTGGCGCTTGCTTTGTTCAACAGCCTCAAGGCGGGACTGCATTTTTTCGAGTGCTAAATATGCCTGCTTCAACGGTGACAGTTGGGCGGCATTCGCGTCATGCCCCATCCTTAATTCTCCCTCAAAATGTCTGGGAATGCGGAAGTGATTAACGGAATGAAATAACTGCTGATGGGTAGAGATCAGCAGTTATTCTCAGTTAATTCTAATCTGATTATTGCGGGGAAGCCTAAAGATCACCTAACTTTTTGAGGAGCATGGCGGCGACCTCGTCGTCGCTCAGCCCTTCAATATCGGCGCTCTGGGCGGCTTCTTCGTGGGGGCGGGGCGCTTCGGTTGGGGGGGGAATCTGCGCCTCGGTGAACAGCGTCGCCTCGATAAAGCCGACGATTTCCTCAATGGTGGGGTAATCGAAAATCAGCGTCGCGGGCAGCGTCCCCGCCGCGTTCAGGCCGGTTTCCAGCCGGTTACGCAGTTCGACCGCCATCAGCGAGTCCACGCCGATGTCCATCAGGCGGGCGCGGCGGTCAATGGCATGAGAGGCGGGCAGGCGCAGCGTCCGCGTGACCCGTTCGCGCACGAAGGCGGTCAGGCTTTCGGCGCGGTCATCGGCCAGCATGTCGGCCAGCTCAGCCATGAACGCCTCGGCCTGCGAAGCCGCCGCGTCGGGCTGGCTTTCGGCACGGGTGTAGTCCACCTGTTCCACTGTCACCGGGGCGAACGCCCGCTCCCCCGCCGCCGGAGCCTGCGCCACCACGATATGCTGGCGCAGGATTTCCATCGGCGCGCCCGCTTCGGGGTAGGTGACGACCTGCTCGAAGCCGTGTTCCAGCAGCGCCTCGCGCCACTGCGCCGGGGTGAGCAGCGGGTTATCGTCGCGCATGTCGTCCTCAAAGCGCCCCCAGCCCTCGATCAGCCCCGATGTTATATCAAACCACGTCTCATGATAGGTGGCCTCGTACAGGATCAGCAGGCCGCCGGGCGCGAGCAGCGACCGGGCATGATCGAGCGTCGCCCCCAGGTCGCGGGTGGCGTGCAGGGCGTTGGCCGCCAGCACGATGTCGAAGCTGCCGGGCGTGTAGCCCTGCTCCTGCGGCGGCTGTTCGATATTGAGCAGGCCGTACTGGATGAACGGATAGGCCGCGAATTTCTGCCCGGCATGGGCGAGAAAGAAGTCGGACACGTCGGTGTAGTGATAGCGCGTTCTGTCTGGCGGAAAGACCGACAGCACCGCCGCCGAGGTGCCACCCGTCCCCGCGCCGATTTCCAGCACCTGAAGCGGGTTAGCATTCAGCCCGGCCAGCGCCGATTGCACGACCGCGCGCACGATGTTGTTGTAATAGCGCACCAGCGGCCATGTGTTGTAGAGGAAGCTGGTGGTTTCAAACGAGCCGCCGGGGAACAGCGTTTCCAGCGGGTTATGGCGGCCTGTCAGCACTTGCGGCAGGTGATCGCCGCAGCGCTTCATGTACTGCACGAGCGGCGCAAGGTCGGCCAGTTGTGCTTCGACTTCCTGCCATACATCCGCCAGCGTGACCTGTGGCAGTGGCTGGGACACGCTGTACACTTCGCCGGCCTGTTGCAGCAGGCCGACCTCGGACAGCCGCGCCAGCCAGCGCTGCATCAGGCTGTAGTAACCGGGCTTGATGCCACACTGCGCCAGCAGTGCCTCAACGGTGTGCTGCTCGCCCTCCCGCGCAAACACGTTGAACTTATTGAGGGTGTCCACGATGTAGGCGGTGGTGACATGCGCCAGCGCGTCCCATTTCTGCGGATAGCTTTCCAGATAAAGGTCAACTGGCGCTTGCCATGACTGCTGCTGCCCGGCATCGGCCACCAGACGCCACAACGTCGCGGCATCGGTGCGCGGCGCGGCGGGTTGCACGGGCTTAAAGTCGTACCAGTAGCGCTGGCGCTGGAACGGGTAGGTGGGCAGCGGCAAACGCTGGCGCGGGTAATCGCCATCAAAGCCTGCCCAGTCCACCTCCACGCCCAGCGTGTACAGCACCGACAGGCTTTCGAGCATCTGCTGCCAGTCGCCGAGGCTCTCGCGCAGCGAGGGCAGCCACACGCCGTAATCGGCAGGCAGGCAGCGGCGACCCATACCGAGCAGGGTCGGGTTGGGGCCGACCTCAAGAAAGACCGCGAAGTTCTCGCGGTGCAGCGTGGCGATGGACGCGGCGAACTGCACAGGCTGGCGCAGGTGCCGCCGCCAGTAGGCCGCGCTGCCGATCTCCTCAAAGCTGGCGGGCTGCCCGCTGACATCCGAGATGATCTCGATGGCAGGCGGGTAATAAGTCACTTCCGCCGCGATGCGCTCAAATTCATCCAGAATCGGCTCCAGCAGCGGCGAGTGCGAGGACTGCGGCACATCCAGCTTACGGGTTTTAATGCCGCTGGCTTTCAGCATAGCGACGACGTGTTCCACTGTTTCGGTCGCGCCGGAGATGACCGTGTTGGTGGGGCCGTTGATCGCGCCGATGGACACTTTATCGCTGTAGGGGGCGATGGCCGCCGCGACGGTGTCCTCATCCGCAAAGACCGCGACCATCTCGCCGGGTTCGGTCAGCGAGTCGAACAAGCGCCCGCGTGCCAGCACCAGCTTCAGGCCGTCCGCCACGCTGAACAGCCCGGCGATGCAGGCGGCGGCGTACTCACCGACGCTGTGACCCATCACCGTCGTCGGGCGGATGCCCCACGACAGCCACAACCGCGCCAGCGCGTATTCCAGCGCGAACAGCGCGGGCTGGGCGTAAATCATCTGGTTCATCAGCGCGCGCTGCGCGTCGGTCTGTGGGTACAGCACGTCGTACAGCGTGTGTTGCAGATGCGGCCTCAGCAGTTCAGCGCATTCGTCAATGGCGGCGCGGAAGGTCGGCTGTGTCTCGTACAGGCCGCGCCCCATGCCCGCGTACTGCGCCCCATGCCCGGTGAACAGGAAGGCGATTTCTGGCGCGCGCGTGTCGAGCAGTTGGTTGTAAAAGACCGCCTCGGCTTCCTCGCGGTTGAGGAAGGCCAGCAGCTTATCGCGGGCTTCGGCGGCGCTGCCTGCCGACAGCGCTAGGCGATGCGTCAGGTGCGCGCGCCCGGCGTTGGCGGTAAAGCAAATGTCGCTGAAGCGCTCCGGCTGCTCGTCGAGGCGCTGCGCGAACTGCCGCGCCAGTTCATCCAGCGCGGCATCCTGCCGGGCAGAGAGCGCCAGCAGGTGCAGCGGGCGCTCGGCCTGCGCTGTTCGCGGTTCCGGCGCGGGCGCGGCTTCCAGAATGACGTGCGCGTTCGTGCCGCTGAAGCCGAACGAACTCACCCCGGCGATCATCCGCCCGTCACGCGCCGGGAACGGCATGGCGCGGGTGGGGACATCAACCGGGATTTCCTGCCAGGGGATATAGGGGTTGAGTTCGGTCAGGTGCAGGTGCGGCGGGATTTCGGCATGGCGCAGCATCAGCACCACTTTCATCAACCCGGCGATGCCCGCCGCCGCTTCCAGATGCCCCATATTGGTCTTGACCGAGCCGATCAGCAGCGGGCTGTCCTTGCTATGACCGTCGCCCAGCGCGCTTGCCAGCGCCTGCACCTCAATCGGGTCGCCTAACGATGTGCCGGTGCCGTGCGCCTCGACATAGGCCACCTGCCCGGCCTGCACGCCCGCGTTCGCCAGCGCGTGCCGCAGCACCGCTTCCTGCGAGGGGCCGTTGGGGGCGGTCAGGCCATTGCTGCGCCCGTCCTGATTAACCGCCGAACCGCGAATTACCGCCAGCACGTTGTCGCCGTTTGCCAGCGCGTCCGACAGGCGCTTGAGGACGATCACGCCGCAGCCTTCGCCGCGCACGTAGCCGTCGGCGCTGGCATCAAACGTCTTGCAGCGGTCGTCCGGGGCCATCATCTGCGCCTTCGAGAAGATGATGTTGCCCTCCGGCGCGACGATGAGGTTCACGCCGCCCACCAGCGCCATATTGCTCTCGCCCGCCCGCAGGCTCTGCACGGCGAGGTGCGCGGCGACCAGCGACGCGGAACAGGCGGTATCCAGCGAAATACTCGGCCCCTGTAAGCCGAGCAGATAGGACAACCGCCCGGAAGCGACGCTGAACGAACTGCCTGTGGCGAAGTACACATCAATGCCGCCCGTATCCGCCCAGACCATACGCCCATAGTCGCTGTTGCCGATGCCGACGAACACGCCCGTCTGGCTGCCCAGCAGCTTGTCCGGCGCTTGCCCGGCGTTTTCCAGCGCTTCCCACGCCACTTCCAGCAGCAGCCGCTGCTGCGGGTCCATACTGACCGCCTCGCGTGGGGAGATGCCGAAGAAGTGCGGGTCGAATTTATCAATGTCACTGATGAAGCCGCCGCCGCGCGTGTACATCTTGCCGGGGGCGGCGGGGTCGGCATCGAAATAGGCGCTTAAGTCCCACCGTTCGCCGGGAATATCGCGGATGGCATCCACGCCGTTTCGCAGCAGCGACCAGTAAGTCTCCGGGTTGTTCACGCCGCCCGGAAAGCGCAGCCCCATGCCGATGACCGCGATCGGCTCGGTGCGGGCGGCTTCCAGTGCGTCTAGCTGCGCCCGCATGTCCCGTAGCTGGAACAGCGCGCGTTTTAACGGCGAAAGTTCTTCGACAGGCTCACCCATGTTCTGTTCAGTCATCCCAATTTATCCCTTAATTGCCAGTTGTACCGCGCGGCTGGTGCTGCTCCTCATCCGCGCTTATTTTTTCTTCTGCATGGCGTTCAGTTCTTCCAGCAGCAGCGCCTCTGCCTCCTCGTCCGATAGCTGCGCCAGTTCATCCAGCACGGCCTGCTGCTGGGCGGCTTTTGCGTTTTTCGCCTCCGCTGCCGGGGCGGCGGGCGCGCTGTCAGCGAAGTATTCCTTCGCCAGATAGCCTGCAATCGCTTCAATCGTCGGGTAATCGAAGATCAGCGTGGCGGGCAGGCTGCGCTTCAGCCCCAGCCCGGCGCTGAGCAGGTTACGGAGTTCGACAGCCATCAGCGAGTCGAGGCCGAGGTTTTGCAGCGGCTGGCGCGGGTCAATCACGAACGTCTCGGCCAGCCCCAGCGCCTTCATCGCCTGCCCGCGCACGTACTCCACCAGTAAGGTCTGCCGCTTGCTGGGCGGTGTATCGGCCAGCTTTTGCATCAGGTCATGCTGGACAGCCGCTTTTGGCCGCGCTTCGCCCGCCGCCGGGGTTTTCGGCGACACCGCCGCGAAGAAGGACGTGGACAGCGCGGCAGGCAGCGACGCGAAATACTGCGCCCAGTTCAAGCGCATCGCCCCGGCCTGCACGACCTCGGACTGCGCCATCAACACGCCCATCAACCGCAGCGCTTCGTCCGGCGTGAAGGGCTGAATACCCTTCGCGGCCAGCCGTTCGCTGATGCTGGCGCTGCTGGCCTCGCCCAGTTCTGACCACGGCCCCCAGTTGATGCTGAGCGCGGGCAGGCGCTGCGCCCGGCGGTAATGCGCCAGCGTGTCCATGAAGGTATTGGCGGCGACATAATGCCCCTGCCCCGGCGAGCCGATGAGCGTGCTGGCGCTGGAGAACAGCACCAGAAAGTCCAGCGGCAGGTTGGCTGTCAGCGCGTGCAGATTCCACGAACCCTGCACTTTGGGCGCGAAAACACGCTCGAACCGCCCCCATTCCTGCCCGGCCAGCAGGCCGTCATCGTAGATGCCCGCGCAGTGGATGATCCCCCGCAGCGGCGGCATCTGCTGCTGAATACCGTCCAGCACAGCGGCGACCTCGCTTTCCTGCGAGACATCGCCCTGCATGACCGTGATCTGGATGCCGTCCGCCTCGAACTGGCCGAGCCACCCGGCCACCTCTGCCGACGGCGCGCGCCGCCCCATGAGCGCCAGATGCCGCGCGCCCTGCTGCGCCAGCCACTGCACCACCGCCAGCCCCAACCCGTGCAGCCCGCCTGTCACCAGATAGGTTGCGTCCGGCCTGATGGCTGGCTGTGCCGCTGTGCCGAGCCGCACGACGATGCGCCCGGTATGCCGCGCCTGCGCCATGTAGCGGAAGGCGTTCACCACGTCGCTGATCGGGAAAACGTGCGTCGGCAGCGGTTTGAGCGTCCCGGCCTCGAAGCCGGCGCACAGGTCGCGCAGCATGGCTTGCAGCAGCGCCGGGTCTTCCTGCAACAGGTCAATGATATGATAGGCCGCGTCTGGCCGGGCGGCGGCCATCTGCTCATGCGTCCAGATGTCGCGCTTGCCGATTTCGAGAAAGATACCGTCCTCGGCCAGCAGGTCAACGCTGCGCGTGATAAAGTCGCCAGAGAGCGAGTTGAGGATCACGTTAACGCCCGCGCCGCCCGTGATGGCGTGGATTTCATCGGCAAAGTCCAGCGTGCGCGAGTTCAGCACATGATGCACGCCGACAGACTTGAGCCAGGCGCGTTTGGCCTCGCTGCCCGCCGTGCCGAAGATTTCCGCCCCGGCATGACGCGCCAGTTCCACCGCCGCCAGCCCGACCCCGCCCGCCGCCGCGTGGATTAGCACCCGGTCGCCCGGCTTCAGGTCGGCCAGATGATGCAGGGCGTAGTAAGCAGTTAAGAACGGCGAGGGGATGGTGGCGGCTTCCTCAAAGCTCAGGTTGTGCGGCTTGTGGGTGGCGAGGTCGGCCAGCGTGATGATGTGCGAGGCGAAGCTGCCTTCGGCCACCGCCACGACCGCATCCCCGACCCGGAACTGCTCCACGCCTGGGCCAACGGCAACCACCGTCCCGGCGCATTCACTGCCCATGCCGTGAACTTCGCCGGGATACAGGTTCATGGCGTTCAGCACATCGCGGAAGCCCAGCCCGACCGCCTCGACCTGAATTTCGATCTCGCCAGCCCCCGGCGCGCGGCGTTCCAGCGGCGCGAAATACATCGTATCCAGCAGCCCTTTCTGGCCGATGTCCAACTGGAACGGCTGCCCGTCCAGAATTTGGGCGGCGGGCTGCAAGTCGTCTGGCTGCACCCGCAGCAGCCGCGCGGCGTAGCGCCCGGTTGGGGTCAGCGCGATCTGGTCTTCATCGTCGGGCGCGAACAGGTTCTCCGCCAGCATCCCGGCGGGCGTGTCCGGCGCGAGATCAAGGCGTGTGCAGCGCAGTTCCGGGTGTTCCAGCGCGATCACCTTGCCCAGCCCCCACAGCGGCGATTGCAGCGGGTTGGCGGCTGCGTCATCCAGCCCAGACACACCGCGCGTCACCAGCCACAGGCGCGGCGACTGCCCGGCCCGCGCCAGCGCTTGCAGCAGGTGCAGCGTACTGCCGCTGCCCACCAGCAGCGCGTGGTTAATGCTGTCGTGGTTGGGGTCGTCGCCCGCGTCCATGCTCCACAGATGCAGCACATGGCGCAGCGGCGGCTGGCCGTCGGCCACGAGCGCTTGCAGCAGGCGGTCAAAATCATCGGCGCGTCCGGGGTTGACCGTGAACTGGCCGCCGTGCTGGTGATAAGCCTCGCCGGGATAGACCAGCACCGGCTGCCCGCCCTGCGTCTCGATCTGCGCGGCAAGCTGCTCGGCAAGCCCGTTCTGGCTGGCGAAGATCAGCCAGCCGCCCGCCGCGTCCGGCTCACGCGCGGTGTCCAGCGCTTTGGGCTGCCATTCCACGCGGTAGAGCGCGTCGCCGGCCTCAGCATGGGCCAGCACGCCGGACAGCCGCTTGAAGGCG
Organism: uncultured Anaerolineaceae bacterium; assembly: GCA_964548765.1. Classification (GTDB taxonomy): domain Bacteria; phylum Chloroflexota; class Anaerolineae; order Aggregatilineales; family Phototrophicaceae; genus JAIOHN01. The sequence goes on from CAZJSU010000023.1 coordinate 9,293, forward strand.
ATGCCGTCCAGTTCGCCCAGCAGCGCGCCCGACGGTTCGATCAGACGAATATCCGCCGTGATGATGTCGGCGTTGTGCGCCGGGCGCAGGCGGACATGACTCCAGACCTCGCCCTGCGGCAGACGATAAAGCCGCAGCGCATCAACACTCATCGGCAGGTAAGTGTGGTTCGCGCTGTCGGGGAACAGCGCCCCCACAGGCTGAAGGCAGGCATCGAGCAGGCCGGGGTGCAGGTGATAACCGTGAGCGGCGGCATCGGGCAGACGGATGTAACCGAGCGCTTCGGCTTCGCCGTGCTGTAACTGCTCCAGCCCGCGAAAGCTTTCGCCGAAGGCCACACCGCGTTCCAGCATGTGCTGGTAATGCGCGGCGGGCGCGGTTTCCTGTGGCAGCGCGGCTTGCAGGTCATCAATCGCGACCGCTTCTTCCGGCGCGTCTGCGTCCGTGCTGCCGAGCCACGCCGAGGCATGTAACCGCCAGCTTTGGTCGTCGCTCTGGCTGTAGATGCGAACCGCGCCATCCGGGTTGAGAACGGTCTGGATGGTCTGCCCGCTTTCTTCCGGGATGACGAGCGGTTCTTGCAGCACGAGGTCGGTCAGCGCCAGCGCGGGCGTGCCAAAGACCACCGCGCCCGCCGCCAGCATCGTCTCGATATAACCTGTCGCCGGAAAAACCACCTGCCCCATGATGACGTGTTCGGCCAGCACGGGCAGCGTTTCGGGGTCGAGGTGCTGCTCGAAGATGACATCCGGCGAGGCGACCTGAAGCCTGCGCCCCAGCAGCGGGTGCAGCGCTTCGCCCGCCGCGCCGGATTTACGGCGTTTGGGCAGAATCGGGTAGGGCTGGCGCTCATACGGGTAGTTGGGCAGGACGATCCTGCTCCCGGTATAGCCCTTGTAGAAGGCGAACCAGTCCACCCCCACGCCGCTGACATACGCGCCGCCCACGCTGCCGAGCATCTGCCCCCAGTCGTCCTTGCCTTTACGCAGCGATGGCAGCCACATGCCCGTATTCTCCGGCAGGCACTCGCGCCCCATGCCGAGCAGCGTCGGGTGTGGGCCGACTTCAAGGAACACGTTGCAGCCCTGCGCGTGCAGCGCCTCCATGCCATCCCTGAACTGCACCGCCGCGCGGATATGGTCGCGCCAGTAGGCCGCGTCCGGCGCGTGGCCGGGCGCGAAGGGCTGGCCGTTGATGTTCGAGACCAGCGTGATACGCGGCGGGTGATAAGCGATCTCACCCGCGACCTGCTCAAATTCGTCGAGGATGGAGTCCATCAGCGGCGAGTGGAAGGCGTGCGACACCACCAGCGAACGCGCCTTCGCCCCCTGCGCCTGAAGCTGGCCGATGATCGCATCGAGCGCCGCCACCGCCCCGGAGATCACGAAATTGTCCGGCCCGTTTACGGCAGCGATGGACACCGTTCCGGCATACGGCGCGACCGCCGCTTCGACCTGCGCGCGCGTCGCCAGCAGCGCGGCCATGCCGCCCCCTGCCGGAAGCCCGCCCATCAGCCTGCCGCGCAGCGCGATCAGCTTCAGCCCGTCTTCCAGGCTGAACACCCCGGCGATGCAGGCGGCCACGTACTCGCCCACGCTGTGTCCCATCACCGCTGCTGGCTTCACGCCCCACGACAGCCACAACTGCGCCAGCGCGTACTCAATGGCGAACAGCGCGGGCTGGGTGTAGGTGGTGTCATTCAGCAAGGCCGCGTCCTGCTCGTTTTCGGCGAAGATGACCGAGAGCAAAGGCCGATCCATGTACGGGCGCAGCAGCGCGTCGCACTGGTCGAGCGCGGCGCGGAAGGTCGGCTGTGTTTCATACAGGTCACGCCCCATGCCTACATACTGCGCCCCCTGCCCGGTGAACAGGAAGGCGACCTTCGGCTGGCTGGTTTCCAGCGCGTAGCCCGCTGTCAGCCCGGCGGCGTTTTCGCCCCGCGCGAAGGCGGCAAGCTGGTCATGGAGCTGTTCGCTGGTCGCCGCGACACTCGCCAGCCGGAAGGGGAAGTGCGCCCGCCCGGTGCTGGCGGTAAAGGCCACGTCGGCCAGGTCAACCGATGGATGCTCCGCGATATACCGGGCGTAACGCTCGGCCAGTGTTCGCAGCGCCGCCTCGCTCCGCGCCGAAAGCGTGAGAACCTTCTGCGGCTGTGCCAGCACGTCCTGCCCATCGCTGGCCGCCACCAGCGGCGCGGCTTCCAGAACGGCATGAGCGTTCATGCCGCTGGCCCCAAACGAACTCACCCCGCCGATGCGCTTGCCCGTCCATGGGGTGCGCTCTGTCGGGATGACGATGGGCATTTCGTTCCACGCGATGTACGGATTCAGTTCGCGCAGGTGCAGGTGCGGCGGTATCTCGCCGTGTTCCAGCGCCAGCGCCAGCTTCATCACGCCGATAATCCCCGCGCTGGCCTCAAGGTGGCCGACATTGGTCTTTACCGAGCCGAGCATCAGCGGCTGGTCGTCTGCGCGGCCTTCGGCCAGCACCGCCGACAGCGCCCGTACCTCAATCGGGTCGCCCAACGAGGTGCCTGTGCCGTGCGCCTCCACATAGCCTACGTCCGCTGGCGCGACCCCGGCGTTCTCCAGCGCCGCGCGAATGACCATCTCCTGCGCGAGTTTGTTGGGGACGGTGAAGCCGCTGCTGAAGCCGCCGTGATTGATGGCCGAGCCGCGAATGACCGCCGTGATGTGATCGTGATCGGCCAGCGCGTCCGACAGGCGCTTGAGGACGATCACGCCGCAGCCCTCGCCGCGCGTGAAGCCGTCCGCCCGCGAGTCGAAGGTCTTGCAGCGGCCATCGGGGGAAAGCATGTGCGCCCGCGCCATGCCGATAGTCATCTCCGGCATCAGCATGTAATTCACCCCGCCCACCAGCGCCGCGTCCGATTCGCCGTTACGCAGGCTTTGCACCGCCAGATGCAGCGCGACCAGCGACGACGAACAGGCGGTATCCACCGCCAGCGCTGGCCCGCGCAGGCCGAGCGTGTACGACAGCCGCCCGACTGCCGCGTTCAGCACGCCGCCCGTGACGTGATAAGCGTCAATGTCGCTGGCCCCTAACAGCCCCGTCCGCGCGACGATATAATCCGGCATGGTGATGCCGACGAACATGCCCGTGCGCGTCCCGGCCAGCCGGTCTGGCGACAGCGCGGCGTTTTCCAGCGCCTCCCACGCCACTTCCAGCAGCAGCCGCTGCTGCGGGTCGAGGCTGCGCGCCTCGCGCGGGGAAATGCCGAAGAAGCTGGCATCGAAATCTTCCGGCGCTTCGATGAAGCCGCCCCAGCGCGTGTACATCTTGCCCGGCGCGTCCATGTCCGGGTCATAGTAAGCGTCAATATCCCAGCGGGACGGCGGCACTTCAACGATCGCATCCACCCCGTTCTGCAGAAGCTGCCAGAACTGTTCCGGCGTGTTCGCGCCACCGGGGAAGCGGCAGCCCATGCCAATAATGGCGATTGGCTCGCTTTTCGCCCGCTCGACAGCTTCCAGCCGCGAACGCATCTTCTGAAGCGCCAGCAGCGCGTCCTTCAAACGCGACTGCATATCCTTCTCGGTTGAGGCCATGCTTATCTGTCCTCCGTCAGGTCGTCAATCCGTGCCAGTTCGTCATCCAGCAGCGCCAGCAGTTCCTCATCGGTGATCGCCTCAAGCGGCGTTTCCGCCGCTGGCTCAGGCGTGGGCGGCGCATCTTCCGCCGCTGCTGTTTGCCACCTGAACGTATTTTCCGCGAGATAACTTGCCAGCGCCTCAACAGACGGATATTCCAGCGCGATTGTCGGCGGCAGCGAACAGTTGAGGCTGGTTTCCAGCCGGTTACGAAGCTGCACGCTCATCAGCGAGTCCATGCCGATCTTAAAGAAGCCGCGTTTGAGGTCAATCATCGCCGGGTCGAAGCCCATCACGCGCGCGGCCTCGTCCCGCACATGATTCACCAGCAGCGTCCAGCGCTGGTCGGGGGCAGCGTCGTGCAGAAGCTGGTCGAAGCTGACCTGTTCCGGCTGCGCGGTATCGCTGGTCTGGCTGGCCGCGCCGATATGCTCGAAGAACGGCCTGCCGCGCCGCGTCTGGTGCATCCGCCGGAAGGTGTCCCACGCGATGGCCGCGACAATTTTATGCGGCGTGCCTGTACGCAGGACGTAATCAAACGCGGCCAGCGCTGGCCGCACAGGCATCAGCACCAAACCCAGCGACGCGATGAACTGCTCCATCACCGCCCCCAGCCCGGCCCCGCCCCACGTCCCCCAGCTTACCGTGAGCGCGGGCAGGCCCCGCAGGCGGCGGTAATGGGCGAACCCTTCCAGAAAGGCGTTGCCAACCGCGTAACTGCTCTCCGCCGCCAGCCCGATGCCGGAAGCCACCGACGAGAACATGACGAAGAAATCGAGCGGCCTGTCCTGCGTCAGCGTGTGCAGGTTCCACGTGCCGAGCATCTTGGCAGCGAACACGGGCATAAAGCGCTCGGCGCTCTGCTGCACGATCATGCCGGGGTCAACGACCATTGCGCTGTGGATGACCCCGCGCAGGGGTGGCATATCACGATCAATGTCGCTCAGCAGGCGTTCGACATCTTCAAATTCGGAGACATCGGCACGGGCGACAACCACCTGCGCGCCTGCCGCTTCCAGTTCAGCGATCACGGCCTGCGCCGCCTCGCCCGCGCCGCTGCGCCCGGTCAGCACCACATGACGCGCGCCGCTTTCCACCAGCCAGCGGGCGAAAACCAACCCCAGCCGCCCCAGCCCGCCTGTAACCAGATACGTCCCGTCGGCGTAGACGGGCAGCGGCGCGGGCGGGCTGGCGATGTCCGCATCCGGCACCAGCCGCAGCACATAGCGCTGCCCATCGCGGAAGGCGATCTGGTCTTCCGCCTCGACATGAGCAATCTCCGTGAACAGGACGTTGGCATCATGAGCCGGGATACCGTCTTCGGGCAGGTCAATCAGCCCGCCCCACAGGTCAGGCAGTTCAAGCGATGCCACCCGCCCGAAGCCCCACAACGCGGCCTGCGCCGGGTTGAGGCTGACCATATCGTCCTGAACAACGGGCTGCGCGTTGCGCGTGACGCACCACAGCAGCGGGGCATGTTCGCCCTGCGCGGCCAGCGCCTGCGTCAGGTAAAGCGTGGGCTGCGCGTAGAAGGCCTGCGCCCGCACCAGTTCGTCGGCATCTTCGAGCAGCCTCGGCAGCGCGTCCAGAGGCCACAGATAGACCGCGTGCGCGGCGCGTCCGGCCTCGGCCAGCAGGCGGCTGAAATCCTCGGCGCGCGCCGGGTTGATGCTGTACACACCGTCCTCAACCAGCGCGTACTCGTCGCCAGGGATCACCAGCGTGGCACTGCCCCCACGCATCGCCAGTAGCTGTGCCAACTGCGCGCCAGGCCCGTGCTGGTCGGCGAAGATCAGCCAGTGGCCGGGGGCGCTGCTCATCTCGGCAAGCTCGCGCGGCTGTGGCTGCCACACATGGTCGTACAGCCAGCCTGCCTCCATCTGCGCGATCTGCACGCGCCCGCTGGCGCACAGCGCCCACGCGCCCGCCGCGTCCGCGCGGCTGAAAATCTGGAAGCCCGCGCTGTCCCCGCCCTCGTCGGTGAGGATGATCTGCGCCGCCTGTTCGCCGGTTTCATCCAGCGTTAGTGGCTGGTGAAGGTCGAGTTCGGTCACGGCATGGCTGTTTTCGCCATAGGCCGCGCCGACCGCCGCCAGCGCCATCGCCGCGTAAACGTCCTCGTCCGTCGCGCCGCCAAGCTGCTCGTGCAGGTAACGGCGGAAACGCGCATCCAGACGGTTCTCCCAGAAGTGGCTGCTGGGCAGGTGCGCCAGCGCGGGCAAGCGCTGACCGATGAGCGGATGACCGCCGCGCGCCGACCAGCCTTTCGCCTCTCGTGCTTCAATCCAGTAACGCTGACGCTGCCAGGGGTACGCGGGCAGGCTGACCACACGGCCCGTCTGTGGATACAGCCGCGCCCAGTCCAGCGCGTAACCCGTCGTATACAGCGTCCCCAGCGCGTTAAGCATCGCGGTCTGGTCGTCGCGCTCGCGCAGCATCGAGGGGATGGTGAAGCCCGGCCTGCCCAGATGATGCAGCGTGTCCTCTACGGGCGAGAGCAGGATCGGGTGCGGGCTGAGTTCGATAAAGACGGTGTATTCGTCCAGCACAAGCTGCTCGACCATCGTGCTGAACAGCACGGGCTGGCGCAGGTTGCGCCCCCAGTAAGCGGCATCAAAGCCCGCGCCGTCGCTGACCACGCCGTCCACTGTCGAATAAATGGGGATGTCCCCGGCCTGCGGCCTCAGCCCAGCCAGCGCTTGCACCAGTTCAGGCCGCAGCGGTTCCATCTGCGGGCTGTGCGAGGCGACGTTCACCTTCACCAGACGGCAGAACACGTCCCGCGCCCGCAGCGCCTCAAGCACCTGCTCCAGCGCTGCCGGGTCGCCAGAAATGACGGTGGAGCGCGGGCTGTTGCTGACCGCGATGGACAGGCGGCCTTCATAACCGGACAGCGCGGCGGCGGTCTGCTCCAGCGACAGGCCGACCACTGCCATCGCGCCCTGCCCGCTGGTGCGCTTCATCAGGCGGCTGCGGTGGCAGATGACCCGCGCGGCCTCGTCCAGCGTCAGCGCCCCGGCGACATACGCCCCGGCGACCTCGCCCAGACTGTGACCGAGGATCGCGTCTGGCTGCACACCCCACGAGCGCCACAGCGCGGCCAGCGCGACCTGAAGGGCGAACAGCGCGGGCTGAATCACGTCAATCGCTTCAAAGCGGTCGGCCATCTCGTCTGCGGTGAGCAGCTCGCGCAGCGACCAGTCCACCAGCGGCTGCATGGCGGCTTCGCAGGCTTCGATGGCCTCGCGGAAAACAGGCTCGTTTTCCAGCAGCCGCCGCGCCATGCCGACCCACTGGCCGCCCTGACCGGGAAAGACAAAGACGACGCGCGGCGGCGCATCGGCGTTGACCTGCGCGACAGCGCCCGCGTCCTGCAAACGCGCTTCCAACTGCCGCGCCAGTTCGGCAGGCGTGCGCCCGGCCACCGCCATGCGATATTCATGATGCGAACGGCGGCGGCTGGCGGTATAGGCCACGTCGTACAGGTCAGGGACGCTCTCACCCGCCAGAAAGTCGCGGTAAGCGCCCGCCAGCGCCCGCACCGCTTCCGGCGTGTGGGCAGACAGCGGCAGGACAACCGCCGCTTGCTGTTCAGGCCGGGACGCTGTTTCTTCCGGCGTGGCCGGCGCGGACTCCAGAATGACGTGCGCGTTGGTGCCAGACCAGCCGAACGAACTCAGCCCGGCCAGCCGCCTGCCGCCATCCGCTTCCCAGGGCAGCAGTTCCGTCGTCACCGCAAACGGCGTGTTCTCGAACGAGATGTGCGGGTTCAGCCCGGTGAAGTGCAGCAGCGGGGGGATGGCCTTGTGCTGCATGGAGAGGACGACTTTTATCAACCCGGCGATGCCCGCCGCGCCTTCCAGATGGCCGATGTTGGTCTTGGCCGAGCCGAGCATGACGCGCCGCTGTGGGGCGGCTTCGCCGTTCGCGGCGGCCAGCACCGCGCTCAGCGCCTCGACTTCAATCGGGTCGCCCAATGAGGTGCCTGTGCCGTGCGCCTCGACGTAGCTGATCTCGGCAGGGCTTACGCCGCTGTTCGCCAGCGCCGCCCGGATGACCGCTTCCTGCGAGAGGCTGTTGGGCGCGGTCAGGCCGTTGCTTTTTCCGTCCTGGTTCACCGCCGACCCGCGTATCACGGCGAGGATGTTGTCCCCGGCGGCCTGCGCGTCAGAAAGCCGCTTCAGCACCACCACGCCGCAGCCCTCGCCGCGCACGAAGCCGTCGGCCCGCTGGTCAAACGCCTTGCAGCGTCCGTCCGGCGCAAGCATGTGCATTCGGGAGGCAGTTAGGGTAAACTCTGGCGACAGGATGATGTTGACCCCGCCCGCCAGCGCCATGTCGCACTCGCCGTTACGCAAGCTTTGCACCGCCAGATGCACGGCCACCAGCGACGACGAGCAGGCGGTATCGAGCGAGACATTCGGCCCGCGCCAATCGAACAGGTACGACAGCCGCCCACCAAGCACGCTGTGGGAAGTGCCTGTGCCTGTGTAAGTATCAATTTTTTCGTGATCCTGCACCTGCATCAGGTAATAATCGCTGCTGTGGCTGTGGACACCGACGAACACGCCGGTCTGGCTGCGAACCAGCGTTTCGGTGGGCTGCCCAGCGTGTTCCAGCGCCTCCCATGCCACTTCCAGCAGCAGCCGCTGCTGCGGGTCCATGGACTCCGCCTCTTTGGGCGAGATGCCGAAAAACAGCGGGTCGAACTGATCTACAGGCTGGATGTAGCCGCCCCAGCGGGAAGTGATCTTCCCGGCGGCTTCCGCGTCCGGGTCGTAGAAGGTGTCCATGTCCCAGCGGTCGGTGGGCGTTTCGGTAATCGCGTCCACGCCGCCCGCCAGTAAGTCCCAGAACTGGTCAGGCGTGTTGGCCCCACCGGGGAAACGGCAGCCCATGCCGATAATGGCGATCGGCTCGACACGTGCGCGCTCAACGCTGTCCAGGCGGCCTTTCAGGTCTTTGATGGCCGCCAGCGCACGTTTAAGCTGGTTTAAGGTATCGTCCTGCGCCACCTTAATTTCCTTTCAGTAGCTCATCCAGTGAGTTCAGTTCTTCCGCCAGCAGCGCTTCGACCTCTGCCTGCGAAAGTTGTTCAAGTTCATCCACCGCCTGCGGCTGTGCTTCGGGCAGCACGCCGGAGGGGTGGGTGCTGGTTTCGCCAACACCCAGCTTCTCCGCCAGATGCGCGGCCATTTCCACAATCGTCGGGTAATTAAAGACCAGCGTGGCGGGCAGCGTGAGCTTCAGCGAAGCCTCCAGCCGGTTACGCAGTTCCAGCGTCATCAGCGAGTCAATGCCCATATTACGCAAGGGTTTGTGGATGTCCACCCGCTTGACCGCCAGCCCCAGCACCTGCGCCACCTGCTCGCGGATGTGGTTTTCCAGCAGCGCGCGCGCTTCCCTGCCCGCCTCTGCCGCCAGCAGCGCGGCTTTGAAGTCGGCTTTAGCGGCGGTGGGCTGCTCGGCGGCGGGAGCGCTCTCGGCTTGCAGCAGCTCGGCCAGCAGCGACGACTGCCCGGCGGCGCGGTACGTGCGCGCCCACTGCGCCGCGTCGAACGGCATCACCGCCACCTGTGCGGCGGGCGTTTTCATCAGCCGTTCCAGCACGTGAATGCCCTGCTCCGGCGTGATGCTGCCCAACCCGCGCTGCGCCAGACGGCTGCCGCGATTGTCCTGCGCCGCTGCCAGCCCGACCTCCGACCACGGCCCCCAGTTGATGCTGAGCGCCGCCTGCCCGTGTGCCTGCCTGTGCAGCGCCAGCGCATCAAGGAAGGCGTTGGCGGCGGCATAATTGGCCTGCCCCGGCGCGCCCAGCAGCGCCATCACCGACGAGAACAGCACGAAAAAGTCCAGATCATGGTGCTGCGTGGCGCTGTGCAGGTTGAGCGCGCCGTCCACTTTGGGGCGCGTCACCTGCTGGAACTGCTCGGCCTGCATCTGCATCATCAGGCTGTCGTTGAGCAAGCCCGCCGCATGGAACACGCCCTTCAGCGGGAACAGATTCTGCTCGATATGCGCCACAAGGTCGGCCACCGCCTCGAACTGTGAAACGTCGGCCTGCGTGACGTAAACCTGCGTCCCTGCCGCTTCGAGTGCTTCGATCACCGCATAGGCCGCGTCCGAGGGCTTGCGCCGCCCGACAAGGACAAGCTGCCCCGCGCCCTGTTCCGCCAGCCAGCGCGCGACCGCCAGCCCCAACCCGCCGAGTCCGCCCGTAATCAGGTACGAGGCATCGCTGTAAACCAGCGGCTTCTCGCCCGCCGGGATAAGCACGCTGTCCTCTTTTGCCGAGATGACCACCTTGCCCGTGTGTTTGCCCTGCGCCATGTAGCGGAAGGCATCGGCCATCTGCGAGAGCGGGAACACGGTCAGCGGCAGAGGCTGGATTTCGCCCGCTTCCAGCAGCGCCATCACCTCACCCAGCATATCGCCGACCAGCGCCGGGCGCTCCCGCGCCATGCGGTCGAGGTCAATGGCGAAGTAGGACAGGTTCTTCTGGAACGGCAGCAGGCCGACATGGCTGTTCTCGTAAATATCGCGCTTGCCGATTTCCAGAAAACGGCCATACGGACGCAGAATCTCCAGCCCTTTGGTGATCGCCTCGCCCGCCAGCGAGTTGAGGACAATATCCACGCCTTCGCCGTTGGTCGCGGCCAGAATGTCGTCGGCAAAGGCCAGCGACCGCGAGTCGAAAACATGCTCAATGCCCCATTCGCGCAGCATCTGGCGCTTCTCCGGTGTGCCTGCCGTTGCCCAGACCTCCGCGCCCGCGCGCCGCGCAAGCTGGATGGCCGCCATGCCCACGCCCCCGGCGGCGGCGTGGATCAGCACTTTATCGCCCGCGCTCATGCGCGCCAGAACGTTTAAAGCGTAGTGTACGGTCAAAAAGACGATCGGGATCGTCGCCGCTTCTTCAAATGTCAGGTGGGCGGGCTTGCGGGCGATCAGGCGCGCATCGGTGACAGCGTGTGTCCCCAGGCAGTCGAAAGCGTAGGCCACGACTTCATCGCCCACCTGCCAGCCGCTTACCCCCTCGCCCACGCCGCTGATGCGCCCGGCGCACTCGATCCCCAGCGGGCCAACCCCGCGCGGATAACCGGGGCAGACCCCCAGCGCGGACATGACGTTCATAAAGTTCAGCCCGGTGGCGTATACCTCGACCTCGACCTGTCCTGCCTGTGGCCGCTGGCGCTTCAGCGGGCGCAGCGCCAGATTGTCCAGCACGCCGGGGGTTTGCACCTCGGCACGCAGCGGCTGCTGCGCGGGCGACACCTCGACGAACTGGTCGGCGCTGGCGGCGGCCTCGGCGCTGTACGGGCGCAGCCGCCGTTGATAGGCCTGCTCCCCGGCAAAGTGCAGTGCGTCCAGCGACCTGCCTGTAAAGGCGGCGGCGCGGCTGATGTGGTTCGCCGCGTCGTCCGGCGCAAGGCCGCCGTCAAGGTCAATCAGCGTCAGGTTGAGTTCCGGGTGTTCGTTGGCGATGGTCGCGCCCAGCCCCCACAGCGGTGCCTGCATCGGGTTCGCCGCCTCGCTGCCGGGAAGCGCGAACGCCCCACGACTGACCAGCCAAAGCTGCGGCGGCGCGGGCAGCGCGGCCAGCGCCTGCGTCAGATGCAGCGCACTGATCGTGCCGAGCATTTCCGCTTGGTGCAGCGCGGCGGGCTGCGTGTCGTCAGCAATATCGAGCGCCCACAGGTGTGCCACCGCGTATGAGCCGCCGCTGGCGAGTTCGGCCAGCAGCCGCCGGAAGTCGTCGGGCGAGGCCGGGTTGACCTGATAATACGCTGCGTCCAGCCGGGCATACCCGTCGCCGGGGCGCACCAGCGCCGCCGCCGCACCAAGCGCCCGCAGCCGCGCGGCCAGCGCCTCGGCATAACCCCGGCTGTCCGCGAAGATCAGCCATTGGCGGGGCAGGGTGGCCGCTGCTGCTTCCGGCAGCGGTTCCAGCGCCTCCCATTCCACCTGATACAGCCAGTCGGCCAGCACGTCGCCGCTGCGTTCCAGCCGCTGCATCCGCAGCCCTTCGATGCTCATCACCACCTGCCCGCCCGCGTCGAGCAGCAGAATGTCGCCCGCCAGCAAGTCGCCTGTCGCTTCCGGCTGGCGCTGCACATAAGCCCACAGCCGCCCCTCGGCGGGCTGCGCGACCTGCTGCACGCGGCTCAGGCTTACGGGCATGTAGGTGTCGTGGACGTTTTCCTGCTCGGTTTCCAGCAGCGTCTGGAAGGCGGCATCCAGCAGGGCGGGGTGCGCGTGATAACCGCTGCTTTCGACCTGCTCCGGCAGCCTGATCTCGGCCAGCAGGTCGCCCCCGTGCTGCCAGAAGCCCGTCACGCCCTGAAACGCCGCGCCGTAATTCAGCCGCCGCCCTTCCATGCGCTGGTAATGCGTTTCCCCACTCACAGCTTCGGACAGACGCGCGCGCAGCGCGTGCGGCGTTTCGGCCTGCGGCTGGTCGGGCGAGGCGGCCTCCGCGCGAATGGTGCCGAAAGCGTTCAGCACCCAGTTCTGGTCATCGCCTGCCGCGCGGCTGAAACACTGGACGCGGGCGGTTCCGGGCATGGTCTGCTCGACAATGACCTGCATCATCTGCGGCGCGCTTTCCGAGAGGAACAGCGCTTCGGCAATCGTGACGCGCTCTAAACACACCTGCTGACCGAAGGCTTCGTGCGCGGCGGCCAGCATGACCTCGACATAGGCGGCGGCGGGCAGGATCACCCGCCCTTGCACACGATGGTCGGCCAGATAGGGCAGCGCGGCGAGGTCGAACTCCACTTCCCAGTAATGCGTGCCGCTGTGCGATCTGAAGTGCTGTCCGAGCAGCGGATGCCCCACGCCGCCGCGCCGCAGGCCGTTCTGTGCGCCTGATTCATCGAACCAGAAGCGCTCGCGCTGCCAGCGATAGGTGGGCAGGCGCAGCACGCGCCCGGCGGGATAGACCCGCTTCCAGTCCACGTTGTAACCCGCCGCGTACAGCCTGCCCAGCCCTTCCAGCATCCCGGCGCGCTCGTCTTCCTCGCGCCGTGTCGAGGCGACCGTCAGCGTGTCGGCCACTTGTGCAAACTGCACGCCCTGTTCAACCGCCGCCAGCAGCACCGGATGCGGGCTGATCTCGAGGAACACGTTATAACCGTCGGCCAGCGCCTGCTGCACCGCCGCCGCGAAGCGCACCGGCTGGCGCAGGTTCGCGCCCCAATAGTCGGCATGGAATTCCGTGCCGGGGTGCTGTTCGCCCGTGACGGTGGAATAAACCGCAACCTGCGCGGCCTGTGCCTGCAAGCCGCCCAGGCCGCGCACCAGTTCAGGCCGCAGCGTGTCCATGTGCGGGCTGTGCGCTGCCACGTCCACCTTGACCGGGCGGCAGAACACATCCTGCGCTTGCAGCGTTTCCACCACCGCTTGCAGCGCGGCGGGATCGCCGGAGAGGACGCTGGAGCGCGGGCCGTTGCTCACGGCAATCCCAAGCTGGTCTTCGTAACCCGCGATGGCGGCCTGCGCCTCCTCAAAAGACAGTTCCACAACAGCCATCGCCCCCTGCCCGCTGACACGCCTCATCAACTGGCTGCGCTGGCAGATGATCTGCGCCGCCGCGTCCAGACTCAGGATGCCCGCCACATACGCCCCGGCCACCTCGCCCATGCTGTGACCGATGATCGCGTCTGGCTCAACGCCCCATGAGCGCCACAGCGCCGCCAGCGCCACCTGCACCGCAAAAAGGGCGGGCTGGATCATGTCAATCTCGTCCAGTTTCTGGCCCGATTGCAGCACGTCCAGCAGGTTCCACGACACATAAGGCTGCATCGCCGCCGCGCACGCTTCCAGCGTCTGCCGGAAAACCGGCTCCTGTGCCAGAAGCTGCCGCCCCATGCCCATCCACTGCCCGCCCTGACCGGGGAACACAAAAGCCACCCGGTGCTGTGGCAGGCTGTTCTTCGTGGCGACCACGCCGCGCGGCGCTTCGCCGTCCAGAAAAGCGCGAAGCTGCTGCGCCATCTCGTCGTTGGTGGAGGCGATCACGGCCAGCCGCTGCTCGTGATGGCTGCGGCGGGTGCTGGCGCTGTAGCACAGGTCGCGCAGGCTCGCCTGCTGGACGACCGCTTGGTAATCGCGCGCGAGGTCGGCCAGCGCATCCTCTGTTTTGGCGGAGATGGGCAGCAGCAGGGGTAAACCCTCGGCTTCGCGCGTCGGCTGCTGGCGCTCGTCGGGCGGCGCTTCTTCCAGCACAAGATGGGCGTTCGTCCCGGTCACGCCGAAGGAGTTCACGCCTGCGTAAGCTGGCCCTGCCGTCTGCGGCCATGCGGTCAGCGTTTGCGGAATGACCAGCGGCAGTTCCCCCCAGGGGATGTTGGGGCTTGGCTGGCGCAGGTGCAGGCTGGGCGGGATGACGCGGTGCTTCAGGCATAACACGGCCTTGATGAGTCCGGCGATGCCCGATGCCGCCTCTGTGTGGCCGATATTGGTCTTGACCGAGCCAACCAGACAGGGCTGGTCAGCGGAACGCCCTTCGCCCAGCACACGCCCCAGCGCGGTCAGCTCCACCGGGTCACCGACCCGCGTTCCCGTGCCGTGCGCCTCGACATAATGCACGTCAGCCGGGTTCACCCCGGCGCTACGGTACGCCTCTTGCAGCATGAACGCCTGCGTCTCCGGGCTGGGCGCGACCAGCAGTTCGCTGCTGCGGCCATCGTTGTTGACCGCGCTGCCCCGAATCACGGCATGAACCGGATCACCGTCAGCAATGGCCTGTGACAGCGGCTTCAGCACCACCACGCCAGCGCCCTCGCTGCGGACGTAACCGTTTGCCGAGGCATCGCCAAATTTGCAGCGCCCATCTACCGAGAGCATCCCCGACCGCGAGTAACCGATCGAGATTTGCGGAATCAAAATCAGGTTCACGCCGCCGACCAGCGCCATCGTGGATTCACCGTTCCACAGGCTCTGGATCGCCAGATGCGCGGCGACCAGTGACGAAGAACAGGCGGTATCCACCGTTAGGCTGGGGCCGTGCAGGTTAAAAAGATACGAAAGACGGCCAGAAGCCGCATAACGCCCGCCGCCAGTGGTGGTGTATAAGTTCACATTTTCGCTGGCCGCGTACATCCGGTCTTCGTAGTCGTTCGTCCACATGCCGATGAATACGCCCGTTTTGCTGCCAGAAAGCCGCTCCGGGACCTGCCCCGCGTCCTCCAGCGCTTCCCACGCGGTTTCCAGCAGCAGCCGCTGCTGCGGGTCTACCGCCACCGCCTCGCGCGGGGGGATTCCAAAAAACATGGCATCAAACATATCAATACGGTCGAGAAAACCGCCCTGCCTGCTGGCAATTTTGCCCGGTGCTTTGGGGACAGGGCTGTGATAAGTCTCCGCGTCGAAACGGTCAGGCGGGATGTCGTCAATGGCATCCACGCCATTGATCAGAAGCTGCCAGAATGCCTGGGTATTACTCGCTTTTGGGAAGCGGCAGCTCATGCCGATAATCGCAATCGGTTCTTTCATATTTTTAAGTCCTATCACACTGACCAGGCCACTTTTAACAGTAAACCATCACCCCCAGCGGATGAGTGGCTTAAGATATTTTTGCGGGTGATGCGGGCAAAACGGACTGACCGCGCCAGCGGACAAAGAATCCGGCTGACCATAGTTAAGTGTGATATAGCCCACCTTACGAGCGACTAAAGCCACAAAGCAGGCAGAAGCGGGCTTTAGCCCCTTGTAAGGCCGCTGCGTTTTACTGGTTCGCATGACACACAACTCGTATCCGCTGGTTTCAGCGGCAGACAACACACCTGTCTCAGATACTACTTCGGGGCTTTCGGTCAGAAAGCCCTTCTTATATGAGGACAACCGATGAGCAGCACGCGCACCATTGTTCGTAACACGGCTTTTCTGTTCGCCGCGCAGATCGCGCTACGGGTCGTCAACCCTATCTTTAACATCTTCATTGTACGGCAGCTCGGTGATGCCGAGTTTGGCGAATACTCCGTCCTCTTAACGTGGGTCACGGTCTTTTCGGTGCTGGGGGATATGGGGGTCGCCCAGTACATGACGCGGGAAATCTCCAGAGACCGCGAAGGGGCGATGCACCTGTTCTGGGACGTGACCGCGCTGCGCTTTATTCTGGCGGTGATCGCGTCCCTGACCACCATCGGCGGGGCGATCCTGCTCGGCTACGATTCAAGGTTTATCCTGGCGGCGGTCATCTACTGCGCCAGCTACTTCCTGCAGGCGGTCATCGTGCCGCTGGCGGGCATCCTCAGCGGTTATGAACGGCTGGACATCGTTTCCGTGCTGTCGGTGATAGGCCAGTTGATTTATATCGCCGCAGGCATCATCGCGCTGATGGTCAGCGATAGTTACCTGTGGCTGGTGGGCGCGTCGCTGGTCAACATGCCAGTGATGATTCTGGCGCTCTGGCAGATCGTGCGGCGTTACAAGATGTCTCCGCCGCCGTTCAGGCTCCACCCGCGAAGCTGGTGGCGGCTGGTGCGCGCGGGCTTCCCCTTCGGCATCAATCAGGTGTCGCTCACGGTCGCTTACCGCTTCGACACGCTGCTGCTCAACAATTTCGTGACCACGCAGGTGATTGGCTGGTACAACGCCTCGTACAACCTCAGCCGCGCGCTGACCACCTTTACCGCCGCCTTCAGCATGGCGCTGGTGCCAACCCTTGCGCGCGAGTACGGCAGCAACCCGGAAACCGTGCGGATGTGGTATTACCGCTCGTTCCGGCTGCTGCTGTTCATCGGCCTGCCGATTGCCGTCGGCGGGATGCTGCTGGCCGACAAGATTATTCCCTTCCTCTATGGGTGGGAATTTCAGGCGGCCTCGATCGCGTTCGCCATTCTGGTGTGGGACACGCTGCTGCTGATGTACACCTCGCTCGGCGGGAACATCGCGCAGGCCATCGGCAAGGAATCCGCCGCAGCGCGTATTTTCGCCGTAGAAGCGATCATCAACCTCGTCCTCAACATCATCCTTATCCCGCACTATGGGATGATCGCGGCGGCCTTTAACACCGTCGCCACCGAACTCACCGGGACGCTGCTCTTTTACTTGCTGTTCCGCCGCGAGTTCGGGGCCGGGCTGGACCTGAAGCACACGCTGCGGATGGCCGGGTGCGCGGCGGTCATGGGGCTGGTGGTGGTTGTCCTGCATGACCAGAGCATGTTTATCACCATCCCGGTCGCGGGGCTGGTCTATGTGGTCATGACATGGCTGTCCAACGCCATCACGCCGGAAGAACAGGCGATCCTCACTGGCCTGATGCACCGCGCCACCCGGCGTATCGGCCTCGCCAGAGTGTAGGGACGCGCAACGGCGTGGCCGCCACCTAATCAAACATCGTGCGCAGCACCATTTCCAGCGTGATTAACGGCGAGATTTTGCCCAGCATCCATGGCTCCCTCCCGGCGAGGTGCCTGTCAAAAAGCGAACGCACATACGCCGGGTCAAAGAGGCCGCGCTCCTGCGTGCGGCTGTCGAACAGAATGCTTTCCGCCCAGCCGCGCAGATCATGCCGCAGGTAATTCTCGTAGTCGGCATACAGCCAGGGGCGCTGTGGGAACAGCTTCAGGCGGCGGCGGGTACGGACACTCAACGCCTGAAAGGTGTGCAGTGGCTCCTGAACAGTGGGCAGGAATTCCTGCTTGTCGTAAGGAATACGCGCCAGTTTGGGCGTGCGGCGCGTGATGATGTGCCGGAACAGCACCTTATCACCCCGGATTTCTGGCGGCAGCGAGTAGATAAAATCAATAAGCTGGTAATCCCAGAACGGGAAGCGGAATTCCAGATGTGAGCGCCCGATGTTGACCATCTGCTGCGTCATCCGCAAACAGTGGTTCACCAGATAAAAGTATTCCCCGGCGTAATGTCGCGGATACTGCGCCCAGTAGCGGTCAAACGACGTGGCGAACGAGTCGAACGCACGGCCAATCATCTGCGGGGCGATGCGCGGGTGATAGAGCGCGCGCTCCGAGGCTTCGCTCACCCCCGGCCATGTATACGACTGATTAAAGCGATAAAAGCACTCCTCGACCAGCGCCCACTTATCCACCGGCTGGTTATACATCGGGCCGATACTATCGGCATCGCCCATGATCGTGCCACCGTCCCAGCCTGTCAGGTTGACATCCATCACCTCGCGCAGCTTCGGCAGCATCTGAATACCGTGCATGTGTATCCAACTGTGGAAACCTTCGGTGAGCGCCAGATGCAGGTCGAGGTTTTCCAGCACCCACCTGCCGTTTGGCATATCGAACCAGAAGTGCCTGCTGCCGACCGCCTGCGCGATCTGAAAGGCGTAATAAACGTCGCGGCTGCTGGCCTGGCCGAAGTTGGCGGTCACGGGCGGCGGGTCTGTCGGCGGCATCATCCCTACAATCGTGCGCGAATCCAGCCCGCCGCTGAGGAAGACACCGGGGCGCAGCGAGCCAGCCGAATACCGCTTGACCGCCGCGTCCAGCAGCCGCCCGCCTTCCTCGACCGCCTCTTCAAAGCGGATCGAAGGCTGCTGTACGATGTGATCCCAATCCCAGTAACGCTCACAATGCCATCTGCCATCACGCAGGTTAAAATGCGCCGTCGTCCCATAAGGAAAAAGGGTAATATCGTCGTGAAAGGTCTTTTCTTCAAGAAGCTGCTGAAAGCGCACATACTCCGCCACAGCGGTGAGGTTCAGGCGGCGCGGGACGAACGACGCGGCCAGCACGCCCTTTACCTCCGGGGCGAAAACCAGCGTCGGGCCGTTTCGATAGACGTAATGCGGGTACTGGCCGAAGCGGTCATTCGCTAGCAGCAGTTGCTGGGTGTGCGTATCAAAAAGGGCGGTGAAGAATACGCCGTCAATGTGGGACGGAAAACTGCTGCTATAAGTGTAAAACAGGCTTAAAACCAGCGCTTCGTCAGACGAGTCGTTAGGGAGGTAGCCCACCCGCACAACTTCTTTTCTTAACGACGCGCGGTTATAGATTTCTCCACAAAAGAACAACACGTAACGCTGATCGTGGCTGATGACTGGCTCTGGCTGTGAATTAAGCAGCCCGATCCCTAACTGACCCAGCCCGACAGGCACCTCGCGCGCTGTCCATGCTTTGCGCTGATACCAGGGGCGATGGGTCATTTGTGATTGGGCTTTTTCAAGGTAAGCATCTACCGTTTCGCCATTTGCCGGGTTAACGATGCCGAATATACCTGACACTGAATTCTCCTAGCCGCTGGTTACTCGCAAGTTAAGTGTGGTTATGTTATCAGGCGGTGGATTTTAGCAGCGGCACACACCAGTTCCCGATAAACTTTAAGACTTCTTCCTGCGACTGGCGCAGGGTGAAAATGTGGTCTGCCCCCTCAATCGTTACCAGCCTGATCTGATTCCTGTTGATGAGCGCGTCAAACTTCTTGCCTAATGTCGCGCGCAGCAGCTCGAAGCCGCTGCTGCCTGCCGAGTAGACGAACAGAATCGGTGTCTGGCGCGAGCCAAGCTGCTGAAGCCCTTCGATCACGCGCTGCTGCATCGGGTCTGGTTTGGCGACATAACCCTTGACCTGTGACCGTGCCTTAAAAGCCGTCATCATCAGCTTGTTCCACAGCACATTCTGGAAGACGTTCTTCATCACGCTGCGGTAATCAGCCTTGCCCGTAAGGAACTTGCGCCAGCGCGCCGGGTCTTTCAGCGCCTGCTTGCCATAATAGTTCTGGTAATACTGCTGGAACTTGCGCTTGCGATCATACTCCTTCCAGTCCTCCTGCGCGGTTTCCGGGTTCATCATGACCACGCCATGCACGCGGTCATCCTCCAGCGCGATCAGAAAAGACTGCACCGCCCCGGAACAATGCCCCATCAGGATGAAGCGCTGGATGCCGTAGGCTTTTGTCAGCGCGTCCATCGCCTGCTGCGTATCGGCCACAAACCGCCGCTCGAACGGCAGGTTATCGGTGCGCGGCTTGCTGTCGCCCACGCCGGAAAGATCAAGCCGGAAAACCGGCAGCCCCAGCTTCGCCAGATGCCGCGCCAGCCGCACATACAGGCGGTTGGGGCCGACATGATGTGTCAGCCCGGCGTTGAGCAGCAGCACGGCGGGCTGCCCGTTGAGCGCGGCAGCCGGCTCGGTGAAAACCCCTACAAACGCACTTTCTTCTCCAAAAAACAGCGGTGTCTCTTTCATCAGAAATTCTCGTTCATCCAGTTCATGATAGCCTTGAGTGTCTGGCCGGGGATCAGCGCTTTATCCGGGTCTTCGCCCCACACCGACGGGTCATCCAGACATTGATAGGCGACGCGCACCGTCTGCCCTTCCAGGTGCGCCTTCAGGCGGGCGGCGGCATCAGTGGTCGCCCGTTCGACCAGCAGCACGCCCGCCAACCGGCCCGGCGGCGCGACCTCAAACAGATTTAACCCTTCGATCTCTGCCCGCATGGCGGCAGTCAGCGAAAAGCCGAGCAGTTCCAGAATGTCGCTGGGGGCTGCGGCGGTATCCGGTTCGGTAAAGAAGTAATTCAGCCGGGTTTCATGCGCTTCGATCAGGCTCTGGATGTAATCCCTGCCGCTGGTGACTGGCTCCCACAGCACCACGCCGTGAACGTCCTGCCGCTGGCTGGCCGCGCGCAGCGCCAGCACCCCGCCCAGCCGCAAGCCCATCAGCACCACCCGGTCCAGGCCGGATTGCTTTTTCGCTTCTTCAATCGCCAGCGCCAGATCATCCTGCCAGCGCTGAAGCGTCGCTTCCACGTCTTCGCCTGCCGAGTCGCCCGTCCCGAAATAATCAAAGCGCAGCGCGGGGAAACCCGCCTGGCTGAGGCGCAGCGCAAGCTGGCGGTAGGCGCGGTGAACGCGGATGGCTTCGTCGCCCAGCGGGGAGGCCAACACCACCGCATGACCGCGAACGGCGGCCTGCGCCGGGTGGAAGCAGCCATAAAGACGCGCGTCCCCCTCGCCAAAGTAATAGGGCTTTGCTTCGCCAATAACCTGATTTATGACCACGATTATTCCCTTATCCTATCTGCTGGCCTGTCGGGACGGCTGGCGAAAAGCCAGTCATACTCCCGGCCACTGTCCACCAGCCCATGTGAACGGAGACTTTCGGCGCTGGCACGGCGACCGCGCCGATGAAGCCATCCGCCGGACGTAACTCAGCAAGACTCCAACTGCCGGAGTCCTCGTTGGCAATGCGTAAAAAGCGCGGGGGGTCGCCGGGGCGCAGGCTGACATCAAAATCCTTCAGCGGATATGAAAGCCCTTTCCCGACAGCCTTGATAAAGGCTTCCTTACGTGTCCAGCAGGTGAAAAACGCTTCCACATGCTGGTACACGGGCAGCGAGCGTAAAGCGGCGGTTTCTGCGGCTGAAAATGTGCTTTCGGCGAGTGCTTCGAGGTCTTCAAGGTCGCGCATCTGCTCGACATCAACGCCAACCGCGCCCCCCCGCCGCAGCGCATACAGCGCCAGTTGGGCGGAGTGCGTGACGTTGAAGTGCAGCCAGTCTCCCCCACAGCCAGCGGCAAGCACTGGCTTTCCCTCATGATTATAGTCGAAAACCAGTGCTTCCGGCGCGGCCTGCGTGTAATGCGCCAGGATGTTACGGAGAATCCCGCGCGAGGCGATGTACGCCTGACGATCCCGCGCGAAGACAAAACGCGCCGCCCGCTGGCGCTCGTCAGGGGCGAGGGTGGCTTCCAGTTGTCGCAGCAGCGCGTCCGGCAGGTTGAGCCATGAAGCCCACACCTGAACGCCCCCCGCTTTTAAAGAGGATACTTGCGCGGCATATACAGACATCATACCCGGATCGCCAGATCAGCCAGATGTGACGCGAAGGCGCGCATGAATGACGGGGTGTTCTGGACAAAAAAATGATTGCCGGGGAACATCTGCTGCGCGAAACGCCCGGTCGTGTGTTCTGCCCACAGGCTGAGCTGCTCGTCTGGCACCGCCCAGTCCTGATAACCGCCGTAAGCGGTAATGTCGCAGGCCAGCGGCGCGCCGGGGGTGTAATCGTAGGTTTCCAGTATCTCCAGGTCGGCACGCAGCACGGGCAGGAAAAGTTGCAGCAGTTCCTGATCGGCCAGAATCATCTGCGGGATGCCCCCATAGCGGCGCTGTACCTCTTTCACCAGCGGCGCATCGGCCAGCGTATGGATGGGCATCCAGTCATTGGCAAGATGCGGCGCGGGTCGGGCGCTGACGAACAGATGCTGCGCGGCGGGGTGCTGCTGGCGGCGCAGTTCGCGCAGCAGTTCAAAGCTAATCAACGCGCCGAGGCTTTGGCCGAAGACCGCGTAAGGCTTGTCCAGCAGCGGCTGCATCACACCCGCCAGCGCCTGCGTCACCGCGCTTAAGCGCGTCAGCGGCGGTTCGCGGTAGCGCGCGCCATGCCCCGGAAGCTGGATCACGGCGACCTCAACATCGTCGCCCAGAAGCCCCGGCCATTTGCTATAGGCGCTCAGGCTTCCGCCCGCGTAAGGCACGCAGAACAGGCGCAGCCGGGCGGCGGGTTGTGGCTTTGGAATGGTAATCCAGAGGTTGGAATCAGGTTGATAAGTCATGTTAAAAATGGGAAGCCAAATATACCATCAGATCAATTACCGCATAATGTAGGGAATTGACCTTTCATCCTCATATCATACTCATATTTCGCTACAGGCTGTGTTGATCTGACTGTAGCAATCGACGACGTTGGCTTCCGATTTGTCAGGCTTGTGTCGTCAGCATGACCTCGCCCCACGCCTGCATCGCTTCG
>CAZJSU010000023.1:31729-39124 GCA_964548765.1 uncultured Anaerolineaceae bacterium
GTGGATCATGGGCTGTTGCTGACTTTTCCATTTGACGCATGAAAATATACTGCAAATGTGCCAAATTGTACAAAGTTGACAATTTTATGCCCGTTTGTATAATGCACTTTTAAGAGTGATGCACTTTTATATGTTTCATTTGTTACATTCAGCCCGTTCTTATCGGGTCAAACCAGCCGTTTTCAGGCTGCTCTGGCGAACTGCGCCATAAAAACCTGCTTAAAAACACAGCTTTAGGAAAGAAAGTTTTATGATACAGGACGACTATCATTCAGAAACCCTTTCCCTGACCGGGCGAACACTGGTGATTGACCTGAGTCACGACCCGAGTGAAGCTGAGAAGATCATTAAAGGGCTGGCTTCTGACAAGCGCATCGAGATTCTGCGCTACCTCGCCGGGCGCAGTTGCAGCGTGAACGAAATCGCCGAAGCGCTCGACCTACCCGCTTCCACCGCGACCATGCACGTCAACCTGCTGGAAAAGGCAGACCTCATCCGTACCGAACTCAAACCCGCCAGCCGGGGCCTGCAAAAAGTCTGTTTCCGGCTTTATGACCAGATCGCGATGACGCTGCCGGTCGGCGAACGCCCCTCAGAAAACAAGATTGACGTTTCCATGCCGATCGGCGCTTATGTGGACTGCCGCGTCACGCCCACCTGTGGGCTTGCCAGCGAAACCGGCATCATCGGCCACTTCGACGACCCGGATACCTTCTACGACCCGGAGCGTTTTCGCGCTCAACTGCTGTGGTTCAAGCAGGGGTATGTCGAATACCGCTTCCCCAACCGCCTGCCCGCCAACACCGTGCTGGAGAGCATTCAGATCAGCCTTGAGTTGGGGTCAGAAGCGCCGCTGCACAACGACGACTGGCCGTCGGACATTACCGTCTGGATGAACGACATCGAGGTCGGCACGTGGACAAGCCCCGGCGACTTCGGGGGAGAGCGCGGCAACCTCACCCCGCACTGGTGGGAGGAATGGAACTCCCAGTACGGCCTGCTGAAGATGTGGAAGGTCACGCCGGACGGGTCTTACGTGGACGGCACGAAGGTGTCTGCGGTCACGGTGGACGCGCTTCAGATCGGCAGCGGCGGCTTTATCCCCGTTCGCATCGGCATCAAGCCCACAGCTACCCGCATCGGCGGGATCAACATTTTTGGCCGTCACTTTGGTAACTACCCGCAAGATATTGTCATGCGGTTACACTTCCGCCCGATTTAGCCAGAGGAGGCATCGGTATAAATCAAACGTAACGTCAGGCATCAATGCAATATCGTCAACCACAATTTACAGGAGGCAAGAAAGATGTTCAAACGTACCATGACGGTTGTATCTGTTCTGCTGCTGATACTGAGTATCGGCATTCTCCCCGCTGTCGCTCAGGACGGGGCCACCCTGCCCGAAGACTGCGGCACAGTCAACCTCGAATACTGGAACCCATTCACCGGTCCCGATGGCCCGTTCATGGGGCAGATGGTGGATGCCTTCAACGCCGAAAACCCGAACATTCAGGTCACTATGACCACCCAGAGCGAATACTACACCCAGCTTAGCACCTCTGCGGCATCTGGCACGCTGCCTGACGTGGCCGTGATTCACGCTGACCAGATCGCAACGCATGTCTACCGCAATATCCTGCGGCCTATGGACAGCGTGGTCGAAGAAGTGGGCATTCTGGCCGAGGACTTCCCCGAAGCGGTGTGGAACGCCGGCGAGGTGAACGGCGCGCGCTATGCTATCCCGCTGGATATTCACCCGATGACCATGTTCTACAACGCTGACCTGCTGGCCGAGGCGGGCTTCGACGCGCCGCCGACCACCGCCGAGGAATTTGCCGAAGTCGCGGCGGCGCTCACCAGCGGCGATAACAACGGCTTCATGATTACCTCCGGCTTCCCCATCCGCCAGATTTTCGAAATGCTGCTCTACCAGTACGGCGGCACGTCCTTTAACGAAGACGGCACCGAGGCGACATGGAACAGCGAAGCGGGTGTGCAGGCCGCCCAGTGGCTGCTCGATACGCAGGCCGCTTACTCCCAGCCCAATCTGGAAGTGGACGCTGAACTGAACGCCTTCAAGGGCGGCACGGTCGGCATGATCTGGAACGGCATCTGGCAGACCACCAACGTCACGGGCGAAGGGGTCTTCTTCAACGGCGTGGCGACTGCCGTGCCGCAGATCGGCGACCAGATGGCCGTCTGGGCAGGCTCGCACCAGCTTACCCTGCCCGCACAGCCCGATGAAGACCCGTGCCGCGACACCGCCGCTGGTATCTTCATCCGCTACCTGCTCGACAACTCGGTTACATGGGCGAGCGCGGGCCAGCTTCCGGCCAATAACGTCGTGCGTGAAAGCGCCGAGTTCGCCGAAGTGCAGCCGCAGGCAGACATCGCCGCTGGCTCTGCCGAGTATGTCTTCTTCCCGCCCTCCGTCCCCGGCATCACCGATGCTTACGGGCCGCTGGACGAGGCGATTGGCGCGCTGATGTCCGGTAATG
Source organism: uncultured Anaerolineaceae bacterium (assembly GCA_964548765.1). Taxonomy (GTDB): domain Bacteria; phylum Chloroflexota; class Anaerolineae; order Aggregatilineales; family Phototrophicaceae; genus JAIOHN01. The sequence continues at coordinate 34,228 of CAZJSU010000023.1, forward strand.
CCACCGATGTTCAGGCAGAACTGGACAGCGCGGCAGAACGCGCAAACCAGATTCTGGAGCAGAACCGTGCCACCTTTGGCGAGGCCACGCCAGAATCGTAAGCCTGTAACGTAGTGCCTACAGCGGTTGAGGCCGGAGCGCCTTAACCGCTGTTCACATTCATGACCGAGGCTGTCTTCCAGTAAAGATAGGCGAAAGGGAAACCGTAATGACCGCTACGGTAAAAGACCAGACCACAGCGGTGCCTGCCAGAAGACGAGGTATTCGCTTCGACTGGGTGCCTTATCTCTTCATCCTGCCCCACCTGCTTTTCTTCATCGTCTTTGTAGGATTTCCATTCGTACTCGGCCTGATTATCAGCCTGCTTGAGTATGATTTTTTACGACCAGAGGCGACGCGCTTTGTTGGCCTGAATAATTACGCCAACCTCTTTACCCCCGGCACGGTGGAGTACCCTGTTTTCTGGAACGCGCTCATTAACACGCTTGAGTTCGTACTGATGAGCGTGCCGCTGCTCATCATCATCCCGCTGCTGATGGCGCTGCTGCTTAACACCAACCTCGCGGGCAAGAACCTGTACCGCGCCATTTACTTTGCGCCCTGGGTGCTGTCGTCGGCGGTGGTCGGCCTGCTGGGCTTCTGGATTTTCCAGAGCCAGGGCGGGCTGCTGAATTATTACCTGAAGGACCTGGGGCTGATGACCCCGCGCTGGCTGTCCTCAATGCCCTGGGCATGGTACGCCATCCTGATCGTCACCGTCTGGTGGACAAGCGGCTTCAACATGATTATCATCCTCGCCGCCCTGCAGAGCATCCCGCCCGCGCTCTATGAAGCGGCGGCCATTGACGGCGCGACGGTGGCACAGCGCTTCCGCTTTGTCACCATCCCGCACTTGCGCTCGGTGCTGCTGTTCATCGTCATCATCACCATCATCGCGTCGTTTAACCTGTTCGCCCAACCGCTGTTTATGACCAACGGCGGCCCGGCACAGTCTGGCGGCGGCGGCTCGACAGAGCCGATCATGCTGCGTATCTACAACGAGAGCTTCGTCCGTAACCGGATGGGCAGCGGCGCGGCCATGTCCTTCGTCGTCGCCACCATCATGATCGTCGCGTCGTACTTCAACTTCCGCATCTTTAGTGACAGAAGCGAGTGATCTCATGACAACCACAGACACCACCCGAAGCACAAGCAGGTCGCCCATCCTGAACTGGCGACAGCGCCAGAGCGGCCAGCGTCTGCTGCTTTACGTGATCATGACGTTCATCGCGTTAATCATCATCGTGCCGCTGTTGTGGATGGTTTCGACCTCGTTCAAGCCCAAGTCGGAATGGTTCCTGCCGCAGATTTACTGGATACCGCGCACCTTCACATGGGACAATTACGACAAAATCCTGTCCAACACCAGCCTGCCGATTGTGCGCTGGTTCTTCAACAGCGCGCTGGTCGCCAGCATCGCCACCGCGCTTATCCTGACGCTGGACTCGATCGCGGCTTACGCCTACGCCCGCATGGAGTTTCCCGGCAAGCGCCTGATCTTTGGCACGCTGCTGGCGACGCTCTTCATGCCGGGCATGATGTTTCTGGTGCCGAACTTCCTCACGGTTTCGGCGCTGGGGCTGCTCAATTCCTACGCGGGCGTGATCCTGCCGGGGCTGGCGGGCGTGTTCGGCGTATTCTTCATGCGCCAGTTCTTTGAATCGATCCCGCGCGAACTGGAAGAGGCCGCCTACATTGACGGCGCGACCCGCATCCAGACGTTCTTCTACGTGGCGCTGCCGCTGGCGAAGCCCGCGCTGGCAACGCTGGGCATCATCACCTTTCTGGCTTCGTGGAACGACTTCCTGTGGCCGCTGCTCGTCCTGAAGGATCGCACCCTGCTCACGCTGCCGCCCGGCCTGCGTACCCTACAGGGCGCGTACACCTCCGAGTACGGGCAGATGATGGCGGGCGCGGTCATTACGTCCATCCCGGTGCTGATCCTGTATATCCTGCTCCAGCGCTACATCGTTGAAAGCGTCCAGACCACCGGGCTAAAGGGTTAGGCTGATGGCATCACGGCAACACAACAGACATTCATTGTTCACGCTATTTTTCATCTGGCTCATGCTAACAGGAGTCACTGTGGCTGCTCAACCAACAGAGAACACCTTTCAGAACCCGGTCATTAACGCGAACTTTCCCGACCCGTTCATCCTGAAGGTGGACGACACCTACTACGCCTATTCGACCAACTCCAACAGCCGCAACGTGCCAGTGGCGACCTCTACCGATCTTGTCCAGTGGACATTCCAGCGGGACGCGATGCCCGCGCTGGCTAGCTGGGTCAATATCAGCACACCGCACGTATGGGCCCCGGAAGTGCTGCGGGTAGACGACCAGTATCTGCTGTATTACACCGCCCGCGATAAAGCCAGCAACCGCCAGTGCATCGGCCTTGCCATCAGCGACAGCCCGCAGGGGCCGTTCCGCGATACGCGCGACGCGCCGTTCATCTGTCAGGCGGACGAGGGCGGCTCGATTGATGCCAGCCCGTTTCGTGACGCGGACGGCACGCTTTACCTGTACTGGAAGAACGACGGCAACTGCTGCCTGATGGCGACTTACCTGTACGGCCAGCAGCTTACGCCCGATGGCACAGACTTTGTTGGCGAGCCGGTGCGCCTTGTCCGCAACGACAAGCCGTGGAAGGGGCCGGTCGTCGAAGCGCCGACCATGTGGCAGCATGATGGCCGTTATTACCTGTTCTACTCAGCCAACGCCTTCTCCGGCGAGAAATACGCGGTCGGTTACGCGGTGTGCGAAACGCCGCTTGGCCCGTGCGAAGATGCTGAGGAAAACCCGATTCTCGCCAGCGTGATGGACAGCCAGCCGCTGGTGGTCGGGCCGGGGCATCAGACGCTGCTGCTGGACGAGGCAGGCGAGACCTGGATCGTGTATCATGCGTGGCAGGTGACCCCCGGCGGCAGCCGGACGAGCAACCGTCAGGTATGGATGGATCGCATCATCTGGGAAGATGATCGCCCGGTGGTGCAGGGGCCAACCCGCGACCCGCAGCCCGCGCCCGTGACGGGCGTTGAGGAAGCCTGAAAGCGTTTTACCGTTTCATGAACCATTTTCTTCAGCAGGCACAAGAAAGGCATTTGGCATGGAAACCCCCCGCCCCGAATATCCCAGACCGCAGTTTGAGCGCGCGGACTGGATCAACCTGAATGGCGAGTGGCGCTTTGACTTTGACGACGCGGGCAGCGGCCTGAAGGATCGCTGGTACGACAGCCACGACTACAGCCGCCGTATCACCGTCCCCTTCGCCTTCCAGTCCGCCCTCAGCGGCATCCACGACACCGCGTTTCACGATGTGGTGTGGTACGAGCGCGATTTTGACCTGCCGCAGGCGTGGGCAGGCAAGACGGTGCTGCTGCACTTCGGCGCGGTGGATTATCGCGCGTGGGTGTGGGTGAACGGCGCGTTTGTGGCGTACCACGAAGGCGGGCATGTGCCGTTTCATGCCGACATCACCCCGGCGCTCACCACAGGCGGCAACCGCGTGACGGTGCGCGTGGAGGATGTCTCGACCGATATGGAGCAGCCGCGCGGCAAACAATACTGGGAGACCGAGTCAAAATCCATTTTTTACACCCGCACTACCGGCATCTGGCAGACTGTCTGGCTGGAGGCGGTGAACGACACCCATATTGAGCAGTTCAAAATCATCACCGACATTGACGAGCCGCAGGTGCGCGTACAGGTCGAGCTAAGCCAGTACGCCGATGTGCAGCTTGAGGTGCAGGCGCTGTTCGACGGCAGCGTTGTGGCCGCGCACAGCTACGCGCCCGACGCGGCGCGTACTTCGGCAGTGATGACGATTGGCGCGGGCGATGTCCACCTGTGGAGTCCGGAATCGCCCGCGCTCTACGGCCTCCGCCTGCGGCTGCTGCGCGGCGACGAGGTGCTTGACGAAGTGAACAGCTACTTCGGGATGCGGAAGATTTCGGTGGAGGATGGCCGCGTGCTGCTGAATAACCAGCCCTACTACATGCGGCTGGTACTCGATCAGGGTTATCACCCGGAGGGCATCCTCACCTTCCCGTCCGACGCGGCGATCAGGCACGATGTCGAACTGACCAAAGCGCTCGGCTTTAACGGCGCGCGCAAGCACCAGAAGGTCGAGGAACCGCGTTACCTGTACTGGGCGGATCATCTCGGCCTGATCGTCTGGGGCGAGATGGCGAACGCCTACGCCTACTCTGAAAAAGCGGTGGAGCGCATCACGCACGAATGGCAGCAGGCCATCGCGCGCGACTTTAATCATCCGTGTATCGTCGCGTGGGTGCCGATCAACGAAAGCTGGGGCGTGCCAGACCTGAAGAACGACCCGCGCCAGACCGACCACCTGCTGGCGCTGTATCATCTGGTGCGCTCGATTGACCAGACGCGGCTGGTGATCTCCAACGACGGCTGGGAACACGCCAGAACCGACCTGCTTACCATCCACGATTACGAAGGCAGCGGCGACGTGCTGCGCCAGCGCTACGCCACCCTGGAGAGCATCCTCAACGCGCGCCCGGCGCGGCGTGACCTGTACGTTTCCGGCTTCGCGCACAGCGGCGAGCCGATACTGGTGACCGAGTTCGGCGGCATCGGCTACCAGAAGGACGAGCAGCAGGGCTGGGGTTATACCACAGCGGGCGATGACGAGGAATTCATCCGCCGCTACAAGGACGTGGTGGACGCGGTGCTGGCTTCGCCGCTGGTGCAGGGCTTCTGCTACACCCAGCTTACCGATGTCGAACAGGAAATTAACGGCCTGCTGACTTATGACCGCACGCCAAAGGTAGACCCGGCGATCATCAAGGCCATCACCAGCGCCGCGCCCGAATAAGGTCTGGTAGGGGCG
>CAZJSU010000023.1:39224-49890 GCA_964548765.1 uncultured Anaerolineaceae bacterium
GCCGGTCATAAACTGACCAGCCTCTCCCCTCACTCAACCCTTAACCTATAGGAGGCTAACAACGGACAGCCTGCACCTCTAAATACTCGGATTCGAGGTAGACAGTGCCATCCGTAGCCCGATTATGCTGCGACCAGAGCTGCTCCAGATCATGACGCAGAGCAGCCTGTCCATCAGCGTCCAGTGTGCTAAACGCGCGATTCGTCGGCCCGTAGTATGCGCGGAAGAACTCGACCACATCCGCCGGGCCAAACGGGTACTTAAAGGGGTACATCCGCCGCGTGATCTGCATCTCCGACACGTAACTGCCCAGCCGTTCATGCACGGTCAGATCATCGCCCCACAGCAGCGGCGAAGGGATGCCGGGGATGGGTGGCACGTGCGCCGCCATTGTTTTGAACATGCGCCCCACAAAACCGCCCGGTGTCCAGTTGCCCATGATGATGCGCCCACCCGGCCTGCAAACCCGCGCCATTTCAGCGGCGACAAGCTGCGGCTGTGGCGCGAACATCGCCCCGATGAGGCTGAACACCATGTCAAACGAAGCGTCCTCATAGGGCAGTTCTTCAGCGTCCCCCTCGTCGAACTGCACCGCCAGCCCCTCCGCCTGCGCCCGCTCCCTTGCCACACGGACGAGGTTGCCAGCAAGGTCAAGCCCTGTCACCAGACAGCCGTTCCGGGCCATCGGGAGGGCGGTCTGGCCCGCGCCACAAGCGATGTCCAGCACCTTCGTGCCAGCGGGGATGTCACACTGGGCGAGAAAATCCATCGCCCCTTCGACAAGGTACGGCGCAAAGGTGGCATAGTCCCCAGACATCCACATGCTCTTGAAGCGCGGCTTGAGGGCAGCCATATCGGCTGTGTTTAAAACCATAGTCCCTTCCTCCTTAGAACAGACTGTCTCACAATACGACACCGCCCCCAGAAATGTCACCTATCGAAAGAATGGAGTCCGGGGATGGAAAGTCGCTTCCTGCCAGCAGGTTTTTGCGCTACTATGAAGGCAGCGCACAGCAATCTGCATTGTCAGTCTGAGGCAAATTCGGTAGATGACTACGCAAAAGCGGCAGGCTCCGTATGAAGGCTTAAGCAAGCGCGCCGTTGAGATTCTGCACCTGCTGGCCGAAGGCATGTCCGACCGGGAAATTGCCGAACGGCTGGTGATGACCATTAACACGGTCAAGTGGTACAACCGCCAGATTTACAGCATCCTCGGCGTGGGCAGCCGCACACAGGCCATCGCCCGCGCCCACGAACTCCAGCTTCTGGACATGGCGACCGCCAGCGAGGCCGCCAGTGACGTTTACTACCCGCCAAAGCATAACCTCCCGGTAGAAACCACGCGCTTCATTGGCCGCAGGCACGAACTGGCCGAGTGCCAGCACCTGCTGGACACCGCGCATCTGCTGACGCTGGTGGGGCCGCCGGGGACAGGCAAAACCCGGCTGGCGCTGCAACTTGGCTGGGAGATGCTGGACAGCTTTCGTGACGGCGTTTATTTTGTGTCGCTCGCCCCGCTCACCGATCCCGCGCTGGTCATGAACACGGTTGCCAGCGCCATCGGCGTGAAAGAGGCGCACGGGCAGTCGTTCACCGAAACGCTGAAGCACGTGCTTCGCGCAAGCCAGATGCTGTTGATTCTGGATAATTTTGAGCATCTGCTCCCGGCGGCGACAGAAGTGTCTGAGCTGCTCTCGGCCACGCCACAGCTCAGGGTGCTGGCGACCAGCCGCGAACCGCTCCACCTCTACGGCGAGCAGGAATACGCCGTGCCGCCGCTGAACCTGCCCGACATGGCACATCTCGACCCGCAGTCACTGGCGGATTGTGAAGCGACGGCGCTGTTCATGCAGCAGGCGCGGGCGGTGCGCTCCGACTTTCAACTAACGGCGGAAAACGCGCCGGATATTGCCCGGATATGCCTCCATCTTGAGGGGCTGCCGCTGGCAATTGAACTGGCGGCGGCGCGCATCAAGCTGCTGACCCCGCAGGCGCTTCTGGCACGGCTGACGAACCGCCTCGACACCCTGACCGGGGGCGCGCATGACCTGCCCCCGCGCCAGCAAACCCTGCGCGACACCATTGCATGGAGCTACAACCTGCTGGATGATGGCGAGAAAGCCCTGTTCGCGCGGCTGGCGGTCTTTCAGGGCGGCTGTTCGCTGGAGGCGATTGAAACTGTTTGTGGCGAGGGGCTGTACGAGGATGTCCTCGACGCGCTGACATCGCTGGTGGCTAAAAGCCTGATCCAGCAGCAGGAGGCAGCAGCGGGCGAACCGCGCTTCACCATGCTGGAAACGCTGCACGAATACGCATGGGAGCGGCTGCGCGAAAGCGGCGAGGCGCAGGCCATGTCCCGGCGGCACGCGGAATACTTCGCGCAGATGGCGGAGCAGGCCGAGCCGGAACTGCGGCGGGCGGGCTTCTCGTACTGGATGAGCCGCCTGGAAAACGAGGACAGCAACCTGCACACCGCGCTGGTGTGGTCGCTGGAAAACGAAGGCGACATCGAACTGGGGCTGCGGCTGGCGGCCTCGCTGCGCGACTTCTGGATCATGTCCAGCCGCTTTTTGCAGGCCGAGGGCTGGACACAGCGCGCGCTGGCAAGGTCGGCCACCGCGCCGCCGCGTTTGCGCGTCAAGACCTTGACCACCGCAGGCATTATCCTCTATTACTCGTCACAGCAGCGGAGGCTGCAAAAGCAACTGCTGACAGAAGCGATTGAACTGGCGCGGGCGGTAGATGACCAGTCCAGTCTGGCGTGGGCGCTCATCTTTATGGGGGTTGCGTCTGTCGGGCAGGCGGGCGAGTATGCACAGGCGCTGGCGACGGCTGAGGAAGGGCTGGCGCTGCTGCGCGCGCTGGGCGATAAACCGGGCATCGCGCAGGCGCTGAACATCATCGGCGAACTGACGCGCATTCATGGCGACGACGGGCGGGCGCAGGCGGTTTACGAAGAATGCCTGCTGCTGGTGCGCGAGACGGGCGAGGTGCGGCGCGAGGCGATGATTCTCAACAATCTGGGCATCGTGATGATGCACCGCGAACAGGTGCGGCAGGCTGAACAGCTTTTCAAAGAAGCACTCGCCAAACGCCTGAAAGTAGGCCATGACCGACGCGGCAGCCTGACGAATATCCTGTTTCTGGCATGGGCGATCGCGGCGGCAGGCGACCCAGAGCGCGGGGCGCGGCTTGCTGGCGCGGCCACCGCGCTGCTCGAAGCGATGGGCGTTGGTCTGGAGCCAGCCGACCAGCCTGAGCAGGTACGGATTATGGCCGCTGTGCGCGGCCAGCTTGACCAAGCGACCCTCCAGACATGCTGGGAAGAGGGGCGCGGCTTCACGCTGGAACAGGCCGCTGCCTACGCGCTCGATGATGCGTGAACGGCGAAACGCTGGCATCTGTAAAGTTGTTTGCAAATGTGCGTTACACTGGTATTTTACGCTGAACTTCACCCCTACCCCCTTTCACCTGTGGACTGAGGGGGAGGAATGGCCGCAGGCCAGGAGGGGGTGAGGTACAAATTTTTGAATTGCAAGCACGCTCTAAAGCTGTACCGGGGATAAGATGAGAAACGAAGATGGTTATGAACTGTGGCTGCGCTATGCGCCTGTTGACGATGACGCGCTGCGGTCTGCCTATCAGGCGGCCATCCGGCAGGTGGTCATCAACGCCGCGTCGCCCACGCTGCTGGCCGCGCGGGATGAGCTAACGTTCGCGCTGGAAAGGCTGCTGGGCAGGCCAGCCCCGGCGGCGGAACAGGTGACGCAGGACGGCACGCTGCTGGTCGGCACGCCGCACAGTTCCGGCAGCATCGCCGCACTGCCCCTTCAGGACGAATTAAACGCGGCGGGCGACGAGGGGTTTGTCATCACCCACGCGCGGCCAGACGGTAACGCCTGCATCGTCATCGCGGCCAACAGCGACATCGGCGTGCTGTACGGCTGCTTCCACCTGCTGCGGCTACTGCAAACCCACACGCCGCTGGACGGCCTGAAGGTGGTCAGCAAGCCCGCCTTCCAGCTTCGGATGCTCAACCATTGGGACAACCTCGACGGCACCATCGAGCGCGGTTATGCCGGCTCCTCGCTGTGGGACTGGCACAAGCTGCCGGATTACATAGACCCGCGCTATGTGGATTACGCCCGCGCCAACGCCTCGATCGGCATCAACGCCGCCTCGCTGACCAACGTAAACGCCAACGCGCTGATTTTGACCCCACAGTATCTGGCAAAGGCGGCGGCGCTGGCGGACGTGTTCCGGCCTTACGGCATCCGTGTCTTTCTGACAGCGCGTTTCAGCGCGCCGATGGAGATCGGCGGCCTGCCCACCGCCGATCCGCTTGATGCCGAGGTCGCCGCGTGGTGGCGGCAGACCGCCGCCTCGGTTTACCAGTTTATCCCGGACTTCGGCGGCTTCGTCGTCAAGGCCAACTCCGAAGGTCAGCCGGGGCCGCATGACTATGGCCGGACACACGCCGACGGCGCGAACATGCTGGCGGAGGCGGTCGCCCCGCATGGCGGTGTCGTCATCTGGCGCGCGTTTGTCTATGATGCCGATGTCCCTGAAGACCGCATCAAACAGGCGTACACGCAGCTTGCGCCGCAGGACGGCCTGTTTAGAGAGAACGTCTTTTTGCAGGTGAAGAACGGCCCGCTGGATTTTCAACCGCGCGAACCCTTTCACGCGCTGTTCGGCGCGATGCCCAAAACGCCGCTGATACCCGAATTCCAGATCACGCAGGAGTATCTGGGGCTGGCGACGCACCTCGTCTATCTGGCTCCGCTGTTTAAAGAAACGCTCGACGCAGACACTTACGCCAATGGCCCCGGCTCCACTGTCGCCCGCGTAGCAGATGGCAGCCTGTATGGCCACGCCATCACTGGCATCGCGGCGGTGTCCAACATCGGCAGTGAGCGCAACTGGTGCGGCCATCCCTTCGCTGCCGCCAACTGGTACGCCTTCGGGCGGCTGGCGTGGGATCACCGCCTGTCGTCAGAGGCGATTGCCGAAGAATGGCTGCGTATGACCTTCAGCAATGACGCGCGGTTTGTGCAGCAGACGACGGCGCTCATGATGGCCTCGCGCGAGGCCCCGGTCAGGTACATGACCCCGCTGGGGCTGCACCACATTATGGCGCGCAGCCACCACTTCGGCCCCGGCCCCTGGGTGGACAACGACCGCCCGGACTGGACGGCAATCTACTACCATCGTGCCGACGCGGACGGCATCGGCTTCGACCGCACCCCAACGGGCAGCAACGCGGTCAGCCAGTATCACTCGCCCTATCGTGAGCGAGTGGCCGACCTCGCCACCTGCCCGGAGGAACTGCTGCTGTGGTTCCACCGTGTCTCGTGGCAGCACCGCATGAGGTCTGGCCGTACTCTGTGGGATGAGCTTTGCTTCGCCTACAACGAAGGCGTAGACATGGTGCGCGGGATGCAGCAGACGTGGGACTCGCTGGCGGGCTGTGTGGACAGCGCCCGCTTCGAGCATGTCCGGTCGCTGCTCGCCATTCAGGAAAAAGAGGCGCGCTGGTGGCGCGATGCCTGCCTGCTCTACTTCCAGACCTTCTCCGGCCTGCCCATTCCGCCAGAGTGTGAACAGCCCGCCGAAACGCTGGACTACTACCGCCGCCTGACTCACTATTACGTGCCGGGCATCCCTGAGATGCGCTTCCGCTCATGATTGGCTCTATAGCTATGATTTAGCCCCATAGAGTTAGCGCTAAACCACGTCCTGCGCTACTATAATGCCAGTCAGCACATTAAACTGGTGCAGGGAACGCATGTCTAAAAAACGCCGTACCACCCTGGAGGATGTCGCCAAAGAGGCGGGTGTCTCCATGATGACCGTTTCACGGGTGATGAATAACAAGGGGCGCATCAGCGAGCAGACACGGCAGCGGGTCTTTGAAGTCATCCAGCAGTTGGACTACCGCCCCAACCGCGCGGCGCGCACGCTGGTGACGAACAAAACCTACATGGTCGCGCTGGTCGAGCCGGACATCACCAACCCCTACTTTGCCGAGGTGTATCAGGGCGTGGAAGACGTTTTGCGCCGGGAAGATTACAGCGTGCTGGTGGCGAACACCAACGAATCCCCCGCCAGAGAGCGCGAAATCCTTGAGAAGCTCGACGACACGGTGATAGACGGCCTCATTATTTGCAGCGGTCGCCTGCCCACAGAGGAACTGCTGCCGCTGGTGGAGCGCTTCCCGTGCGTTGTCACGGTGACGCGGCCTTTGCCAGAACACATCGGCAGCGTTGTCCGCAGCGATTATGTGCCGGGCTACCGTGCGGTCATCAGCTTTAAGTACCTGCGCGACCTCGGTTACGAGCGCATTGGCTACCTGCGTTTGCAGCATTATGACCTGTATGTGGACGCGCGGACGTTCCAGCAGGAACTCAAGGCGCTGGGGATTGACCTGAAGGACGAATGGACACGCGCCTGCGCCCCGAACTGGCAGGCGGGCTATGACGCTGGCTACAATCTGCTGCAGGCGCAGCCGGAACTGCAAGCGATCATCGGCGGCAACGATCTGGTCGCGCTGGGGGCGATGCGCGCGGCTATCGAACTGGGGCGGAAAATCCCGGATGATCTTGGCCTGATGGGCGCGGACGACATCCTGCTCGCCAGCCAGGTCACGCCGCCGCTGACCACGCTAAAAACCAACGGCTATGCCATTGGCGCGATGGCGGCACAGCTACTGCTCAAGCGCATGGCGGGCGATATGACTTACCGGGAATGTGTCTACAGCACCGAACTTATCGTGCGCGGCAGCACACGATCACTAATGGCTGAGGTTCAAACATGATTGGCAAGGTTTGTCTGGTTACTGGCGCGACCGACGGCATCGGCAAGGTGACAGCCCGCGTGCTGGCACAGGCGGGCGCGACGGTCATCGGCGTGGGGCGCGATGCGGAGAAGATCAGCGCGGTGATGGCTGAAATCGGCGAGACGGCGGGTTCGCTTGAGTTTTTGCAGGCCGACCTTTCGTCACAGGCGCAAGTCCGCGCGCTGGCCGATGAATTCCAGAGCAGGTATGACCGCCTGCACGTGCTGGTGAACAACGCCGGAGCGCTGTACACCAGCTACCGCGAAAGCGAGGACGGCATTGAGCTGACCTTCGCGCTCAACCACCTGAGCTACTTCCTGCTGACCAACCTGCTGCTGGCGACCATCCGCGCCAGCGCCCCGGCGCGGATCATTAACGTCGCGTCCGATGCCCACGAAGGGCGCGTCATCAACTTCGACGACCCCGGCCACCGCCAGCGTTATGAGGCGTGGACAGCTTACGGCGCGTCGAAGCTGGCGAATATCCTGTTCACCTACGAACTGGCGCGGCGGCTGGAAGGCACAGGCGTAACGGTCAACGCGGTGCATCCCGGCTTCGTCCATACCAACTTCCAGCGGGCTGCCGGCCTGAACATGCGCGGCCCGCTCACGCCCGAAGAAGGCGCGGATACGCAGCTCTGGCTTGCCCGGTCGAGCGAGGTGGAGGGCATCAGCGGGAAATACTTCGTCCGGCGGCGCGACACCCGTTCTTCAGAGGCTTCTTACGACCAGGCCGCCGCGCGGCGCTTGTGGGCGCTGAGCGCCGAGATGACCGGGTTAGATGCTCAATAGCCGGCCTATGCCTTAACCGCTGATCCAGCGCACATCGGTTGCTTCAGATGCCGCCCCCAGCGTGAGCGCCTCTGCCCCGCGCAGGTGCGCGTCGAAAAAGGCGCGCAGGTACTTGTCAATGGTACGCAGTCCGGCGCGTGGCTCGTAGCTGTCTGGCACTAAAAACGGCGAGAGCAATTGTGTGATGGTAAACGAGAAGTGCGTGCTGTGGGGCAGTTCCAGCCAGTAGGCATCGGCCTCGGCGTTCTCCACCATGCGCGACCACTTCTCCACCGTGTCCCCGTACTGGCTGCTGTCGGCAGAACTCATCAACAGCAGCGGGCTGTCTGTGGGTTGGCTGGCGGTGTCGCCATACAGCCCGCCGTCCATGTTCACGGCGGCACGACAGCGCTCGTCAACGCGGCAGACTTCCAGCGCGGTTGCCCCGCCGAAGGAATGCCCGAATGAACCGATGCGATTTACGTCCAGCCTGCCCGCCAGCAGCGGGTCATCTGCCGCCCATGTTTCGAGCGTATCGTAGACGAAACGCTGGTCTGCCACCCACACCGGAAACACATGCTCATCCATAAGCGCGGTGTCTGGCTCTACGCCAGCAGGCACGCCGAACTGCGCCAGACTGTAGAATCGCGCCTCGCCATCCGGGAACACCGTCACCGCCGCCGCGTCGGTGTGGTCAACCGCCACCACGACATACCCCCAGCTTGCCAGTTCCTGCAAGTTTGAGCTGTTCTGCAAGCGCAGCCCGACCATGCCATGCGAGAAGACAAGCACCGGAAACGGCGCGCCCTCTGCCAGCACAGGCGCGCCCTCGCTGGCGGCCACCGTGAAATAGCGCAAATGCTGGAGCGCCACCCCCGGCAGACCGGAAAGCCGGCCCATCGCGGTAGCCACCTCGTCCGGGTGGTGAGTCAGCGGGGCGGGTGTGCCGCCCTGTTCGGCAGGATACCAGACAGAGGCCATCAAGCGCCGCCCACGCGCCTCGTCCACAAGCTCGCGGTCAACAACACCCACGTGATAAGGGCCTGTCGGCGCTGGCAGCGTCACGACGGGCAGCAGCCAGCCCGCAAGGACGGCACAGGGGATGAGAAGCAGCACGGTGACAACGCTCACCACTATGCCACGCCCACGCCGCACGCTGCTTTCACGCCCCAGCAGCGCAGGCAGCCTACCCACCAGCACCAACACCGCCAGCCCGTACAGCGGCAGCATCTGCACGCGCCAGCCTTCGACGATCACATGCACAATCCCCGCTGTGATCGGCAGCAGCGCGCCCACCGTCAACCAGCCGCGCCGCCACTTTTGCGGAATCCAGGGCATAGACACAATAGGGATAAACGAAATTAAAAAGAGCCATTCCAGTGGTCGCATCGTCTGATGTTCTTCCTTTTCGGGTAAAAAGTAAAGTTCACCAGACGAATACACACTAAACGGCCAATTGTCTCAGAATTCAGCCCGCGCTGCGGTCAGTATACCGATGACAGCAGGGCGCTAATGCACCCCACTGCATGATTTGCCCGGCGGCCTATTTCTGCTTGTCAAGCCAGTCGAGCGCTGCCTCAAGCGACGTGAAAACCTGCATCCGCAAACCGAGCTTATGCAGGTTTTCGATGGTGGGGATCAGGGTTCCGGCGGAGGCAATCTCCTGAGGCACGATGTTCGCCCAGTATTTCCAGCCGTAACTGATCGTTCTCGGATTCCAGTCCTGAACGCCCCATTCGACCAGTTCGGGGTCCAGCGGGCCGTTTTTGCGATCATCCGAGAGCCACTTGGTCGCGCCATGTTCTCTCAGTGCTTCCGTCCCCGCGTCCAGCGCTTCCATAAACATCTGGACACGATCACCAATCGGCTTGTGGATGGTATGATGGATCATACCTTTATCGGGAACGTATTCAACCGTGACGAACTCATTATCAAAAACTGTTATGCGGGACACCGCACCTACTCCTTAATGGCCGCAGTTTCTATCGCTGCCAGCCAGCTAGTAAACACCTTTGTTATTCATGCTAAACGATAACTGGCGGTACAGACGTTAAGGTTAACAATCGTAAGGATTTGTGTGGCGGGGGCGCATACGGGTGCGCCCCGCTTGGTCTAGCGCTTGAACATCAGCAGCGGGTCGAGCAGGTTATCCTCGCCGAGGCGACCCCAGCCGGGATAATTGGGACTGGTAGAGGTTCGCAGTTCCAGATGCAGGTGCGGCCCCGATGAATTGCCCGTGTTGCCACATGCGCCGATCATCTGCCCGGCGGTGACAGCCTGCCCCGGTCGCACATCCATGCGGCTGAGGTGGGCGTACATGGCGTAGACATGCGCGCCGTGCTTGCCCATATTGGCAAGCGCCTGCCGCGTGGTGGGCGGCAGTTGGTTGTGCAGGTAGCGGATCACCACATAATGCCCATAGCCGAAGTTCCAGCCGGAATCAGCAAAAACCGCGCTGTTCGCCAGCCCCAGCCCCTGCGACATGGTGCTTGGCCTGTCGGGGTCGTTGCACTTCAGGCACTCGACAGCGGCCACGCACAGGCCGCCGGCAGGCCCGGCCAGCATCGGCTCGCCTGTGTTCGCGCCATAGTCCACACCGTTATGCAGCGGCAGCGGCCCCTGATAACCCCGCACAAAGCGATAATTCTGCATCGGCACCGGGTACAGGTCGCCGCTGGTGTAATCGGGGAAGGCATCGGCGGTGGGGGTGGGGGCTGCCCCGCTCAGCGTGACGAGGTCCTCGCGCACCCAGCCTGTTTTATCGAGGTAGCTCACCCGCAGCCAGCGGAACTGCTGGCCGGGGACGGCCTGCGTCGCCAGCACGGTCACGCTGGAGTTGGCCGGGATAATCACCACTTCCACGCCGCTGACGGGCAGTTGGCGCAGCCGCGCCCCGGCGGGCGCGCTGATGAAGCCAGCTTTGGGCTGTGCGGGCGCGTCCGGGTCTGGCGCGGGGGGCGGCGGGGTGACGGGCGTGGGCGCTGGCGCGGGGGCGGGCGGCGTGGGCGCGGCGGGCGCTGGTGGCGGCGCGGGCGCGGCAGACGTTGGCGTGACAGGC
>CAZJSU010000023.1:49990-52564 GCA_964548765.1 uncultured Anaerolineaceae bacterium
CAGGCACAGCAGGCGCGGGCGTGTCTGGGCGCTGGCCGACAGGCGCAATCGCCTGCGCGATCACCCGCCGGAGGATGTAAGCGTAAGTCGGGTTGGCGACGACTCCATAACCGAAGCGGGTGCAATCGCCCTGAATGTGCAGCACGTGCGCGCGCAGCCAGCCGGTCTGGCCGTTGGGGAATTGCAGCTTGAACCACTGGTACACCTGACCGTTGGGCATTTTCGTCCCCTGATTATCCGGCTGCACATCGAGGATGACCAGGCTGCCCTCGCCCTTGCGTGCCTTGAACAGCGTCACGTCCGGGACAGTCCCCGGCTCTGGGCGCACATTAAACTCAACAATCGCGGATTCGTAGTCCAACCCTACAATAAATGCGGTAGCGGGTGGTATAGACATAAGTGTGTGCCTCCCTGAAATATGCTGCCTGTAAACTTATTGTACAGCAAATTGTGCAGGGACTGTTGAGGACACGTCTACGGATTCACGACTTTTTGGGGGCGAGAACCTGTCGCAGCCATGTCAGGAGCGAGCGAGCCGGCGGCTGTGGCATGGCAGAGGCAAGCCGCGCCTGCTCCAGCGCGGCGGCAGCGCGGGCATGATCGGGGTTCAGCGCCAGCGCCCGTTCCAGCCGTTCGATCTGCTCATCGCGGCTGCTGGCGACCAGCGCCGCCAGATACCACACATCAGCACTGGGGCTGCCTTGCAGCACCGGGCGCAGGATTTCGCGCGCATAGGCGAGATCGCCCGTCTTGAGCGCCAGCTCGACATTATAGCGGGTGTAGGTGTCGTCGTGGGGGTAATCGTCTGCGTACATCGAGAGCAACTCCAAATCTTCCCTAATGTAAAGTATAGATTTAAAGTTGCGCGGCGTAAATGAATTTTATAAAAATTTACGTTTTGCATTTGTTATGGCACATTGGGGCTGGCTAAGTGAATGTGTCGGCACAGGACGGGCTATGTTATGATAGGGTCGTTAGCTTTAGCTGTTAGCGAGCATCATCGCGCGAACGTACACAGTCTCAGGTCAGCACGTTGAAACCGAATATCCTGCTCATCATCCTCGACACCCTGCGCCGTGACCGTCTTTCGATTTACGGCCACACCCGCGAGACATCGCCCGCGCTGGACGAGTTCACGCGCCACGCGACGCTGTTCGAGCGCGCGATTGCCCCGGCACAGTGGACAGTCCCCGCGCACGGCTCGCTCTTTACCGGCCTGTACCCCAGCGCGCACCGCCTGACGCAGGGCTACAGCCAGCTTTCCGGGATGCACCCGACACTGGCCGAGATTCTGCGCGGCGCGGGGTATCATACCGTCGGCTTCTGCAACAATCCGCTGGTCGGGGTGCTGAATCACGGCCTGACGCGCGGCTTTAACGAGTTTTACAATTACGCAGGCGCGGCGGTGAACCGCCCCCTCGACAGCGCCCGCAGCCCGCTACAGCGCGAAATTCGCCAGCGCTGGCGGCGTTTCGCCCGCCCCACGCAAAACCGCTTCGCGCATTCTGACTGGCTGTTCCGCGCCTCGATGAACCCGCTGCTGGTGCCGCTGTGGACGCGCATCACCAATTACACCGGGCATACCGAGAACTCAGTGAATGACCTGATCGCTTACTGGCAGCAGCATCAGGCCGGGGGCGCGGAGAAGCCGCTGTTCGCCTTCATGAACCTGATGGGCGCGCACCTGCCTTACCGCCCGCCGCAGGCTTACCTTGACCGCATCGCGCCGGAGATCAGGCGCGACGCGCGCGCTTACCGCTTCATGAACCGCTTCAACAGCGAGGCGGCACGCTGGGCCAGCCCGACAGACTCGCCGCTGGCCGACTGGGAACAGCAGACGCTTTACGACTTCTACGACGCGGAAATCCTGCATCAGGATTATCACTTAGGGCGCTTGCTGGCTTACCTGAAGTCGTCCGGGGCGCTGGAGAATACGCTGGTGATGATCGCCGCCGATCATGGCGAATCGCATGGCGACCACAACTTCTTCGGCCACAGCTTTGTGGTCTATCAGGAACTGGTGCATGTGCCGCTGGTCGTGCATTATCCCGACCACTTCCCGGCGGGCAAACGGGTGCAGACCACCGTTTCCACCCGGCGCATCTTCCACACCGCGCTGGATGTGACCGGCATCACGCCGCCGCTGGCCGCCGACGACCCCAACGCCGATGTACACGGCCTCTCGCTGGCGCGGGCGACCAACGGCGCGAAAGACACCGAAAGCGGGCTGGTCTTTGCCGAGGCCTTCCCCCCAAGCACCTTCCTCAACGTGATCGAACACCGCAACCCGGCGCTGATTGAGCGCTTGTCGCTGCGGCATGTGCGGCGCGGCGTGTACGACGGCGCGCACAAGCTGGCGATGGTGGCCGACCGCGTGGAAGGGCTGTATGACGTGGCGCGCGACCCGGCGGAAACGCGCGATGTCGCCGCCGAGCAGCCCGCGCTGACCCGCGCCCTACAGGGGAAGATCGCCGCTTTCGTCAGCAGCGCCGGAACGCAGCAGGCCGAGGACGGCGCGTTTGGCGACGTGGACGACGCGGTGATGGATAACCTGCGCGCGCTTGGGTATATTGA
>CAZJSU010000024.1:0-38937 GCA_964548765.1 uncultured Anaerolineaceae bacterium
GCTGCGCCCCTACGAGTGTGTGGGATTATGCCTCGTCGCCGGGTGGGGCGATGGTCAGGTCGAAGCGGGCGGGTTCGTCGGTGTCGTCGTTTAGCCCGGCGACGATGAAGGCCAGCACCTCGTTGGGCTGGGCGGTGAAGTGCCATGTGCCGCTGGTGGCCTCGTCGCGCGGGGTGATGAGCTGGCGGACGCGGGCGGGGCTGGACTGGCCGCCTGTGGCGATCACTTGCAGCAGGAAGTTCTGACGCGCGTGGTTGTCGGCCTGCTGCCAGCCTGCCAGCGCCCAGCCGGGGTCGTCTTCGGCCTCGTCCAGATAGCCAAGCTGCGGGATGGCGATGTTATCCAGCACAAGGCCGGGGTTCTCGTGGCCGGGCTGGCTGATGTACTCGAAGCGCAGGATGATCTCGCGCCCGGCGTAGCGCGAGAGGTCGGCGCGGTAGGACTGCCATTCGGGCTGTGGCGCGAAAACGCGCTCCGGGTGTGGGGCGAGGACGACGGGCAGGCTGACGCGCTCGCTGCCGCGCTGGACGTAGAGGTTGAGGGTGTCGCCGGGGCGGTAGTCGGCCAGCAGGCCGATGATGTCTGGCGCGCCCGGCCACTCGCGCGCGTCATAGCCGATGACCACATCGCCCACTTCAAAGCCGGCTTCGGCGGCGGGCGCGTCGGCCACAAGGTCGGAGACGGTCACGCCGTCGCTGGCGAAAAGGATGCCGAGATAGGGGAAGGGCTGTGCGCCGTCGAGGTTGCTCACGCCGGTCATGCCCGCGCCGTAAGCCGCGCCGAGGCTGTTGGAGAAGGGCGCGTTTTCCAGCGGCAGGATGTCCCACGTCGCGCCATCGTCAGCGGAGACGGTGAGGTAGACGTAATTCCAGTTGGCGGCGAGATCATACCATGTGTCGAATTCCAGCGTGGCACGCTCGACGCGGCGCAGGTCAAAGGCGCGGCTCATGGTGGCGTGCTGGTCGGCGGCGCGGCCTGTCCAGTAGAAGCGGTCGTCGGGGTCGTGTTCGCCCAGTGGCAGGCGCGGGGTGGTGGGCTGGCCGTTAAAGCGCAGCGTGAACTCGCCGCCCTGTTCGCTGAAGAGGTAGAAATTGGCCGCGCCGTACTGGCCGACAAGCTGGCCGGGCGCGTTGATGGACAGCGTATTACGGGCGACCATGCCAGCAGGCCCCTGATCGGTGGGCAGGGTGCTGCGCGTGTGCAGGTAGCGCCCGTCGCCGATGGGCGCGTTGAGGATGTTGGCGGCGGTGAAGTCGGCAAACACGTCGGCGGCGGTGATGCGTTCGCGCGTGAGTGGGTCGGTGTAGTTGTTTTGCGCCAGCCAGCGGTTGATGGCGCTCATGCTGTCGCCGGGGCTGGTGAACAGGGCGCGGATGAGTTCCTCGCCGAAGCGCTGCTGCAAGTAATTGATGAACAACTGCTGACCGCCGAGCGCGGCGGCGTTCGCGCCAGCGAGGGTTGGCGCGCGCAGCGGGGTGGCGGGGCTTTGGAGATAGGCGCGGACGAAGGCTTCGGGCAGGGCGGCCTGCTGGAGTTGCAGCAGCATGTACCAGCCGAGCGACTCGCGCAGCCAGTCCGCCTGCTGCGGCGTGTTGTGGATGCTGACCAGATCATAAAGCGCGCGGGTGATGAGGCCGATGTAAGACGGGGCATTGAGCGCGGTGTCGGGCAGCATGGCGGTGTTGATGGCGATCACCTCATGCTGGTTGGTGTAACCGCCGGGGACGAGCGCTTCGGGCAGGCTGTCGTTGACGTTGATGGTGTACTGCGTGCTGCCGAGGTCGCGGGTGTAGACGATGAACAGGTGCGGGTCGGCATCCACATCGGGGATGTCGTTGAGGCTGGCGGGCAGGACGACGTTCTCGATACCGGGGGCGGCGGGCAGGCCGAAGCGGTCACGCTGGCGCAGGGCGGCCTGAAGCTGCTGGACAGCCCCGGCGGCCTCGGCCAGCGCGCGCCGATCATAGGCGATGCCCTGCTCGACCCACAGATAGACGTTGGGGGTGGCAGCGCCGAGTTCAGCGGTGATGCGGGTGGGCTGGTCGCTGTCGGCCTTGCCGACCCAGAAGGTCGCGGTGTCGCCGACTTCGTACTGTGGGGTGATGGGCGCGAGGGTGAAAGCGTCCTCGCTCAAACGCAGGAAGCGCTGCGCCAGCGCGCGCGGGTCACGCGGCGGGGCGGGGGTGCTGTCCTGCGCGGCCAGCGGTAGGGTCAGCAGTAGAGCCAGAAGCAGCACGAGCAGGCTGTGAGATTGACGCGACATGGTTTTATATATCCTGATCAAAGTCACCATTGAGATAAGTTTCTATTTTTACACCACACAGAACGCTATTTCTTACATACGCTGTAAGCAGGCGCGACGGATTGGCTGTCTGTGAGAGCATAACCTATAATATGAGAACTTTCGTAAATTCCGTAGGGGAGGGGCTTCAAATCTCTCCCCTGATCAGTGAAGGACAGCAGGGCATTAGCTGATGGATGTCGGGGTCGAGATAAATCAGTACACGGTGGTGGAGCATATCGGGCGCGGGGGGATGGCCGATGTGTGGTCGGCGCGCGACAAGCGGCTGAACCGCACCGTCGCGGTCAAGACCATCGCGCGTGATCTTTCCGCCGATGATGACATGGACCCGGTGGAATTGTTCAAGCGCGAGGCGCAGACCATCGCCCAACTGGAACACCCGCACATCCTGCCGATTTACGACTTTGGCGACTACGCCGCGCAGTTGTACATCGTCATGCGCTATGTGACAGGCGGCTCGCTGGAGCAGCTTGTGGCTGATGGGCCGATGGCGCTGGAGGCGGCGCTGCCGATGATGCGGGCGGTGGGGCAGGCGCTCGACCATGCCCACACCAGCAAGGTGGTGCATCTGGACATCAAGCCGTCGAATATCCTGCTGGATAGCAACCACTCGCCCTATCTGGCCGACTTCGGGCTGGCGACGGTCATCGGGCCGGAAGGCCGCGCGGCCAACCCCGGCTATGGGACGCTGCTGTACATGGCCCCCGAACAACTGACACAGGCGGTGCTGGATCACCGTGCCGATATTTACAGCTTCGCCATTCTGGTCTTTCACATGCTGACGGGCGAACTGCCGTTCGACGCGACGACCTCGCTGGCGCTGAAGCAGCTTCAATCGCAGGAAGACCTGCCGGATATGGACGGCGTGCGGCCACACCTGCCGCACGCGCTCACGCCGATTTTACGACGCGGCACCGCGCTCGACCCGGAAGCGCGACCGGATACCGTGATGGCGCTGGTGGAGGAGGTCGAGGCGCTGTTAATGCCGGGGGCGGTCACGGTAAGCGAACAGAAGCCGGGGCTGCTGGTGTTCCCGGATGCCGAGGTGGAAGACCAGGACAGCCGCGAGGTGGGCGGCACGGTAGACCTGAGCGACGTGATGCCGCTGCTCACGGCGGACGAACTGGCGCGGCGCGAGGCGGTTGACCTGTACAACCGGGCGCGGCGGGCGTGGGCGCACGGGCAGGGGCGCTTCCTGCTGGGCATCACCCATTTTATGCTGGTGAACGATTACTACATGAAGGCGGAAGAACTCGGCCTTGAACTGGACGAAGCCGGGCGGCAGATGCTGCTGCGCGGCGCGCTGGAATATGACCACGAGGTCAATTACTGGTGGAGTCGTCTGGACGACGCGAACCGCCGCTGGGTCACGCTGCACGCGGTTCGCAGCGACAACGCCCCGGCGCGGGAACGGGCGTTTTACCGTTTGGAGACGCTGCCGGACAGCGACCCGCCGCGCATTCCACAGTTGGTGGCGCAGGCGTTACAGGTGGAGCAGAACGAGGCGGCCAAACGCGCGGCGGTGCATGTGCTGGCGACACGGGCGCAAATCCGCAGCGATTACGAGATTACGCGCGAGATGAAGGCCGGGCTGCTGACCACGCGGGCGCGGCAGCTTATCCAACTGCGCGCGCCGGATGACTGGCGCAGCGTCGTGTATAACGCCGAGATTGACGCGCTGCTGGCCGAGATCGCGCTGGATCGGGCATTCCCGGCGGTGGCGGAGCAGGCAGCGCGTACGATCGGGCGGATTCGCTCGATGACGGCTGTACGTGAACTGGCGGAAGCCCAACGCGCGGGCAGGCGTGGCGCGCTGCGGGCGCTGGCGCTGGTGCGTGACGAAGCGCCATCGCTGCCGCCAGTGGTCAGCCGCAGCGCACAGGTTTACGCATGGCTCGCCAACACATGGCGGCGCATCAGCGACCAGCCGATGGGCATCGTCTGGCGTTATATCTTCGCGGCGGTGGGCGGCTTTCTGGCGCTGGCGGGGTATGCATGGGTCAACCTGCCGACACAGGCCATCTTTCAGGCTTCGAGTTCGGGGATCGCGGTGTCTACCGGGCTAACGTTTGGCTTTTTCACCGGCTTTCTGGCGCTGCTGGCGGGGGAATTTCCATCGCGCCTGCGTGGCTTCTGGTTCTGGGGGTCGCGGCTGGGCGGCGGGCTGCTTCTGGGGACGCTGTGGGGCGCGCTGACATGGGCGGCCTTTACATGGTTCTTCCTCAATTACCCGCCCGATACCAATCTGATGCTGTTTGGCGGGTTGGGGCTGGCGCTGGGCTTCGTGCTGGCGAGCGTTCTGCGGCTGCCGGGCTGGCTGGCGTTGGTCGTGACGGCGGCCTGCATCTATGCGCCGATCTACCTCGCCTCGGCCAATTACATGCCGCCGATCCTGTACTTCCGCAACCCGGAAAATCAGATGGTTGAGGCGCTCGCGCCGACGCTGTACACACAGGGGCTGTGGGTGGCGGTGATGATCGCGCTGGGCGGCCACGCGCAGGCGTTGTGGCATGACCTGCGGCGGGTGTGGAGAACCTTCACCGGCGGGACGCAGAAAACGCAACGTTGAGTAAAGGCGCGGCCAAACCCTGCCGATTCAGGCCCGGTTGTAGATGCGCCCGCCGAACTCGGCGATCAGCCGGTCGTCGTATTCGTCGGCATAGGCCGCGACGTTTGTGATGATATTCGCCGCCTCAACATTGTCCATGCCGTCCAGTAGGCGCTCGTAATAAACGTAGACGACTTCCTGAAACACCCCAAAGGCGGCGTTCGTCAGTTGCAGGTTGAGTTCCAGCAGATGGCGGTAAAGCGGCAGCAGGCCGTTTTGCGGCAGGTGCATGATGGGGGAAAGCACCTGAAGATAGCCCGCGCCGCTTTCGCCCTGCTGGACGATGTAGATTTCGACCACAGCGGTGCCGTACCGGAAAGACCAGCCGTAACCCTGTTCCAGATTCATGTTTGTCTGCTGCGGGTCTACGCCCATCGAGGCGATAACCTGCTGGACAGCCGCCCGGTAACTTTCCAGACGGTAATTCGCGTTGGTGCTGCGGTTTGCGCCAAAGTTAAACATGATTACTCTCCTTTTAAAGAAGTCATTTTACACAGCGGCCTGAGCGAGCCTACTGCTATCGGGTGACGGGCTGGGCGCTGCCACAGCGCAGGCAAACCCCTTGATAAAAGCCGGTATGCGCGCCGCATTTGGTGCAGCTAACGGCGTGGTTTTCTTCATACAGCACGGCAATCTGCGGGGTACGCAGGCGGTCAAGATGCTGGGCAAAGGGCATGGTCGCGCCGCAGGCCTCGCAGTAATAACCGCCCGCCGCTGCGGCCTGACTGATGTAGCCGCAGGCCTGGCAGTAGACGCGGTTGGGGCCGGTACGCATCTGGTGGAAGAATTTTTCCAGATGTTCGCGGATGGTGTTGATGTGAAGCCCGTAGACATAGGCCGACGAACTGCTGATGTTGTGCGTAATCATGCCGACGAGGTAATGGCGCTCGTCGAAGACCGGGCCGCCGCCCGCGTCCGGCAGGTTGACAATATCGGTCGGGAACCAGTGGGCTTCCAGCATCCGGGCGGTTTCGCGCTTTTTGCCGGTAATCATCTTTCGGTTGTGGCTGATGACGGTGAGCTGGGCGTTGTCGTGGATGTGGGGGAAAACCGTTACTGGCAGCAGGTCGGTGACCTGCTGTTCGACGTAAATAAAGGCCAGATCGAGCGCGGGCAGCGAATAAATGACGCGCCCCGGAAGCTGGCGCTGGACTTCCAGTTCGACGGTGACGTTCTCCAGCCCGCCGACCACATAGCGCGTGGTAGCGATGATGCCGTGCCGCGCCACAAAAAAACCGGAGCCGCTGCCGTTTGGCCCGCCGAGGATGCCGACGATGTGATAGGACGAGCCGAGGTCGGTCTGTGGCTGCGGCGTGTTGACCACCGGGTTAATGGGGATAAGCTGGCTGGTGGACATGCTGGGCGCGCGGTAGGCGGGCGCAGGGCTGGTGATAGGCGGGGGCGGGGCAGGGTTGGCGACGGTCACGCCTTCCGGTCGGTAGACCGGGGGCGGCGGCGCGTTGAGCGGCGCTTCCGGCAGATGCGGGGGCGGCGGCGGCGTGGACGGCGGCTCTGGCGCGGCGTACTGGGCAAAACGCTGCTGGGCGTATTCGTTGTCGGGGTCGGCTTTGAGCGCTTCGGTGTAATGCTGGAGCTTTTCCTGACGGTTCTCGGTGGTTTCTGCCAGCCAGATATGCGCCAGCGCGCGGGAAGGGTTGGTGATGGTGGGTTCGCGCAGGGCGGCGCGAAGCAGGCGTACCCCCTCTTTATAATTCTTCGCCTGCACAGCGTTAATCCCCTGTTGTAAGGTTCTGATTGTGGACATGATCGTTAACGGTTTTCCCTGCCTGAACACTTACAGACTATTATAACGACATTCGCGCCACACCGCTTTTGCGTAGGCAGGCTAAAGCTGTTTTTCGTAGGCGATCAACGTAATATCGTCTTCGCGGGTTTCGCCGACCTGTACGTAACCGAATTTTTCGTAGAAGTGACGGTTACGGACTGCCCAGTCGGGCGTGTCCAGCGTCCATTTTGTGGCCGCGTAAGCCTGCTCGAGGAAGCGCATGGCCTGCGTGCCGATGCCGCGATTGTGCCATGCAGGGTCAAGATAGAGCAGGTCGAGGTGAAAATGCCCGTGTCCCATCGGGAACACTACCACGCCGCCGATGATCTGGCCGTCATGCACGATCCTGTAACAGTCCGCCTCGGCGATTTTGCGAAGGGCGCTTTCAACGGAATCGTAGCCGGGCGGGCCGCCGACCTCGACCCCCGGATATAGCAGCGCGTCGTTGTGGAAGGCGGCGACCTGCACCCTGACCAGTGCTTCCGCGTCTTGCGGCGTGGCGCGTTCAATGCTGATATTCATGGCGCTTTCCTCACGCTTTCGATGACGACCACTTGATGAAGGTTTCACTCTATGTTAAGCCATTCCTCCGCCGGGTTCTGCTGTTCGGGAAGCTGGACAAGCTGGAACCATGTGTTGCCGGGCTTGAGGTAGAGGATTTCGCCGTCGGCGGTGCGTAGGCCGAGCATATCCTCGCGCGTGGGGCGTACCCAGCGGCCTTCGTAGTGCTGGCCGTCGCGGAAGAGCAGCGCGTCGCCCTCGAACCACAACTGGATTTCGATGCTGTAGCTGACGCTGCCCTGCCACTCGCTTTCGACAATATCGGTCAGGCGGTGGTCGGCGTAGATGACGACGACGTTGGCGGCGGTGATCTGCTGTTCGGTGTTCGCGTCGTAATGCCCCAGCCCGTCGGCAAAGCGGCGGTACAGGCCGCTTTCCGGGTCGTACTCCCAGCGAACACGGGTCGCCCGGTAGCGCAGGTCAATGGTGCTGGCCGCGCCCGCGCTGCCTTCTGGCGGTTGTGGCAGGAAGGCCATGCCGTGAAAGTGGTGCGTGCGCCCGATGCCCTGCGCGGCGGCTAGCTGCCACAGCGCGGCCACGTTGGTGAACATATTATGCGGCACGGGGATGCTCTCGTCGCGCCAGTAGTAGGGCAGCCCATACAGCACGCCCTTGAACAGCCTGCCCGCAAACGCTGAGTTGTTCAGCAGTTCCTCTACGCCGATGCTCGCGCCGGAGAAGGCCAGCAGGCCGTCGTACATCGGCATCAGTTCGTAATCCACGATGCGCGCGCTGCGGATGCTGCCGACGCGCTCTGGCCCCTCGCTGTAATAAATGGCCGAGAAGCGGGTGAGGCCGCCTTCGGCATAATGCTCGAACACGAGGTCTGCCGCGCCGATGCCCGCCTGCGGGCGCACTAACGGCGGCGCGTTGGAGATTTTGACGATGACCGGGCTGCGGTCGAGGATGGCCGGGTCGGCCACTTCGAGGCCGGTCAGCGGGTTTACGCGGGGCGGGAAATCGTCAGGGCCGATGGCCTCTGGCGGGATAGATGTCTGTGTTTTCTCAATTATTGCTGTGGTTTGTTCGGTTGTATTATGGTAGGCAGACGGGCTTTCAGTGCTGGTGATGCTGGCGAACAAAATCAGCCCGGCGACGAACATAAAGCATAGACGGTAGATTGTTATCAAGGAAGCTGACCTCTGCTGTCTGACTGCCGGGGACATTATACCGGGCGGCGCGGCAGGATTTGTAGCGCGATTTCGTCCCGGAGGGTCTGTAACCTGTGTTCTGGCACTGAAATCTGAACGTCGCAAGTTTGGTTGACTCGCTTATGGGCGCGGGCTATAATCAACTTGTCATGTTTAGAAGTGTTGTCACACCATAAATCCGGGCTTTACCGAGATTCACACGATTTTGACGCGGAGGACTCGCTAGATGCCGCTCCAGGGCAATATTCGGGATTTCAGCACCACCCAACTGCTGAATCTCATCAACCTGGCCGGGAAGACCGGCACACTGACCATCTTTGATGGAGTCAAAACTGGCGAAAAAGACGCGATGGGCAAGGAGCGTATGTCTCCCGGCAAAGAGCGCGCCAAAGTTTCGTTTAATAAAGGCAAGCTGATTTATGCCGCCGTAGACGCGCAGGATGGCAACCTGGTCTCCGTGTTGAATAAAGCCGGCAAACTGACCGATGAACAGGCGCGCATCATCCGCGAGCGCGCCAAAAACACGACAGACAAGGCGCTGGCTTTGCTGCTGATTAACGCCAATTACGTCAGCCAGGGGGATATTGTCACCAGTATTCAGCAGCACACGCTGGATGTGGTCTACGGCCTGCTGACATGGGCAGAAGGGCCGTTCCGCTTTGACGACAACATCCTGCCCGGCAAGGAACGCATCCTTGTGCCGATTGACCTTGAGAACGTCATTATCGAGGGGTCGCGGCGCATTAAGGAAGCAGAGAAGCTGGCCGAGTTCCTGCCTAATCTGGACTTCGCGTTGAAGTTCCCTGAAAATCCTAAAGAGAAATTCAAGGGGATTAACCTGAGCGTGGAAGAATGGCGGGTGGTGTCTTTTGTGCAGCCGAAGAATTCCATCCGGCAGATCGCCAAAGCCAACAATATGTCGGACATGGAAATCCGCCGCATCGTCTATGGCCTTGAGCAGGCCGGACTGGTGGAACTCGTCAAGCCGCCGGGAATGGATGCGATGAGCGATCGTCGCCGCCCTGCG
This sequence comes from uncultured Anaerolineaceae bacterium, assembly GCA_964548765.1. Classification (GTDB taxonomy): domain Bacteria; phylum Chloroflexota; class Anaerolineae; order Aggregatilineales; family Phototrophicaceae; genus JAIOHN01. Next base: position 9,436 of record CAZJSU010000024.1, read on the forward strand.
GCCACCCGTGCGCCACAGGTGCAGAAGAACGTAGTCAACAAGTTGATTGACAAGATCAAATCCATTTAAATCCTGAAAGTCCATTAGGGACGGTGTACTGGAAGAGCGGATAAGCTATGCAAACTGTGAAAATGGTGATTACCGGGCCGTTTAGCTCTGGCAAGACAGAGTTCATTCGCTCCATCAGTGAAATCGAAGTGGTATCCACCGAGCGCGAGATTACCGAAGGCACGATGGAGCGCAGCCAGAAAGACGCGACCACCGTTGCGATGGACTTCGGGCGCATCACGGTGGACGACGACCTGGTGCTTTACCTGTTCGGCACCCCCGGCCAGCGCCGCTTCGACTTCATGTGGGAAATCCTCGCGGAGGGGATGCTGGGTTTTGTCGTGATGGTGGACAGCGCCAAGCCGGAAACCTTCCGCGAAGCCAAGAGCATTCTGGAAACCTTCCGCGCCTACGCGCCCACGCCGTATGTGGTGGCTGCCAACAAGCAGGATCACCCGGAAGCGTGGGAGACCGAGGACATGCGCATCGCCCTGCGGATTGAAGAGGGTGTCAAGCTGCTGCCCTGTGTGGCGAAGGACAAAGAGAGCGTCAAGAATGTGCTGCTGGAGCTGCTCTATTCGATCCTGGAGGAGATGGAGAGCTGATGCGGGCTTTCCGCCGCTGCCCACACCGAGAGAGTTGAGATCACGTGGCAATTCTGGTCACTGAACAGGGGATAGTCCATTACGAGGTGTATGGTCGGGGTCGCCCTGTTCTTTTTTTACACGGCTGGCTTGGCTCGTGGAATTTATGGCGCTCGACAATCGCCGAACTGAGCAAGGAATTCCGCACATTTGCGCTGGATTTCTGGGGCTTTGGCGAAAGTGGCGAGCAGGGCATGGACTTTTCGATTGATAACTTTGTCCTGCTGGTCAACGAGTTTATGGACCGCCTGGGCATGGTGAAAGCGCCGCTGGTCGGGCATTCGATGGGCGGCACCGTAGCGCTGGGCGCGGCGGTTCGCTACCCGCACAAGGTAGTGAAAACCGTTGTCGTTGGCTCGCCGATTGTCGGCTCATCGCTGCGTCAGCCGCTGAAGCTGGCCGCGTACAGCGGTTGGCAAAGCCTGTCGCAGTCTTCCCCCATGTTATTTGACACCTTCATGCGCGGCCTGCGCCTCACGCTGCCTGTTTATTCCCGCTTCATCGCCGAAGATGGTCAGTCGCTGTGGAAGATGATGGAGCAGGACGTGGCCGACCTGAGCGGCGGCGCGTTCTTCCAGAGCATCGCCACCCTGCGCCGGGCCGACCTGCGCGCGCGCGTGGGCGAACTGAAGATGCCAATTCTGGGAATTTATGGTAAAAAAGACCGCATCGTGCATCCGGGACAGGCACAGGTTTTAAAGCAGTATGCCCCGCACAGCCAGATCGCCTGGTTCGAGAAATCAGGCCACTTCCCGATGATGGACGAAAGCCAGCGTTTCCATACAACGCTGCGCGATTTTCTGAACAGCGGTTGATACATCTACAGAACGGACTCCCGTGAAACAGCCAGAGGCGCACACGAACATGCGTTATTACTACCCCAACCGCATGGGTCGTGTCCTGCTGCAAGCGACCGAGGACGTGCTGGGGCGCGGCGGCCTGCTGGCGCTGATGCAGACTGTCGGGCTGGGGCATTACGCCAACTCGCTTCCGGCCAATAATCTGGATAAAAAATTCCCCTTTGAAGAAGTGAGCGCGCTGATGCAGGGCTTCGACCTGATGTACGGGCCGCGCGGCGGACGAGGCATCGCGCTGCGGGTGGGGCGCGTGACCTTTCGCTACGGGCTGTCGGAGTTCGGGCCTGTGCTGGGGATTGCCGACCTCGGCGTGCATCTGCTGCCCTGGAGCCTGAAGCTGGAACGCGGCGCGACCTCGTTTGCCGAACTGTTTAACCAGTTCAGCGATCAGGTGGTGCGGCTGGAAGATACGCCGGACGTGCTGTACTGGCATATCGAACGCTGCCCGCTGTGCTGGGGGCGCACGCTGAAGGAACCGCGCTGTTTTGTGGCGGCGGGCCTGCTTCAGGAAGCCTTATTGTGGCTAAGCGGTGGTAAGATGTATCATGTAGAACAGACAACATGCCACGCGATGGGCGATGACACCTGTACGTTCATCATCGAGAAAAAGCCGCTGGAATAGCGGGCGACGGGGGGCGTATATGCAGCCGATAACACTTTACGCAATTGAAGATAATCGTCATGTGCCGCCATTTAACGAACCAGCCAGCGAGCTTACGATTGGCATCAAGCCGCTGAAGATTCATCATCAGGACCTGTTTACCGGGTTCTTTCGCCAGAACGTGCAGCTTGGCCGCCCGCTGAACAGCCGGGACGACCTGCCGCTGGCAGAGGGCAAGGCGATTGTCTACCGCGACAGCCTGTGGTTTGACGAGGAATTTCTACAGTATTTTCTGGAGCGGGCGCAAAAGCTCAACCGCGCCTGCCGCGCCGCGATTGACGTGGATGACCGCGCGTTCCGCACTTATACGATGCCGCTGACGACCGGCTTTGAACGCGGCAAGGATGATCGTGGGGGCGAGATTTACCTGCTCGACCTGTGGTATTTCCCGGAGGGCTATACCGAGGCCATCACGCCTGTGGTCGTGCCGAGCGATGCCCACGAAAAAGGCTTCTACAGCGTGCCGGACTTCATGACGATGGAGCAGGGCGACCTGACGCATTACCTGCCCGCGCGGGCGGTGCTTTCCATCGAAAGCTGGGTGCATGTCTATTTCGCCAGCACCATCTTCGGCGTGTTCACGCGCGGCAGCCGCTTTGAGGAACACATCAAGCGGCACAACCTGACGGCGATGAAGCTGCTTTGGCGCGGGATACTGGAACAGAAGCAGGTGTTAAGCACGTCCAGCGTGGTGAAGGTGGGCAAGGACACGGTGATTCACCCATCGGCGCAGATCAGCGGGCCGACGACCATCGGCGACAACTGCTTTATCGGCCCCGGCGTGGTCATTGATAACTGCGCGATTGGCAACAACGTCAGCATTGACCAGGGCTGCAACCTGATGCTGAGTACGGTGGCGAACAACTGCTTCCTGCCGTTTCGGGCGGCGCTGTACCTGACGGCGGTGATGGAGAGCAGCATCATCGCGCAGAACGCCTGCCTGCAAATGTGCGTGATCGGGCGGAACAGCTTCATCGGCGCGGGCAACACCTTTACCGACTTTAACCTTGTGGCACAGAAGCCGATCCGCGCGACGAACATCAACGGCCAACTGGAAGAGGTTGGGCAGATTGTGCTGGGCAGCGGCGTGGGGCATAACTGCCGCATCGGGTCGGGGCTGGTGTTTTATCCGGGGCGCATGGTGGAGTCGGACGTGGTGATTATGGCCTCGCCAGAGCGCCACGTGGTCATGCGTAGCGTGGACTTTGAGCAGAGCGACCACTTCCACGTGCGCGGCGGCGACGTACACCGACGCTTCTACCCGCGTCAGGATGAAATGATCGAGGTGGGCGAGGAAGACTGGTAAGCAGATGGTCGAGGATACGTTTGCCTTCATCATCCATCCGATCCAGATCAAGAAGGACGCGGCGCGCAAGGTGCCGATTGCAAAATTTCTGACAGAAGGGCAGATCAACTTTCTGTCGCGTTTTTTCCCCCCGCTGTACATCTCTGAAGTGACGGGCATCCAATCACAGTTTAACGGGCGTGAGCTGCGCGGTTGGCTGCTGGCCTGCCCGTTTACGCCGCCGACCATGCTCTCGCTGCCTGTGGAGACAGTCTATCGCAAGATCGTCGCCTGCGGGCATATGGCCGAGGAACTGGGCGCGCGCATTCTGGGGCTGGGGGCGTATACGTCGGTAGTGGGGGACGCGGGCAAAACGATCGCCGGGCGGCTGGATGTGCCTGTAACCAACGGCGACAGCTACACGATCATCATGGCGGTGAAGGCGGTGCGCGAGGCGGCGCGGGTGATGGACATTCCGATGCAGGCGGCCAAAGCGGCGGTCGTGGGGGCGACGGGGACGATTGGCAGCACATGCGCTGAACTGCTGGCGGGCGAAACGGCTGAATTGGTGCTGGTGGGCAGGCGCAGCGAAGCGCTGCACGAGGTGTACGAGCGCTGTCAGGGGCGCGGCGCGGCGGTTAGTGTCAGCACCGATATGCGCGCGATTTACGATGCCGACCTGCTGCTCACAGTGACGAGCGCGGTTCACGCGGTGATCGAGCCGCAGCACCTGAAGCCGGGGGCGGTGGTGTGCGACGTGGCGCGCCCGCGTGATGTGTCGGCGCGGGTGGCGGCGGAGCGCAGCGACGTGTTGGTGATCGAGGGCGGCATGATCGAAGTGCCAGGCGCGAATGTGGATTTCCACTTTGACTTTGGCTTTCCGCCGCGCATGGCCTACGCCTGCATGGCGGAGACGATGGCGCTGGCGCTGGAAGGCCGCTACGAGGATTACACCATCTCTAAAGAGGTCAGCGTTGAGCAGGCGCTGGAGATTGACGAGATCGCAGCGCGGCACGGCTTCCGGCTGGCGGGTTTTCGCAGCTTTGGGCATGAAGTGAGCGCCGCGCAGATTGCCGCTGTGCGCGAGCGTGCCAGCGAGAACCGCAGGCAGTAGCGGATGGTTCGTGAATTCAAACGTAACGTTTGAAATTCCTATTCAAGTTTCCGTGAATTGTTTATAAATCTATATTCAGTTTTGGCTTATACTGTTAAGACAGAGGCGCGTCCCGCTGCGCGGCGCGTGATGCGAAAACACGCACTATCGTGTATTATTCTGAATATAAACTTTTGGCACCCTGATAATGGTTGGCGAGGGGCGAGTATGAATAAACGTCGAATTCTGGTGGTCGAAGACGATTTTGATATTTCCAATATGCTGCGTATTTACTTTACCGGGCAGGGCTATGAGGTACAGGTCGCGCCACGCGGCGGTGATGCCTTGACGACTACCCGCAAGCAGCTACCGAATCTGATCGTCCTGGACATTATGCTGCCTGATATGAACGGCTATGATGTCTGTCGTGAACTGCGCGAAACGACCCGCACCAGTCATATCCCGATCATCTTTCTGACGCAAAAGGACGAGCGCAGCGACAAGATCACCGGTCTGGAACTGGGCGCGGATGACTACATCACCAAGCCGTTTGATATTGAGGAGCTGAAGCTGCGGGTGCAGAACGCGATTAACGCGGCAGATCGCAACCGCCAGATCAACCCGATCTCCAACCTGCCGACAGGCGCGCTGATCGAAGACCACCTGCGCGGGTTGATGCAGGCCAACAAGCCGTGGACGTACATTGACCTGAAGATCAACCACTTTGACCCCTTCACCGAGGTGTACCAGTTCGTGGCGCGGGACGAGGTGATCCGCTTCATGGCGCTGCTGGTTAACGAAGTGCTGGAGGAACTGGGGTCGCCAGAGGACTTCATCGGACATCCCAGCGACGAGAACTTCGTCATCATCAGCCACTCGCCGGACGCAGAGAAGATCAAACAGCGGCTGGTGGAGCGCTTTGATGAGGAAGTGAAGCAGCATTATTCATTTGTGGACCGCGATCTGGGGTATATCCTGATTCCTTCCAGCGAAGGCGGCGAGGGCAAAGCGCCGCTGATGACGCTTTCGGCGGGGGCGGTCTCTACGGAAACGCACCAGTTTTCCGACATCCGCGAGATTACCGAACTGGCCGCTGAAGACCGCCGGCGTGGGTTGAGCGGGGAAGATATTGGGTCGCGCATTCCCACGTCCTGGTAAGTTGAGTTTTACAGGCGAGAAGCGATGGAGCTGGCGTTAATCTTTTTTCTGGGTGGGGCGGTTATCTTCGCCTGGTTTTATTTATGGTCGCGCCAGCGGGAAGAATTGGGACATGCGCCGGGCATCGAGGAAGTCCTGAGCAGTGTCCCGGCAGCCTCGACAGACGACGCGCTGCTGGTTTCCAAAGAACACGGCCAACTGGTTTATGTGAATGATCTGGCGCGTTCGTGGTTAAGCATGAACGGCGAAAGCCCGAACCTCGAATACGCCGCGAGTATGGTCAGCCCTGCCGACAGCTTTTTGAGCCTGTTCGGCGGCGAGGGGCAGGCTTCGTTTCAGGTTGGGCCGCGCTGGGTGGAGGCTTCGTCGCACCGCATCCCCAACGGGCCGGAGATTCGCACTGTGGTGGTGATGCGCGAACTGGGCGCGAAGACGCAGAACCCGCAGGCGCTCGACCTCTCGCAGGCGATGACGGTCATTAACCGGATTGGCGAGACGGTGAACGCCAGCATGAGCGTGGAGCAGGTGCTGCAAACGCTGCTCTCGATTGTGCGTTCGGTGATCCCCGCCGACGCGGGCGAAATCTGCCTGTGGGACGAGTCCGGGACACGCCTGAAGCCGCGCGGGTATCTGGGCGACTCAGCCTATGTGCTGCTACTGGACGAGAACGGTGGCACGTACCAGCCGGGCGAGGGCATTACGGGCTGGATTGTGCAGCAGCGCAAGCCTGTGCTGGTGACAGACCGCGACAGCTACAACGCCATCCCCCCCAAACTCAAGGACAGCCCCTACCAGAGCTATGTCGGGGTGCCGCTGCTGCTGGGCGATCAACTGCTGGGGACGTTTGAACTGGCGGCGGTGGCGCGCAGCGGCTTTGCCCAGCGCGACATGGCGCTGCTGCAGGCCATCGGCCAGCAGTTGGCGATCTCCATTTATAACGCACAGCTTTATACCGAGCAGGCGCAGCACATCGAGCAGATGGCGAATTTGCAGGATGTGGTGCAGCAGGCCGGGCGCGACGAAGAAGATTACGCGCGGGCGGTGTACAAGGCGCTGCATGAGCATATCGCGCGGCTGGCGGGCGTGGAGATGTGCGGCATTCTGCTGTACAACGAGGCGCGGCAGGCGCTTGTGCCAGAGCCGCCGTTTTATGGCGTGCCAGACCAGATCACGCGCAATTACCAGATTCCGCTGCTGCCGAACAGCCCGCAGCAGGAAATCTGGGAGAATCATCAGTCGTGGTACACCAATGATCTGGTGAACGAGCCGCTGGTAGAGGCGCTGAGGCTGCTGCCGCTGGCCGAACTGACAGGCGTTTATAACACCGCGCTGGTGCCGATGACTGTGGGCGACCAGCGCATCGGCATTGTGCAGGCCAGCAATAAGCGCGGCGAGGGCTTTACCCCGCGCGATATTCAGAACCTGCGTATTCTGGCGGCGCAGGCGGCGGTCATTGTGGAGAATATCCGCATTTACCAGCGCGAACAGAGCCAGGAAACCGAACTGCTCGGCCTGCAGGAGATCACCTACGCTATCAGCGCGTCGAGCGACGAGAGCGAATTTTACGCCGAGATCACCGCGCGCATCGCCCGGCTGATGGATATGCAGATGTGCGGCATCCTGCTTTACGACGAGGCGCAGCAGGTGCTGGCCGCGAAGCCGCCGTTCTACGGCGTTGACGAAGCGCTGATGAGCCATTACGTCATCCCGTTACAGCAGGACACGATGCTGCTGCAGGCGTGGCTGGAAGAAGATTACTGGTACACCAACAACGTCAGCACAGACCGTCTGGTGATCGAGGCCGGGCTGGAGCCGCTGGCGGCGGCGGTCGGCGTGACGCAGACCATGTTCGCGGTGCTGGCGGTGGGTGGCCGTCGTCTGGGCGTGGTGCAGGTTTCTAACAAGAACAACGGCGCGGAACTGACCGAAAAGGACGCGCGGCTGCTGATGATTTACGCCGCGCAGGCCGCCGCGCTGATTGAAAACGCGCGTCTGGTGCGGGAGATGCAGCGCCGTGCCGACGAAGCCGAAACACTGCGCGACGAGGCGGAAGGGCTGCGCCAGATCGCGGAGATGGCCGGCAGCATCCTGACGGTAGACGAGCCGTTTACGCCTGTGCTGGCGGAGATCGGGCGGCTGATGCACAGCCCGATCGTGTTTATTAACGTGCTGGAACAGCATTCGTCCAATCTGGTGACGTATCCGCGTTATGTTCACGGCATCGAACTCGACCAGCCGCTGGTGCAGGACTCTTACGCGCCGGGCTTTGATAAGAGCGTCGCGGTGTCGCAGCGTCCGTTTATGAGCGACGATGTGCTGAGCGACAAGCGCGTGCTGGAAAGTTACCGCCGGGTGGCGCAGCAGGTCGGCCTGAAGAACGCGGTGGTCGTGCCGCTGGTTGTGGGCGAGCGCAGTATGGGCGAACTGGGCGTTGCCAACCGCCTGCCCCGGCCTTATCAGGAGCGCGACCGCCGCCTGCTCTCGGCAGTGGCGGCACAGATCGCGGCGACGCTTGACCGGGTGATGCTCTACCAGTCGGCAGACGAAAACCTCAGCCGCCGGATGCAGGAACTGGACTCCATCTCGCGCGTGAGCAACGAACTGACGCAAACGCTGGATTTAGACCGCATCCTTGAGGTGATCCGTCATGAGGCGATCCGCGCGACGGGCGCGATGGGCAGCACGGTGGCGCTGCTGAGGCCGTCGTCACAGTGGAGCGAAGATAATACGCCGGAACTGCTGCGGCGGGTGGGCAGCAACCGGACGCTTGAGGGGCTGGCCGATATTGAGCGCGAGGCCGCGCTGCGCCACAGTGTGCCGCTGCTGGTGCAGGAATATGAGGAAAACCCCGCGCTGCAACCGCTGCCCGCCAGCGCGCACTCGGCGGTGGCGGTGGCATTTGAGTATGCCGACGAGGTGGTCGGCGTGCTGCATGTTTATCATGACGAGCCGGACGCTTTCGACGAGCGCGGCGCGAACTTCGTGCTGACGCTGGCGGCTAAGGCGGCGCTGGGTTATGGCAACGCCATGCGCTTTGAAGACCAGTTCAACCGCAGCCAGCTTTTGCGGCGGCGCGTGGAGCAGTTGAACCAGATTTTTGAACTGGGGCAGATGCTGCACACCAATACCGACATGGTGACGATGCTGGAAGCGATCGCTTACAGCGTGCAGCAGAGCGTCGGTTTTGACATTGTGCTGATGATGCTGGCCGACGAGGAAAGCGGCGACCTGCGGCGCGTGGCGCAGGCCGGGCTGCCGATTGAGGTTTTCGAGCGCAGCCGTCCACAGGTCTTGCATAAGGCGCATCTGGACGCGCTGCTGCGCGAGGAGTACCGCATCAGCGAGTCGTACTTCATGCCGATTGAGAACATCGGCGTGTGGGGCAACCTCGGCAATCTGGCGGCGCTGGATACCGGGTTCGATGGCAAGCGCACGCTGGTGGGCGCGGGGGAGCGCGACGACTGGCACGATGGCGACCTGCTGCTGGTGCCGCTGCGAAGCTCGATAGGCAGCGTACTGGGTTTGATGGTGCTTGATCTGCCGCAGGATAATCACCGTCCGGTGCAGAACGCGGTCGAAGTGCTGGAAATCTTCGCGCATCAGGCTTCGACCACCATCGAGAACACGCGCCTTTATCTGGAGAGCATCCAGAACGCCGAGCAGGAAGCGCAGTTAAACGCGGTGATGGAGGCCATCGCCAGCACGCTGAACATTGAGGAAATCCTGAAGGCGGTAGCGCGCGGGGCGCTGCGGCTGATGCCGTTTATGCGTATGAACGCCGTGCTGTCGCGCGTGGATGGCGGCTTCGACGTGATTAACGTGCGCGTCAACCCTGATGAATCGCTGGACATCACGCGCGAGACACGCGCCACGCTGGAAAACACGGCGCTGGGGCGCAGCTTTGACGACGGGCAGGCGTACCTTTACCACGCCGATGACCCGATCATCGCCAGCTACAGCGACCTGAGCGCGTGGTACGAGGCGGGCGAACGCACCACCATGATTGTGCCGCTGATGACCGGCGGCCAGCATCTCGGCGTGTGGCATCTGGGCAGCGAACTGGCGGAAGCCTTCGGCTTTAGCGAGTTTTTGCCCCTTATCCAGCGTATGGCGAACCTGACGGCGGTGGCGATCCAGAACGCGCACCTGTTCAGCGAAGCCGTGAACCTGAAGGCCTTCAGCGAATCCATCGTGGAGTCCATCCAGCAGGGCATTATCGTGCTGGATAAAGACCTGCAGATTATCTCGATCAACAATTTCATGCGCGCCCGCTATAACTGGGATGACAGCGCGATTGGCAAAGACCTGTTCGTTTATCATCCGCAGCTTCTGCCCATTCTGTCGCGCAGTGTGCAGCACACGCTGGAAACCGGCGACCCGCAGGAGCGCAGCGGTCAGCACCTGACCGCGAGCGATAAACGCCGCACCAGCAATTTTTACATTTACCCGTTGGGCGAGAGCAGCGCTGGCGGGCTGGTCATCATGGTCGAGGACATCACCGAGCGCTCACAGTTGGAGCAGGACATCGAGGCGCGCGCGGTGCAGTTGGCGGCGCTCACCGAAGTGTCCAGCCGCATCACGGCCTCGCTGGACTACAACGAAGTTATCAATCTGGCGCTGAGCGAGATGGAGCGCATCATCGCGTTTGACACGATGACGTTCTGGATGCGCGACGGTGATGACGGGTTGATTCTGGAAGGCGCGCAGGATTATCAGGACGATACTATTCCCGCGCGGGTACGAGTGCGTATCAGCTCGCATGAGCGGCTGAATCAGGTGGTGGAGACGCAGCACGTACACACCATCAGCAACCTGCAGGGCTGGGACAAGCTGCCGGGTGAGGACGAGGCGGTAAGCTGGATGGGCGTGCCGCTGGTGAATCAGGGTTATGTCGTCGGCGTGATCTCGGTCAGCAAGCTGGAGCCGGGCTTTTATGATGCACAGTCCGAGCAGGCCGCTTTTGCCTTTGCCAATCAGGTAGCGGTCGCGCTGGCGAACGCGCAGTTGTTCCGCGAGGCAGAACGCCGCACCCAGCGCCTGAGCCTGCTCAACCGGGTCTCGGTGGCGCTGGGGCAGTCGTTGGACAGCGAGGACATCCTCGAAATCGCGCTGCGCGAGATCGCGCAGGTGCTGACGGTGGAACACGCGCGCGCGCTGATTTTTGAGCGCGATTTGCAGATCGGGCGGGTGCGAGTGGAACACCCGCGCGGCGACTCGCCGCCCGACGAAGTGCTTGACCTGAAGCAGAGCGCGGTTTATCAGCACATCCGGCGCACGGTGTCGTCGGTGGTCATCCCCGACGTGGCGCAGATGGAAGAGCTTGAGGACATCCGGCAGGAACTGCTGCCGCGCGGCCTGCAATCGTACATCATGATCCCGATGGCGATTGGCGGGCAGGTGATCGGCGCGTTTGAACTGGGCATGTACAGCCAGACCCGCCGCTTCGACCCGGAGCAGACCGACCTCGGGCGGATCATCGCCAATCAGGCGGCCATCGCCATCCAGAACACCAGCCTGCTGGAGCAGACGCTGGTGCGTACCCGCGAACTGGAAACGCTGCTGGAAGCGGCGCAGGCCACCTCACTGACGCTGGACGTGCAGGAAGTGTTCCGCAGCGTGGTGGAACTGATGATGCACGCGCTGGGCATGGACGACTGCCTGCTGGCGCTGTGGGACGATGTGGACAACGTGCTGCAAATCCAGATTGACGTTACGCGCACAGGCGACGAGAGCCGGGTCGCGCCGTCCGGCAGCACGATTAACCTGTCGCAGTTCCCGGCCAAGCTTCAGGCGCTACGCAAGCGCGAAGTGCTGATTGTCAACCGCGAGAGCGAAGAACTGTTCCCCGGCGATTACACGGCGCTGGTGGCGGCGGGCGATTACACGCACATGCTGGTGCCGCTGGTGGTGCGCGATCACTCTATCGGGCTGATACAGCTTGAACTGCAATCGGAAGTCCGCACGTTCTCGCACCGCGAGACGCGGTTGGCGCAGGCGCTTGGCTCGCAGGCGGCGACCGCTATCGAAAACGCGCGCCTCTCCACCGAGACGGCCAACCGGGTTGAAGAACTGTACATCATCAATGACCTGAGCCAGGCGATCTCGGCGACGATCAACATTGACGAGATGATCCGCGTGGTGCGCGACCGTGTGCCGGGCGTGGTCGGCGTGGAGGAGCTTTATCTGGCGCTGTATGACCCGGCCAGCCACGTGATTACCTTCCCGCTGGCGGTGCGTAATGGCGAAGATTACATCATGGAGCCGCGCGACCTGAACACCGATGAGGTGTCGTACATCATCCGCAACCGCCGCCCGCTGAGTATGGGCAGCGATTACTTTAACCCGGACGAACTGCGGCGCAGCCTGGGCATCAGCGCGGGCGAGGGCGATGTCAAGAGTTATCTGGGCGTACCGCTGATCGCGGGCGATCAGGTGGTGGGCGTGCTGGCGCTGCGCGACAGCCAGCGCACGCGCGCCTTCGGGGTGAACAGTCAGGGCATTTTGACGACGATTGCCTCGCAGCTTGGCGCGGCCATCCAGAACGCGCGCCTGTTCGACCAGCTTGGCGCGCTCAACCGCAGCCTTGAAGAGCAGGTCAGCGTGCGTACCGAAGAATTGCAGCAGGAGCGTGACCGGATTGACACGCTTTACCGCATCGCTTCGGAACTGTCGCGGACGCTGGACCTGGGGCGCGTCCTCAACCGCGCGCTGGATATGGTGGCGGTGGCGGTCAGCGCTGATGATGGCGTGATTATGCAGATTGACCCGACGACGGATAAGCTGCATAACCGCGCACAGCTTCGCCGCGACGGCACCACTGGCGAAGCGCTGGACACCGCGCACCCGGCACAGATCATCGCCGACTGGCTTGTCGAGCATCAGGAACGGCGTTACCTGGTCGAAAACAACCTGTCCACAGCGGCTTACTGGGATGAGACGCGGGCGGGCGCGCAGCAGTGGAGCAGTGCGCTGGCGGTGCTGCTGGAAATCAACGACGATATTCACGGCGTGATGGTGCTGCTGGGGCGCAGGAAGAACCTGTTTACCGAGGCGCACGTGCGGCTGGTGAGCGCGGCGGCGAACCAGGTCGCGGCGGCGATCAACAACTCTGACCTGTACTACATCATCCGCGATCAGGCCGAGCGGTTGGGCGTGCTGCTGGTGGCGGAGCAGGAAGAGGCCGAAAAGAGCAACGCCATCCTCGAAGGTATTGCCGACGGCGTGGTGCTGGCGGACGCGAGCGGGCAGATTATCCGCGTCAATACCGCCGCCGAGCGCATTCTGGAACTGCCGCGCGGCAGCATCGTCGGGCGGCCATTACAGCGGCTGGCGGGGCCGCATGACGTTGCCAGCACCACCGCAAGCTGGACGCGCGTGATCGGCCAGTGGCAGGCCGCGCCGATGGATTACAACCCGGACGAGTTCCTGTCTGAACAGCTTGATCTGGGCAACAAGGTGATTAACGTGCGCGTATCGCCCGTGTATGTTGAAGGCCAGTTTTTGGGCGCGGTGCTGGTTTTCCGCGATATTACCAAAGAGGTCGAACTGGATCGCATGAAGAGCCAGTTCATCGCTAACGTGTCGCACGAACTACGCACGCCGATGACCAGCATCAAGGGTTATGCCGACCTGCTGCTGCTGGGCGCGGCGGGCGATGTGAGCGGGCAGCAGGAGTATTTCCTCAAGACGATCAAATCCAACGCGGATCGGCTGAGCGTGCTGGTGAATGACCTGTTGAACATCTCCAAGATTGACTACGGCAACGACCCGATGACACTGGACTCGGTGGACGTTGGCCCGCTGCTGAAGTCCGTCCTGACGACGCTGGAGAGCCGTTCGCAGAACAAGGCGCTGGAAGTTTCGCTCAATGTACAGCCACAACTTCCGGCGATTTTGGCCGACGCGAACAAGATCACGCAAATCTTTACGAATATCATTGATAATGCTTTTAACTACACCTATGCGGGTGGTAGTATAGAAATTGAGGCACGCGCCGAAGATGAAGGGCATGTGCTGGTATCGGTGAAGGACACCGGCATCGGCATCCCGCATGACTTCCGCGAGCGCGTGTGGGAGCGCTTTGAACGAAACGACGACCACGCGCTGGTGATGGATGTGGCAGGCACCGGATTGGGGCTGCCGATTGTGCGAACGCTTGTTGAGATGCACCGGGGTAAGGTCTGGTTTGAGTCAGAAGAGGGCAAAGGCACGACTTTTTACGTGCTGCTGCCCATTGAGCAGCCGAACATGGACGCGGCAAATAACTAGCGAGAGGTTGGCATGGCAAATATCCTTGTGGCCGAAGACGAGCGCGATATTCGAGACCTGATTAACTTTACCCTGATGTACGCCGGGCATACGGTGACGCTGGCGGCCAACGGCGAAGAGGCCTATGAACTGGCGGTGGCGGCAGAAGTGAAGCCTGACCTGATTATGATGGATGTGCGGATGCCGCGCATGACCGGTTACGAAGCGTGCCGGAAGATTAAGGAAGTGGAGGCGCTGAAGCATATCCCGGTGATCTTCCTTTCGGCCAAGGGACAGGACGAAGAGGTACAACTGGGCAAGGAAGTCGGCGCGACGGATTACATCCTCAAACCCTTCGCCCCGGCAGACCTGACCCAGCGTATTGGCGAGATTTTGCAGCAGATTGGTATGGAGTAGGCGGCGCGCATGAACAGAGGCAACACGCTATGAGCGCCATCACATTTGGCGGCGATCTTATTCATTATGAAGTGCTGGGGCGGGGCCGCCCGGTTATTTTACTGCACAGTTGGGTTGGCTCGTGGCGCTACTGGATTCCCACGATGCAGCAGTTGCAGTTGAAGTACAAGGTCTATGCGCTGGACCTGTACGGCTACGGCGACTCCGTAAAAAACCCGCAGAAGTATTCGCTGGAACATCAGGTTCAACTGCTGGACGATTTTGTGTCCAAGCTGGGGATTGCCAAGACCGCGCTGGTCGGGCATGGGCTGGGGGCGCTGGTGGCGGTGGAGTATGCCAAGCGCTACCCGGATAAAGTGCCGAGGATGCTGCTGGTGGGCGCGCCGCTGTTCGACCCCGGCGATCTGGAAAAGCGGCGGTTGGTGATGCCGGGGGTGATGTCTTCGGTGCGCCAGCAGGCCACGCCGAGCAGCAGTGATGAGCCAGTAGAGGCAACGATCATGAGCGCCAGCGCTGCCATGCGCGCCGCGCTGGCCGAACTGGCACGCAACCGCGCTGGCAGTGAAGGCACTTCTGCGTCTGCGCCCAGCGCTGCCGCACCGGCCCCGGCCAACAGCCACAGCGGGCAGAACCCGCTGCAAAGCCAGATGGGCGCGCTGTCGCCGGATGAGCTGCTGCGAAAATGCTTTAAGCCCACTGAAGAAGTTTATGAGAAGCTGAAAATTGATGTGGCGAAGGCTGACAGCCAGGCCGTTAAGATGAGCGTCAGCACTTATGATTCCGGCGAGATGCTGGACAAGCTGCGGCTGCTGACGATGCCTGTGGTGGTGGTGCATGGCGCGGACGACCCGGTGATCCCCCTGCCGGAGGACGCGGTATGGGGGTATCTGACGCTTGATAAGGAAGACACGCTGCTGCCAGTGCCGCTGCAGGGGGTGCGCCATTTCCCCATGCTGGAGTACGAGCGCTTTATCCGGCTGGTGAGCGATTTTCTGGATACGCCGGACGTGAGCAAGCTGGAAATTAAAGAGCGATGGAAGCGCCGCACCCGCTAGAGGCAGCAGACGCTTTGCAACCCTCATCCGCATTGATTTTTGCCAATGGAGAGGCGGCAGACGGCGCACTGGTACGGCGCACACTGGCGCGGGCGGGCGCGGCGTTGATTGTCGCGGTGGACGGCGGGGCGCGCGTGGCGGCGCGTTTTGGCGTGCGGGTTCAGGTGGTAATCGGCGATATGGACTCGCTGGCCGCGCCGGAACTGGAAGCGCTGGCGGCGGCGGGCGCGGAAGTTCACCGTCACCCGGAGGAAAAGGACGAGACTGATCTGGAACTGGCGCTGAAGTTCGTCGCCGCGCAGGGTATCCGCTATATACGTGTGCTGGGCGCGATGGGCGGGCGGCTGGATCAGACCGTGAGCAATATCTACCTGCTGGCGCTGCCAGAACTGGCGGGTTTTGATGTGCGGCTGGTGGACGGGGTACAGGAAAGCTGGCTGATGCACCCCGGCGAGAACGTGGTCGCTGGCGCGCCGGGGGATACGCTGTCGCTGCTGCCGCTGAGCGACGCGGTGTACGGCGTGCGTACCGCCAACCTGCAATACCCGCTGCGCGATGAAACGCTGACGTTTGGCCCGGCGCGCGGCATCAGCAACGTGATGCAGGCGGACGAGGCGAAGGTCTGGTTTCGGGAAGGGCGGCTGTTGGCGGTTTACACATTAGGGCGAGCGTAAAGGTCGGTGTTATGAACAAAATCACGGTGTATAAGTGCGACCCTTACGGCAACGTCGTCTGGCAGTACCCGGCAGTGGTGGCCGACTGGGGCGAAACGTGGATTTGCCTGACAGCGCTGTTCGACCGCGACGAGGCCGATCTGGGCTTTGTCTCCTTCCGGCGCGGCGACTGCTTTACCGAGTGGTTTTATACCGACCGCTGGTATAACGTCTTTCGCGTGGAGGATGGCACTACCGGCTACCTGAAAGGCTGGTACTGCAATATTACGCGCCCGGCAGAGATCACCGACGACTATGTGCGCTCTGATGATCTGGCGCTGGATGTCTACGTGATGCCCAACGGCGGCGTGATGCTGCTGGACGAGATGGAGTTTGACGCGCTCAACCTGCCCACCGAGGAGCGTATTGCAGCATTACGGGCGGTCGAGGCTATTCGCCACGCCGTGATTGAACGTATTCCCCCGTTTAACGAAATCCGCGCCGATACCGGCCCGCTGCGGTAGCCTGCTAGTCGCGGTCTGGGTGTACCAGCAGCACCGGGACTTTAAGACACTGGATAATCTTGTTGGCGACGCTGCCGAACAGGAACTGCGTAATGCCGCTGCGCCCGTGCGTACTCATCACCACCAGATCAGCGCCCTCGTTGTTGACGTAATCGCAGATCAGGTGGGCTATCCCCACGCCCTCGATCACCTGACAGCGCACGTTAAGCTGCTGATGGCGTAGTTCGCTGCGAACCCCGACAAGATACTGCTTCATCTGCTCGCGCAGGTGGTTAAGCTGGCTGTCCTGCCCGGCCAGCGCCAGTTGGTCGGTGTATTCATGCGCCGGGGGGCGCAGCACGTGCAGCAAAATCAGCTCGGCGTTGTTGTCGCGGGCGATGTCTGCCGCGTGTGGCACGGCGCGCTGTGACCAGCCGGAGCCGTCCAGCGGCACGACGATTTTCTTGTAACGGGTCTGCTCTGCCATATTGCCCTTTCCCCTCTATCCTAATCCGTATTCAGATTGTAGCCTGTTGACCGAAGTTACTGCAAAAGGTTATAATTCTTCCATAAACCTCAGTAAATCTACAAAAACCGAGTGACTAATGGCTAAAAACGAACCGCAAAATCTCTCTATGGCGCGTAACCTCAAGATTGCGCTGTTTCATGTTGGGTCGGGCATGGCCGACATTATGGCAACCGGAGTCTGGAATCGGGTGATGATTAGTGACCTGGGCTTCAGCGCCACGCCGATCAGCCTGCTGGCAAGCCTGCGTTATTTCCTCGCGCCGCTGGGGGTCTGGGCGGGGCGTGTCTCTGACGAGCGCACGGTGGGCGGGTATCGCCGCCTGTTCTGGATATGGCTGGGGCGGGCGATGATGGTTCTCAGCCTGTTCGCGCTGGGCTGGACGACGGCGACGCTGGCGCAGGGGGCAGAGGCCACGCTGGGCATGTGGGCGGCGATGACCGGGGCGCTGCTGCTGTTCAGTTTGGGGAATGCGCTGTCTGGCAGCACGTTTCTGGCGCTGATTTACGATGTCACGCCAGCCCCGCAGCGCGGGCGCGCGGTGGGCATCGTGTGGACGTTCCTGCTGATCGGCTTCACGGTTGGCGGGATTTTATTCGGCGTGCTGCTGCCTGCGGGCGAAGAAGGCGACGGCCTCAGCTTTGAGCCGGAGCGACTGCTCACGCTGTTTATCGTCGCGGGGGTGGTGCTGGCGGCGTTGTGGTTCTTCTCACTGCTGGGCGAGGAACGGCGCGGCGTGGTCATCAGCAAGGCGGGCGAGGGCGAGCATAAGGTATCGCTGCGGCGCGACCTGCGGGCGGTATGGCATGACCCGCGCCTGCGCTTTTTTATGGGTTATCTGGGGCTTTCGATGTTGTTCGCTTTCGCGCAGGACACGATCCTCGAACCCTTCGCGGGCGATGTATTTGAGATGGATGTACGCACGACGACGCGCTTCGCGGCGTATTGGGGCAGCATGTCCATTCTGGGGTCGTTTCTGTTTCTGTGGCTGTCGCGCAAGGTGAAACGGCTCACGAACACTAATATGTCCTACATCGGCGTGATCGTGCTGATCGCGGGCTTTGTGATCTTCAGTGTGTCGGCGCTGGCGCTGGTGCGGCCTCTGGTCACGGTGGGGCTGATCGTGCTTGGTATCGGGCTGGGGCTGTGGAACATCGGCACGCTGGGCCTGATGATGGACATGAGTCCCGCCGGGCGCGCGGGGACGTTCCTGGGCTTCTGGTCGCTGGTGGTGACGTTTGGCCGGGGGCTGGGCGTGTCCAGCGGCGGGATTATCCGCGACATCGGGCTGCAACTGACGGGCAACCTGCAAGTGGCTTACGGCGCGGTTTTCGTGCTGGAGGTGGCCGGGCTGCTGGTGGCGCTGTGGATGCTGCGGCGGGTGCGGGTGGACGAGTTCAAGGCCGGGCAGGACATAGAGCAGCCGGAAGCGGCGGCAGTGCTGGCCGGGGCGATGGACTAAATCACAGGTGTGGGCGGCGGTTATGCCGCCCCACCGTCACATGCTTCCGCTTTAAATGCGCTGTTCTTCATCCAGCGAATCCAGCTTCCTGATTTCGTCCAGTTCGTCGGGGTCGTCCACTTCCTGAAGCATGTCGTCGCCGGGCGGCAGTTCGTACTCATTCGCCGGGTCGGTGTCGTGGATTACGGCTTCCTCGTCAATCACACGCAGGTGATCTTCCAGCGGCGCGTCGGGATAATCCGGCATCAGGGGGCGATCACCGCCGTAGGTTGCACTATCCGTCCAGTTGGGCATGTCTGAAGGCGCGACCGGGTCGCTCTCGAAGTCGTCCTCGTCCATCAGGTTAAAGCCATATTCCTGTAAATTTTCGGCGATCACTTCCGGTTCTTCGTCCTCTGGCCCGATGGACGAGAACCAGTCCGGGTCTTCACGCATCCCCGGCGGCGGTGTCGTCCATTCCATGTCAGTGGGGTGTTCGTCCTCGGTTTCTGGTCGGTCTTCATGCTGGCGTTTGGGGTCTTCGTCACGATAAGTCATCGTCTACCCTCCTTAGCTTGTGTTCGTAGCTTACAATCAGACCAGAAGCAGGGGGCAGGGCCATATCGCTTATTTGGAAGTAGGCTTATGGGCCAGGCGGCAGCCCCGCTGTGCCAGCAATCATCGTGTAGTCAAAGACCGCGCCAAAATGGGCGATGACATGCTCGCGCACTGCTGCCTCGTCTACCGGACGCTTAAGCAGGCGCGCCATGCTGGTCACGCCTTTATCCTGAATGCCGCAGGGGATGATGCCTTCAAAGTAGGTCAGGTCGGCGTTGATGTTGAGGGCAAATCCGTGCTTGGTAACTGCGCGAACGTTGATACGTACCCCAAGCGCGCAGATTTTCCGCTCGCCCTGCGGCGTATCCACCCAGACACCGGGCAGGCCGGGAACAGGCTTGCCGCCGATGTTGAAGTCGGCCAGCGTGCGGATGACGACCTGCTCCAGCCCGCGCACGTAATCGGTGACGTAACGGCGCAGCCCTTCCTCGCCGCGCGGGAACTGGATAATGGGATAGGCGACCAACTGCCCCGGCCCATGATAGGTGATGTCGCCGCCACGATCAATGCGGAACACGTCAATGCCGCGCTGCTCAAGCTCCGCCTCGTTGAGCAGCAGGTTCTCGTCGTGGCCGGACGTGCCGAGGGTGTAAGTGTGCGGGTGTTCCAGCAGCAGCAGACGGTCGGGCGTGCCGGGCTGCTGGCTGCGCGCCTGCACCAGCTTCTCCTGAAGGGCGAGCGCTTCAGCATAGGGGACGCGCCCCAACTGCCAGATTTCGCATTGGCGCATCAGCGCTGCCTCCGGTCTGGCGGACGTTTGGGGCCTTGCAGCAGGTGATCGAGGAAGTCGAGTGTTTTGTGCCATCCCTTGCGTATCTGGATGTCCTCCTGCGGCGATGTATGATCCTTGAGCAGTTGATGGTCGAGATGATCGAGCATGACGACTTCATGCGGCAGGCCGCGTGGGTTGGTCGCCAGTTCTGCGCGTAATTTCTCGATGACTTCTGGCGGGATGTATTGTTCGCGGGTGCCGTAAAGCGCGAGGATGGGCGTGTTGGAACGGTGGAAGTAGCCGAGGTAACGCTGTGGAAAGCCGCCATAAGCGACCGCCGCCTCAAGATCACCGCGCATGATGGCGGCCTCGAAAGCGAGGCTGCCGCCCATGCCGAAGCCCACCGCGCCGACATAACCGTTACAGTGATGGTGGCGCTCCAGCGCGCTCAGCACGGCGTTGATGCGGGCGTAGCCGCCGTCGCCGAGCTTGTCCAGCAGGTTGAGCGCTTCGGCGTGGGTGGTCGCCACGCTGCCGTTAAACAGGTCTGGCGCGATGACGTAGTAGCCCACCTGCGCGAGTTGGTTCGCCATGCGCCGCACGCTGTCGGTCAGCCCCCACCAGTCGTGAATGAGCGCGATGCCGGGGAATTTGATCGCCAGTGTCGGGTGCGCCCAATAGGCCGGGAGCAGACTGCCGTCATCCAGCCGCACGTGAATGCGCCCGCTGACGATATTATATTCCACATGATCGGGGTTGTAGCTAGGCATGGCGTGTATGCTCTTATGCTGCCTTATCCGCCGCGTTGACCTGATTTTACCGCATCTGCGCGCCGCTTGCGCTATCCGCTGCTCATCTGATCTCCAGCGCGTAGGTTTCCTGTGTGTAACCGTCGGCTTCTGCTTCCTGCCCCAGAATTTTGGTCGCGCTGTCCATGACCGACAGCACCAGCGTGCGATAGCCTTCGCGGTGCGCCCAGTCGCGGATGGAGGTAAGCAGTTGCCCGGTGAGCGGCTTGGGCGACCAGCAGTACACGTCCACGCTGCGCGGCGCGAAAAGCTGCTGCTGGCAGCAGACGAGCGCTTCCTGCCCGGCGGCGTTGAGGTGCAGGCGGTGACTCTTCTGGCGGTGAATCTCTGGCAGCGCGTCCCACGTGCGCGGCCACAGCGTTTCCCACTGCTGGCGCGAGCTGCTCAGGCGACCGATGGGCATGTACCAGTCTTCGATCTGGCTGGCGGACGCGGCGAGATGCTCCACCGCGCGGTAGAAGCCCTGCCCGGTGCGGGCGGGCAGGTTGTAGCGGCGGATGGTCGCCAGCGGCTTCAGGCCGTGCCGTTCGTAGAGGGTGCGATGTTCATAGACGGCGAGGTTCGCCTGAAAACGGTCGCAGCGCAGCGCCTTCGCGCGTTCGATGAGGTCGGCCACCAGCGCATCCTGTACGCCGCTGTTCACATAGTCAGGATGCACGACCGGGTGCGTCATGGACAGGTTATCGCCAAAGGGGGCAGGTTCGCGGCTGCGGTAGGCTTCGGCGTAGGCGCAGACCTGACCGTCCACCTCGGCCACCAGCGGCAGGCCAGCGCCGCGCAGCAGATGGCTCAACTGAAGCGCGCCGGTTTCCACGCTCATCCATGCGCCGCCGTGCAGCCAGCGCTCGTAGATGGTCAGCGCTTCGTAAGGCACATCTTCCGGCCTGCCCTGCGCGTCCAGCCGCTGCCAGGTATGGATATGCGCCCGGAACAGGGTGCTAATGATATTGGTATCATCCAGTGTGGCCTGCCGCACAGCGATGTTGGGCATGATAGGCTATAATCTCCGTAGATAACCTTGTTCCAATTTTACCATTTATCTCCGACCTGTGGGGTTGAACCACAACGCACTGGAAAATAAAACCGTTCAGATTTGTGAGCGTGTTTGCAAATTCAGCAATGAAGCCCTGCTCTACCTCGCCCCCTCCTGGCTTCCAGCCATTCCTCCCCCTCTCCAAGCATTGGACTGCGAAGCGTCCCTGTGGAGAGGGGGTTGGGGGTGAGGTTCAACGTAACAGGTGCTTACAAACCTGCTCTGTGTACTTACTTTCGCGTCAAGCATCTATCTGCTTTTGAGGAAAAATGACCACTTTAAACCTGCCGCTCGACGAAACGACTGACTTTCTGGTTGACCTGCTCAATACGCCCAGCCCGACCGGGTACACCTCGGAAGCGATGGACAAAGTTGCCATGGCTTTTGCAGCGCTGGAAATCCCGGATATGGGCATCGAGATCACGCCAAAGGGCGCGCTGCTGGTGAGGCTGCCCGGCCATGCCAGCAGCACGCGGCGCGGGCTGACCGCGCATGTGGACACGCTCGGCCTGATGGTGCGCGAGATTAAAGCGGACGGGCGGCTGAAGACGATTAACATCGGCGGCATTATGTGGGGCGGGATCGAGATGGAAGGCGTGACGATACGCACCCACGATAACCGCCGCTATCGCGGTACGGTCGTCCCATGTAACCCCAGCGGGCATGTCAACAGGAACATCCACACCGCCGAACGCAACGCCGACACAATGGAAGTGCGGCTGGACGCGCGGACGCGCAGCGCGGAAGAGACGCGCGCGCTGGGGATTGAAGTCGGCGATTATATCTTCGTGGACTCGCGGGTTGAGGTCAGCGATACGGGCTTTATTCGCGGGCGGCATCTGGACGATAAAGCGGGGGTGGCGGCGATCTACGGCGCGTTGAAAGCGCTGAAGGCCGACAACCTGAAGCCCGCGCAGGACACGGCGATCCTGATCGTCAACTACGAAGAAGTGGGGCATGGCGGCGCGGCGGGCTGGCCGTATGAACTGCATGAACTGGTGGCGGTGGATATGGGCGCGATTGGCGAAAGCCAGAACTCGGACGAGTTCTCGGTCAGCATCTGCATCAAGGATGGCGGCGGGCCGTATCACTTTCACCTGACGAACAAGCTGCGGCGGCTGGCGGAGACGCATGACATCACGTACAAGCCGGATATTTACCTGTATTATGCCTCGGACGGCACCGCGTACTGGCGCGCGGGCGGCGGCGGGCGGGTGGCGCTCATCGGCCCCGGTGTGGACTGTTCGCACGCTTATGAGCGCACGCATCAGGACGCGCTGGCGAACACCATGCACCTGATCGCGCGCTATCTGCTGGACGGGAGTGAGTAGCAGGCAGGGAAACGATGGCACAGCACGACGAACAGGCACATGACTTTCCAAAAGGTATTGGCCGCCCCGCAACGGGCGCACTGCTGGCCGCAGGCTATACCCGCCTTGAGCAGTTAACCCATGTGACAGAGGCGGACATCCTGAAGCTGCACGGTGTCGGCCCGAAGGCGGTTCGCATCCTGAGAGAGACACTGGCCGAAAAGGGATTATCGTTCGCGGATAAGGGGTCTACAGCCTCTTGAAGTAGGGGCGACTTTGTGAGGTAGATAGAACGTTGGCAGAGATGAGTGATAGCTATTCTGGCCTTTTAGCTATAGACATCGGCAATACTAACATACACCTCGGCCTGTGGCACGAGGACTCGTGGCGGCTTTCATGGCGGGCGCGGACAGTGGTCGACAAAATGACGGATGAGTACGCGGTGCTGGTGCGTAATTTCCTGAACAGCGCCGACCTCGACTATGACGCGGTGACGGGCGTGATTATCGGCAGCGTGGTGCCGCCGCTGACCAGCGCCTTTGCCGAACTGACGCGGCGTTACTTCGAGATCGAACCGCTGATCGTGACGCACAGGACGAACACGGGCATTAACGTGGACATTGACCAGCCAGAGCAGGCCGGGGCGGATCGGATCATCAACGCGGCGGCGGTCAACGAGCTTTACGGCGGGCCAGCCATTGTGATTGATTTCGGGACGGCGACCACGTTTGATGTGATCTCGGCAGACGGGGCGTATCAGGGCGGGGCGATTGCGCCGGGAATCGGCGTGGCACATGACGCGCTGGTCAGCCGGGCGGCGCGGCTGCACAAGATTGACCTTGAGCCGCCGCCGAACCCGATTGGCCGCAACACCATTCACGCGATGCAGTCGGGCATCTTCTGGGGGTATCTGGCGCTGGTAGAGGGCATGACGGCACGGATTAAGGCGGCGATGGGCAGCGAGGGCATCAAGGTGATCGCCACTGGTGGCCTCGCGCCGTTGTTCAACCAGCATACCGATATTATTGACATGATCGCCCCGGAACTGACGCTGGATGGCCTACGTATTATCTACGAGTTGAATCAGGGGCAGGCGAGGCCGTAAAACTGGCTGATTGGGCGACCCGCCGGGTCGCCCCTACGGGTATGATTGTTTTATGCGTTAGCCAACAGCACCGTCACTCGCGTTTTTCGCGCTCGCGGCGCTTTTTCAGCAGCGCCCCAGCCACGTTCGCCCCTTCTTCCGGCGGGGCGGGCGCTTGTGTGGGCGGGCGGTAGCTCGGCTTATCGTCCTGCGTGCCTGTCGCTACCATCGCGGGCTGTTCCTCGCGGGCGGCGCGGGCGCGTTCACGGCTGGCACGCAGCGCCCCGGCAGTGCTGGCGGAAGCGGGGATGTTTTCCTCGGCGCGGAGGCGGCCACGCTCTTTCGCCCCCATCAGGCTGCTCAGGCGCTCTGACGGCAGGGCGGGCGCGGGCAAACGGCCAAAAAGCGCCATGCGCGCGCGCTGAAGGTCGCTCCGGGTAATCACCAGACGGCGCACCGCGACATCCAGCGGCAGCAGCAGCATGGCGACCAGCATCAGCCACGGCCAGATGGGCGTGCGTGCGCTGCGCGCTTCCAGATTATGCTCAAAGGCCAGCGCGGGGTCTTCGGTCATATCGCGCCCGCCTGTCAGGCCGGCGATGTCGTTGAGCAGCATCGTATCCGCGCCGCGCTGCTGAAGGTCGTATTCGGGTGAGTAGCTCATAACCCAGCCGGTCGTCTGGCTGACCTCTAAAGGCTGCCCCGCGACCAGCGCCTGCCCGCTGACCCCCAGGAAGTACGCGCCTTCCTGCTCTGGCGTAAACACGGCTTCGTAACGCCCCGGCGCGACCTGCCGCAGCGGTAAGCTGTCTGACTCCAGCAGCGGGTTCACGACCGAGGCGCGCAGGTCGAGGCCGTTGAGGAAGCTGCCCGCGTCGTCACGCGCATCCACCACGACGCGCGCCTGTTCGCCTTCCATCAGGACGCGCGTTTCCAGATTGCTGGAAGCGCCTTCGGTGATCGTCCAGCGCACTGCCTGGCTCCAGAAGCGGGTGAACTCGCTCCAGCCGACCCAGTTCGCGCCCCAGCGGGCGGTTGCGTCGCTGGTGAAGGCGACCGCGCGCCCCAGCCCGTACTGCCACTGCGCCAGCACCGGGTCGGCAAAGGGGGCTGGCCCGCGCAGCACGACCTGCGCTGTCTGCTTGGGCGAGGAGGCGACATAACCGAGCAGCGGCGGCGCGCTGGTGATGCCGTCCATAATCGGGCTGGAGGCGGAGAGGGAAGGCACGAACGGCTCTTCCAGAATGTAGGAGCGTGTCGCTAGCACGGTTTCCAGCGTGAAGATGGTGGGGATGTTCTCGATGGTGTCTACCACGTGGTAATTGCCGTTACCAGCGATCGCCATATCGTTCAGGAAGTTGGCCGCGCCGCCGCCAATAGCGATCACCGACGTGGTGACATCGTTCTCGTCGTGCAGGCGGCGGGTGAGTTCGACCAGATGCGCCGGGTTCGCGCCGCCGTCGGTGAGCAGGATAATGTGCTTGCGCTCTGAGGGGTCGTCCACGATTTCGCGGGCGACAAGCTGCATCCCGGCGAGAATATCGGTGCCGCCGCTGGCGCGCAGCGTGGCGATCTGCCGCTGCAACGAGCGACGGTCAAACACGGGCTGAAGCTCGGCGATCCAGTAACCGACGGTATCGAATGACACCAGCCCGGCGCGGTCTGTGGGCTGGAGAAAGTCTATCGAACGGATAATGGCTTCTTTCGCCAGTTCGATATTGGCGACACCGCTCGCGCCCGCCTGTCCCATGCTGCCGGAACGGTCAATCACATAGGCGATGGTAAGCTGTGGCAGGCGCTGCTGGTCACGTATCTGCATCTCGACAGGCAGCGTGTCTTCCAGCGGGGTCTGGAAGTAACCACCGGGGCCGTAGCTGTCTGGCCCGCCAAGCATCAGCAGGCCGCCGCCGAGGTCACGCACGTAAGCGTCGAGTGTTTCCATACGGCGGGTGGAAAGCTGCGTGGCCGGGACATTGGCGAGGATGATGCTGTTGTATTGTGCCAGCGGCGCGAGGCCGATCGGCAGTTCGCCGGGGGTGGCGGTGTCCACCTGAATACCGGCTTCTTCCAGCGCGGGGATGAGGTACTGCGTTTCGCCGGGCGAGACGCTGACCAGCAGCACGCGCGGCGGCCCGATGACCTGACTGAAGGCGGAAAGCTGGTTGTTCTGGTAGAAGCCATCCCCGCCCGCCGGGTCTACCTGTACGCGGAAGTCTTTAAAGCCCGCCGATGTGCCGGGCATGGTCAGCGTGTAACTGTTGGTGCCAGCGCGCAGGTTCACGGTCTGGCGCTGGATGATTTCGCCGGAAGCGAGGATCGTCACCGTTGCGCTGGTGTCCTCCTCGGCGGCGATGGTCAGCCCCAGGTCAAACGGCTGGTTTTCGGTGACGGCGCTGGGGACGCGCAGGTCTGTCACCTGCACTTCCGGCCCCGGCTCGCGGGCGAAAGGCACGTAGCTGATCTCCACGCCCGCAGCGGCGGCGAGTTCGGCAGCGGCCTGCGTATCGCCCACAGTAGGCCGTCCGTCACTGAGCAGCACGATACGGCGGGCGGCATCGTCCGGGAACAGCGCCAGCGCCAGCCGGATGGCCTCGGCGATGTCGGTATTGCCCGTGATGGGCGCGGAGCGCAGCGGGGCGATTTCGCGCACCGTGCTGACCGGGTGTTCCTGTACCGGGTTCGCGCCGAAAAGCACCATCCCCCATACATCATCCGGCCCCATACTGACCAGCGACTGGCGGATGTAGTCAAGCTGGCTTTCGCGCAGGTCTTCGCCCACGCTGTCGGAGACATCCACCAGATAGATGACCGCCAGCTTGTCGGCGGCGCGGCTGATCTGCGCGCCTGCCAGCGCCAGCGCCACCAGCGTGATAATGACCACGCGCAGCGCCAGACTGAGGATGTCGCGGTGGCGGCGATAAGCATAACGCGGCCAGCCGATATAAATCACCAGCGGGATTGCTAACAGTAAAACCAGTGCCAGAGGGGTTGCAAAAGCCATATTCAGGGTGTCCGGTTCATGTGTTTACACTATAACAGACGCAAGGGCCTTTGCTCAAGCCAGCGCCGCTTAATAAATAGTACAGGTAAGGCGTACAGGTTCAAATATCGGCCAGCGCGGGCGGCTGGTTGCTACGATTTTTTCGTGCCGAGCGCGTAGACCTCGCGCCGGTTCCAGCCAGACTGTGCCGCGACCTGCTTGGCCGCGCGGCTGAGCGACTCGCCGGATGCCAGCAGGTCATCCAGTGCGGCCTGCACCCGCGTGCCGTCCCATGCCGCCGTGTCGTCCGGCGCTGCCCCGCCGATGACCAGCACGATTTCGCCGCGCGGCGGGTTGGCGCTGTAATGGGCGATGGCCTCGCTGGCGCTGCCGCGAAAGAACTCCTCATAGAGCTTGGTCAGCTCCCGCGCGACACAGACCGGGCGCTCTCCCAGCACGTCGCGCACCGCTGCCAGCGTATCCAGCAGGCGGTTGGGGCTTTCGTACAGCACCAACGTGCGCCGCTGTTGGGCGACTTCGGCCAGCGCTTCGGCGCGGGCGCTGGCTTTTTTGGGCAGAAAGCCGAGATAGACAAAGCTGTCTGTGGGCAGCCCCGCGCCCACCAGCGCCGTGACCAGCGCACTGGCACCGGGCAGCGGCTCTACCCGAACGCCGCGCCGGATGGCCTCGCCGATCAGTTCATAGCCGGGGTCGGAGATGCCGGGCGTGCCTGCGTCGGATACCAGCGCGACATCGCCCACCGCCAGCGCCTCGAAGATAGTGTCCAGTTTCGCCAGTTTGTTGTGTTCATGGTAACTGGTCAGCGGGGTGGTGATGTCATAATGGCGCAGCAGGACGCGGGTGGTGCGCGTGTCCTCGGCAGCGATCAGCGCGACCTCGCCCAGTACCCGCAGCGCGCGCAGGGTGATGTCTTCCAGATTACCGATAGGCGTTGGTACGACATAGAGTGTTCCCATGAGGGCTTATACAGCGCCAGACGCGCGTATTCCTCAGTCGGCTCGGTTCAGCCCCAGCAGCGAGTCCAGCGCCAGACCGACAATCGCCATCACGATGCCGCCCAGAATGGCCCAGCCGAGGCCGTCTACCTGTAGACGCTCTGGCAGCAGCGAGGCGGTGATAAGCAGCATGAGGCCGTTAATGACGAAGATGAACAGGCCGAGCGTGAGGATGACCAGCGGGCAGGTGAGCAGGGTGATGAGCGGTTTGACGACGGCGTTGACGAGGCCGAAAACAATCCCCAGCAGCAGGAAGGTGCCGACATCATCATTCAAGACCGTGATCCCCGGCAGGATGGCCGCCGTGACGACGATGGCGACGGCATTCACGATAATGCGTAACAGCAGGTAGCCCATAGTCTGTTCCTTTCCGGCAGGTAAGGGCGACCGCTGTGGCCGCCCTTACCAGAGTATAGCATCTTACCGCGCGGGCGGGCGATTTTCCCTGCGCCGGGCGCGGCTGAGCAGCAGGAAGACGACCACCAGCAGCAGGATCACCGCGCCGATGACGCACAGGATCGGCAGCAGGTTGTCGCCGCTGGGGGTGGTTTCGGCCTCTGCCGGAATCAGCGTTGGCGTGATGGTGGGGGTGGGCGTGGCTTCCGGTGCTGATGGCGTGGCGGTGGCCTGTGCCTGTGCTACCGCTGTGCTGTCCTCTGCTTCGGTAGGCTCTTCAGTGGCGGCGGCTTCGGTCGCCTGCGCGTCTGCGATCGCGGTCTGTTCAGCGGCGGTTGCCTGCGCGTTGCGTTCGGCCTCGGCCCCGGCGGTGACGGTTTCGTTGGCGCTGGTGGTCGCCTCTGCGTCAATGGCGGCCTGCGCTGTCAGCGTGGCCGGGGCCATCTCGGTGGCGAGCGCGTCGGCGGTCGCCTGGGCATCCGCCGTGCTTTGCATGAGGGCGCTGCGCTCCGCTGTGGCCGTCATGACGACGGCAGTGGCGGTCGCTTGCTCAAAGGCGATGATCTCCGTCGCCTGTGCGTTGGCGGTGGCTGCCAGCGCGGCGGTCGCTTCCGCGTCTACGGTCGCCTGCTGCGCGGCGGCCTGCGCGATCATGTCGGCGGTCGCCAGCGCGTTCTGGGTCGCCAGCGCCGCGCTTTCCAGCGCCAGCGCGTCGGCGGTGGCGGTCGCGTCATCGGCGCTCAGGGCATCGGCTTCCTCAGTGGCGGGTTCGGGCGTTTCTTCGGCATCTTCCGGTGTTGTGCTGCGCGCCTGCTGGGTGGCAGTGCTGGCCGCGTTGAGCGTGGCGCGTACGTTCGCCGCCTGCGCGGACTGTGTGCCGAGAAGCTCCTGCGACGCGGTGGCCTGTGCCTCCGCCGTGACCGTCGCTTCGATCTCGGCGGTGGCGGTCGCCATCA